>CAZACK010000075.1:0-25829 GCA_964483455.1 uncultured Solibacteraceae bacterium
TCGTCGTCGTCCCGCTGACGCTCTTCCTGATCCTGATGCTGCTGTACATGAACACGAAGTCAGCCGCCAGGACGATGATCATCCTTCTGGCGGTGCCGTTCTCGGCGGTGGGCGCGATCTGGTTGCTGTACGCGCTCGGCTACAACATGAGCATCGGCGTCTGGGTCGGCCTGATCGCGCTGCTCGGCGTGGATGCCGAAACGGGCGTCTTCATGCTGCTCTATCTGGACCTCGCCTACGAGCAGGCGAAGAAGGAGGGCCGGCTCGGCAGCCTGCGCGAGTTGCAACAGGCGATCCTGCACGGAGCGGTCAAACGCATCCGGCCGAAGTTCATGACAGTGGCCTGCATGTTCATGGGCCTGTTCCCCATCATGTGGTCCACCGGCACGGGCGCCGACGTCATGAAGCGCATCGCCGCGCCGATGATCGGCGGAATCTTCACGTCGTTTGTTCTGGAGCTGATGGTGTATCCAGCGATTTACGAGGTATGGAAATGGCACTTCGAATTGAAAAGACAGCTTGCGCCGCGGGTCTGATCGCGCTGTGGACCGCGCCGGCGCTGCTCGCGCAAACGGAATTCCGCCTGGAGGCGCTCCACCAACACTGGCGCAAGTCCTGCGCTGGCACGCTGCGAATCGACGAAACCAACGTGGCCTACGAGGGGTCAAAGAACCACGTGTTCCGCTGGGCATACCGCGACATCCAGCAGCTTCTGATCGAGCCGGACATGGTCCGCGTAGTGACCTACCAGGACGTCGCCTGGAAGCTCGGCGCCGATCGCGAATTCAAGTTTCGTCTCGCCCCGGATCAGCCGCTCGCCGCAATCCAGTCGTTCCTCCTGACGCGGCTCGACCAGCGCCTCGTCGCGGGTCTCGCAGAGGAGGGCGTCAAGCCGCTCTGGGAGATCCCGGTGAAGCTGCTCGGCCGGATTCGCGGCTCCGAAGGAACGCTCCTCGTCGCCGAGGACCGCATCGTGTACCGGACGGCGCGGAAAGGCGCCGCGCGCACCTGGCGCTACGCCGACATCGAAAACATCAGCAGTTCCGGCCCGTTCCAGCTCACCATCACCACCTACGAGCGTGCCAAGAGCCACTACGGCAACTACAAAGGCTTCAACTTCCAGCTCAAGCAAGCCCTCGAGGAAAGCCGCTACAACGACCTCTGGCGGCGCCTGAATTCGGTGACCGTCTACGCAATCCCCAAAAAGGAGAAATCGCAATGAAAACAACACTCCTGTCCTTACTGGCCGCGGCGGCGCTTCTGGCTTCCGCCGGGCAGACACGAACCTTCACCGGCGTGATCACCGACACGATGTGCGGCCTCGATCACACCGCGATGAACATCCGGCCCGACGCGAAGTGCGTGCGCGACTGCGTGAAGATGGGCAAGACGTACAAGTACGCCCTGCACGACGGCAAGAACATGTACGTGCTGAGCGACCAGAAGCTGCCCGAGGAGTTCGCCGCCCGCAAAGTGAAGGTGACGGGCGTCCTGTACGAGAAGACAGGCATCATCAAAGTGGAGAGGATCGAGGCGGCGAAGTAAGCAGGTTATGGTGGCGCAGGCTCTCCAGCCTGCCGCGTCGGCACTCCCGACGCTCGCCTGTGAGCAAGCTGGGAAAGGGATCGTGGTCCGCCTCGCTCAGGATCGCGGCGCCGAACGTGAAGAGCGCCGCTCGTGACGTCGCCGCCAGGCGTTTCCCCGACGAGCCCCACGCCGGCCTTGTAAGCACTCCCCCTACCGGCGGAGAATCAACGGGTGATCCAATCCTGTCCAACCCGCCGAGAACTCCTG
Source organism: uncultured Solibacteraceae bacterium (assembly GCA_964483455.1). GTDB lineage: Bacteria > Acidobacteriota > Terriglobia > Bryobacterales > Bryobacteraceae > CAYZJD01. The sequence continues at coordinate 1,795 of CAZACK010000075.1, forward strand.
GGCCGGTGCCTGGCTCCTTGCGCCGCCGGCCTGATCACTCCCTTCCGGGCCGCCGCCGCGGTCGAGCAGTTCCGCCGCGGAGGCAGGCTGTACCGCCGGCTCGGCCGAACCGATCTCTTCGTCTCGCTGTTGTCCTTTGGCTCGCACACCGACCCCACGTTCAGGATCAAGGACGGAGACCGCGGCACCGTGCCGAGCGCCGAAGGCCAGGCGCGCCGCAACCGCCAGATTGCGCGCGCGTTCGACCTCGGGGTGAACCTCCTTGATGTCTACGAAAGAGAAGGCCAGTGGGAGCCGGCGGCGAAACTCGTCCGCGGGCGCCGCGACCGCGTCCTGATCTCGCTCGCCCACACGAGCACCGAAGCGCAGTCGGGGCGCTACTCGCGGCATATGGATGAGGGTGAGCGTTTCGTCAAGGCGAAGCAGTGGGAGAAGGCCGGCGACGAATTCCGCGCCGCGCTCGAAGTTCTGCCGGGAGACCGGAAGGCCACGGACCGCCTGTCGGCGTGCGAGCGCAGGCTGCACCCGGCGCTCGCGGGCTTCGACGACCTGGGCGAGCCGGACGACGCCACCGGCCTGCCGCGCCGGGCGCGCGTGAGCGGCACGAGCCGCTTCATGGCGCTCGTGCCGGCCGGCGAGTTCGACATGGGCTCGGAGAGATTCGCGTCCGCCAGGCCGGTCCACACGGTCAGCGTCGAGACCTTTTATCTCGGCCAGTTCGAGATCACCCAAGCGCAATGGGAATCGATCGTGGGGACCAACCCCAGCGCACACCAGAGCAAGGATTTCCCCGAAGCGGACCGCATGCCCGTCGAGCAGATCTCCTCGGAGGACGCGGAGGAATTTGTGCGGAAGCTGAACGAGCGAGTCCCGGCAGGCGGTTTCCGGTTGCCCACGGAAGCCGAGTGGGAGTATGCGGCGAGGTCGACGGAGCGGCGCTCGATGGGCGTCTGGAGGAACGCGCGTGGTTCGATGCGCCGGATCGGTTGTTCGCGCCGAAACCGGCCGGCAGCAAGGCGCCCGGCAAGCTCGGGCTGTACGACATGCAGGGCAACGTTTGGGAGTGGTGCTCCGATTCGTATGTGCCCTACCCGGGGGCCGCGGTCGAAGTCAAGGCGGATTCGAACCTGCGCGTGCTGCGCGGCGGAGGATTTGCGGACTCAGCCGACTTCCTCGACCCGGGCATGCGCCACGGCTCTCCCCGCGATCGCAAACTGCGCTGGAACGGAATGCGCATCGCCCGCGCCGTGCCGGTTCGCTAATTCCAGCTCCAGGCCGATACAGGGCGCGGCTTCGATCTCGCAGCCGGTTGGTGTGATCCGCCCGAGTAGTCCTTCGCCCAACCCGCGGCGGAAGGAAGGCGCCGTCACAACAGCCGGCTGAGGAATGCGACGATTTCGCGGCGCATCTCCGGCGTTTCTTCGTGGCCGACGTCGTAGCGCACAAGCTTCCAATGCTCCGGCTTTCCGGCCGCGGCATAGATGCGCTTGAGCTCGCGGTCGATGCGGTCGAGGCCGCCGGGTGGAGTCAGCGGATCGAGGTTGCCGGCGAGGCTCAGGTGCGCGCGGGGCGCGATGAGGGCGTTGATCTGGGCGGCGGTAAAGTGCTTCAGCAGCGACGGCACGAAGTAATAGATCCCATGGCCTTTGAGGTTCTTGGTTTCCATCAATGCCTGGAAGTCCGTGAGGCAGCAGATATCGACGCACACCTTCACGCGCTCATCGAGGGCGGCCACCCACCAGGCCATCGTGCTGCCCATGGACAGGCCGAGCGTGCCGATGCGCTCCGCGTCCACCTCGGGACGGCTCGCCAGGTAGTCGATGCCGCGGATGGAATCATAGACCATCATTCCCCAGAGCACCTGCCCTTTCCACAGCATCTCCTTGAACGTGTCCATCTCGCTGCGAGTTGCCCGCTCGCCGAAAACCCACGTGTCCATGCACAGGCCGCAGAGGCCGAGCGAGGCGAGGAGTTCGGCGTAGGGCGGGCTCTGAAACCCATCCCTGTGGCGGAGGAATTCCTCCTTGCCAATGTCGTACTCACCGCCGTGCGCGTGGTTGTAAAGGATTGCCGGCCTCTTGCCGCTCACTCCTTTTGGCCGAACGAAATACGCCGGAACCAGCTCCAAACCGTTCAGGTCCAGACCGAGCTTCTCAAGGAAGTACGACGGCCGCTCTTCGACGGTGATCGTCTGGGCGGAAATCTGGCGGTTCCGCGGCGGCAGATCGCCGAGCAGAGAGTAGAGCTGTGCCCGCCTCTCCTTTCCCGAACCTCCGCTCTCGCTTTGTGCATTTGCGTTGGATTTCAGCGTCATGGCTGTCGTCAGCACCTCCAGGAAGGATCGTCGTTTCACTGTACTCCTCCGGCATCATAGGATAGGCGCGGAGCGTTGCTCCCCGCAAGGCGAGGCCCTCGTGCTGGAGGTGGGCAGTCGTTCGGCCTGCGCCTGGACTTGCTGCATTTTGCGGCTGCTGGCGCCTCTGGTGGCGCGGCGCTATGCGCCGCCAATAACAAGAAGAGGAAGACCGCCGAAGGCGCACCTCTATTTTTGCCTTTTGATCGTTGCCTTTTGCCTTCCGCGGGCCGAAGGTTCGCGGCTGGCGAGCCTGCGCCTCGCGCCATGGTAGTATCTCCCAGTGGCTCAGAGGACCATCTGCACGATGCTCGAAGAGGCCGCCGCGCGCCACGGCCGCAATCCTGCCCTGCATCAGCCCGTGGGCCGCGGCAAGCATCGAGTTTACTCCTGGATCGAGTACAAGCGGGCCGTCGAGGAGATCGCCGCCGGCCTGCGCAGGCTGGGCTTCCGTAAAGGCGACGTGCTGGCGCTCGATTCCGAAACGCGAGCCGAATTCTACTTCGCCGACCTCGGCGTGATGTGCAGCGGGTCGATCGCCGCCGCGCTGTACTCCAGCTATCCGGCCGAGGACCGCGTGAGGACGCTGCGCGCCTGCGAGGCCAAGGCGGTGTTCGCCGAAGGCCCGAAGACGCTCGAAGCCCTTCGCCGGGCGGCCGGACAGCCGATCGGCGTGCGCTGGTTCCTGCTCACCGGCGAGGCCCCGGATGCGACCGGGCTCGAAGAATTGCGCGAGATCGGCCGCCGCGCGATGAAGGACGATCCCGGCCTGTGGGAGTCGATCCGCAAGGAGGTCGAGCCTTCCGATCCTGCGATCCTGTATCTGACCTCCGGCGCCACCGGCGAGCCGAAGATGGCTCTGGTCAGCCACCGGGCGCTGGTGGCCAACATCGACATGGGGCCGCTGGTGATTCCCCTGGGTCCGCGCGACGCGACCATCGCCTGGCTGCCTTCGGCGCACATTGCCCAGCGCGTCGTGATCGAGTTGCTGCCGGTTCGCTGCGGCATGCCAGTCTGGTTCGTCGAGAGTCTCAGCCAGTTGCCGCAAGCGCTGAAGTCGGTGCGGCCGACGGTCTTCCTGGCCCCGCCCCGGCTTTGGGAGCGCATCTACGCGACGGCGTGCACCGAAATCAACCGCCGGCCGGCATTCCTCCGCAAGCTGTTCTACGGCGCGCTCGGGCTCGGCCTCCAGACGGTGCACCGGCGGCAGGAAGGCAAGCCTGCCGGGCCGTGGGCCCGGGCTACGCTTCGGCTCGCCGACCGGCTGTTGTTCCGCAAGCTGCGGGCGCGGTTCGGCGGCCGCCTCAAAATCCCGGCCTCCGGGGCCGCCCCGCTCGGCAAGGACCTGGCGCTGTTCTACGAAGTGATCGGCATGCCCCTGGTCGAAGGTTACGGCCTGACGGAAGGCGGAGTCGTCACCCTCAACCCGATCGACCACCAGCGGGCGGGCAGCATCGGCAAGCCGTTGCCCGGCGTCGAGGTGCGCCTGGCTGAGGATGGCGAACTGCTGGTCCGCACCCCGGCCATGTTTTCCGGCTACTACCGGGACCCGCTCGCCACGGCCGCCGTCCTGCGCGACGGCTGGCTCTACACCGGCGACATCGCCGAGATGGACGCCGACGGCTTTGTCTACATCACCGGGCGGAAGAAGGAGCTGCTGATCTCCTCCAACGGCAAGAAAATCTGCCCCGCCCGGATCGAGAGCCTGTTCGAGATGGAGCCGGCGGTGAACCACGTGCTGCTCATCGGCGACCGCTTGCCGTACGTTTCGGCGCTGATCACCGTCAACCCGGCGGCCGTCCCGGACCCCGAGGAGGCGAAGGCTGAAGTCCGCCGGGCCGTCGCCCGGGTCAACCGCCGCCTGGCGCCGTTCGAGCAGATCCGCAAGTTCCGCATCCTGGAGCGCGACTTCAGCATCGAGCACGGCGAGCTGACGGCGACCATGAAGCTCCGCCGCAGCCGCGTCCTGGAAAACCACCGCGCGCTCATCGCCGAGATGTACGCTGGCAAAGAAGAGGCCCGGCAAATCACGCGGTCGGATTGAGGTCCGTCCTGGCGATCTCGAGAATCTCCCTCGTGTGGACACGGGCGCCGAAAAGCGCGAAACCACCGTCAGAACCGGGTCGGGCGAATGGCGTCCTGCGCCATCGTGGAGAGCCGGCGGTCCCGAGGCCTCCCAATGGGACGCGAGAATTTCCGTTTCATCAGATGGCCCGGAACGGTACGCCGAAACCCGAGTACTAGTGCTAATCCACTGAAAATCCCATACGAAATGCCAACCTTCAATGAGTACATTAACGTTGGTCAGCAGCCCAATACTACCTATTTACGGTCTTGAACGATGACGAAAAAGGTTCTTAAATGGTCCTCACGGATGCACAGGTGTCGCAAGACAGGACTGGAGTCTGCATGCGGCGCTGGCGATTGTCTACTTGTTGGCGGGAACCGGTGGAGGAAGATCCGGCTATTGGAAGCCTTTCCCCAGGGCAGACGGGAAGGGTGATGAGCGGTCGTCATGCACTGCTTATATTGCGGTAAAGCACTAGGGTTCTTGAGGGAGCTGACGGACGGCGAATTCTGTTGCGGCTCCCACCGGCAGCGCTACAAAAAACTCACCAAGATCGCGCTGTCCCGCTTGCTGGAAACCCAGACGCTGGAGACTGAGGAAGCGCCGCAAGCCCCCGCCTCACGCGGCCGTCAGTCCGGATGGGGGCGTAAGAGACCAGACCTGGGAAAGCTCTACCGCCCGGATCCGCGGGCGACCCAAATCCCGGCCTACGCACTGGGACTCGAAGGCTCGCTCACTACACCCCCGGCGCCGGCGATTCCCGGCTTCAGGCCCGCGCCAATCGCACCGGTGCTTGGCAACGCCGCCCTGGTTTGGGCAAGGCTGGAACCGGCCGCGCCGGGACAAGTTGGGCTGTTTGTGGATTCTGCGATTCCCGCCGGCGAGGGTGTGAACCGCCGCCCGCGCATGGCGAGTTTGAATGGACAGTTGCGCCAGGGGTTGGCACCTGCCCTCCGGCGGGCGGAATTGCTGTCTCCGCCCAGCGCCGAACCCTATTCCATCCGGTCCTCGCCAGCTGTGGACGACCGGACTGCTAGGCCCGTTCCCTCAGTGACCCCAACAATCGCTCGGCCGTCGCTAGCGTTGGCCGGGCGTCTGTCGCTGCCCCTGGCGCCATCCATTCAAAGCCGAGTTCAGGAAGCCGGAGTTCTGCCGGCTCAGCCTCGCCTGGAGGCCGTCCCGGTCGAATTCCAGGTGCAAGTGGCGGGGCGCGAGTCGACCCGCCAATTGTTGAAGACGGTCGATTTTCCGATTCGGACCACACTGGAAACCCTTCCGCCAGTCCAGGCCGCCGCGCCGATTCCCGTGCGGGCGGCGGCCATGTCGGCGCAGGCGCTGTCTGGCGCAGACTGGCAGCCTGAGACGCCCATGCCCGCGATGGGCTCGCTGCGGACCAGCCTGGAACTCCGGCCCGTGCTTTCCGAGGCTGGGTTCCGGCTGCTGATGGAAGCGGCCGAAAGCGCGGCGATCCGGCGGGAGGAGTCCGGACCACTGTTCGAGCCGGCGGCGCCCCTCAGGCCCGCGATGGCCTCCGCAACCGTTCACGAGGAAGGCGTCACGACCGCTCCCTCCGCCGAGGAGGCGCTGGCGCCGGTTGCGGCTTCGAGCACCCCAGGACTGCCTCCAGTTGCCGGATTCCTCCCGATGGCCGCGGCCATCCGACGTTTGGAGGCCCCCGCGATTTCGCCGGCTTCGCCCCTTGCGACGCCGGCTGTGACCCGCTTCCCTTCAATCCGGCTGGATCTCCGGCCCGCGCTTTCCGACGCAGGTTTCCGGCTCGTGATTGAAGCGGCGGCGAGCGTGGCGGTCCGGCAGGAAGAGTCCGGACCCCTATTCAAGCCGGCGGCGCCGCATATGCCGGCGCTCGCCGCCACGGTGGTCCAGGATGTACACCTCATGGCTGCTCCGGCCGCGGAGGAAGTCGTGGCGCCGGTTGCGGTTCCTCGCACTGCTGGCTTGCCGGCTATGGCCGGCTTTGTCCCGATGGCCGTTGCCGTTCGCAGCGCCCATGTCCACGCGGTTTCGTCGGCTTCGGCCCTTCCGACAGCGGTGGCGACCGTCGTGCCATCGCTCCGGGTGAGCCAGTCGCCCGCGCTGGCGCCCGAGGTGGCCTTTGCCTCTCTGCCGGTGTCCAGACCGGCTCCCGCCGCCCTCCTGATGGCGGAACCCGAGGCTCTTCCGCCCGCGATCGAACGCCCGCGATTGCCGGCTCTCAGCCTGTTCGCTGGCAGGGAGCGCCTTCGTGTCGAAGGGGCAATCCGTGAAGATGTTCCCTCGACGGAGGCCGAGTCGCTTCCGCTGGCGCATCAGCCAGGTTCCCTGGCAACCGGGGCCATGCTGCCCGCCCTGGGCTCGATCTTCCGGCACTCCAAGCCCGGTAGAACTCCGCGCGTGAGCGCATTGGCGATCGAGGGAGTGCACCCGCGCAACCTGCCATCGATACGGCTCGCCTATCGGGAGCTGCCGATGCCGATCCGGCCGGCGCAGATGCCGCTGGAAAGCCCGCTTCGGATCATCGAGACGTTCCACTACTTGCGGCCGCTGGAGTCGCCCGGCGTCGAACCGCTACGCGCGTTGCTCCGCTTCTGGCAGTCGGTTCCGCTCTACTTGCGCTACGCGAGTGTGGCTGCCTGCCTGACATTGCTCCTGTGGACGATCTCCCCGGGCGGTCGCGTCACCGACGCCGTCGCGGCCCGCTGGGGCGCCGTCCAGCATAGCCTCGAGAACCGAGCCGCCGTGGAACTGACCGACGACTTCCGAACCGGCTTGGAGGACTGGCAGGGGGCCACCGAGCGCTGGGAGCGAAGCTGGACTTACGACGAGGCCGGCTTCATCCGGCCCGGCAAGCTCGCCCTCTACGCACCGTCGATGAAGATGCGCGACTACCGGGTCGAGTTCATGGTTCAGATCGACCGGAAAAGCTCGGGCTGGGTCTTCCGGGCAGCGGACCACCTGAACTACTACGCCACCAAACTGACGATCTCGAAGCCTGGTCCGCTGCCGTTGCTTTCTCTGGTCCGCTACCCGGTTTTGGGCGGCACGGAGGGGCCGAAGGTCGAAGTGCCGATAAGACTGTACATGCACAACAACACCCCGTACCGGGTGCAGCTCGCGGTGCAGGGCAACAACTTCACCACCTTGATCGAAGGGCAGATCGTTGACTTCTGGCGGGATGACAAGCTGCAAATTGGAGGCTTTGGGTTCTTCAGCGATACTGGCGCCAGGGCGCGCGTCTACTGGATGAAGCTCGCCCACCAGGACGACTTCATCGGCCGGGTGTGCGCCTACTTCTACGAGAACCCGATTCATAAGAGGAGGAGTGACGAGGTGTACCAATGAGCAAGGGCAAATCTTTGTTCCAGCAGATCCAAGACCAGGGTTCGACGGCCGGGGCCAGCGAGCCGAGAGCGGAGCGGCGGGGCGCCTCCCACGCCCTCGCCCGGGCCGTGTCTCTCCACCTGGAGGGGAAGGCCCAGGAGGCGTTGAACGAACTGTACGCCGCCGTGGACAGCGGCGAAAAGGACGCGGAGATCTTCTCCGCCTTGGGCCACATCCACTTCCAGTTGGAGCAGTACGAGGAGGCAACCACCAGTTACTGGAAACTGGTTCAACTGGAAGCCGGCCACCGGACAGCCCACTTCAACCTGGCCGTGTGCCTGGAGAAGCAGGGCCGATGGGTGGAAGCCGTGGAGCGCTTCCAGCGCTCGCTCGAAGTGGATCCGAGCCGGACCGAAGCCTACCTGGGCATGGGCATCTGCCACCTCCAGTTAGGCAAACTGGAGCCGGCGCTGGAGTCCTTCGACCGCTGCCTGAACCAGTCGCCGAACCAGGAGGCGGCGCAATTCGGCAAGGCCGTTGCTCTCCAACTGGTGGGACGGTTCGACGAAGCCGGCGACCTGTACCGCAGGATCCTGCAACGCAACCCCAAGTCCGAAGACTCGCTGGTGAACCTGATCGCCGTGGACATGGCGAGAAAGGACTCCACGCGAGTCCGCGAGACGGCGGAGCAGTTGCTGGCAGTCCGTCCGGAGTCGCAGACGGCCCTCGAGGGCCTGGCGGCGTCGGCGTTCTCCGCCGGGGACCACGAAGCGGCGGCGCGATACTGCGCCAGGCTGGTGGAGATCGCGCCGGACCATTTCGAGGGCTGGTTCAACCTCGGCGTGGCGCACCAGAAAGCCAACCGCTTCAAAGAGGCGGCGCAAGCATACTCCCAGGCCGCCAAGCTCAAAGCGGACTCCGCCCAACTTCACGTGAATCTCGGCATCGTGCACCAGGAACTGGGCGATCTTGCGTCCTCGAGAAAATCCTACGAGCGCGCGTTGCAGATCGACGGCTCGCAAACGGCGGCGATGTGGAACCTGGCGCTGGTTCTCGAGCAGACGGGCGAGCCTGAATCCGCCGAGGAGCTCTACGATAAGCTGCTCAAAGACAACCCCACGTGGGACGAGGCCCGGTTCCGCCTCGGCTACCTGCGCCTGCAACGCGGCGACTTCCGGGCCAGCGCCGAAGCGTTCGAAGCCTGCCTCAAGAGCCGGCCCAGGTGGCCCGAGGCAGTGCTGAACGCCGGCATCGCCTACTGGAAGCTTGGAGAGCGTAATGCCGCCCGGGCATCGTTCGAGCGGGTCTTGGCAATGGAGCCGGGTTCGGTGGACGCCTTGCGAGGTCTGGCGGCGATGGCGCTCGAAGACGAGAACTTCCAGGAAGCGCTGGATATGCACGCCAAGCTCATCGACATGGGCGAGCGCAGCGCCGAGCTCTTCTACAACACCGGATTGCTGCTGCAACGCGCTGGCGTGACGGAGGAGGCGGTCCGCATGTACCGCGAGGCGCTGTCGGCGAACCCGAACTTCGCCGAGGCGTCGCTCAACCTCGGCCACGCCCTGAAGGCGCTCGGCCAGGAAGACGAGGCGAAGGTCTGCTGGCGCCGCGCTCTGGAGTTCAAGCCGGAATTGGCCCACGGCTACTTCGAGCCGGCTAGCGCGTAGAAGAAAGCCGGCAGCAGGCGGGCGGCCGGAGCCGGCAAGAACTCCGGCCGCCCGCCGTACTCCCTCTACTTTCGTTCAAACAGGAACAACCCGCTTTTTCCCGCAACCGCGAAGTCCAGGTCGCCGTCCCCGTCCAGGTCCGCAACCGGGATCTGCATCCCGCCGCCGGCGCGGGTTCCGTAGTCGATGAGGTGGCGGATCCACTCGATGCCAGCGCCGTCGTCGGAGGCGCGGTACTCGTACCAATACACGCCGAGCGGTTCGCGGGCGCCCGGGTCGCGGCCGTTGTGGGCCATATAGCGCTTGCCGGTCAGCAGATCGAGACGCCCGTCCCGGTTCAGATCCGCAAGGGTAACGGCATGGGCCTGCGACCACGAGTCGTCGATCATGTGCCTTCGCCAGCCGCCGTCAGACGTCCGTTCCAGCCAGAAGATGCCATAGTCATGCGCCTTGGCGGTGAGGAGGTCCGGCCGCCCGTCGGCGTTGAAGTCGAGGACATAGACAAATCCGACGGAACCGAGGTCGAGATCCGAATGAAACCGCCAGTTGTCCGAGCGGGGATCCGCGGGCGCTTCCAGCCACCCCCGCGGCGTGATGATGTCGGCGCGCCCGTCGCCGTTGACGTCCCCGGCGCCGATGCCGTGGGGAACGCTGTGGGGATGGGCAATGTGGCGGACGAACTTGCCGCCGCGCAGCTCATACCAGGACAGCGGCGCGCCCGGGTCGCCGAACTGGGGCAATAGCTCGCGGGCTTTGCCGTCGTTGTCGAGATCGACCAGGAACGCAAACTCGGAAGGATATCCGGACTCGATAACGGTCTCCTTCCATGCCCCGGAGGCTCCGCCGCCGGGGTTGCGCAGCCAGTAGAGCTTCTTGCTGAACCAGCTCGCAGTGATCACGTCGGTGCGCCCGTCCCCGTCGACGTCGAGCACCAGATCGCTGAGCGAATCGATGTAGTTGTTCGAGTAGGCCAGCTCGCGGAAGCGGTGCTTGGTCCACTTTGGCGCTTCATACCAGTTCTCGCCCGAGACGATATCGAGCCGCCCGTCGCCGTTCAGATCGGCGACCGCGCAGGTTTCGTTGGCCCCGAGGTCCAGCGTGTGTTTCTCGAAAAGGATTTCAGCAGGGCGGCCGAGCGTCCAGGCAATGGCGACCGCCGCGGGCATCAGCAGGAGTACGCGAGAAGTGCTCATCAGTCTGAATTGTACCCTTGAATCCGCGTTCATCGGCGTTCATCGGCGGCCCGAAACAATGCATCCGCTCGTCCAGTGAGAGCAGAATCCACCCGCAGCGCCGCCAGCAGCTCCCCGCCCGTGGTCGACGGGCACCAGTGTTTCTCGATGTGCCGCACCACCAACTCGGTGCCCTCGTCGTGGCTTACGAAGGGCCAGTCCTTGGGGTCGTACATGGTGTCGGTGAGGTCGCGCACCAGGATGCAGTGGATGCCCCAGCGCGTCATCTGCTTGATGGCGAACGTGCGGTTGAGAATGCACATATTGGTGTGCACGCCCATCACCAGCAAGTGGCCGATGCCTTTGTGCCACAGGAAACCGTAGACCTCCGAGCCCTGGTCGGAGATTACGTCGCCGTCTCCGATGGTCAGGCCCGGGTGCTGCCGTTTCCAGGCCGTATAGAACGCGTCGCCGAGCGTGTCGCAGCCGCCGTCAGTGTCGTCGATGGGCAGCTTGGGCTCCGCCAGCGGGATGGGCGCCGGCGGACCGAGGCGCGTGATCTCCAGCATGCGTCTGCGCTGGGGGTAGTGCTTGTAGAACTCCATGGTCTCCGACGGCGAGTGGATGATCTGAATGCCGCGCTCGCGGGCGCGGTCGACGACGGGCGCCATCTTCCGGACAAGCTCATCGACGCGCCGCGTCGCGCCTGCGCACCAGTGCTTGTCCCACATGTCGCAGATGATCACTGCCGTCTCGGCGACCGGGATCTCCCGGACAAGCCGCACTTCCTCCCAGACGTCGCTGCCTTTGAAAAGCTCGACCCGTGTGCGCAGCGGCAGCCGGATGGCCCCCGAAGATCGTGTGGGAGCGTTTCGGCGCGCCATCCAGCCGGCGAAGGCAACCAGCGCGAGATCGCGCCTGGAGAGCAGCGTTGTCATGACGGTGTACCCACCTGATTATGCTATAGTTTCACTTTATTTCCCCCGGAAATGCCGGCTGGAAAGGAACCGGTGACCCATGAGCTTGCTGGCGACCAAGCCGTTGAGCCGCATCCAGGCCGAATCGGAAGGCGGCGAGCACACGCTGAGGCGGACCCTCGGTCCCATGAACCTGGTGGCGCTGGGGATCGGCGCGATCATCGGCGCGGGACTCTTCTCGCTCACCGGCATCGCGGCGGCGGAGAACGCCGGGCCGGCGATCGCGCTCTCCTTCGTGATCGCCGCCATCGGATGCGCCTTCGCCGGATTCTGCTACAGCGAATTCGCCACCATGATCCCCATCGCCGGCAGCGCGTACACGTACGCCTACGCGACCATGGGCGAGTTTCTGGCCTGGATCATCGGTTGGGACCTGGTGCTGGAGTACGCGGTGGGGGCGGCAACGGTGTCGATAAGTTGGTCGGCCTACGTCACCAGCCTGCTGCACGATCTCGGCATCGATCTGCCGCCGTACCTGATCGCCTCCCCCTGGCAGCCGGTGCAGTTGCCCACCGGCGAGATGGTGTACGGGCTGATCAACTTGCCGGCGGTGTTCATCATCGCGGTGATCTCCATCCTGCTGATGATCGGGATCAAGGAATCGGCCACGGTGAACGCCATCGTCGTGGTCATCAAGGTGGCGGTAGTCATCGTCTTCATCGGCGTGGGCGTATGGTTCGTGAAGGGATCCAACTACGTGCCGTTCATCCCCGAGAACACGGGCACGTTCGGCGAGTTCGGCTGGAGCGGCATCCTGCGGGCGGCGGGCGTCATCTTCTTCGCCTACATCGGCTTCGACGCCGTATCGACGGCGGCCCAGGAGGCGAAGAACCCGCGCAAGGACATGCCGATCGGCATCATCGGGTCGCTGGCCATCTGCACGGTGCTGTACGTCACATTCTCGACCGTGATGGTCGGCCTGGCCAAGTACACGGAGTTCAAAGGGGTGGCGGCGCCGGTGGCGGTGGCCATCAGCTATACGCCGTACAAGTGGCTCCAACCGCTGATCAAGATGGCGATCATCGCCGGCTTCACGTCGGTGATCCTGGTGATGCTGCTCGGCCAGTCGCGGGTGTTCTTCTCGATGTCGCGCGACGGTCTGTTGTGGCGCATCTTCTCCGACATCCACCCGAAGTTCCGTACGCCCTGGAAGTCGAACCTGCTGCTGATGCTGTTCGTGAGCCTGTTTTCGGCTTTCGCGCCGATCTCGATGGTCGGCCACATGACGAGCATTGGGACGCTGTTCGCCTTCGTCATCGTCTGCGCAGGGGTGATGATCATGCGCCGCACGCAGCCCGACGTTCCGCGCCCGTTCAAGACGCCTTGGGTGCCGGTGATCCCGGTGCTGGGCATCCTGGTGAACTTCCTGATGATGTACGGTCTTGGCTGGGAGAACTGGGCGCGGCTGTTTATCTGGCTGGCGATCGGGCTGATGATCTACTTCACATATGGGAGGAAGCACAGCCACCTGGCGTTGGACGCGAGGAATCGGGCGGGCGCGACGAAGTAGTTTTCAGCCGGAAAGGCCATCCGGGTCGAATCGGCGTTCATCGGCGGCATAGAATCATTCATCATGGAGTGGTTGATGTTTCTAGCGGCAACATTCGCCGCCGCACCGCAGCTCCCGCCGCCGAACTACGACGAGTCCAAGGTCCCTCCCTACAAACTGCCGGACCCGCTCGTCATGAGCGACGGCACGTCCGTGACCGGCTCCGCGATGTGGTTCGAGAAGCGGCGTCCGGAAATCCTTATGCTCTTCGAGACGCAAGTCTACGGGCGGAGCCCCGCGCCCAGGCACGTGACGTTCGCAAAGGATCTCACGGCGGCCAGCGCCATGGGAGGCAAGGCGATCCGCAAAGAGGTGTCCGCCTGGTTCACCCGGGACAAGTGGGGCCAGCGCATGGACATCCTCATCTACCTGCCGGCGAACGCCACCGCGCCGGTGCCCGTGTTTCTCGCGCTGAACTTCAACGGCAACCATTCAATCCATCCCGACCCCGGGATCCGGCTTTCGACGCAGTGGATGCGGGACAACGCCGATGCCGGCGTCGTCAACAACCGGGCGACGGAGAAGTCGCGCGGCGCGACCGCCAGCCGCTGGGCGCTCGAGAAGATCCTGGCGCGCGGCTACGGCCTGGCTACGGTCTACTACGGCGACCTCGACCCCGACTACGACGACGGCTTCCGCAACGGCGTGCATCCGCTGTTCTACCGTCCGGGCCAGACGCGGCCCGACCCGGACGAGTGGGGATCGATCGCGGCGTGGGCGTGGGGACTCAGCCGGGCGCTGGACTACCTGGAATCCGACAAGGACGTGGACGCGCGGCGGGTGGCGGTGATGGGCCACTCGCGCCTGGGCAAGACCGCGTTGTGGGCGGCGGCTCGTGATCAGCGGTTCGCGCTGGCGATCTCCAACAACTCCGGCGCCGGCGGCGCTGCGTTGAGCCGCCGTATCTTCGGCGAGACGGTGCGCGACCTCAACACCCGCTTTCCGCACTGGTTCTGCGGCAATTTCAAGCGCTACAGCGACAACGAAGACGCGCTCCCGGTGGACCAGCACATGCTGCTGGCGCTGATCGCGCCGCGCCCGGTCTACGTCGCCAGCGCGGCCGAGGATCTGTGGGCCGATCCGCGCGGCGAGTTCCTCTCGGCGGTTCACGCGGGTCCCGTCTACCGCCTGCTGGGCGCGCAAGATCTCGGCCTCACCGAGATGCCGCCGGTGAACCAGCCGGTGATGAAGACCATCGGCTACCACATTCGTTCCGGAAAACACGACGTCACGGACTACGATTGGGAGCGCTACCTCGACTTCGCGGACATGCACCTGAAGCCCGCGCCGCGGCGGTGAGCGGTGCGCGTCGCGCTGGCGCAGATGTTCTGCCGCTGGGGGGCGGCCGGGGAGAACCTCTCGCGGATGGAGCGGTTCGCCGGCGAAGCGCGCGACGGAGGCGCGGAGGCGATCTTCTTCCCCGAGCTGACGATCACCGGCATCTACAAAGACGACCGCGTGCATGATCTGGCCGAGGACCTGGAAGGTCCGCAGGTTCGCAAAGCACTGGCGATCGCCCGGCGGACGGGCCTCTGGCTTGGATTCGGCTTCACCGAGCGGGGCGCGCCTCTCCCTTACAATGCCTACTGCGTCGGCGGGCCGGACGGGCGACTGGCCGGAGTCTATCGCAAGAACTGCATTCCGAAGCTCGAAGTGCCGTGGTGGCAGGGGGACTCGCGACGCCCGGTGTTTGACGTGGCCGGCAAGCGGACGGCGGTGGCGATCTGCTGGGACACGACGCAGCCCGAGCTGCTCGCCGAATACGGCGCGCGCGGCGCGGAGATTGTGGTGATGCCGCACGCCTGGGACGCCGATCCGCTCGCCGCCGATGGCACGGAGCTGCCGCACGACACCATGGCCGAGTTGTACGAGCACGCCTCCCGCGGCCGCCTGGCCGGATGGCGGACCCACGACGAAATGCGCGACCAGTTCTACCGCTACATCCCGCAACGGGCGAAAGAGAATGGCTACTGGGCGCTGTTCGTCAACCAGTCGGGACAGCCGCATCGTGCGGTGCGGATCGTGGGGCCAACGTTCGCGGTGAACCCGGACGGAGAGGTTGTCGCCGCGACGCGGGACGGGAGCGAGCAGATCGTCTGGGTGGAAGTGGACTGAACCACCGTCTCACCGCTCGCCGAGCAGCCTTTCATATTCTTCGTGACGGCCGATCCAGAACCAAACGATCTCGTCCGGCGGCCGCCGGACACCCACCGCACGATACTCCCGGCTCACCCCGATCGAAACGAGACGATCCGCTCCATGGATTTGCTTAAAGCGGAGGCGGGGATGATGGGGGTTGCCTATCAACCGACGATTTGCAGCGCGTGCTTGCCGACGAACATCGTCCGGCAGTCCGGCGAGCAACTTCCGAAAGGCCGGGGTCGTGTGTGACTTCACAACCGGTCGGGATCGAGTGGCGTCGTCAGACCTTGCTCGTGTTCTTTCAGAGCTTCGTCCGCCATTCGTTCCACAACTCTGCCCGATTTCCGGAAGAGACCATCCCAGCGTCTTTCGGACTCAATCTCGGCGAGCAGCCACGCGCCGATCTCTTCCTGCTCGCTTTCCGGCAACTTCGATGCTTCGGAAATCGCTTGCTCCAGCAGTTTTTCCATCGCAACTGATTCTACCAGCCGGTCGCACATCGGGCTGGAATACGCCGGTGGTTATCATCAGCCGCCGCAGCGTAGTGACAGCGCTGTGCAAGCCGAAGTGCCCAACGAATGCGTCTGCCCTCTTTTTGGCGATAATAGGCGAGGGCGGGGGGAATGGATTTCGTCGAGCACCTGAAATCCTCCGTTGACATCGTCAAAGTCGTCGGCGAGTACGTGAAGCTGCGGCGCAGCGGCGGGACCGCGCGCTACATGGGGCTTTGCCCCTTTCACACCGAGAAGACGCCGTCGTTTTCCGTCCACCAGGGGCACCAGTTCTACAAGTGCTTCGGCTGCGGCGTGGGCGGGGACGTCCTCAACTTCGTGATGGAGATCGAGCGTCTCAGTTTCTTCGAGGCGCTGAAGCTGCTGGCCGAGCGCAACGGCATCCCGATGCCGAAGCGCGCCGACTACTCCGACGAGGAAACAAAGCTCCGGGCGGCGATTTACCGGATGCACGAGATCGCCGCCGAGGCGTTTCGCCGGAACCTGCTCGGGCCCGCCGGGCGCGAGGCGCGCGACTACCTGGCGCGCCGCGGCGTCGCCGAGGCAACCGCGGAGGAATTTGGCCTCGGACTGGCCGAGCGATCCGGGCAGGACCTGACGCGCAGACTGGAGCGCGAAGGGTTCACCGCGGAGCAATTGGAGGCCTCCGGGCTGGTCCTGAAGCGGCAGGAGGGCACAGGCTTCTTCGACCGGTTCCGCGGGCGGCTGATGTTTCCGATCCACAACGAATCGGGCAAGATCATCGGCTTCGGCGGGAGGGCGCTCTCTTCCGAAGACGAGCCGAAGTACCTGAATTCACCGGAGACGCCCATTTACCGCAAGAGTTACGTCCTCTACAATCTTCACCGCGCGAAAGAAACGATCCGCAAGACGGACCGCACTATCCTCGTGGAGGGTTACATGGACGTGATCGGCGTCTGGTCGGCCGGCGTGCGAGAGGTCGTCGCAAGCTGCGGCACGGCGCTGGGAAACGCCCAGGTGAAGACGCTGAAACGCCACTCCGACAAGATCGTAGTGAACTTCGATCCGGACACGGCGGGAGCCAACGCGGCCGAGCGCTCCATCGGCGTGCTGCTGGAGGAAGGCTTGCATGTGCGGGTGCTGGGGCTGGAAGGCGGCCTCGATCCGGATGAGTATGTGAAGAAGGAGGGCGCGGAGAAGTACCGCCAGAAGGCGGACCAGGCGCCCGGCTACTTCTACTGGCTGGCGGACCGGGCGCGGGCGAAATTCGACATGCGCACTTCCGAGGGCCGGGTGCGCGCGTTGCAGTTCCTGCTGCCGGCGGTGCACCGGGTGGCCGACAAGCTGGAGCGGGCGGCGATCGCCGGCGACCTGGCCGGCTATCTCGGAATCGAGCCGGGGCTGGTGCTCGAGCATTTCCGGCGGGCGGCGGCAGAGCGGCGCGAGCAGCCGATGAAGGCTGCGCAGGAGCCGTTGCGGCCCTTGGAGAAACTGCTGCTGAACACCTTGCTGGCGGGCCCGGAAGTCCGCGCCGAGGTCGTGCCCAGGCTGCGTAACAGGCCCGAGCTGGAACAGTTTCGAACACGCAGGATCCTTCAGGCTGTGTTCACCATGCATGAGAACCAGCCGGATTTCCGCTTTTCCGAGCTCGAAGCCAGGCTGGAGGAGCGGGATAAAGCCCTGCTCGCTTCGGTGATCTTTGCCGATGAGATGCACGGAGAGGGCAATCCCCTCGAGGTGGCGGACGCTTGTCTGCGCAAGCTGGATGAGGAGGCCCGCTCCATGCGGAAGTCGGAGCTTCGAACGCGCGTGAAGGAGGCGGAGCGGTCCGGCGACCTCGCGGAGGCGCTGCGTTTGACGGAGGAACTGACAAGGCTGTAGGAACAGGATGATCGTCCGAAGCGTGAGGTACAATGTGGGGAGTCGGCTCGCTGGCGGTTTGAGTTAAGGGGTTTCCTTGGCGATCGAGCAAAAGTACGGTCGGCTGAAGCGGCTCATGGACGCCGGCAAAGAGCGGGGCTACGTCCTGTACGACGAAGTGAATGAACTCCTGCCGGATGAGGTGGTGGGCGGCTCGGAGTTGGACGAACTGCTGGCCGACTTCGACAGCGCCGGCGTCGAGCTGCTCGAGGAGCCCAAGCTCGACTATGACAAGAAGATCGAGGAAGGCGAGGATTTCGGTGATCTCGATCTTTCCGCCGGCCTCTCCGAAAAGACGAACGACCCCGTCCGCATGTACCTGCGGGAGATGGGCACCGTCCCGCTGCTCACCCGCGACGGCGAGATTGAGCTGGCGAAACGCATCGAGCGGGGACAGCGGAGCGTCAAGAAGGCGTTGTCGCGCTCGCCGCTGGTGATTCGCGAGGTGCTCCGGGTCGGCGAAGAAATTTCCTCCGACGGCGTCAGCGTCCGCGACGCGCTGCTGCTGCCCGACTTGCTGGTGAGCGACGAGGCGCTCCTCCATACTAAGAAAGAAGAATTTCTCGCGCAAATCGCCGAAATTTCCCACAATTACAGGAAATCGCAGCAATTTCGGCAAAAATTGCTCGCCATCTCGCGGGCGATGAAACCCAAGCAGCACCGCTCCCTGCGCTACAGCCTGGCGCGAAGCCTGGTGCACGTTTCCAATATCTACCGCGCGATCCAGTTTAGTCCTTCCTTCCAATCGCGCTTCATCGAGCTGGTGCGCCGGGCGGTGGAGGAGTTCAAGCCGGCTGAAAAAGAGATCGCCCGCATCCAGCGGCGCCTGGAAGAGCCGGCCGGCCACGGCCCGGCGGGCCTGCGGGAACTGCGAAAGGATCTGCGGCAGGCGACCTTGCGGCTGCAACAGCTCGAGGAGACCTGCGGCGCAACCGCCACCGAGCTCCGCAGAACCTTGCAAGTGATCGAGCGCGGCGAGGGGGAAAGCCTGACGGCAAAAAAGCAGCTCATCGAGGCGAACCTCCGGCTGGTGGTCTCAATCGCCAAGCGGTACACCAATCGCGGCATGCAGTTCCTGGACTTGATCCAGGAGGGCAACATCGGGCTGATGAAGGCGGTGGACAAGTTCGACTACCGCCGCGGCTACAAGTTCTCCACTTACGCAACCTGGTGGGTGCGCCAGGCCATTACGCGCGCCATCGCCGACCAGGCGCGCACGATCCGCATCCCGGTGCACATGATCGAGACGATCAACAAGCTGGTGCGCACGCAACGCCAGCTCCAGCAGGAGCTGCGGCGTGAGCCGACCACCGAGGAACTCGCCCGGCGCATGGAGCTGTCGGCCAGCAAGGTGCGCAAGGTGATGCGGATCGCACAGGAGCCGATCTCGCTGGAGACGCCGGTGGGCGAGGAGGAGGAATCGCACCTCGGCGATTTCATCGTGGACCGGCAGGGCATCTCGCCGTCGGAGGCGGTGATCAATCTCAACCTCCGCGAGCAGACGGCGGAGGTGTTGAAGACGCTCAGCCCGCGCGAGGAGAAGATCGTCAAGATGCGCTTCGGCTTGCAGGACGGCGGCGAGCACACGCTCGAGGAAGTGGGCCAGCACTTCGCCGTCACCCGCGAGCGCATCCGCCAGATCGAGGCGAAAGCGCTCCGCAAACTTCGCCACCCCAGCCGCAGCCACCGCCTGCGGGCGTTCCTGGAAACGAATTTCAGAGACTGATTTCCAACCGCCGACCAGGGCGCGGCGCTGTGGTGTAATGGATCGCAGGGATGCGGAAAATCGCGAGAATCGCGCTTGTGCTGGTGGCTGCATACATTCTTCTGTCAGCCGCCTTCTTCTCAATCGCCCACCTGCCGCCGCCGCGGTTCGCCGCCGTGATGGCTCGCGCGCCGCGGCTGTTCATGTTCATCCTTCCCTTCTCGCCGCTGTGGACCATGGCCCGGGCGGGCAGCCTGAATGTCGGAGACCGGGCGCCGGACTTCCGCCTGCCAACGGTCGACAAGCAGCACCACGTCCAGCTCGCCTCTTTCCGCGGCGACCGGCCGGTGGTGCTGGTCTTCGGCAGCTACACTTGACCGCCATTTCGCCGGGAGGTTCCCGCGCTCAACAAGTTGTACCGGCAGTACAAGGAGCGGGCGGCGTTCTTCGTCGTCTACATCCTGGAGGCGCATGCGAGCGATCTGTGGCAATTGCCGAGCAACATCCGCGACCAGGTGGTGTATGCCAGCCCGCAAAGCTTCGAGGAGCGCAGCGCGCTGGCCGGCTCGTGCGTGCGCAAGCTGAACATCGAAATTCCGGCCCTGATCGACGACTTCGGCAACTCCACGGAAATCGCCTACACCGGCTGGCCGGACCGGCTGTACGTCATCGACAAGGACGGCCGCGTGGCCCACAAGAGCAAGGCCGGCCCCTTCGGCTTCAAGCCGGGTGAAGTGGAACAGGTGCTGAATAAGATTGCTCCGGGATAGCCCCGCCCTGCTGTATACTCTCGGAACAACGCGGCTTGCGATTGAACCCGGATGGTTGCCATTGATGATCGGCGTTCATCGGCGTTTATCGGCGGCTGAAAACTTCCTCCCCACCTTCTGACGGCTACGGGCAGTGCGCAAGAGAGCGCCTCGCGCTGCGCCAGCGCGTGGTGGAGGTATGCCGCACCCGCGCGGTCCTTCCTCCCCGCCAGGAGTGGCATCAGCATCCTGCTAAGATGATCGCCATGTCCAAGCCCACTCGCCGCAACTTCGTCAAATCCGCGGGCGCCCTGGGCGCCGCGCCGCTGGCCGCCTCCGCCAAGCCCGACCGCAAGGGCTACCGCCGTACCGGCTTCGCCCCACAGGGCGCGCCGCGCAAGCTCACCGAGAACCTGTGGCTGTTCGAAGACACCTGCAACGTGTACGTCATCCGCGACGGCGCCAACGCCGTGCTGATCGACTTCGGCTCGGGGAAGATCCTCGACCACCTGAAGGAGATGGGGATCTCCAAGGTCGACTGGATTCTGCACACCCACCACCATCGCGACCAGTGCCAGGGCGACTGGCGGGCGGTCGAGCGGGGAATCCCCATCGCCGTGCCGGCCCACGAGCGGCACCTGTTCGCCGACGCGCGGAACTTCTGGCGCAACCGCCGCGTGTTCCATCTCTACTACGTGCGGAACGATTTCAACACGCTCACCGAGGATGTCCTGGTGGCGAAGGCGCTGACCGACTACTCGACGTTCCGCTGGAACAAGACGGATATCTTCGTGCTGCCGACGCCCGGCCACACGCTGGGAGCGGTGACGCTGCTGGCAACGGTGGACGGCAAGAAGGTCGCCTTCTCCGGCGACCTGATGTACTCCCCGGGCAAGATCGTGACCTTACACGACACACAGGTCAACTACGGGGGCGCGGAAGGGATCGACCTCGGCGCCTACTCGCTGGCCGGCCTGCGCGAGCAGAAGCCGGAGCTGCTCTGCCCTTCGCACGGCGAGCCGCTGCCCGATCCGGATTCCGGCATCGAGCAAACCATCCGCCGCCTGGTGGACTACTACAAGTTCTGGGGCAACGACCCGGTCATCGAGAACAAGCCATACGCCGTCAGCCCGCACTTCATCGCCCACCACCAGACGACCTCGTCGTTCTATGCCATTCTCAGCAACAGCGGCAAGGCGATGTTCATCGATTACGGCGCCGCCTCCGGACTCCACTTCAGCAACTTCCTCAACGCGACTGCGGCCACCGACCGCATCCGCTTCGTCGAGCATTCGATCGACTACCTGAAGAAGACCTTCGGCATGAAGTCCGTCGACGTCGCCATGCCCAGCCATATGCACGACGACCACATGAACGGCTTCCCGCACCTGATCCGCCACTACGGCACGAAGGTCTGGTGCTACGAAAACATGGTGGATATCTTCGAGAACCCGCGCGGGCACAACCTGGGCTGCATCCTCGGCGAGCCGTTCAAGGTGTCGCGGGCGTTCAGGCATGGCGAGAAGTTCCGCTGGGAGGAGTACGAGTTCGAAATCGCGCACTCGCCCGGCCACACCGAATACCAGATGGCCCTGTACGTGAGGCTCGACGGCAACCGGGTGGCGTTCACCGGCGACGCGATCTTCGAGAACCCGCGCAAGGACGGCACGCTCCGCCACAACCTGATCTTCCGCAACCACGTCGAGAACGACAGCCACCTGAAGTCGATCCGCAACATGATCGACCACGAGCCGACGATGATCGCGCCCGGCCACGGCAAGCCGTTCCCGGTGACGAAGGAAACGCTGGTGGCGACCGAGCGGAAATTCCGAACGATGCAGCAGTTCTTCTTCGACTTGCTGCCCGAGGGCGAGAGCGATTCCGGCCTCGACCCGAGCTGGGTGAAGATCTACCCGTACCAGATCGTGGTGCAGCCGGGCGGGCGGCAGCCCATCGAGATCCGCGTCCAGAACTACAAGCTGTCCCCGATGAAAGTCGAGGTGGCGCTGGTGGCGCCGTCGGAATGGAGGATCGAACCGGACGTGCTGAAGATCGAGGTGCCTCCACGGTCCATCGCCTCCGGCAAGCTGTCGGTGGAAGTGCCGCGGACCTGGGGCGCGCCGGGACCGCGCTTCGCCATCGCCGCCGATGTCGTGCAGGACGGGAAGTACCTCGGCCAGATCACGGAAGCGGTTGTGGAGGTGGCGTAGTCAGGGCGCGCCAACCGGCGTAATGGTCACGTCTCCGAAGCTGGCGTCCACGTGGTGGGTGATGAGCAGCGCGGAGCCGGCGGAAGGCTGGGATGAGTCTTCCCGGCCCGTCAGGTCCCATCCCTCCGGCTCGCGCATGCCGTCTTTCCAGACCTTGAAGGAGTAAGTGGTTCCCTGCCCGGCGTTCGTCTGCGCACGGAGCTTGAACAGATAGCGGACTCCGGGAGTGAGCCTGCGATCACGACCGGAACGGCTCATCAGGCGGCCACGGTTTCCGTGAAGCATCAGGTGCGGATAGGGGAGATCGGGCTCCCAGCCATACCAGGCGGCCGCGCCTAAGGGCCACCAGCCCTCGCGAGGACGCCGGTCGTTCCAGGCCTCGTGGCCTTTCCATCGCACGATGAGGCCGGCGCCGGCGCCGCCTTTCGGGTTGTCGTAAGCCGGATCGATCCGGTGTACGGTCACGGGTACTCGGAGCTCGTAGTCGCGCCAGGACATGTCTCCAATAGCCATAATGCGGTCGTAGCCGGTTTCGGCGGAGCGAACACCCTCGGGTCCCACGGCCCAGCGCCCATCCACGACTTGGCCGGCGTCCTGAATGGAAGCCGGCGTATTCCACTGGATGGCCAGGGCAGGCGGGATCCCGCGGTGCGCGGAATACTCGATCACGACACTCCCGGAGACGCGGCGACCGGACTTGTCGGCGGCGGAGATCGTAAGGGAGTTCGTTCCGGCGGCGAGGTCGTTCCTGTCGATCTCCACGTTGAAGTCGCCCGGCGAATTCAACCGCACGCCGTCCGGACCGACGGTCAAGGGCACGTCAGGCCCGCCGTTGAGGGAGTAAGTCGCGGACTTGACCTCGGACGGCGGCGTGATTCTTCCCAGGATGTTCACCCAGCGCTGGGGAGCGCCCATCCTGCCGAACCCCTGGCGGGAGCCGTACCAGAGTTCGATGCGGATGGTCTGGGCTCCGGGTGAAGGCGACGAGAGGCGTGGCCGCTCAGCGTGCTCGCAGGCGCCGCCGGCCAAGCACGCTGACAGGAATACGCTCCGTGCGAAGGGGCGCTTTGACAAGCCGGCAGGTCTCAGGCGGTCTGTCTCCTCACTTGCTGTCAACAGTATACTGGCGCGGACACGACTGCCGGGCAATCGGCGGTAGACTTGACGCTGAGGCGGGATCATGCTGCGTACGTTTCTCAGCGCCGCCGCATTATTCACGGTGGCCTTCTTGACCCTGGGCGATCGGGCGCGTCCGGGGGCTGCCACCGCCTCCTTCGTGACCATGCCTCTGATCGCGCCGCCTGAAGGCTATTCGATCCAGTTGATCGTCCGCGACCCACGGCCCGAATCCCCGTCGACGCCGAAGCTCGGGTGCGGTGCACCGTGCCTGACGCCGCATTTGCCCGCCGAACTCAGGGGACGGTGAGGGGCGCATGAGCAACACAATCACCGTCCGGCTACCCGAAGATCTCGACCATTGGCTCAGTGAGACTGCTCGCAGGACAGGTGTGCCACGAGGCCGCATCATTCGACAAGTGCTCGAGGCGGCCAGGAACTCCGGCAGGCCCCCGTTCCTTCGGCACGGCGGCGCGCTTGCGGGGCCCGCGGACCTCTCGAACCAGAAGGGCTTCTCGCGCAGGTGAAAGCGGTCGCGCGACGAGGCCGATGGCCGACGCCCGGCAGGAGCGGGACGGCTATAATGACACCATCGTGAATGACCTCGCCGGTCTAG
>CAZACK010000076.1:0-25742 GCA_964483455.1 uncultured Solibacteraceae bacterium
GGGTGCTTTTGACTTCGTAGTCGCTGGTGCCGTCGGGCACGGCGAGCTTGGAGATAAGCGAGCCGCCGTTGGTCGTCGGGGCAGTGAGGCCGTTGCTGGTGGCGGTGACCGAGCCGTTCACGTACCAGTTATTGGTGTTGATGGTGGTCAGGGTGTCCGTGTAGTAATACGTGTAGGAGGCGAAGGCGGCCGCGGCCGCGAGCAGGACGAAGGCGAGGCGCGCGCGGTCCATCACTGCACCTCCAGGGAGAAGCGGCTGAGGTCGAAGCGGGCTTTGTATTTGCGGAACTCGGCCTCGATGTCGGCGCGGCGCGCCTTGCCTTTCTCGAACACTTTGAGGCCGGACACTCGGTCCTTGTCGGCGAGGATCCGGGCGAAGGCGGCGCGGTCCACGGCGACGAACTCGCAGAGGGCGAACTCGCCGTCGTCGCTTTCGATGCAGCTCCAGGCGAGGATGCCGGAGCGGGAAGGCTCCTGGCCTTCCGCAGTGGGCAGGGGCGCGTACATGGGCCGGCGCGGGTTCTCGGCCGAGCCGTCGCCGGTGTAGCGGGTGATGACGAGCAGCCGCTCGTAGAGGTTACGCGGGCTGACGCGGGGCTGGGCGCTGATGGTTGGGGAAAGGAAGGAAAGCAGAACGAAAGACAGAACGGATCGGATCATGTGACGACATCCCGCGTCACAGAATCCTACTCCCGGATAATCATGCTGCTATCTGCGAATTCTGTCAAGGTTCAATCGCCAAGTTTGCGTCAAATTTCCTGCGAGCCTGGGAAAGTAGTTGTTGGGTGACCCGAGGGGCACGGTGGCAGCCGGGGCGCTTCACCTTGGCGGCGGCGGATTGACGGCTTGGGGGAGCCGCCACCCACCGGCGGGGGCCGGCCGCCCCGTGGGAGCCTTGACCGCGGCCGAGCGCGGCGGGGCGGCGGGAGCGTGCGGTTTGCGGGTTCCAGTTCTACTCGTAGCGCAACGCCTCCGCCGGGTCCAGCCGGGAGGCTCGCACCGCCGGAACCACGCCGCTCAGCAATCCCACTACCGTGAGGATGGCGGCGGAGACGGCCACCGTGGTCAGGGAGATATCCAGGCGAATGTCGCCCTTGCCCGAGGTGTCCTCGTAGGCTTCCCCGAGAAAGGGAAGCGGGCCGATGAGGGCGCTCAGCAGGTAGGCGGCAAGCAGGCCGAACAGGCCGCCGGTGAGGGTGATCACCAGCGCCTCGGCGAGGAACTGGGTGCGGATGTGCCGGCGGCGGGCGCCCAGGGCGCGGCGGATGCCGATCTCGCGCACCCGCTCATCCACCGAGACCAGCATGATGTTCATCACCCCGATGCCGCCGATCGCCAGCGTCAGCGTTCCGATGAAGCCGAGCAGCGCCTCGAGGCCGATGGTGATGCCGTCGATGATCGGGCGGAACTCCTCGCGGCCGAACATCTGGATGGCGCCCCGGTCGGTGGGCGAGAAACGCTGGCGCCTGGCGACGGCGGCGCGCACCTGCGCCATCGCCTGGGATTCGAACTGCGGCGCGATGGGGACGAACACCAGCACGCTGGCGTAGCGCGTGTCCCAGAGATCCGAGGCGGCCGTGTAGGGAATGAACGCCGACTCGTCGTCGCTGGTGAAGTAGTTGCTGTCCTGCATCTTGAACGCCATCGTCCCGATGACGGTGAAGCGCAGGCCGCTGATGCTCACCGTCTCGCCGACCGCCGGGCGGCCGGCGAAGAGGCGCTCCTTGAGGCGGCTGCCGAGGAACACCACGCGGCGGCGCTCGAGCAGGTCCTCGGCGCTGATCCAGCGGCCTTCGCTCGGAACTTCGTTCCGCATCCAGCCGTAGTCCGGGCACACGCCGCGGACGGCGGTGTTGGCCAGGCGCAGCTCGTAGGTGATGGCCAGGAAGCGCACGGTCTCCAGGCACGCCTGCTCGACCAGCGTCGCTTCCTGCTTCACCATTTCGAGGTCTTCCTTCTCGAAGACGACGCGCTTGCCGGCCCGCTGCCCGCCGGCCTGCTCGCTGGTCTGCTGCGGCCAGCAGACGACCGCGCCTTTGCCGAAGGCGTCGAAGGAGGCGACGAGCACCCGGCGGAAGCCGGCGCCGTAGGCGAGCAGCAGGGCCACGGTCACGATGCCCCAGACGATGCCGAGCATGGTGAGGAAGGTGCGCAGCGGGCTTCGGCGCAGCGCCTCGACGGCCTGGCGTAAGATCTCGACCAGCACCGTCAGGCCCCCGCCTCGTGGCGCAGCGCTTCGATCGGATCGACCGAGGCGGCTTCCGCTGCCGGGTACATCGCCGCCAGCAGCGCCACCGCGCCCAGCACGCCGAACGACACCAGGCCGGGCAGCCAGCCGGGCAGCATGCCGGCGAAAAACTCGGGCATCGGCAGCAGGTTGATCAGCGCGCAGAATCCGTAGCCGAGGCCGAAGCCGAGCGAGCCGCTCAGGAACACGAGGATGGCGGTCTCGATGAAGAACTGCCAGAGAATGGCGCGCGAAGTCGCGCCGACCGCTTTTCGGACGCCGATCTCGCGCGTGCGCTCGCGAACCGACACCAGCATGACGTTCATCACGCCGATGCCCCCCAGCAGCATCGTCGTCAGCCCGACTGCTCCGAGGAAGTACTTCATGCCGTCAATGATCCGCCGGATCGCCTTGGCGTTTTCGACCGTGTCCCAGACGAACGCCGCCTCCTTGTCGGCGGGGTCGAAGCCGTGGATCCGGCCGAGTGAGCGCAGCACCTGCGCCTTGCAGGCTTCGTGATCCGCGTACGACTTCGGCGTCACCAGCAGCCGGTCGATGTCGTGCGGCGTCGAGGGAGGTTTTTCCGGGAAGTCGCGCAGGATGGTGCTGAACGGGATGAAGATCTTGCGGACGTCCCAGCCGTCGTAACTCGAGTTCTGGTCCTTGCGGCGCATCACGCCGATGACGGTGTAGGGGAACTCGCCGATGTGGACGGTCTCGCCGACGGCGTTGTGGCCGGCGAAGAGTTGTTCGGCGACCTCGGCGCCGAGGAACGCGACGCGGCGGGCCTGGGCGATGTCCTCGGGGTTGTAGAAGCGGCCTTGGGCGACGCCGATGCTGCGGATTTCGGCGAACTCCGCCAGCGAGCCGGTGACGGTCGGCGAGGCGCTGTTGTAGCGGCTGCGGGTGACGATGTCGCCGCGGCCGAGCTCGGGCATGACATGGCGGCAGGCGGGCGCCTCGGGGGCGATCTGAAGGTGGTCGGTGTCCCGCCAGCGCAGGCGGCGGCCGGCGCGCTGGCCGCCGGCTTGCAGGCTGGTCCGGCCGGCGTGCAGGATGAGGATGTCTTTGCCGAAGTTCTCCGAGCGCCGCCGCTGGCCCTCGCGCAGCCCTTCTCCGGCCCCGATCAGGAGGATGATCGAGACGATCCCCCAGGCGATGCCGAACATGCTGAGCGCCGTGCGCCGCTTGTTCGCCCAGAGGGTCCGGAACGTGCCGGCCAGGAGGGCGCGGAAGGGCATGGCTGGTTATTCGGTTGTTCGGTTATTCAGTTATTCGGTTGTTGGTTGGCGGGCTGCTCGGTTACCCAACCGACTAACCAAACAACCGGACAACCGAACAGCCATCTTACTGCAACACCACTTTCTCCCCTTCCTTCATTCCGGCGATGAGCTCGGTTTTTACTCCGTTGGAGATGCCGAGCTTGACGGGCGCCTTGCGGCGGCCTTTTTCCGCCGCCGGGTCGGGGACTTCGACCGAGGTGTTACGGTCCTTGTCGTAGACGACCGCGCTCTCCGGCATCAGGAGCACGTTCTTCTTCTCCTCGAGGATGATCTCGGCGTTGGCGCTCATGTTCGCCTTCAGTTCGTTGCCCGGGTTGCGGATCGAGACCCGCACTTCGAAGGTGGTGACGTTGTCCTTCTCGACGCCGAGCGGGGCGATCTTGGTCACCTGGCCTTCGAACTTCTTGTCCTTGAACGACTCGACGACGATTCGGGCGCGCTGGCCGAGATACACCTTGCCGATGTCGGCTTGGTCGACCTTGCCGAGCACGTACACGTCGCCGACGTCGCCGAGCGTCATCACCAGCGTCGCCTGCGAGCCGAGGACGAGGATGGAGCTGACGGCGTCGCCGACTTCGACGTTGCGGGACAGCGCCAGTCCGTCCATGGGGCTGACGATGGTGGCGTTGCGGAGGTCCTCTTCGGCGCGCTCGAGCGCGGCCCTGGCCTGCGCCACCTGGGCTTTCGAGCGGGCCACTTCGGCGCGCGCGACCGCGAGGTTGCGCAGCGCGGCCACCTGCTTGTTGAGGGCAAGCTGGTAGGCCTTTTCGGAGTCCTCGAGGATGGATTTCGAAATCAAGCCCTGCTCGTTGAGCTTGCGGGCCCGCTCCATGGCGGACTTGAGGAACGGCAGGTCGGGACCTTCGGCCTCGACCTTGCCCCGCTCGAGGGCGGCCTGCGAGGATTCCTCGGCGGCCTGGGCGGCGAGCAGCGTGGCTTGCGCCTCGCGGACGCGCGCCCGCAATTCCTCTTTGTCCAGTTCGACGAGGACTTGCCCCTGCTTCACCCAGTCGCCGTAATCGACCAGAATCTTCTGGACGATGCCGCTGGCTTTGGACTTGACCTCGACCTTGGCCCGGGGCTGGATCTTGCCGGTGGCCACCACCGAGCGGGCGATGTCGCCGCGCTCGACCTCGGCGAGCTTGGACGGATCGATCACGTTGTTCGGTTTGAGGGCGGCTTTGACGCCGAAGAAGGCGCCGACGAGGACCAGCGCCAGCGCCGAGAGCCAGATCCAGCGCCGTCGCCGCTTGCGCCCGTTCCTTCCGTTGCGACCATTGCCGTTTGTCGCCATTTGATTGATTTCCTGGTAGTTGATATCCGCGGGAGCCAAGCCCCCACACGACTTAATACGCTGCCGGCAGGCCGGGAAGTTCCCTGGAATCAGCCGGCGGCTCCGACAGGTTAGACGGCGGTGGCGGCGGGGCGTGCCGCCGCAGACATTTTCTTTCCGTTCGCTATACAGCCCTCCCGCCGTTCCACCGAAAGAGGGGGAGAGCACAGTTTGCTCCTGTACACGGTTTGTAAGACGCGACGCCTCGGGCCTCGCAGGCCCGTGGCGAGCAGGGCGAGCGGTGCGGCCAGCTTCCAGGCGAAGAGTCATGGGACTCACGCGGCGCGAGCCGCGCCCGCTTGACAGAGGAGACAGCAGCATGGTAGTGATCGAGTCAACCCCGCACGCGCAGCTTTTCCAACAAAGGAGAGAACGTGGTGTCTCAGTCCATGGCGTGGAGTCTTCCTGCGCTTGTGTGCGTCTTCGCATCGGCAGCGGTGCTGTCGGCGTCGTCGGCCATTGGGGTGGCGGCGGCCGGCGGCAGTTTTCGGTTGGACGATAACGTGGTTTCGGGCAACGCGACCGTGTTTGATGGGAATCGGGTGGAAACGGGGAACGCCACCTCGGAAGTGGATCTGTTCAGCGGGGTGAAACTGCGGCTCGCGACGGGCTCCCGGGCGACCGTTTACAAGGACCGGCTGGTGCTGGAAGCGGGCGCGAGTGAATTGACCTCGGGCAGCGGCTTTATGATCGAGGCGGGAGGGCTTCGCATCGTGCCCTCCGAGCCCGGCTCGGCGCGGGTGGCGGTGCGCGGCCGTGGAAAGGTCGAGGCGGCCGTGCTGGCGGGCTCGTTCCGGGTCACCCGGCCGGTGGGAACGGTGATCGCGCTGATGGGCCCCGGCCGCGCGCTCGCCTTCGAGCTGCTGGCCCAGGAGGCCGGCTCGCAGCCCCCGTTTCAGATGACGGGGTGTCTGGAGCTGCGCCAGGGGCGTTACGTGCTGCGCGACATCGTCGCGGGAGTGATGGAAGAGGTGCGCGGCGACCGGCTGGACCGCGAGGTCGGCAACGTGGTGGAAGTGACCGCGACGGTGGTGCCGGGAGCGACGCCGGTGGCCGGCGCCATGGAAGTGATCCAGATCAGCCGGCTCAGAAGGGTTTCGCGCGGATGCCCGGCCGCTCCGGCGGCGGCACAACCCCCGGCCGCCAAGCCGCCCGCGGCTCCTCCGCCCGCTCCTGCACCCGCGCCGCCGGTGACGGCGAAGGGGGGAATGTCAGGAGCAACCAAGGCGATTATCGCGGGAGTGGCTGTCGGCGGCGGGGGCGCCGCCGCGTATTTCCTCACGCAGAAGGACAATGGCGAAACCGTGAGCCGTTGATTCATGGCCGCCGATGAACGCCGATTCAACGGCGAAGGATCTTCCTGCTGATCGGCGTTCATCGGCGGCCCAAAACGACTCTGCGATTGCGACCCGGCTTGACAGGAAGGCATGACTTCGTATACGGTTTGTAAAACATCGGATTTCGGACGCAGGATTGCGTGCGGTGGCGTCCGCGGCTCTGGCCTCCCCCACTCCCTCCCCCAGGTTGGTTTGTTGTGCCGTGCGATCCGGATGGGGCTCACAGAGCGTGAGCTACGTCCGGAGGCGGCCGCGGAGACGATTCCATGAACCTCGCTGTGTCCCGGTGGTTCGCCGTGACGGTGAAACCGCGTCACGAGAAAGTCGCGGCCGGCGCGCTGCGAGCCAAGGCGTTCGATGAATTTCTGCCGCTGTACCGGACCCGGCGCCGCTGGTCGGACCGGATGAAGGAACTGGAGCTGCCGCTGTTCGCCGGCTACGTGTTCTGCCGGTTCGCCGAGCACCAGCGGGCGCAGGTGCTGGCGGCTCCGGGCGTCCGTTCCATCGTCGGTTTTGGCGGGAAGATGGCCGCGGTGGATGAGGCGGAGATCCGCGCGATCCGGACGATGATGGACTCCGGTCATCCGGTGGGACCCTGGCCGTACCTGCGCGCCGGGCAGCGCGTCCGGATCGAAGCCGGCCCTCTGCGCGGGGTGGAGGGCATCCTGCTTGAAGCGAAGGGCGCCTGGCGGGTCGTGGTCAGCGTGAGTCTGCTGCAACGGTCGGTAGCCGTCGAAATCGAGCGGGACTCGATCCGTCCGGTCGACGCTCCGGACTCGGCGCTGGCGCCGGTGTTCGCCTGGTCGCCCGCCGCGCCGCGCGCGCCGATGTCAGTCCCTCTTTCCTGACCGAGAATCACGCCCTCAGGGCGATTCCCATGCCTGTTCTGAAGCCGAGAAACCGTCTCGTCAATTTCCGCCTGAACGAGGAAGAGTACGAAGGCCTGCGGGCGGCCTGTGCGCATCACGGAGCGCGGAGCGTCTCCGATTTCGCGCGGGCCGCGGTGCTCAGGTCCGCGGGCATCCAGGAGCGCGCGGACCGGCAGACGCAGCGGCGCCTGTCCGACCTCGGGCAGAAGGTGTCGGAGCTGGAGGCGCACGTCCAGAACCTGATGCGTCTGATCGCCGGTTCGGACGGCGCGGGAGCCCAGCGGCGTTCGTGAGATTGAAGGCGGCGCGGTCCGGGAGGGCCGTCCGCCGGAAGCCGAGGTGTTTGACCATGCTTGCCATCGCATTGCTGTTGTTGAGTGGGGCCGCCTGGGCGCAGGGCCGCCCGGCGCACGCCGAGCTCGCCGGCGCCAACCTGCCGGCGCAGAAGATCGGGCCCAACGACCTGATCGCCATCGCCGTCTACGATTCCCCCGAGCTGACGCGCACGGTGCGGGTGAGCGCCGACGGCGCGATCCGGCTGCCGATGCTGAAGCGGAGGATCAAGGCGGAGGGATTGCTGCCGGCGGCGCTGGAGTCGGCGATCGCCGAGGCGTTGCGGGCCGAGGAGCTGATCGTCGATCCGGTGGTCACGGTGACCATCGCCGAGTACCACAGCCGTCCGATCAACGTCGCGGGCGCGGTCCGCGCGCCGGTGACGTTCCAGGCGGCGGGCACGGTGACGCTGCTCGACGCGCTGACGCGCGCCGGGGGCCTGAGCCCGGAGGCGGGGACCGAGATTCTGGTCACCCGGACCCAGCCGGGGCCGGACGGCGAGCCGGCGGCGGTGGTGCAGCGGATTCCGGTCAAGGGTCTGATCGACGCCGCCGACCCCGAGCTGAACGTGAGGCTCGTCGGCGGGGAAGAGATCCGGGTGCCGGACGCCGGGAAGATCTACGTGGTCGGCTCTGTGAAGAAGCCCGGCTCGTTTCCGATGCAGGACTCCTCGGAGACGACCGTGTTGCAGATCCTGGCGCTGGCCGAGGGGCTGGCGCCGTTCGCCTCCAAGCAGGCCTACATTTACCGGCGCGATCCGGCGACGGGGACGAAGAACGAGATCCCGATCGAGCTCAAGGACATTTTGAAGCGCAAGGCGCCGGACGTGCCGCTGGCGGCCAATGACATCCTGTACGTGCCGGACAACACCGGGCGGCGGGTGACGGCCTCGGCGGTCGAGCGGATTGTAGGCTTCGGGGCGGCCACCGCGTCCGGAGTGCTGATCTGGCGCCGTTAAGGGGAGGGAGAGTTCGTCATGAGGAAACAGAGTCTGGACCGGAACCTGCCGGCGATCGCCGAGCCGCTTCCGCCGTCTCCGTATTTCGCCCCGCCGACGGCGGAGCCGGAGCCGGAGGCGGCCCCGGTGCCGCTTTCGCACTACCTATGGATCCTCAAGCGGCACCGCTGGAAGATCCTGGCGTTCGTGTTCACCTCGGTGGTGGTGACGCTGGTGGTGTCGGCCCGGCTGACGCCGGTCTTCGAGTCCACCGCCACGGTGGACGTAGACCGGCAGACGCCGACCGGCGTCATCGGCCAGGAGGCGCTTCGTTCGACGACGAACGACTCGGACCAGTTTCTGGCTACGCAGATCAAGCTGATCCAGTCGGATTCGGTGCTGCGCCCGGTGGCCGACAAATACCGGCTGCGCGAATTGGAGGGCGAGGACGCGCTTCTGGCGGAGAAGCTGCCCATCTCGCCGGAGGCGCCGGTGATCCTGAAGAAGCTGCGGGTGACGCGCCCGCCGAACACCTACCTGCTGCTGATCAGCTACCGCTCCTCGGACGCGAAGCTGGCCGCCGATGTCGCCAACGCGGTGGCGAATTCCTACCTCGAGCACACCTACAAGATCCGCTACCGGTCCTCGGCGAGCCTGTCGTCGTTCATGGAGAAGCAGCTCGAGGAACTGAAGGCGAAGATGGAGCGGTCCAGCGCCGCGCTGGCGCAGTTCGAGCGCGAGCTGAACGTGATCAACCCGGAGGAGAAGACCAGCATCCTGTCCTCGCGGCTGTTGCAGCTCAACACCGAGTACACCAACGCCCAGGCGGACCGGGTGCGGAAGGAGGCGGCGTACCAGTCGGTGAAGGACGGCACGCTCGAGGCGGCGCAGGTTTCCACCCAAGGCGAGTCGCTGCGCACGCTGTCCGAGCGGCTGAACCAGGCGCAGGAGCGGTTTGCCGAGGTCAGGATCCATTACGGCTCGAACCACCCGGAGTACCGGAAGGCATCGGCGCAGCTTCAGGAGGTCGAGCGGATTCTCGATGAGACCAGGCGCAATATCGCGCGGCGGGTGGCCATCGAGTTCAACGAGTCGGTGCGGCGGGAAGGGATGCTCAAGCGGGCGGTGACGGAGACGAAGGCGGAGTTCGACCGGCTGAACGCGCGCTCCTTCGAGTACCAGTCGCTCAAGCGCGAGGCGGAAGCCGACAAGAAGCTGTACGAGGAGCTGGTGACGAAGATCAAGGAGGCGGGCATCAACGCCAGTTTCCAGAACAGCTCGATCCGGATCGCCGACCTGGCGCGGCCCGCGGTGAAGCCGGTGTTTCCGAACATCAAGCTGAACGTGTTTCTGGCGTTCCTGCTGTCGACGCTGCTGGCGGTGGGGGCGGCGGTGCTGGGCGACGTGCTGGACAACACGGTGCGCGACCCCGAGCAGGTGGCGCGGGTGCTGAAGGCGGAGGTAATCGGCTCGCTGCCGGTGGTCAAGAACTGGAAGGGACGGCTGGGGCTGGCGGCGGGCGTGGCGAGCGGCAACGGCGACGGGCACGCGCTGGTTCCGCGGCGGGAGGTGGCCGATCACGCGCTGACGGGCTACGACGAAGCGATCCGGACGCTGCGCAATTCGATCCTGCTGACTGACTTCGACCGGCGGCTGCGCTCGGTGCTGGTGACCAGCGCCTCGCCGGGCGAGGGCAAGTCGACCATCGCCGCGCACCTGGCGCTGACGCACGCCCAGCAGCGGCACAAGACCTTGTTGATTGACGGCGACCTCCGGCGCCCGAGCGTGCACCGGCGGTTCGGCATCCCCGGCTCATCGGTCGGCCTGTCGAACGTGCTGGTGGCGGAGATGCCGTGGCAGGAGGCGGTCATCCGGCTGGAATCGACTCCCGATCTGGACATACTGCCGGCGGGACCGCCCTCGCGGCGGGCGGCGGATCTGGTGGGGAAGGGACTCCAGCAGGTGCTCGAGGAAACCGCCTTCCAGTACGACCTGGTGATCCTGGACGCTCCGCCGCTGCTGGGCTTCGCCGAGCCGCTGCAAATGGCCACGGCGGTGGACGGGGTGATCGTGGTGACGCGGGCGGGCGAGACCAGCCGGAAGGCGGTGGCCTCGGTGATCGCCATGCTCAACCGGCTGCGGGCCACGGTGGTGGGCGTGGTGCTGAACGAAGTTCACAAGGAAATGAGCGACAGCTACTATTACTACGGCTATTACGGGAAGTATTACAAGCCGGGCGGGCGGGCCGGGGCGTAGGGGCCAAGCATGCCCGGCCCCTACAGTGGGTCGGAAATTCCTCCGAATTTTTCCCTGGGAGACAGATACATGCGGAGTCGCGTGTCACGGGAAACAGCCGGCGGAGCCAGGCGGGCGCTGGCGGGGGTTGCGGCGCTCTCCGGATTGGGGACGTTACTTTTGATGGCCGTGTGGCCGGCGCAAGCGCCGGGGAAGGCCCAGAGGCTCGGCCAGCTTCCGCTGCTGTTTGTTCCCAATGTCGGGCAGACCTCGTCGGAGTTTCGGTACGTGGTAAAGAGGAGCCCGCTTCTGATCGGCTTTAAGCAAGATGGCCTTGTGGTGCGAGACGGACAAGCCACGTTGGGCGTGACCTTCGCGGGGGCGAATGCGGCGGCCGGTCCGGAGGCCGTGGGAAGGCGGAGCGGCAACGTCAACTTCTTGCTCGGCCGGCCCGAGGAGTGGAAAACGAACATTCCCACCTACGAGGGCGTCCTTTACCGAGATCTTTATCCGGGCATAGACCTTTCCTACAAGGAGGAAGGCGGGAGGCTGAAGTCCGAATACCGGGTCGGGCCCGGTGCGGACGCGACCCGGATCCGCCTGGCTTATAGCGGAATTCGCCGTCTGCGGATCGATGACGGCGCGCTGGTGGTGGAAACTGACTTTGGCGAGTTGCGGGAAGAACGTCCGGAGGTGTACCAGGATGCCAGCGGCCGGCATGTTTCCCTCAGCGGTGCGTTCACGATTCTGGGCGCCAACGAGGTGGGTTTCCGGGTGGGGGCCTATGACCGGTCGCTTCCGCTGGTGATCGATCCGATTCTTTCCTTCAGCACGTATCTGGGGGGCGGCGGCCTGGACAGCGTCAAGGCGATCGCCGTGGATGGGGCGGGCAACGCGTACGTGGCCGGGCAGACCGACTCGACGGATTTCCCGACGGCCGTGCCGTTGCAGGGCCAGAGCGGCGGAGGGGTCGACGCGTTTGTCGCCAAGCTGAACGTCTCGGGCAACGCGCTGCTTTATTGCACTTACCTCGGAGGAAGCTGGGATGACCGGGCCTTTGGGATCGCGGTAGATGCGGGCGGCAACGCCTACGTAACCGGCTGGACCTATTCGCCGAATTTCCCGACCACCAGCGGGGCGCGGCAGCGCGTGCCGGGCGGCGGCCGGGATGCGTTTGTGTCCAAGCTGAGCCCGTCGGGCAGCGGCCTCGTTTACAGCACCTACTTGGGCGGGAGCGGCTATGACAGCGGGAACGCGATCGCGCTCGACGGCAGCGGGCCGGCGTACGTGGCCGGGGAGACGACGTCGACGAATTTCCCGGTGGCCAACGGCTTCCGGATGTCGAACCAGGGCCGCCAGGACGCGTTTATTTCGAAGCTGAACTCGACCGGGAGCGGCCTGGTATGGAGCACGTACCTGGGCGGTTCGGGGGACGACCGGGCGGCGGCGCTGGCGGTGGACTCATCCGGCAATGCCTACGTGACCGGCTCGACCGGCTCGGCCAATTTCCCGACGCTGAACGCGCTCCAGCCGTCGATCGGCGGCGGGCAGGACGCTTTTGTGACCAAGCTGATGGCGGGCGGCCAGACGCTGGGCTTCAGCACGTTTCTGGGGGGCAGCGGGGGCACGACGGGCGCCATCGAGGCGGGGGCCGGAATCCGGATTGACGCCGGCGGCCACGTGTATGTGGCGGGGTCAACCAGTTCGACGAATTTTCCCACGGTGAACGCGTTCCAGGCGGCGCATGCGGGCGGGGGCCTCGATGCGTTTGTCGCCAAGCTGAATCCATCCGGAAGCGGATTGGTTTTCAGCACCTATCTTGGCGGAGCAAGCTTGGATTACGGCCTTGGTCTGGCCATAGACAGCGCCGGCAGCGCGGCCGTCGCCGGCTATACAGCCTCCACAAACTTCCCATCGCTTGACGCCATCCAGCCTGCCAACGCAGGCCGCTACGATGCGTTTC
The DNA here is from genome assembly GCA_964483455.1 of uncultured Solibacteraceae bacterium. Classification (GTDB taxonomy): domain Bacteria; phylum Acidobacteriota; class Terriglobia; order Bryobacterales; family Bryobacteraceae; genus CAYZJD01. Next base: position 12,518 of record CAZACK010000076.1, read on the forward strand.
TCGCCAGACTCAGTCCGCTGGGGAATACACTGGAGTCCGGCACTTACTTTGGCGGCGGCGACAACGAAGTGGCCAACGGAGTCGCGTTGGACGCGGCTGGCAACGCCTGGATTTTCGGGCAAACACTTTCGTCGGACTTTCCGGTCAAGAGCGCCGTTCAGAGCGTCAATGCAGGCAGCCTGAGCGGCTTCGTGACAAAAATCGGAGAGATGACGCCACTGGCGGCGTTCCGCGCTTCGAGCGGGGCGATTGTTGTCACAACGTATGCCAACACCGCGATGCGCAACGCCGGGGGATACCTGGTTGGCGACGCCGCAGCCTCGGTGAACGCGTCCGGGGATGCGTTCGTAGCGGCATCGAATAGCGCTGGGCAGGTGTGGATGAACGCCTTTCTGAACGACAGTCAGACTTGGAAGGGATGGAGTTTCGGAGGAAGCCCTTGGACGGGCAATCCGGCGGTGGCAGCCACGTCCGACGGCGGCGCGTACGTCGCCGTGCGAGACTCAAGCAACGCGTACTGGCTTCAGAAGTACGACAAGACACGAGGGTTTCTTGGCTGGGTTCCCCTTGGGAACTCGTTTCTCTCCGACCCATCGATCGCCGCCGTCTCCGACGGGACTGTTTACGTGGTTGGACGCGGCAGCAGCGGGGGAGTACTGAGCGGGCGATATATTCCGGGGACTGGTTTTCAAGGCTGGGTGAACGGAGGCGGGTCGCCGGCTGGCAAGGCCCTGGTCACCATGGGCTCGGATGGCGCCGCATACGTGGCCATCAAGGGAACCGACGGCGCCGTTTGGGCGGCGCGGCTGGCAGGCGATTCCTGGGGAAGCTGGTCGAGCGCGGGCGGTTCGCTAAGGACGGACCCGAGCCTAGCGGCGTCGGCCGGAACCGTCCACGTCCTCGCCAATACGACGAGCGGCCTCTATGTGCGTTCTTTCCAGGAAGGGCCAGTGATTTCCTGGCAGGACTGGTCCTTCACTGGCGGATACATGGAAAGCGCCGGCATTGCGGCGCACAAAGGGCGCGTCTTCATTGTGGGGAGAAACAGCCTGAACGACTTATGGTGGTATCAGGCAGGCACCGGATGGACTTATTACGGCTACAGAGGTTTGTGCTCAGGTAACTTGTCCGCAGGTCCGAGATAGGGTTTCCGTCAGGCTGCTCCGAACATCAGGTTTTGGCAGGAACACCAGTCCCCTTCGTTCAGTGAAGAGATGGTCAGCCACCCGTCGCGCCTGTTAGAGCGATGATATCCGGCCCACAGAGCAGCAACCGTCCGACCGGCGCCACCTGGAGCCAGAGTTACTCGGCTCTTGCCGACCAGGCCCTGGTCAGCCTGGGCATGTTCGTTTCGAGCGTGATCCTGGCGAGGCGCCTCTCTGTGGAGGAATATGGCGCCTACGGCGCGATGCTGGCGGCGCTGTTGCTTCTGAACAGCGTGCATGCCTCGCTGGTCACTTACCGGCTCACGGTAGACGGGGCGGTGGCGCCGGCGGCGACGCTCCGGCTGTATGCCGGGGCGGCGGTGTTGTGGACGTGCCTTCTGACGCTTCCGTTCGCGGCGGCGCTTTTCGTGGTGGCGCGGCCGTTCGCGGGCTGGCCGCTGCCGGCATGGGCGGCGGCGGCCATGGTGGCTTGGCAGATTCAGGAGACGGCACGGCGCGCGCTGATGGCGGACCTGCGCCACCGGCAGGCGCTGCCCGGAGACGCCATCGCTTACCTGGGCCAAGCGGGGCTGCTGTGGGTTGTTTCCTCCAGGCAAGGGTTTTCCGCATCGACGGCGTTTGCGTGCATGGCGGCGGTATTCACGGCAGCGGCGGCCTTGCAGTCAGCGCAGGCCCGCATCCGGTGGGCGCCGGGCCCCGAAGTAAAGGAGTACGGAAGATCCGGCTGGCGAATCGGGTCATGGGCGTTGGTTGCCAACGTGGTCAACATGTTTTCCCTGCAAGCCTTGCTGTTGCTGCTGGCGCTCCTGCATACCGCGCGGGAGGCGGCCTGCCTGCGCGCGCTGGGCAACCTGATGGGTGCCACGCATCCGGTCCTTTTCAGCCTCAGCAACCTGATTGTGCCGGCGGCTGCTCGGGCGAACCACGGGGGAGGGATGGGTTCAGCGTGGAGGTGGACCTGGAAGTTAGGGCTGGCTGGATGCATTCTGCTGGCGCCGTACTTCGCCGTGCTACTGAGCTTTCCCGCCGAGACGCTGGCGATCGTGTATGGAAAGGGATCGCCTTACGTCGGGCTGGGCGGGCCGCTGCGCGTGCTTGTGCTCGGCTATTTTTTCGCAGCGCTGGCCCACCTTCTGGTTGCTTTCCTTCACGGACTGCGGCAGCCCAAAGCGGCCTCGGCCGCGCAGTTCGCCGGCCTGGCGACTGGACTGGGAATCGGCTTGCCGCTGGTTCTGTGCCGCGGCCTAGCCGGCGCCTGCGAGGGGCTGGTGACGGTGAACCTGGTGCGGCTCCTGGGCGCGCTGGCGATGGCGGCGAGAGTGCGTCGTTTGCGGCGGCCAAGGGACGATAACGGGACAACCGCGAAGGTGTTTGCCAGCGCCGCTCAGGAAGTCAGCGTTCCACGGGGGTAAGGGAAATGGATCCGCAGGTCGAAACCTGGTTGAGAGTGAGTTTCTGGGTGTTGTCGGCCGGCGTCGTGGTGCTGCCGATGCGCTGGGCGCTGATCTCGTTGCTGCTGCTGGCCCACTTGGATCTGTCCGGGGCCTCCTTCGCTTCGGCCTCGGAGATCGGGGTGGAGAATGCGATCAAGGTCGCCGGTTTGCCCCTGGTGCTCCTGTTGCGCATGCGGCTCGGGCCGCTGCGGAACGCCAGGCTGTCCTGGGCGGCGGCGGCTTGGGCCGGCCTGATGATTTACTCGGCGGTGGCGACGTTGTGGAGTCCGTTTCAGATTTCCGCGCTCAAGATGGTGGCCTACCTCTGGAGCTATTCTCTTCTGTTCCTGGTGTTCTCTCATGCCTGGCTAAAGGGCTGGCTCAGCGTCAGGATCATTCTGGCGATTGCCTGGTGCAGCCTGGCGATGGCAGCCTGGCAGACGTATTACCTTCAAAGTCCATTCCTGGTGGAGAAGGGACGGCTGAGCACCTTCGCCTCGCCCCAGAGTTACGCAGCGTACCTGATCTGTGTGTTGGCCATCGTGTCGCTATCCTTCAAGTCCGGGATCGGCTTCCGCCTCAGTTCGGCGGTGATTGTCTTCGCGACCTTCCTGACAGGGAGCCGGTACGCGTTGATGGGCCTGGCGAGTCTGCTCACGATCCTGTGGTTCGTACGGACGATCACAGGAAAGAACGCTCAGCAGAAGGCGTTTGCGCTCGTCAAGGGCGTTGCCGGCGCCGCCGCGGTCATTCTGCTGTTCATGGCAGTACTGGAATACTCTCCCGACAACCGGTTCAGCGAAATGCTCAGACCGAACCCATACGGGGGAAGCGTTCTTCAGAATGTAGGCACGCTGGTATGGCGATTGGGCATCTACCAGGGCGCCACCGATTCCATCGTGAGCGGGGGAGTCGGGCGGCTTGTGTTCGGAGCGGGCACAAGCAGCGGAGCGGGCTTTCTCCTTGAGTATGACCGGCGATACCGCGCCCACAGCATCGACGCGAACAGGGCCCTTCACAACGAGTTTCTCAGGGCTTTGTATGAATGGGGCTTGATTGGGTTCACGCTTCTGGCCGCTTTCTTGATCTTCCTACTGGCCCAGGTGGTGAAGAGGGTGGCTCGGGACCGGTCTCGATACGCGCTGGCTCTCTTGGCGGTGTGTCCCACACTCGTGATCAGTTTGACGGTGGAGAACGTGCTGGCGGGACCAGGGGGGCCTGGAGGGGTGGGATTCGCCTTGGTTCTGTCGTGCGGACTGGGGCGCCGCAGGCTGGCCGGGCAGCGGGTTCCGACGGGGGAAGTCGCGCCGCCGGCGGAGTTCTCATGGGCCGAGTCGCAGGCCTGGGCGGCGAGCCGCGCGGCGTTCGGTGGACGACAAATCAGGGCCCATGGCGGCATCGAATGAGAGGTTCCACGGCGGTGGACGCGCAGCCGTTCTGTGACATCGCACTCGAAGCCAGCCGGCAAGATCTCGTCAAGCTGGTGCGGAGTTACTTGCCGGACGGCGACTTCCGGAGGATCCTGATCAAGCCCAATTGGGTACGGCATGAAAGGGAGCCTGACTTTCCGATAGCCGCGATGGTGACAAGTTCCCGCCTGGTGGACGCGGTCATAGAGGCGTGTTTGAGCGCTTATCCGCGGGCGCAGCGGATTCTGGTGGGCGACGCGCCGCTACAGGACTGCAACTGGGACCTCCTGTGCCGGCAAGCGGGGATCGATCGCCTGATGGGGAAGTACCGGGATGGGTCCGGGGCCAGGGTGCAGATTGCCGACTTGCGCCGCGAACGCTTTCAGGACGACGGTGGCTTCTTGCGCCCGCTGGAGCCGGCGAACGCCGGCGACCCGGCGGGCTACCGGGAAATCGCACTGGACGGGGAAAGCCTGCTCGATGCATTCGGCGACTCCGACCGCCTCTTCCGCGTCACCAACTACAGCTCCAGGCAGACCATGAGCAGTCACCGCTCCGGGTTCCATCGCTACCTGATTGCCGGCAGCGCCCTGGAATGCGACTTGTTTATCAACCTGCCGAAGATGAAGACGCATCAAAAGGCGGGCATCACGGGCGCACTGAAGAACGTCGTGGGAATCAACGGAGAGAAGGCTTACCTTGCACACTACCGCCGTGGCGATCCGTCCCGCGGAGGGGACGAGTTTTCTCGCGACACTTCTCGCGCGGTGGTGATGCAGTGCCGCGTCCGCGAGATGTTGCAGAAGAGATCGAAGTTCCTGTTTCGCCTTGGATCCTTGGGCTGGCAGGTGGCCCGGACGCTGCGCGGGATCGAGGTGAAGGGCACCGCGGAGAACCTGTCCAAACGGTTCTACATGGCGGGCGGCTCCTGGTTCGGCAACGACACGATTTGGCGCATGGTATACGACCTGAACAAGATCCTACTGTACACATCGCCGGATGGCGCAGCGCTCAGGGACACCGCCCAGCGCGCGTACCTGGCGATTCTGGACGGCATGATGGCGGGCGAAGGAGACGGTCCCCTCCAGCCCCTGGCGGTTCCGACCGACCTAGTCGCGTGTTCCAACGATCCATTCCTGTTGGACATGGTGATGGCTTCCCTGATGGGGTTCGATTACAGAAAGATCCCTGTGTTGAAAAACATGCCGCTGTTTTCTGGATCTCCGTGGGGAAGGTTTGATCCCGAGGAAATCGAGGTACGAATGGACGGACGGCCGCTGCGGGGCATCTCCTCGCTGCCGACCCTGCACCAATTCCGACCCGCGCCCGGATGGGCAGGTCATATCGAGAGGGAGGCGTAGGAGGTCGAATGCGTCGCATAAGGCAGGCGCTCTACTTGAAGTTGCAGGGGCTGATCGGGTCGGCTGTCGAATCCTGTTACCGTGAGTTTCTGTCTATCACCGGATGGAGCCCGGCACAGTTAACCAGCTTGACGGATCGGCGGCTGAAAGAGCTGCTTCGTCACGCCGCCGGCAATGTTCCTTACTACCGCGACCGCGTCGGTTCCCAGGGTGTAACGGACCTACGGCGCTTCCCGATACTCACCAAGGAGGAGATCCGGCGGAGTTACTTCGATCTGATGACCGGGGAACTGCGCCGGCAGCACGGGCAGCGTGCGTCGCGAACGTATTCGTGGATCGAGGTCAAGACGGGCGGGACCACGGGCGTGCCGACGACGGTGATCCACGACACGAGGCTGCGCGATTTCGGCAGGGCGGCGCGGTTGTATTCGCAGTCGCTCTGCGGCTTTCCCTTCGGCACGCCGTACCTGCGGCTTTGGGGCTCGATGAGCGAGATCAACCACATGCGGGATTCGCTCGCCCAGCGGATCAGTCGGCGTCTGGCGAATGAGACTCTGCTGAACGCTTTCCGGATGGACGAGGCGAGAATGCGGAGCTACCTGGAGGTGATGCGCCGTTCGCCGGCCCGGTACCTGATGGCCTATGTCGAGGCAGCGGCGCAGTTGGCCCGCTTCAGCCGGGAAACGGGAATCGAGGTGCGTCCCCTGAAGGGCCTGGCGGCCTGCGCGGGCACGGTGACGGAGGAGACAAGGACGCTTCTGGAGCAAACGTTCAGGTGCCGGGTGCACAACAAGTACGGCAGCCGCGAGTGCACGGACATGGCCTGCGAGTGCGATCACGGCGGGATGCACGTGTACACCAATCATGTTGTGCTGGAAATCGTGGACGAAACGGGGGAGCCCGTGCCGGCCGGCAGCGTGGGACGGATCCTGGTTACTCTCCTGGGTAATTTCTCGTTTCCGATCATCCGGTACGAAATCGGCGACCTGGGCGCCTGCCGGGAGGGCGCGTGCGCTTGTGGGAGTCCTTTCCCCATGCTGGACCGCGTTGTGGGAAGAAGCGCGGAGGTGGTTCGGACGCCCTCCGGGGCCCAGGTCTTGCCGGTGTTCATCCGCCACCTCATCGGGGTCGTTCACAACCCGGGGATCGTGCGCCGTTTCCAGTTCATTCAGAATTCATTGACGGATTGCGATCTGTACCTGGAGGTTGCCGCCAGCGTGCCGGACACAGGGTACAAACCGGTGGTGGATCGTCTGCAACGCGACCTCGCGGTGGTGCTCGGCGAAGACTGCGTCGTACGGCCGCAGCGCGTCGAGCACATCCCAGAGAGCGCCAACGGCAAGTTTCAATATGTCATCAGCAGGGTCGCCGCCAACCCGTCGCGGTCATGAACATCCTCTTCGTTCACAACACTGCGGACCTATACGGGGCCAGCCGGTCGCTGTTGAGGCTGAGCGCGCGGTTGCGGCGAGACGGCCACCGCGTGGTGGCGGTGCTGCCGGAGGCGGGACCGCTGCAACTCCGCCTGGAAGAAGCCGGGGTAATCGTCGAGATCGACAAGCGGCTGGCCGCAATCGACCGGAAGCGACTGAGCGCGCCATGTTTCCTGACGTTCCCGGCGCGGCTGGCGACATCGACCATGCGGATTGCGGACCTGATCCGGCGTCATCGGGTAGACGTGGTGCACGCCAACACGGCCCTGATTCTCTCGCCGGCCCTCGCGGCGGCGGTCTGCCGGGTGCCGCACGTCTGGCACATCCGGGAGTGCTTCTCCGAGTTTCCCACTTTCTGGAGATGGCACCAGCGACTGATGGCCGTCCTGGCGGACCGCATTGTCGCCGTGTCCTCGGCGGTCGGCGGGCAATTTCGCGAAGAAGTCCGCCACAAGGTGGCCATGATTCACAACGGGTTCCCAAGAGCCGAATTCGAGGGTGTTCCCCCCGAACGGGTGGAAGCTTTCCGGCGGCGCTTCGGGCTCAACGGCGGACCGGCGGTGGGCTTAGTTGGGCGCATCAAGCTGCGGCGAAAAGGCCAGGACGTGTTTGTACGCGCGGCGGCACGGCTGAGGGAGCGTTTTCCGGACGCCCGCTTCCTGCTGATCGGAAGCCCGTTTCCGGGCAACGAGGACCACCTCGAAGCTCTGAACCGGATGATCCGCGATTTAAACGTGTCCGGGTGTGTCACGTGCACCGGCGAGGTGGAGGACATCAAGGCGGCCTACGCCGCTCTGGACTTCACCGTGCTGCCCACCGTCCTGCCAGAGCCGTTCGGCGGTGCCGTGATCGAATCGATGGCCATGGGAAAGCCCGTGATCGGCACTCGCCATGGCGGAACGGCCGAGCAGATCGAACATGGGATTACAGGGTTGCTTGTCGATCCCGGTGACGCGGAGCAACTCGCGGAAGCCATGGCCACCCTCCTCGAACATCCGGAGAAGACGGCAAGTATGGGCGCCGCCGCCAGGGAACGCTTCCTCGAACGTTTTGAGTTCGAGCCTTTCTACCACCGGATGCTAGAGCTTTACAGTGAACTGCGCCACGCTCATGCCACGAGTATTCCTTGAAGACCTGTCGGAAGGTTACACCCGTGCCATTCGGGAGGGGCTGGCCTTTCTCGGAGCGAACTGCACCCTCCGGCCGGGCCACAGGGTGGCAGTGAAGCCGAACCTCACCTTTCCCCGATACCGCCGCGGGGTGATGACGAACCCGGAGGCGATTGAGGCGCTGGTCGTTCAGCTCATTGATCTCGGCTGCCGCGTCACCATCTGCGAATCGGACTCCGGTGGCTACAACCGCTTCTCAATGGACGAGGTGTTCCGAGTGACGGGGATCACGGACTTCGCGCAGCGCTGCGGAGCGCGGGTGGTAAACCTCTCCGGAGCGCCCGCCCGGGAAGTTGAAGTCCGAGCCGGCTGGCGCCGCTTGCGGGTGCCGTTGCCGCGGCTGGTCCTGGATGAGACCGACTGGTTCATCACGATGCCGGTGCCGAAGGTCCACTGCAACACGGTGATCAGTGGGGCGATCAAGAACCAGTGGGGCGTCATTCAAGACCCGTCGTTGCGGCTGAAGCTGCACCCTTATTTCAAGCACGTCATCCACGCCGTCAACAAGGCGCTTCCGAGGACGCTGGTGGTGATGGACGGCAAGTACGGGTTGAATCTCAACGGCCCGATGCGCGGGGACGCGGTGGAGTTGAACTGGCTGCTGATGAGCGACAGCGTCCTCGCCGCCGATCTCGCCTTGGCCGACTTGCTCGGGATTCCCTGGCGCAGCGTTCCGTACCTGAGGTTTTGCCGCCGCGCGGAGCGATGGAACGGCTCGGGGAGCATCGAGACAAACCGGGAGTGGCAGCCGTTCCGAAAGGTGAGATTCCAGCTCAAGAGGGGGTGGACCGACTTGCCCGGCCTGGCCACGTTCCACTCGCGGGCGCTCGCGTGGCTAGGCTATGAGAGCGCGCTGGCGGCTCCGCTGCACCGGCTGCTGTACCGGTTTCGGGAACCCTTCTACTGATCACACGGAGATCAGCACGATGACCGCCGCCAAAGTCGTACGCGCTGTTTCACTCGCCGCGACCCGGCCGCTGGAGCTGTATGACCGCTTGCAGGCGAAAGCTCAGGTTGCCGCGGACCGGCTGCTGCACCACGAAAGGCCCCGTCACGGCCTGGACTTGAGCCAAGCCCTTGCACGAATCGACTCCAGCCTCGCCATTCTCACGGTACATCGTCTTGGAGAGCAGTCCCTGCTGGAGATTGAAGTCGAGGTGGAGGAAGGCATCCAGAGTCTGCGGCGGCGCGCCGCCTTCCCGCTGGGATACAACGGCGACCTTGGGTTAGCGCGCTTCTGTTACGTGGTGTGCCGGGCATTGAGACCCGAGGCTGTCGTTGAAACCGGGGTGGGATACGGCGTTACTTCCAGCTTCATTCTCAAGGCCCTGGCCGTCAACGGCCGGGGAGTGTTGCACAGCGTCGATCTGCCTCCGATCGGAGAGAGAGCGGAGGAACTGATCGGCAGCTTAATCCCGAAATCTCTGGCGCCGCACTGGCGGTTTCACCGCGGAGCGAGCAAGCGGGTATTGCCGGGGCTGCTCGGTGAACTGGACCGCGTGGATCTGTTTCTGCACGACAGCCTACACACCTACGCCAACATGTGGTTGGAATTGATGACGGTTGAGCCTCATCTCAACCGGCCCTCGGTGGTAGTCGCCGACGACATCGGCGATCATCCGGCCTTCGAGCGTTGGGTGGCGCAAGCAGCGCCGGATCTGTGGGTGGCTGTCAAGCCGAGTCAGAAGGAGGGTTTGTTCGGTGCGTGCGTATTCGCGCAACTGCCTCGAGGCTGAGCTCCCCACCCGTTCGATTCTCGGCATGCGCGTCGACGCCACCAGCTACGACGACGCCACCCGCCGTGTCCTGGAATGGGCGCGGAGCGGCGAGTCGCGGTATGTGTGCCTGGCCACGGTGAACAACGTCATGGAGGCGGTGGACTCGGCCGAGTACCGGCGGGTGATGAACTCCGCCGACCTGGTGACGCCGGACGGAATGCCGCTGGTGTGGGGATTGCGGCTTCAGGGGGCGCCATCGGCGGGGCGCGTGTACGGCCCCGACCTGACGCCGGCGGTGCTGGCCGCGGCCGAGTGCGAAAGGATTCCCGTCGGGTTCTACGGCGGCACTCCCGAGGTTCTGGGGAAGCTGCTGGCCGCCGTGCGCAGGCGCTTTCCGGCGCTCGACGTCGCTTACGCCTGGCCGCCGCCGTTCCGGCCGCTGACACCGGCGGAGGACGAGCGGGTGACGCGCGAGATCAACGCGTCGGGGGCGCGCATCGTGTTCGTCGGCATCAGCAGCCCGAAGCAGGACCGGTGGATGGCGGCGCATCGCGGGCGCATCGGCGCGGTCATGCTCGGCGTCGGCGCCGCCTTCGACTTCCTGGCCGGCGCCAAGCCGCAGGCCCCGCGATGGATGCAGTCGTCCGGCCTCGAGTGGCTGTTTCGCCTGGCCACCGAGCCGCGCCGCCTGTGGCGGCGATACCTCAAGCAGAATCCCCGATTCCTGGCCTGCTTCTCTCTTCAGTTGCTCGGATTCCGCCGATACAGCTTGTAGCAGAATCAGCGGCCTCGCGCAGGTCGCGGACCTGCGCCACCACCCATGGGAACCCTTGTTGCCACCTATCTCGCCCGAAGCCGGGCGCAGGCGCTGACCTGGATCAAGGCGGGCCGGCCGATGGCCACCGGGCTGGCTTTGCTCGCCTCGGACGGCGCCGCGCTGCTCGTCGCCGGCTGGCTCGGCGTCGCCGCCTGGAGCCTGGTGAATCCCTCCATTGGGCTGGAGTTCTACCTCAACCTGTTGCCGCTGCTGGCGGCCTTCTTTGTGGTCTATGCGACTTTCGGATTGTATCCGGGCGTGGGCCTGGGGCCGGTCGAGGAACTGCGCAACACAACGCTGGCCACGACGCTCGTCTATCTGGTGGCGTCGGCGTCCATCTTCCTGTCGAAGGAGATCCGAAACCAATCCCGCGGCGTGTTCCTGTTGTCGTGGTTCTGTTCGCTGTTTTTCGTGCCGCTGGGCCGGGCGTTGCTGCGGATGCTGTTCGCCGCCAAGCCGTGGTGGGGCGTGCCGGTGGTGGTTCTGGGAGCGGGCAGCGCCGGGCGAATGGTGGTCAACCGGCTGGTGTCGCAGCCGGAGCTTGGGTGGAAGCCGGCCGCGCTGCTCGACGATGACGACAGCCGCTCGGCGCCGGAAGGCGCGATTCCCGTGGCCGGGCCGGTCTCGCTGGCGCCGGAACTGGCGCGGGCCGACCGCATCCGCCACGCGCTGGTGGCGATGCCGCACGTCGACCGGCCGGAGCTGCTGCGCGTGCTGGAGCGCATGAGCACGTTGTTCCCGCACGTGATCGTGGTGCCGGACCTGTTCGGCATGGCGAGCCTGTGGGTATCCACCCGGGACCTGGGCGGGGTGCTCGGGCTGGAGATCCGCCAGAACCTGCTCATCCCCTTGAATCGCTGGCTGAAGCGGTCGATCGACCTGGCGGTGGCCGGGGCGGCCGGATTGCTGGTTCTTCCGTTTCTCCTGGCCGTCGTCCTCTGGATCAAGCGGGTGAGCCCGGGGCCGGCTTTCTTCTACCAGGAACGCGAGGGGGAGGGCGGCCGCAAGATCCGCGTCCGCAAACTGCGCACCATGCACCTCCACGCGGACATGCTGCTGCTCCACTACCTCGAACAAGACCCGGAGGCCCGCGACGAGTGGCAGCGCTACTTCAAGCTGAAACGCGACCCGCGCATTCTGCCCGGCATCGGGCGCCTGCTGCGGCGGACGAGCTTCGACGAGGTGCCGCAGTTGTGGAACGTGCTGAAGGGCGAGATGAGCCTGGTCGGCCCGCGCCCGTTCCCCGACTACCACCTGGAGATGTTCGACCGGGAGTTCCGCGCACTCCGCGGCCGCGTGCTGCCGGGCCTCACCGGCCTGTGGCAGGTATCGGCCCGCAGCAACGGCGACCTGAACGTCCAGGAAGCGCTCGACACGTACTACATTCGTAACTGGTCGCTGTGGCTGGACCTGCACATCCTGGCGCGAACGGTGCGAGCGGTCCTCGCGCGCGACGGGGCGTATTGACGGCAGGCTTCCCGACGCGAACGCCCGCCGCCCTGCTTGGCCTCCTCGTTCTTGCGATCCTCACCTTGTGGGTCCAGGAGCGCTGGGCCCGCAGCCTCTTCGAAACCGGCGTATTCGTGCTCGGCGCCGCCTGGGCGCTGCGGCCCGCGCTCGGCCGCGGCGGCCTCGCCGGCCACTGGATCCTGATCCCGCTCGGGGCCGCCGTCCTGTGGCCCCTTCTCCAGCTCGCGCTGCGCACCACGGTCTATCGCTTCGAGACCTGGAACGCGGCGCTGTACTGGACCGCCGCCTTCGTCCTCGCCGCCGTCAGCCTGCAATGCCTCGGTCACGAGGAAACGCGCCGGCGATTCTTGCGCGCGCTCGCCTGGTTCGGTTTCCTGATCAGCGTGGTTTCCGTGGTGCAGCTCTACACATCGGCGGGCAAGGTGTTCTGGCTGTTCCAGACGCCGTACAAGGACCTCGTGCTCGGCCCGTTCGTCTACCACAACAACTACGGGGCGTTCATGGAGCTGCTTCTGCCGGTCGCGCTGTACGAGGCGCTCGACAGCCGCCGCCGGACGGTGCTCTACACGGCGATGGCGGGTGCGATGTACGCCTCGGTGATCGCCTCGACGTCGCGGGCCGCGTCGGCGCTGGCGACGCTGGAAATCGCCGCGGCGCTGGTGATTTCCGCCGTCCGCGGCCGCGTCCCGGCCCGGCGGCTAAGAACGGCCACGCTTCTGCTGGCGGGCTGCGCGGTGGTGTTCGCCGCGGCCGCGGGCTGGCAGACGCTGCTCGAACGCTTCCGGGCACCCGACCCGTTCGTGCTCCGGCGCGAGATGCTCGCCTCGGCGCTGGCCATGGGCCGCGAGCGGCCGTGGTTCGGTTTCGGCCTGGGTACGTTCCAGACGGCATACCCCGCCTACGCCCTGTTCGATATCGGCCTGATCGTCAACCACGCCCACAACGACTGGGCCGAGTGGTTCGCCGAGGGCGGCGCGCCCTTCGTCTTGCTGCTGCTGGTTGTTGCCGGGTGGAGCATCGGCCCGGCGGTGCGGTCGGTGTGGGGGATCGGCGTGCTGTCGGTGTTTCTGCACGCGCTGGTGGATTACCCGATGCAGCGGCTTGGGCTGGCCGCGTGGGTGTTCGTGATGTTGGGAGCGCTGGCGGCGGGCGGACACGGGGGGACAGGCCCGCCAGAGCGACGAGGAATTACGCGCCGCCGATGAACGCCGATAAACCACTCATGGCCGGCAAGGCCGGCCACCCTGAA
>CAZACK010000077.1:0-25698 GCA_964483455.1 uncultured Solibacteraceae bacterium
CTGCGCCGGCATGATGTCGATCACGAACTGCCAGCGCGCCGGAACCGGCGGCAGCGTCAACGTGAGGTCCGCCGCGTCCGGCGGCAGATCCTGCCCGATCAGCATCACCCTCGCACCGAGCTTCCGCAAGTCCGCGGCCAGCGCCAGGTCTTCCGTGCGCAGCCGTTCGCCGTCAATCCACAAGCCGATCCGCATCCCCTCCCGCAGCATCTCCTGCGAGCCGTGCCGGAACCCGCCGGTCGCCATCGCCGAGGCCGGCGACTTCGCCGCCTCCTCCCAGATCAGCTCCGTTTCGTGGCAGCTCGCCAGGCTCGCGCCCCGCGCCAGGAAGTACGCCGGCGCGTCCCCATTGAACCAGTCGCTCTCCTCGACCTGCCGCGACCAGCGCGGCAACGCGCTCCTCGCCGCCTCGATCGATTCCGCCAGCCGCTCCCGAAACTGGATTACCGGCAGGCCAACCGCCGCGGCCGCCACCAGCACGCCCGCAAGCGCGATCCCCGAGTACATCGTCACCGAGACCATGTGGTCGAACGCCGCCCCGAGCAGCAGCGCGACATCGGCCCCCTTCGCCAGCGGGCTGTCCGGCGTGTTGGTGACGGCAACAGTCTCGCACCCGCGCCGCCGCAGCTTGTCCACAAGCTGCACGATCTCCGTGCTGCGCCCGCTGCGGGAAAGCACCAGCGCCGCCGACCCCGGCGGTAGCTCGGCGAAATGCAGCATCTCGGAGGCATCGAACAGGCTCACCGGGCGGCCGGCCTCCTGAAAAATCGTCGCGATGGCCATCCCCGCGTGCCAGCTACTCCCGATGCCGGCAATATGGACGTGAGGCGCGCGCGCCAACCTCGCCGCCGCCTGCTCCACGTCGATGCGCCCGAGAATCTTCAGTAACTCGCCAGGCTGATTGTAAATATCACTTAGAAACTTTGTCATAAAACGGTAACAGGCTACGTAATCCCCAATTTCATCTCGACTTGTCCGGCGATTCCGCCCGCCGCCGACAGGCTCGACACCGCGCATCGCGTCCCCAGACGCAGGCACGATTCCAGGTCCCAGCCAAGCTGCCACGCCCGCAGGAAGCCCGCATCAAAGGTATCGCCGGCCCCGATGCTGTCGGCGACGCGCTCCGGCGTCTCGCAGACCTCCGCCGGCCGCACCACCCGGCACTCCGCCCCGCGAAACGCGACTGCTCCATCGGCCCCGCACTTGATGACAACCAGCGGTCCGTCCGCGGCGAGTTCCCTGCCCGCCGCCAAAACGTCCGCCGCGCCGGCGATCCGCGCCGCCTCGTGCTCATTTGGCAGGAATACGTCCACCAGCGGCAGCAACTCCCGAACACCCTCCCAGCGGTCCTCCGGGTCCCAATTCGGATCGAGCGACGTAGTGACACCCGCGCGCCGGCACTCTTCCAGCCACGCACGCCAGCGCCCCCGCAGGCGGTTCAACAGGAAAAGGCTCGCCACGTGCCAGTGCTGCGTCATCGCCGTCAGATCGGCCGTCAACTGCTCGGGCCCAACCGCGTCAATCGTGCCGGGATAGGTAAGGATCGCGCGGTCATCCGGCTCCGCCAGCGCGACGCCAAGCCCCGTCCGCGCGGCCGGATGCACTCCCACGCGAGTGGCATCCACCCCCGTCTCCCGCAGCCTCTCCAGCGCGAACTCCCCGAACGCATCCCGCCCAACCCAGCCGATCACCCCGGCGCGCCCCCCCAGCCTGGCAAACTGCGCCGCGAAAATGTTCGCCGATCCCCCGAGTTCCAGCGTGTAGCCGCCGATGAGCTGCTCCACCTGCCCGAACCGCGGGCGCACGTTGCCCGCCAGAACCAGGTCCACACACATGTCGGAGATCGAGAGAACGTCGAGGATCTTACCTTGATAGCAGATTCGGCGGTTCCTCGCGCGTCCGCCGCCGGCGGTGCGGTTGCGGGCCGGCCAGCCTGGAGATTCGATTCTAATTCGTGGAGAGCCTCGAGAACAACCTCCAGTGAGTTGCAACAGGAAAAGCTCCATGGCGGGCGGGTCACCGGGCCTGACCAAACGTTGGGTTCGCCGCCCCGGCGGCGCGCCACGACATGCACCACCTTCGCTCTCCTGCCGGACAGGATGTGATTCCGTGAAGCGCCCAACCGAAACCGCCGCGCTCCGCCCTTCGATCGCGAGCCGATCGCCGCCCGACGCGCCTTTGCCGCCGTTCGACGCCAGTTGCAAACCGGTTGCGATTATTTCTTGACCGCGACATTCGGATGCTGTACACTGCCGTTGATGCGCATCAGCGGCAATCATTTTTTTATCCTCCGGTTTGGGTTGTGCCTGCCTGTCATGGCGGCCGTGCTCTGTTCGGCGCCGTCCCGGACACTGGCCGCCGGTGAGCGGCTGCACGGGTCGGTCCTCGACCCCACCGGTGGGGCGATTCCTGGGGCCGAAGTCTCCTTGACCTACCTCGCTTCGGGGGTCGAGGCAAAAGCCCCGACGGACGTCACCGGGTCTTTCCTGTTTGAGGGCCTTGCCCGCGGGAGCTACTCGATCCGCGCTGAAGCCACCGGATTCGCCCGCTTTCAACGGCTGGTGAAATTGCCCGCCGATGGCTCAGTTTTTGAAATTCGGTTGCAGCCCGCGAGCCTGGCCCAGGAGGTTCAGGTGACGGCCACGCAACTGGTGGGGACGGCGGAGAGCCTGAGCCGGATTCCGGGCGCGGTGGCTCTGATTCCGAACGCCACACTGTTAGAGAGCCGCGTTCTGACGACGGAAGAGGCGCTTCGCAAGATTTGCGGCATCTACGCCCGCGGCGAGGACGGCTTCGGGCTGCGGCCGAACATCGGCCTGCGGGGGCTCGATGCGACGCGCTCGCGGCGGACGCTGCTGCTCGAGGATGGCGTTCCGCTCTCCTACGCGCCGTATGGCGATAACGCCTCGTACTACCATCCGCCGATCGATCGCTTCGACAGTGTGGAGATCGTGAAGGGCGGAGGGCAGATTCTGTACGGTCCGATGACTGTCGGCGGAGTTGTGAATTACGTCACTCCGGCGCCTCCCGGCCGCCGCGCCGGCAGCCTGACCCTCGTCGGTGGCAACCGCGATTACCTCAATGGGCACCTTCGGTACGGCGGCACCTGGAAAGGCACGGGGCTGCTGGCCGACTACACCCGGAAGCAAGGGGAAGGAACCCGCGACAACGTCCGCCACGGCATCAACGATTTCACCGCCAAGTCCATCACCACCCTGGGCACCCGGCAGACTCTGAGCCTGAAGTTCAACAATTACACCGAAGACTCCAATCTGACCTATTCCGGCCTCCGCCAGGACGAATGGCTACTCAACCCGCGCGGCAACCCGTTCCGGAACGACTTCTTCTACATCGACCGCTACGGCGCGTCAGCCACTCACACCTGGGCGGCCCGCGACAACCTGACGGTATCCACGAACGCGTATGGTTCCATGTTCTTCCGCGATTGGTGGCGGCAGTCCAGCAACTCCGCCCAGCGGCCCAACGACGCTGCGGACCCCAACTGCGGCGGCATGGCCAACCTGGATACGACCTGCGGCAACGAAGGGCGCCTCCGCCGTTACTACACCTGGGGCGTCGAGCCGAAGGCCCGCGTGTTTCACAGTCTCGGCAGTGTTCAAAATGAAACCGACTTCGGCTTCCGCGCGCACTTCGAAACGCAGGAGCGCCTCCAGAAGAACGGCGACTTTCCGACCGCGCGTGACGGCCGGATTGCGGAGAACAACCGGCGTATCGCCAACGCCCGGTCCGGCTTCTTCCAGAACCGCTTTATCTGGAACCGATTCACCTTGACGCCCGGCATCCGGCTGGAAGATGTGCACTACGAGCGAACCAACCGGCTGGGCAACGGCGGAGCGGGCGTCGGGGGACGAACTCGCGTGATTCAGTGGATCCCCGGACTCGGCCTGTCTTACGGCCCGTCGCAGCGGCTTACCGTGTTCGCCGGCGTGCACCGCGGTTTCGCGCCGCCTCGCGTCGAGGACATCATCAGCAACAGCACCGGCCAAAGCATCGAGCTCGATCCAGAGCTGAGCTGGCAGTACGAGGTTGGCCTCAGAAGCCGCGCCACGCGCAACCTGTACCTGGAAGGCACGTTCTTCCGAATGGATTTCGAGAACCAGATTGTCCCGGCGAGCATCGCCGGCGGCATCGGCGCGACTCTCACCAATGCAGGCCGAACTCTGCACCAGGGGCTCGAGTTCTCGGGCCGGTGGGACTGGCGCAGCATTGCCGCCTCGCGGCACAGCGTTTCCCTCCGCGGCGCCTACACCTGGGTGAAGGAGGCTGAATTTGTCGGCGCCCGCTACAGCAGCGTGCCCGGTTACGCGAATGTCCTGATCACCGGAAACCGCCTGCCGTACGCACCAGAGCATTCCTTCACCGGCAGCGCGGTCTATTCTCATGCCACCGGCCTGAACATGATCATGGAATGCGTGTATGTCGGACGCCAGTTCGGTGACGACCTCAACACAGTCGCGGGCACGCCGGACGGCCAGCGTGGCTTGCTCGCGGGCAACGCGATCTGGAACGCCACCCTCAACTATCCGATCGAGGCGCTCCACTCGACGTTCTTCGTCACCTCCAAGAACGTGTTCGACCGGCTGACGCTCGTCGATCGCACCCGCGGCCTTCTGCCCGGCGTGCCGCGGCTGATCCAGGCCGGCCTGCACTTTCGCTTCTGAGCGAAGCCGCCGGGGGCCCCTCAGCACGCTCCCTTGTGTTTCGCCTCCTTCAGTCTGGCTATGAAGGAGTGCTCGCTGTCGCGGGCGTTGTTGACAGCCTCGACGAGCTGCTCTGGCTTCACTTTGCCGGCGCGGGCCTCGACCGTGACTTCGCCGCGGAGGAGGTCGGCGTCCACGGACAGGACGCCCTCGACCTTCTGGAGCGCCTCCTCGACCGAGTGGCGGCACTCCTCTCAGACCATGCCTTCGACTTCGAGGACGAAGACGTCCTTGTCTTCGGCCGCGGAAGCGATGCAGGCGCCCGTCAGCGCGAGGAACCAGCGGCGGGTGGGCTTCATGTGACCATTGTCGCAGGCCTGACGGGAGAATCCAGGCTACAATCAACGGCATGCACCGCAAGCACTGGTTTGGGGTCGCGGCCCTGCCGGCCGCGGCGTTCCTTCTTCTGAACGCCACCGGCGCGGACCGGCTTAGAGAGGAGCAACTGGCGCGGCATCGGAACCTCGGCAAAGCACTTTACGAGAATCCGGCCACGCAGGTGGAGGCGGTGGACGTGCTGCGCAAGGCGCTCGACGTTGACCCGAACTCGGCGCGCGACCGGCTGAACTACGGCCTCGCGCTGCTGCGCGCGGGCAAGACCAAGGAGGGCGTGGCGGAGATTGAGAAAGTCCAGAAGCAGGACCCGAAGATCCCGCACACGTGGTTCAACCTCGGCATCGCCTTCAAGAAGGATGGCGAATACGCACGGTCGGCCCAGCAGTTCGAGCAGATGGTGAAGCTCGTCCCGGACGAGCCGATCTCTCATTACAACCTCGGCGTGCTGTACCGGCTCCTCGGCAAGGAGCAGGAGGCGGTGCGGCAGTTCGAAACCGCCAGGCGGCTCGATCCCAACCTCGGGGCGGCGCGGTTCCAGCTTTACAACGCCTACCGCCGTCTCGGCCGGAGCGAAGACGCCGCCCGGGAACTCCAGGTTTTCCAGCAGATCAAGAAGCGGCAGGAGGGCGCGGCCGTGGGCGAGGACGTCGACTGGAGCTTCTACGCGGAGCTGTACGACGTCGTCGATCCGGAATGGTCGGCCAGCGAAGGCAAAGGCGCGGCGCTGAAATTCCAGGCGGCGAAGCTTGCCGGCGCCGCGGATCCGAAGACCGCCGGGCTGGCGGTGTTTGACGCGGGCACGGACGGAGTCCCCGACCTTCTGGTGTGGTCAGCGAAAGGGATGGCTCTGTACCGCAGCGGGTTGACGCCGGCGGCGGTAACGGGCCTCCAAGAATTGCGCGGGGTGATCTCGGCCTCGACCGCCGATTACAACAACGACGGGCTTCAGGAGATATGCGTCCTGCCCGAATCGGGCCCGGTGCTGCTCGCGAACCGAGGCGGCAAGTTCACTCCGGTCCCCGGCCTGCCCGCCGGACGGTTCCACAAGGCGGCGTGGCTCGACTACGATCACGACGGCGACCTGGATCTGTTCCTGCTCGGCGACAGGCAGGTTCTTCTGCGCAACCAGGGGGACGCGGGGTTCGCCGACCGCACGGCCGATTTTCCGTTCGTCGCCGGGCGCGCGCTTGACGCGGCGGTGTTCCGCCTGATCGCCGACGGCAAGGACATGGAGATCGTGGTTTCCTACCAGGACCGTCCGGGTGTCCTCTACCGGGACCGGTTCGCGGGTAAGTACGAGGCCGTGCCGCTGGAGGGGCTGCCCGCGGGATCGAAGTCGCTGGCGGCGGTCGACGTGGACAACGATAGTTGGATCGACGTAGCCGCGTCGTCGCCCTCCGGCGTCATCCTGCTGATGAACCGGCAGGGCAGAATGCAGGCCTTGAAGACCGGAGCACCCGGTGCATCGGGCATCGCCTGGGCGGACCTCGAGAACCGCGGCGTAGCCGATCTCGTGGCCGGCAATGCGGTCTACCGGAATCAGGGCCAGGCGCGGCTGGCGGCGGCGGTCTCGCCCGCCGGGTTCCCCGCGGCCTCCGCGTGGGCGGCGGCCGACTTCGACCGGGACGGCCGGACGGACCTGGCGGCGGTCGCGAGCGATGGCAGCGTGCATCGGCTGCTGAATGCAACCGCGTCGGCCAACCAGTGGATTCGCGTCAAGCTCACCGGCATCAAGAACCTCAAGCTCGCGCTCGGGTCCGAAGTCGAGGTGAAGGCCGGCACGCGGTACCAGAAGAAGATTTATGAGGGACTGCCCGTGCTGTTCGGCCTCGGTCCGGTGAAGGAAGTGGACACGGTGCGGATCACCTGGCCCAACGGGCTGATCCAGAACGAGACGAAGCAGATCGCCGGCAAGCAGGCCGCCTATGAGGAAGCTCAGCGTCTGTCGGGATCATGCCCGATGATCTTCACCTGGAACGGCCGCGAGTTCCAGTTCATTACGGACGTGCTTGGGGCGGCGCCGCTCGGGGCGAGCGCCGGCGACGGGCGCTATTTCCCGGTGGACCACGACGAGTATGTCCAGATTCCGGGCGACGCGCTTGCGCCGGTCAACGGACGTTATGAGATCCGTGTCACCGAGGAGCTGCGCGAGGTGAGCTACCTGGATCAGATCCGACTGATCGCCGTCGATCATCCCCGTAACATCGAGGTCTTCACCAACGATAAGTTCAAGTCGCGTCCCTTCCCGGACTTCCGGCTGTTCGGCGTAAGCCGGCGTATCTATCCGGTTGCGGCGCGGGATGGGGCGGGCCGAGAGGTGCTGGGGCGCGTGCTGCGCCGCGACCGCGCGTATCCCGACGCCTTCCGGCGCACTTACTCGGGAGTGGCCGAGCGGCACTCGATCGAGCTTGATTTCGGGCCGCGGGCGGCGCGAGACAACCGCGCCGTGCTCGTGCTCAGCGGCTGGGTGGACTGGGCCGACGGCAGCACGTTCCTCGGCGCATCGCAGGAAGGCAAGGGCGGCCTTGTCCCGCCGTATCTTCAGGTGAAGGACGCAGCCGGCGCGTGGCGCACGGTGATCGAGGACATGGGCATCCCGGCGGGCAAGCCGAAGACGATCGCGGTGGACCTGACGGGTAAGTTCCTGTCAGCCTCGCGGGAAGTGCGAATCGTCACCAACCTCTGCGTGTACTGGGATGAGATTTTCCTGAGCGAAGAGACCGGTGCGCCGGAGGTCCGGATGAGCGATGTCGCTTCGCTGGCCGCCGGGCTGCGGTTTCGCGGTTTCTCGCGCCCGATTATCCACCGTGAGCGCAGGCAGCCCGAGGCGTTCGACTACGCGAGCGTTCAGCCAGCGTCGATGTGGAACCCGACGCCGGGGTTGTACACGCGCTACGGCGACGTTGCGGAACTGCTCGGCGCGATCGACGACCGGCTGGTGATCATGGGTTCAGGCGACGAACTGCGGCTCGAGTTTGACGCGCGGGGCCTGCCGCCGCTGCCGCTAGGCTGGCGGCGCGATTTCCTGCTGCACGTGGATGGCTGGGCCAAGGACGGCGACCTCAACACGGCCTACTCGCAGACCGTGGAGCCGCTGCCCTTTCATGGGATGTCGGGTTACCCGTACGCGGCGGGCGAGCGCTTCCCGGACACGGCGGCTCACCGGCGGTGGATTGCGGAGTACAACATCCGGCCGGCGCTGCGGCTGGTCCGGCCGTTGGCGGGCGATTAGCCGCGGAGCCGCCGAGGACGCAGAGGATTCCCGCTTTGATCTTCCGCTGATGAAACCAGAATGGGCCGGACCGTGTCTACGGCGGATTATTCCACCCGAAACAGGACCCCTGCTCCCGGCGCCAGCCAGTCCATCTCGCGGCCGAAGGGCTCCTCCTGGCCGTGGTAGGAGGAAATCCGGATCAGCTTCCTGCCTTGCGGCTTCAGGTTCACCACGAAGCGAAACGAGTTGTTCAGGTCTTTGTTGACGATCAGGAAGTACGGCCGGCCGCGGTCGTCCTCAAGTTCGCCGATCAGGAAACGCCCGGCGGCCGGCGTCCGTACGAGCCGCTGCGTCATCTCCACGCTTTCGACAAGCCTGCTCTCCGAAAGAGGCTTGCCGTAGTCCGGCGGGCTTGGAGAATGATAGACGCCCGAGCTGCGCAGTTTCGCCAGCACCGGCGCCAGCGCGTGGATCTGGCGGTTGATCCGGCGAAGCATGTCCCACGTCGGGGTCTTCTCACCGAACCAGTCGATCGCTCCCAGCCGGTAGTTGCCGATCTGCGGCGTGAAATACGTGAAGTACTGGATGCCCCGGCCGCCGTAGGCGAGCGTCGAGTAGACCTGGAGATGGAACGTCGCGTCCGACGGCTCCATGTAATTGAAGTGGGCGTTGGCGAGGATGCAGTTCCAGAACGGCGTCTTCGTCTCAAGACCAAGCCGCCGGACGATCTCCAGGTTGTTGAAGAAGGAGTCGAGCATCTCGCCGCCAACCAGCGAGTAATTGTCGTAACTCAGGAACGGCTGCCGGATGACGTCCACCAGCATGCGCACATAGGCGTCGTAAGTCGGCGTGCCCATTCTCTCTGGACTCACGCGGTAGGGGAACAGGTTGACGTACGGCCACTTGCCCGGCAGCGCCTCCCGAACGATTGCCGCCACCTTGCCCATCGGCGGCATCAGCGAGGCGTGCGGCTCGTCGATCAGGTAGAAGCCGATGGCCGCCGGCTTACCGCCGACATCGCGCGCGAACTCCTCGGCGTTCTTCTTGATCTCGGCATCGGGCGGGAGCTTCTCCCATTGGTAGCCGTTGACGCGCTTGTCGGAGACGAAGCACGTGAGGCCGGCCTGCCCGACGGAGTCGACATCTTCCGTACGGCAGAAGCCGCTGATGTTCAGCCCCGCCTCCTTCATGAGGCGAAGCTGGCCGAGATCCGAGGGCGAGGAGCCCCAGGCCATGATGGCGAACTGGTCCGGGGCGGGCGGCTGCGGATGGTAGATGTCCTGGCCGAAGGCCATCGCAGCCGCGAGGAATCCTGTGGCGACCGCGAAATTGGGGATTACGTAGCCTGTCACCGTTTTTCTCCTATTGGTGGGCGCGGGCGGTGTCGATCTGGGCTTCGGTGAGGGCCATCCGGGAGGCCCGCAGGTCCGCTGGGGGCGCGCCTTGCCGCTCGCCTTTCTCCGCCTGGACCAGCGACAGCAGATAGCGTCCGACGTTGGTGGAGGTCCGGTCGCGGGCGGCGGCCTCCAGCCTGGCCAGCAACGCCTTGTACTCCGCTTCATTACCGAGCGATCTCTGCGCCAGCGCCTGGTAGTACAGGCCGAGATGGGGCTTGCCGTAGTCTTCCGCGACGATCTTCCGCAGGTAGCCCTGCGCTTTCTCCTTCTGGCCCAGCGCCGAGTAGACCCTGGCCAGGTCCCAGTAAACGTGCGCGCGGAAGTCGGGTGTTCTTGCGGCAACTTCGAGGTTGAGCGGGTATTCGGTCGCCTGCTGGTAGTGGGACAGCGCGGTTTGAAAGTCCTTCTTGTCGAACGCCAGGTCGCCGAGCTTCTTGTTCACCTCGACCCAGGCGTGGTGGATGCCGTAGCGGCCCTCCCAACTGTGGAAGTGCTGGTTCTTCAGGACATCGTAGACCTGCTTGAGATCGGCGACCGTGCCCCGCTCCAGGCGCAGATCCACCAGCCCGGAAACCAGGTCTTCCCTGGATTGCACCGTGCCGGGATGCTTCTCGAACAGCGCCAACCGTTCCGCCGAAGAGACCTTCAAGGCTTCCGCCACCTGGTCCAGCTCCAGCAACACGCGCGCGTCGGCTGGGTCAATCGCGAAGGCTTTCTTATAAGCCTCGTAGGAGGCGCTGAGATCCTTCTTGAGATAGCGCTGGCCGTAGGCGATGTTGCGCCAGGCGAAGCTCAGCCTGTCGTCGCGCTGCACGGCTTTCCGCCAGTGCTCGAAGCCTTCCTCGCGCTGGCCGTTGGCGTAGAGCAGGTTGCCGAGCAGGTGGTGCGCATTCGCGTCCGAAGGCGATTGCCGGATCGCCGACTCGAGCACGGCGCGCGCCTCCATGCGGTGCGGGTTGACGCCCTTCACCGATCCCTTTCGGGCCCGCTCGTAGAATGCGGCCGCGCCGGACGCGTCGCCTTGAACTTCCCGAAAGTAACCGCAGAAGTAATTGACCATCGGATTCAGTTCGGAGTCCGTCTTGTCCTGGGCGCCCATCGCCAGGAGCGTGCCGGCGTCTTCGTAGAGTCCGGCGCCGGCGTAGGCGATGGCCGTCTCCATGTAATTCTGGAGAGCGCCGCGCATGTAACTTCGCCACGTGCCTTCCCACTCCGACGTATCCTTACCGAGAGCTTTCAGGGCGAGGGTCTTCTCGTAGCCACCGACGAAGTGCATGGCGTCCAGCTCGATGGCCTGGCCGGCGGCGTCGAGCGCCTTGGCGGGATCGCCCAGGTGACGCCACACCGCCGCCTTCCACGCGGGGATGTCGGCGAAGCCGGCGTTCTGCCGCCCCGCCAGTTCGAGCTTCCGCAGGGCGGGCTGAAGCCTTCGGGCGCGGATGTCCAGCCGGGCCAGGCTGATGTAGGCCGGCACGTAGTGATCGAATCCGTAGGTCGCGCGGTAGAACTGGTCGTAGGCCGCGTCGAATTTCCTCAGGCCCTCCAGCGCGATTCCTTTGCCGTAGTAAATCCTCGAGTTGTCACCGTCGCGCTCCAGGGCGACGTCGAAGTGCTGCAAGGCTGCGTCCCACCGGCCCTGCTTCAGCGCCAGGAAGCCCAGCTCGACATTCACCCGCGAATCCTTCGGGTCGCGGCGCAGCGCTTCGCGGTAATACCGGAGCGCTTCCTCCGTGCGGCGGAAGCGGTCGAGCCACTCGCCGGCGTGGTACAACTCGTCGGCGTTCATCTTCTTCGGATCGCCAGGGTCATTCTGGCCCGGCGGCAGATCGACCTTCTTCGGCGGCTGCTGCCGGACCTCGATGACCGGCTCGCTGCGTGCGTCAAGAACGGACAGGTGCAAATCGTAGACGGTGGTTTCGTGGGCCACCGGAACCTCGACGGTGTACGGCTTGTCGGGCGCGATGTCCACCACGGCCTCGCGCAGCACCGCGCCGGTCTTCGCGTTCTTCAGCACCACCTTGTGGCCCTTGGCCACGCCGGTCGAATACACCGCCGCGAACGCCTTTCGGTCGCGAAGGTCGGTGTTGACGGCAAAGTCGCGGCTGGCGTTGTGGAAGCCGCGGGTGTCGCGCACGGGATACCAGTAGTCGTAAGCGCGCTTGACTTCGTACGGGGCGATCCAGTGGTAGTCGGGCTGGTTGTCGCTGAAGACGCCCGCCTGCGGCTCGAAGTACGGGCCGCCGCCTTCCGTCAGGATCGGCTCCCAAATCCGGCCGGACGGCCCCGAACCCCAGGTCCACAGCTTCTTGCCCGGCACGGTCCAGTGGTTGGCGACATGAACGGTGCCGGCCTGCGCCCCGTGATCGTAAGCGCCGAACCAGTCCGACGGGTTGTTGAACGCGAAGAAACTGCTCGCGTTCGGAACGGTCTTCCACCAGGTGAGGTCGACGCCCTCGTGGATCGGCCAGTTCCAGAACTCATGCTTGCCGTGGCCGGTCACCATGTCGCCCGGATACTGCGCCTGCGCGTGCTCGTTGGCGTGCGTCGCCGCCGTCGCCCAGAACTGGAACGAGTGCCGGTGCGGGGTCGGGTTGATGAATACGTAGTTGCAGCGAACGTAACTCTTGCCGGGAAACACGGTCATGCCGACGAGCCAGCGCATGCGGAAGATCGGCTCGGTCTCGCCGACCCACACGGTGGCGCTTCCGTCCGCGTGGTTGACGATGCGGTGCTCGACCGGCATGAAACCTGAAGGCCGGTGCCCGTGCGGAAAATTCCATTCGATTCCGCCGGAGATCCAGGCGCCGGTCATGCTGATGAGGCCGGGCTTGACGGTCTTCTGCCAATAGAGCCAGGCGTAATTGTTCGTCTTGTCGAGCGCGCCGTGCAGCCGGCCGCCGATTTCCGGGAGCACCAGAACCTTGACGTATTCGTTCTCGAGCCAGACGGCCTTGTATTTCTTGTCGACCTTCCTGTCCGTCAGGGTCTCATTCAGCGTGTATGGGTAGATGTCGCCGCCGGCGTCCCGGAAGATGGAATGCACCTGCGGCGGGCCAATCTCCCAGGTGGGCATGACGAGGTCTTCCTCGTAGGCCTTGACCTGGGGGAAAGCCGGGGCGGCGCACAGGGCAATGAGCGAACAAAGAAACCGCAATTTCACGATATGAGTCTCCGCAGAACAATGTACAACGGTGGAGAAGTCCACCGCTGAGGCGCGGATGGCGCAGCACCGCGCACACACCGAGCACCGATCAACGGGCGTGCGACTTGCATGAGGTCACCATGGCCGTGTCCGGATGCTGTGTCAAGACCATTCTCGACACGGCCGCCTGAAGGCCGCGCCGCACGTGTCCGGCGACTTCTCATGTCGCGCACACCCGATCAACCTCACAACCAGCACACCGTAGAATGGAGGCATGGTCGGTACTGTGGGCGCCGGGCTTGCGGACCGGTTCCTCCAGCTTTCGCTGCTGGGCCTCATCACCAGCGGCTGTCTGGCGCTGGCGGGTTCCGGAAACCTCGATGCGCCCGCCGCGATCCTTACGTTCGCCGGCCTGCTCCTGCGGCTGCTCCAGCTTTTCCGGCTCGTCCGGTTCGAGATTCCTGGGAGGATCATCGGCGCCGCCACCTTGCTGTACCTCGGCTTCTTCCCCCTCGACTGGGCCTTCGTGTCGCGCGATTTCCTCAAGGCCACGATCCACCTGGCCTGCTTTCTGGCGGTCGTGAAGGTCTTCACGGCGGCGACAGCCCGCGACTTTGTCCAGGTGAAGGTCATCGCGCTGCTGCTGCTGGTGGCGGCGGCGATTCTCTCGGTGAGCCTCAACTTCTTCGCTTTCCTGGTTCTCTTCCTGGTGTTTGGCGTGGCGACGTTCACCGCCTCGGAGATCCGCCGCGCGGCGGGCAGGCAGGTGCGGGTCGCGCGCGGCGGCCACCATCGATTCGCGTTCCGCCTGTCGTGGATGAGCCTGACGATCACGGCCGGAATCCTGGGAATCACCGCCGGGCTTTTCTTCCTGCTGCCGCGGACGGCGCACGCCGCGTTCCAGCGATTCGTCGCTCCCCGGATTCATCTGCCCGGTTTTTCCAGGGAGGTGCGGCTGGGCGAAATCGGCCGCGTCCTCCATCAGACCACGCCGGTAATGCACATTCGCTTGCATGGGAAGCCGAGCGGCTTTCCGACGCGGTGGCGCGGCGCGGCGCTGGGGCAGTTTGACGGGAGGCGCTGGTTTGAACCGCCGGGCCCAAGCCGGCTGCTGCGAGTGGAAGGCCGCCAGCTCATGCTGGCAAGCGACGACCAACGCCGCCGGCCCGGACAGCGGATCTTCTACGAGGTGGACCTCAAGGGAATCGCCTCTGATACCCTCTTCTTCGCCGGAGTGCCCGAGTTCCTGGTGATCAATGCCTCAGCGGTGTTTCGCGACCCCTCCAACGCCTATCGCCTCGGCTATCCGCCCGGGGAAGGCTTGCGCTACATCGCCTACAGCTACCTGGGAGACCTCCTTCGCTTCGCTCCGGCAGCCGATTCCAACCTCTTGCAGCTCCCGCCTCTGGATCCGAGGATCGCGAGGCTGGCGCGGGAGATCACGCAAGGTCTGGAAGCGAGCGAATCCAAGGCTCGCGCCGTCGAGCGACATCTCCGGACGAGCTACGCATACACCACCGAACTCCCGGAGGAGGAGATGCCCGACCCGCTGGCGCACTTTCTCTTCGAGCGGAAAAAGGGCCACTGCGAGTATTACGCCTCGGCGATGGCGGTCATGCTGCGATCGCTCGGCATCCCGTCCCGGGTGGTGACCGGCTTTCATGGAGGCGAGCTGAATCCGATCAGCGGATGGTACGTAGTGCGGGCCTCGGACGCGCACAGTTGGGTCGAGGCGTACCTGGAATCGGGCTGGACGACTTTCGACCCGACACCGCCCGCCCCGGCGCCGCGACGGGCGTCGCTCTGGGCCCGGGTGAATCACTACATCGACGCGGCCGAAATGTTCTGGCACGAGTGGGTGGTCGATTACGACCGCGAGCGCCAGCTCCAGTTGGCGATGACGATGGAAAGCTCCAGCCGGGGGTTCGGTGTTCGCTGGCTGGATCGCGCCGGGATGTTGCTCCAGGGCGCCCGGGCGGCAGTGACCCGGTGGATCGCGCTTTACGGCAACACTATCCTGACCGCCGCCGTGAGCCTGGCCGCCGGCTGGTTGCTGGGACCGCTGGCGTGGCGCGCGATCCGCACCCGTGTCCGCGTGAGCCGGGCGCGGCGGGGGCAAGCGCAGGCCGGAGACGCTACTCTCCTCTACCGGCGAATGCTCGAGATCCTGGAGCGCCGCGGCTATCAGAAACCAACCTGGATCACGCCCGGCGAGTTCGCGCGGCAAATCCCGATTCCGGAAACCGCTACGTTAGTCGCCGAGCTCACCGGCGCCTACCACGAACTCCGTTACGGCGGCAGGCGGGACGTCGCGCCGCGAATCACCGAGCTGCTGTCGCTGCTCGATCGCTCGCGTTAGCCGGCTCCCGCACTGTCCAACAGACGGGCGCCATCGTGCGGGACAGGCCACCCGCCTCATGTGCTACAGGACAGCGGCGACATTCCGATCGGCCCGAAGGTCCGCTTCGGCTCCTACGCGCGGGAAGCCGAGAAGCTCGGCCCAACCCGCTCGGCGGTCGAATTGTGCGCCGATGTCTGCGGCGACCGGACGTGGGCTGGTACACTCGTCCATCAATGCGGGACATCCTTCTGGCCAATGGAACGTTGATCGACGGCCAGGGCTCCGATCCTTCCGCCGGCGACTTGCTGATCCGCGACGACCGCATCCACGCCGTCGGCTACTTCGACCCGCCTCCCGGCGCCTTGGCCGTCGACTGTACCGGCCTGATCGTCTGCCCCGGCTTCATCGATGCGCACAGCCACTCCGACCTCCAGGTGCTCGAAGGCCGCGACGAGAAATCACTTCAGGGCGTGACCACGGAGGTCGTCGGCAACTGCGGATTTTCCGCCTATCCGTGCGGCCCGAATGTCGCACAGCTTCGCGCCTTTGCCAACGGGATCTTCCGCGGCGATGAACAGTGGGGATGGGACACCGCCCGCGAGTACCTCGCGCTGGCCGGGCGGGATTCGGCGCGCGTGAACGTCGCGTCGTTGGTGGGCCACGGCAGTCTGCGCATCGCCGTCGCCGGGAACAAGCTGGGGCCCCTCACTGAGCGTGAAGTCCAGGAACTGGAGGGCCGGCTCGCCGACGCATTGGAGGAAGGCGCTGCTGGCTTTTCCACCGGCTTGATGTACGCCCCGGGCGAGAGTGCCCCGTTCGACGAACTGGTGCGCCTCTGCCGGGTGACGGCCAGGCACGACAAGATCTACACCAGCCACATTCGCAGCTACTTCTCCGGGCTTGTGGACGCCGTGGACGAACAGATCGAGCTTGCCCGGCGCTCCGGCTGCCGGCTCCAAATTTCGCACATGCAAGCGGTGGCGCCGAGGAACTGGCACTTGCAGGCGCCGGCGCTCGAACGAATCGAGAAAGCTCGCGCGGAAGGCATCGATGTGGCCTTCGACTGCTACCCGTACGTCGCCGGCAGCACCGTCCTGACGCAGATGCTTCCGCAGTCCGCGCTGGAGGGCGGAACGGAGGCGCTGCTCGCCCGCCTTGCCGACCCTGTCGCCCGCTCCCGCATTGCCGCCGAAACTGTGGCTGCCATCGAGTGGCGATGGTCGGACATTTATATCTCGGCTGTCGGGTCGGACAGAAACACGGATGCGGTGGGGCGCAATCTTGAGGAACTGGGAGAGCAGCGAAGCCGGCCGCCGATCGACGCCGCGCTGGACCTGCTCGAGCAGGAGCGCTGCGCGGTGAACATGATCTGCTTCAACCAGAGCGAGGACAACCTGAAGCTGACGCTGACCCATCCGCTCTCGATCATCATCAGCGACGGCTTTTACGTGAAAGGCCGGCCGCACCCGCGGCTGCACGGGACCTTCCCCAAGCTGCTCGGCGAGTTCTGCCGCGACCGCCGGTGGCTGTCGCTGCCGGAGGCGATCCACAAGGTGACCGGCGCTCCCGCCCGGCGCTTCGGCCTCCGTGAACGAGGCCGGCTGATGGCGGGCTTTTTTGCCGACATCGCTGTCTTCGACCCTCTGGAGGTGAACAGCCCGGCGACCTACGAACGACCCGAACTGCGGCCCTCCGGCATCCGCTGCGTGTTCCGCAGCGGCCGCCTGACCGCCGGCTCGTTGGGGCGGGGTCGCGATTCTGGCGCGAGCGGGCCGACGCCGCCGTTGTGAGCCGCCGAATCAGATGCCGAGCACGTTGGGAGCCTGCGTGTCCTGAATTCGTACTTCTGGATCTGGAGGGCGACGAGCCTCCCCTCGCATCGAACCACGGCGCCCTTGGCCACCAACTGCAACCCACAGGTGTCGTCGAGCCTAGCCGGCCAGAGAATCGCCACCTCGACATTGTGCCCAACTGCAATCGGAGTCTCGGCCGTGAACAGAAGGCCGCTCCCGCTCAGGTTGACTGTCGCGCCGACGCCAAGCCCGTCGATGCCAGCCTGCTTGTAGCGGACCTCGAGCTGGACGGCGTAGCGTTTGCACGCTCGCCGTTCCCGCGTCCGCTTGGGTATCGCGAGTGCATGGGACAAGCCGGTTGACATCATCGTCTCCATGGGCGGCCAGACACTGACGCCGCCGTTCGACGGACGGCCGCTTGCCGGCGGCCGGGGAATGGCGGGTTCAGGCGCAGGTCTTCCTCCAGCTCGCTGAGTTCCCGATTGACAATCGCGCGCTCCACAGCCCAACCGTATCCAGGCATGTTGTTTTCCGCGCGCAAGATCTGGATGGTTCGAAGCAGTAGATACCCGGTCTGCAATCTCGCGGCCGTGGTTTCGGCCAGTTCATTGCCGTTTTCACCCATCAGTCCTCCTCCTGAATCCGCTGTGGGCCGGCCACCCTCTGGCTCCACTCTCGCATCTGAAAAGGCCTTGGGCAATAGCAGGCTGGACACATTTTGGTACGTACAGCCGTCCTGGTCTTCTGGATTCATATCTCTCGTTAATAGCGTGTAGAGCAGGGCCTATGGTTGTCAGAAACCGCCCGATCCTTCGAACGGCCCGGCCCGGGGGCTACCGAACGAATCTGTCACGTCATTCTCCACGGACTGCTAACATAGTGCACAGTGAACTGGGCAAGCCGGCGCTGGGTGCACTTTGTCCTGCCCGTTTCGTGCGTGCTTCCCGCACTCGCGCAGACCGTCGAGTTCAACCGCGACGTCCGCCCGATTCTCTCGGACAAGTGTTACGTCTGCCACGGCCCGGATGCCGCGTCGCGGAACATCAAGCTGAGGCTCGATAGCGAAGCCGGAGCCAAGGCCAACCTCGGCGGCCGGTTCGCGATCGTGCCGGGCGACACCGTGAAGAGTGGGATGGTGCGCCGCATCACGGCGGCCAGCAAGGCGGTCCGCATGCCGCCGGCGTATTCGGGGCTGACGCTCACCGATCGCGAAATCGAAATACTGACACGGTGGATCAACGAGGGCGCCGTCTGGCAGCGGCACTGGTCGTTCCTGCCGCCAAAGGTCAGCGCGCTTCCCAAAGTGAAGAACGTGTCGTGGCCGCGGAACCCGATCGACAACTTCGTGCTGGCCCGGCTGGAGCGGGAGGGCCTTCAGCCGTCTCCCGAGGCGGACCGCATCGCGCTCATCCGCCGCGCGTCGCTCGACCTCACCGGCCTGCCGCCCACGCCGGAGGAAGTCGACGCGTTTCTGCGCGACGCCTCGCCCGGAGCCTACGAGAAGTTGCTCGACCGGCTGCTCGCCTCTCCGCGTTACGGCGAACGCATGGCCGCCCGCTGGCTCGACGCAGCCCGCTACGCGGACACTAACGGCTACCAGACCGACGCCGAGCGCGACATGTGGCGCTGGCGCGACTGGGTGATCGACGCGTTCAACCAGAACATGCCGTTCGACCGCTTCATCGTCGAACAGATTGCCGGCGACCTGCTGCCGGACGCCACCCTGGATCAACAGATCGCTACCGGCTTCAACCGGAACCATCGGGGTAACTCGGAGGGGGGCATCGTGCCCGAGGAGTACTTAGTCGAGTACGCCGCGGATCGCGTGGAGACCACGTCCACCGTCTTCCTCGGGCTGACGATGGGCTGCGCGCGCTGCCATAACCACAAGTACGATCCGTTCACGCAGCGCGACTTCTACCAGTTGATGGCTTACTTCAACCACATCGGCGAGCTGGGGCGCTACCTGAAATACGGCAACACGCCTCCGTACATCAAGGCCCCGACCCTGGAGCAGCAGACCACGTTGCGGCGCCTGGAGGAGGCCGAGGCGGCGGCCGAGAGCCGGTTCGCGGGCATGAAGCCGGCGATCTTGAGGGCGCAGAGGCAGTGGGAGCGGACCCTGCCACGCGAGGCCGACTGGTCGCTCAAAGACGCGCTGGTCGCGCACGTCCCGCTCGACGATGGCGGCGCGGCCGGCGTCATCGGTAAGGCGGCGAGGCTCGACGGGAAGGAGGTCCTGGAGCTGGGCGACCGGGGAGAGTTCGGATTTCAGGACAAGTTCAGCGTCGCAGTCTGGATCCAACCCGAGGCGGCGATCGGGCCGATTGTGACTCGCGCGGAGGACAAAACGGACGCCGAGGGCTGGTCGCTGGTCCTGGAAGACGGCAAGATCCAGGTGAATCTCGTCAAACGCCGCCTCGACGACTCGATCCGCGTGGAGACGCGCTCGCCGGTCGAGCTGAATGGCTGGCATCATGTGCTGATGACATACGACGGCTCGCGGCTGGCGGCCGGCGTTCGCATTTACCTCGACGGCGAGGCTCAGCCCTTGAATGTCCTGCTGGATTCCATCAACCAGGATTTTCGGACCAAGGAGCCGCTGCGCATCGGCGGCGGAGGCGGCCAGGAGGTCCGCTATCAGGGGCTGGTGGACGAAGTGAGGATCTATGGCCGGGCGCTGACGCCGAAGGAAGCGCAGGCGGTCTCGGCGGCGAGGAGCGCCGGAGAGATTGCGGCCGCGCCGGTGGAAAACCGAAGCGCCGGGGAATCGGCCAAGCTGGAGATCGCGTTCCTGGAAACCGGCGCGCCGGCCCCAATCCAGGCGGCCTGGCGCGCGCGGAACGCAACGAGGAAGGCTCGCGAGCGGTTCGTCGAGAGCGTCCCGACCGTCATGGTGATGGAAGAACTCCCCGGGCCAAATGAGACCCGCATCCTGATTCGCGGGCTGTACGACCGGCCCGGCGAGAAGGTCGAGCGCGGGGTCCCGGAGGTGCTGCCGCCGCTCCCCGACGGCGCGCCGAAGAACCGGCTCGGGCTAGCCCGCTGGCTGGCCGACCCGTCGAACCCGCTGACGGCGCGCGTGGCCGTCAACCGGTTCTGGCAACTGTACTTCGGACGGGGCATCGTCAAGACGGTCGAGGATTTCGGCTCGCAGGGCGACTGGCCGTCGCATCCCGAGCTGCTGGACTGGCTGGCTCTGGAATTCGTGCGCAGCGGCTGGAACGTCAAGGCGCTTCAGAAGACCATCCTCATGAGCGCGACTTACCGCCAGTCATCAAAAGTTAGCCCAGAGTTACTAACACGCGATCCGGAGAACCGGCTGCTGGCCCGGGGCGCGCGACTGCGGTTGCCGGCTGAAACCATCCGCGACCAGGCGCTGTCCGTCTCCGGGCTGCTGGTTGAGCGAATCGGCGGGCCGTCGGTGAAGCCGTATCAGCCGCCGGGGATCTGGATGGATCTGGGAACAGTGGACTACCAGCCTGACACTGGCAGCGGCTTGTACCGCCGAAGCCTGTACACCTTCTGGAAACGCACCGCGCCGCCGCCGTACATGACCAACTTCGACTCAGCGACGCGGGAGAGTTGCACTGTTCGCGAGTCGCGGACCAACACGCCGCTGCAAGCTCTGAACCTGATGAACGACGTGAGCTTTGTCGAGACCTCGCGCAAGCTCGCTGAACGGGCGATCCGCGAAGGCGCGGGCGCCGCGGGGCGGATCGAGCGGGCCTTCCGGCTCGTTATGGCGCGGCCGCCGAGCGAATCGGAGGGCAGGAAACTGCGCGGCTCGCTGGAGTTCTATCTCGACCACTTCCGCGCGAATCGCGCAGAGGCCGAGGAGCTTGTAAGACAGGGCGAAGCGCCGCGCGACGAGCGGATCGGCGCGGCGGAACTGGCGGCTTACACAACCGTGGCCAGCCTCATCCTCAACCTGGATGAGGCGGTCAGCAAGGAGTAGCGCTGATGCACGTCAACCGGCGCCAATTCCTGTTCCATACCAGCGGCGGCCTCGGCCTTGCCGCGCTGGCGTCGCTGTTGAACAACGATCTTGGCGCGGCGGAGTCTTCCGGCAGGCTGCCCGGCCTTCCACACTTCGCGCCCACCGCCAGGCGGGTCATCTATCTATTCCAGTACGGCGGGCCCTCGCAGATCGACCTGTTCGACCATAAGCCGGGACTGGCGAAGCTCCAGGCCACCGACCTTCCGTCGGAGATCCGCATGGGCCAGCGGCTGACGACGATGACCGCGGGGCAGTCTTCGTTTCCGGTGGCGTCGTCCATCTTCCGGTTCGCGCAGCGCGGCGCGAGCGGAGCGTGGGTGAGCGACCTGCTGCCGCACACCGCGAAGGTCGCCGACCGGTTATGCCTCATCCGCTCGATGCACACCGAGCAGATCAACCACGACCCCGGGATCACATTTTTCCAGACCGGCTTCCAGCTCGCGGGAAGGCCGAGCATCGGCTCGTGGCTGGCCTATGGTCTGGGCAGCGAGAGCAAGGATCTGCCGGCGTTCATCGTGATGACGTCGAAGGGAAGCGTGCTCGGCGACCAGCCGCTCGCCGACCGGCTGTGGGGCAGCGGCTTCCTGCCGACGAAGTACCAGGGGGTGAAGTTCCGCTCGGGGAAGGACCCGGTGCTGTATCTGTCGAATCCGCCAGGCCTCAGCGCGAAGGTGCGGCGGCGGTTCCTGGACGATCTTCAGGAGCTGAACCAGGCCAAGCTCGACGACTGCGGCGACCCGGAGATCGCGACCCGCATTGCGCAGTACGAGATGGCCTACCGGATGCAGGCGTCGGTGCCGGAGCTGACCAACCTGTCCAAGGAGCTGGCGCGAACGTTCGAGCTGTACGGGCCGGAGTCGCGCACGCCGGGGACGTTCGCCTCCAACTGCCTGCTGGCGCGGCGGCTGGCCGAGCGGGGCGTGCGGTTCATCCAGTTATTCCACCGCGGCTGGGACCAGCACGCGAAGCTGCCGGAGCAGATCCGGCTCCAGTGTCAGGCGACCGATCAGCCGTCGGCGGCGCTGATCCAGGACCTAGAGGAGCGCGGCCTGCTCGACGAGACGCTGGTGGTGTGGGGCGGCGAGTTCGGGCGGACGGTCTACTGCCAGGGCAAGCTCACCGAGACGGATTACGGCCGGGACCATCACCCGCGCTGTTTCACGATCTGGATGGCGGGCGGCGGCGTCAAACCCGGGCTGACCTACGGCGCGACGGACGATTTCAGCTACAACATTACCGAGAATCCGGTGCACGTTCACGATTTGCATGCTACGATCCTGCATTGCCTGGGCATCGATCATACGAAGCTGACGTACAAGTTCCAGGGGCGGCATTTCCGGCTGACGGATGTGCACGGGAAAGTGGTGCGGGAGATTCTGGGATAGTCAGAATCCCTTCGGCGACAGGCCGCTCCTGCGCAGCGTCTTCTTGAGTTCCTCGACCGTTGGACCCGAGCCACCGGTGTTGACCGTCGCGAAGTCGTAGCTCAAGGACGAATCGTCGAGCCCGTGCATCACCCCTAGAACGCCCACGGTTCCGATGGTGCCGAGCGGGATCGGAAACGAGAACGTCCGCGGGGGAACGATCGCCGGCAAGGAGCGCGGGCCGATGAGCGGCCGCACGCCGAATCTCGTGACCAGGGCCGATTGGTGCACGTTGCTGGTGGCCGTCGAGCCGATGGTCTGCGTGATCGACAGCGCGCCGACCGAGTGGCTCAAGCTCACGTCCACCTGTTTCCCCAGCCGACCACTGTTAGGTCGCTCTTCAGCGCCAGACCGTGGGACCACCCGGCCGCATCGCTACCAAGCCGGTTAGCCAGTTGGCGGCGTCGCCTGGCCGTGGAAGTCATCTCCTCAACCGACCACCCTGCCGTGGCTTCTCAGCGCAAGCTGTGACGCTCTCCAGCCGCAATCGCCACCGCCCCGGTCAGCCCGGCCAGGAGTACGGCCTGGCCGTAGTAGTTATATCCCCAACCAGCAACCGTCTGATCGCTCTTCAGCGCCAAGCTGTGATGTGATAGCCACCAGCCGAGATCGCCCCGCTCAACCCTGCGGGCGGCGTTACTTGGCCCAAGAAACTATCACCCCAGCCAAACACCGTCCCGTCACCCTTCAGCAACAAGCTGTGATACCCTCCGGCCGCGATGGCCATCACCCCACCCAGCCGCGCTGGCGGCGTCGCCTAGCCGACCATGCTGTCGCCCCAGCCAACCACCGTGCCGTAGCTCTTCAGCGGGAGGCTGTGATTCAGTCCTGCCGCAATCGCCACCACCCCGCTCATCCCCGCCGGTGGGGTCGCCTGGGCGAAGTAGTTAGTTCCCCATCCCACCGTGCCATCGCTCTTCAACGCCAAGTTGTGATCCCGTCCGGCGGCGACAGCCACAACACCGCTCAGCCCGTTGGCTCACGGGTACTCGGCACAAGGCTGCAACTATTGGGGAACGCTGAAATGTTTGGCCGGACTGTGGAAGATCCCCTCGCCGATGGGTGCTATACTTCGGGAATATTCGTCGTCCGAGTGGGGATTTGTCTCTGATGGACGAATCCAAAGGCGTGTCCGGCAACGTACCCAACCCTATGGCCGCCGCCAGCGCCACTCCTCCGGCGCTCGACCAGTGGGACCGTTCCGTCGTCTGGAGCCAATATCTGGCGGACGTAGCCGGTGGGAGCCAAAGCGCCCTGGCCAAGTTGTACGATGAAAGCTCTTCGCTGGTCTACAGCCTGGCGCTGCGGATTCTGGGGGACGTGGCTGACGCGGAAGAAGTAACCCTGGATGTTTACACCCAGGTTTGGCGGAGCGCTTCGGCGTTTGACGGCACCCGCGGGAGAGCCGCATCCTGGCTGTCGATGCTGGTGCGGAGCCGCGCCATCGACCGGCTGCGGTCTACCGCCGGCCGCCGGCAAAAGGAGGAGTCAGTCGAAGAGTTTCCGTTCGCTGCCTCCGCGGAGCAGCTTCCGGAGACGGCGAGCATTCAAAACGAGATCCGGCGCCAGGTGCGAGCGGCGTTGGCACAGCTCTCGCCGGAACAGCGGCAAGCGATCGAGTTGGCGTTCTATTCGGGGCTGTCGCACGCGGAGCTGGCGGAGAAACTGGGACAGCCGCTGGGAACGGTCAAGACGCGCATCAGGCTGGGCATGCTGAAACTGCGGCAACTGCTTGGTCCGGTGTGGGAGGCGCAGTAAGGATTCGGGATGGGACACGACCGAGTGACTGACGACATCCAGGAGCAGGCCGTATCGTACGCGCTGGGCCTGCTGGAGCCGGCCGAGGCGCGGGCGTTCGAGCAGCACCTCGAGGAGGGTTGCGCCGTCTGCGAATCCGAAGTGCGGTTGTTCCGCGAAACCGCCGCCTTGATGCCTACGTCCCTGCCGCAGTCGGCTCCCAGCTCCGCCGTGCGCCGGCAGCTTCTGGAGCGCGTCCGAAAAGAGGCCGGAGAGCATGGCCCGCAGGTGTGGAGGGGATGGGATGCCACCCCTTTCGGCGGAATCCACGTCGTCCGAGCTAACGACGGAGACTGGCAATCGGTGGGCCTCGAGGGCGTCTGGGTCAAGCAGCTCTACACCGACCCGATGCGCGACAGCATGACGATGCTGGTGCGGATGGCGCCGGGCGCAACCTATCCGTCACACCGTCACGCGGACGCCGAGCAGTGCCTGGTGCTGGAAGGCGATCTCCAAACCGGGGACATCTCGATCCAGGCCGGCGACTACCAGTGCGCGACGCGCGGCAGTGTCCACGACGTCAGTCGCACGAAGAACGGTTGCCTGCTGTTGATTGTTTCCTCGAAGCACGACGAGCTGATCGCGTGTTAGGAGCGCGGGTTGAGGAGATGTTGCGGAGCCGTCGCAGCGACGATGCCTCAAGCTGCGCCTGCACCAGGCGAGAAGCAAGAGCCGAAAATCAAAAGGCAAGAATCAAAAATCAAAAGTCAAGAATGATGGTGCGCCTTCGGCGGTCATCTTCCTCTTTGGAGTTTCCCCGCTGCCCGTGCTCCTACTTGTCCGCCGTGACCAGTTGCGGGAGGCCGGCTTTGACCAGCACCTGGTTCCAGTCAGGGACCGTGCGCGAGAGGAACTCACGGGCGGCTTGCATTCTCTCGGTGTACAGCGGGGACAGTTCCTTGAAGGCCTCCTGCTGGTAGGGCGTGGGCGCGGCGTTGGCGTTCTCCACCATGGTGTAGAGGCTTTCGATCTTCTCCACGAGAACCGGCCCCGTCTCCAGCCTTGGGGCATCAGGCTGCCTTCCAAGAGTTCCGGTGACCTTCTCGACTTCCTTCCTGTAAGTCGCGATCATCGTCTCGCTGGCCTTTGCCTTTTCGGGCGCCTGCTCCTTGAGCAGTTTGCCGGTTTGACCGAGCTGCCTGGCCAGGCTATCCAGCGTCTTTAGTGTCCGGTTGCCCTCGTCCACCATGTCGCGAAGCCTGGTTGCGAGTTCGTATCTCGAGCGCAATTCGGCGGCGCTGACGTTCACCGCCGGATCCATCCGGACATCGACCTTCTTCTCCGCCGATTTCCCGTTAAGGGTCAATTTCACCGTGTAGGTTCCCGGAAGCACGTGAATGCCCTTGGGCGCGAAGTCGAACTCGACCTCCTCCTCCTCCTCGGGTGGCTTGCGCGCCGCCGGAGGGTCGGCCCGAAGGTCCCAGGCGACCCGCTGGACACCTTTTTCTCTCGGAACCTTTTCGAGGCTGCGGATCACCTTGCCGGATGCATCCAGGATCTGTAACTTCGGAGGACTTTTCTCTTCGGCTTCCT
>CAZACK010000078.1:0-25289 GCA_964483455.1 uncultured Solibacteraceae bacterium
CGGCTACCAGTCCGCCACCGACCCGTCCTTGTGAAAGCACTCCATGGTAACCTCGGGCTGCCAGGGATGCTTGGCCGCCTCGGCTTCGTTGATGTCGATGCCGAGGCCCGGCTTGGCGGGCGCGCTCACCACGCCCTTGTCCACGTCCAATGGCTCGATCAGGATGTCGTTCCGCCAGGGGACGTCGGCGCGCACCACTTCCTGGATGAGGTAGTTCGGCACGGCGAAGCCGACGTGCAGAGACGCCGCCGTGCTCACCGGACCCTGCGGATTGTGGCACGCCACCGGCACCAGGTAGGTCTCGGCCATGGCGGCGATGCGGCGAGCCTCGCTGATGCCGCCGCAGTGCGAAACGTCGGGCTGGATGATCGAAACGGCGCGCTTCTCGAGCAGCTCGCGGAATTCCCAGCGGCCGACGAGGCGCTCGCCGGTGGCGATCGGGAACGGCAGCGCGCGTTTCACCTCCAGCAGCGCCTCGGCGTGCTCCGGCCAGCAGGGCTCCTCGTACCAGTAGGGGTTGTAGTCCACCAGCAGACGCCCGAACTGGATGGCGGCGGCGGGCGTGGTGCGCGCGTGCAGCTCCAGCATGATGTCGATGTGATCGCCGACCGCCCGCCGCATGGCCTCGACGCACCGGGCCGCCTGCTTGAGCGTGGAAGCGCTTTCGATCAGCTCGGCGACGGGGATCGGCATGGCTTTAATGGCGGTGAAACCTTTATCGACGCTGCGCTGCGCGAGGTCGGCGAACTGTTCCGGCCCGCCGGTCTTGTACATGCCTTCCAGCGAGCCTCCGCCCAAGTGATCGTACAGGCGCAGGGTGTCGCGCACCGGCCCGCCAAGCAACTCGCACACGGGCTTGCCCAGTTCCTTGCCCTTGATGTCCCAGAGCGCCTGGTCGATGCCGCTCATGGCGCTGCAATTGGTGATGCCGCCGCGCCAGAAGTACTGGCGGTGCATGATCTGCCAGATGTGCTCGATGCGGCGCGGGTCCTGGCCGAGGATCAGCACAGACAAGTCTTCGACGGCGCCGGCCACGCCCTTGGTTTTCCATTCAAGCGTGGCCTCGCCCCAGCCGTAGAGGCCGGGCTCGCTGGTTTCGACTTTCACCAGCACCCAGTGGCGCATGCGGGCGTTGACGACGAGGGTCTTGACAGCGGTGATTTTCATGTTCCTAGATTAGCCGGTAGAGCAGGAGAGAGAGCGACGCCAGAGGCCCAAATCGCCGAGTTGCTCGAAGTAGCTGACCCTTCCGGCGTTCGGCAGGGCCGTTGGCTGGGCCGTCTCAGATGCTGCCTGAGGCGGTTTCGAACGCACGTGCTGACCTCGCGGAAGAGTTCGCGCCCCGTCTCCACCGGACGGATTGCTCCATCCCGCTCCGGTTCCGCTACATGTTCGAACGAGCAATTTACAGAAACGAGGATTACTGTGCGCCCTCTTTGGCTCTGCGGTTAAACTCGGAGGTGCTACTATAGGACTGGAAAGGGGGCGCAACGGATTCGACGGGATTGATCTGTGGTTGGAAGGCGTGCCGGGTTCCGAGCTCCCGTTAAACGATCGGAAAAAGACAACTGCCAACACGCAGTTTGCATACGCTGCCTAATTAGATTAGGCAGCCGCCCCGGCCGCTGAGCCCGCGCGGCGGTCGAACGGCGTCATCTTGCGGGATAGGCAAAACGCTTCAGTCCGGAGCGGAAAGCCGACCTTCAATCGGACTAGGCTGTCGTTGCTCTTGCCGGCTCTGAAGCGGCGGCCGAAAATTCCGAACCGGCTACGCACGTAGACTTCCGGCGGCAGGCTGTCTCGGACGCGGGTTCGACTCCCGCCGCCTCCACCACTTCTCTTCCTTTGTATCCATCGATTGATCGCTTGTTCGGGGACAAGACTCGATGGCGTCAACAGGGAATCGGAAACAGGGCAGAACACCGGTCACCGCCCCGCGGATGCGCCGGAGCTTGGCAGCGGCGCCGAGGTTCTGAACTCCCAACGCGCGACCGCGTTGCCAGCGCGGTTACTCCCCGACGACCTGAACCGGAGCGCTCACCGTCGTCGGCACGCACAGCAGGTTCAGTGACTGAACCGAGAGAGTCTGGTAGTTGGGGGGCTCGTTGAACCGGTTGTCTACGACGACGGTCGGATCCGGCGCGAACGTCTGCTCTGCGATTTCGTAACACACCAGGTGGTCGTCCGGGTGCTTGATGGGCGTTGCGACCGAGTCTTGAGTAATCTCCACCGGATTGCAGAACAGGTAGGGAAATGCCACCACGACCCGCTCGCGCATCCAGAGGTCCGTAGCCGCAAGCCTCTTCCGGATCGAGGCGCCATTGGCCTCGTAGCACACGAAGGAATCCATGTTTGTCGAGGCCTGCGCCGGGGACTTGCCAGTCGGGACAGCCAAATGGGTCGGATGGAGAATCTCGATGGTTTGCGGCCCGAAGAAGTTGTTCACTTGAGCCGTCATGAGATTCCCTGGAAGGGACTCAACAAAGTCGTAGAAGGTGAGGTCATCGGTGGGATTGTCGATCGCAGTCCGATGCTTCCCCATGGCCAGCTCCGCCGCGTTGCAGAGATCGCGAGCCGTCTGAACGGTAACGTCGGTCGGTGTCGACGCGGTGAATGCGATGTCGTCTTTGAGTCCCACAGGGACATTCAAAATCGTGGATTGTACCCAATAGCAAAGGAAGTCATCCAGCGGGTACGGTGGGTCGTTCGTCTGTCCGTCCGCAACCCAAACGAAGCCGAGCAATGCAACTGCAAGCCAAAAGGTCCTGAATCTGCGCATTCTGCACATTTTTTCGCTCCATCCATGCTCTGTAGCTGCTGCTACCGAAAGGGTCCAACGAGTCTTGGTACTGGTACTACTAAATCTATCGGGTAATTGGGATTATACGGCCCCCGTGGATGGAATTCTATAGTACTTTAGAGCCAATTCTTGCGAGAATTCCCGTGATTTTTCCTACTCGCAGGCGAATGGAGTGGGCGAAGTCATCTTGTTCACATCTGGGGCGGCCCAGGCGAAAGAGACCCGCGGTGTCTCGCGATCAGGTCCCGAAGCTCGGTGACCACGGCAGGATTCCGAGCGGCCAGGTCATGCTTCTCGGAGGGATCCTCATCCAGGTGAAACAGCAGCGGCGAAGCCAAGGCGCCCTCGTTCGCGGACACGTGCAGCTTCCACGGCCCTTTCCGGACGGCGCACAACTTCCGGCCCGCGTAGTAGAACAGCAGGGCCTCGCGGTCGCTTCGCTCTCCGAACAGCACGGGGGAGATGTCTGTGCCGTCGAATTCGCGGCGGTCGGGCAAGGGCACGCCCGCGAGCGCCAGCAGCGTCGGAAAAACGTCCATGGCGGACACGAAGGCTGCCGAAACGATGCCTGCCGGAGTCCGGCCTGGCCAGCAAGCCAGGAAGGGCACGCGCATCCCCCCTTCCCACGTCGTTCCTTTTCCTTCCCGCAGCAACCCGGCCGAGCCACCCTCGACTCCCTTCACGAGCCACGG
This sequence comes from uncultured Solibacteraceae bacterium, assembly GCA_964483455.1. Taxonomy (GTDB): domain Bacteria; phylum Acidobacteriota; class Terriglobia; order Bryobacterales; family Bryobacteraceae; genus CAYZJD01. The sequence continues at coordinate 3,493 of CAZACK010000078.1, forward strand.
TCCGTTGTCGCTGACGAACAGAACCAAGGTCGATTCCGCCAGTCCGAGCGAGCGCAGCGCCGCCCGGATCTCCCCCACGGACCAGTCCAACTCTTCGACGACGTCGCCGTACAGTCCCCGCCGGCTCCTTCCGAGGAACCTCTCGCTCGCAAACAGAGGATGGTGCGGCATGGTGTGGGCCAGGTACAGGAAGAACCGACGTTCTGCCCGCGCGCACTCGCCGAGGAAACGAATCGATTCCTCCGTGTACCGCCGGGTGAGGAGCCGCTGGTCCGGCTCGGTTTCGATCACTTCTTCGTCCCGGATCAACGGCGTGCCCGGCGTTTCCGGGTGCTTGTCGAGTTCGCGAAGGAATCCGGGATTGCCCGCCGTGGCGCGGCTCATGTCGTTGGAGTAGGGGATGCCGAAATAGCGGTCGAATCCCCGGCGGGTGGGCAACATCCCCGGTTGGTGGCCGAGGTGCCATTTGCCCACGCAAGCGGTTGCGTAACCGGCCGGCTTCAGCGCCTCGGCCAAGGTCGTCTCCCGGCGGGGAAGCCCGCCCTGGGACCAGGGCACGAACACCTGGTTCACGCCGGTCCTGACGGGCAGGCGGCCGGTGAGCAGCGCCGCGCGGCTCGGTGAACAGGACGGAGCGGCGGAGTAGCCCTGGGTGAACCGCACACCATCCGCCGCCATTCGGTCCAGATGCGGTGTGCGAATGGTGGGATGGCCGTAGCAGGCGAGGTCGCCGTAGCCGAGATCGTCGGCGAGGATAACGACGAAGTTCGGCGGCTTCTTTGGCGCCTGTCTTGGCTGCCCCAGGCGGGGCCCGGCGCTGCCGATCAACAGTGACCCGAAATCTCGGCGGCTGACTGGCATGGTGAACCGTGTACCATCCGCTCGCCCTTGCCGTCAAGCTCATGTGTAGTGGAAACGGTCGCGGGATGACAGCCGGCCCGATCGAAATGCTGGATTCAACCTCAACCTGCACCACGCCGGGGAGCCGCTCCCGTACGGCTTGCCTGTCCAATGCATCCTGGGCAGTTGCGCTCAGGATGCCCGCGTTTCCCGAAATTCGGGAAACCGGGGATTGGGACATTCACCGGGACGGGCGGTTCGATCGGTGACGGTAGCGGCACGCTCCACCCCGGGGCGCTGAAGTTCAGAAGGGGAAGTCTGATGTTTATGAGGCCGGGTCCGCCACCACCGGCGCGATCTTCGGCGTCAAGGTCTTGAAGATCTGCACCGGCAGCGAGCTGGTAAACTCGTAGCCCTCGGATTCCTGGCCCGGCACATACGCGGTAATCGTGCCGAAGAACCGGTCGCCGATGGTGAACACAAACGTTGCGGTGCGGTTCACCGCGCGGGAGGCGATCGGGCGGCCATCGCGGGCGTACGTTTCGAAGCGGTTGTCGCCGGTGCCGGTCTTGCCGCCCACCGGGATTCGGGTCCCGTCCGGAAGCGCGAGCGCGCTGTACGCCCGGCGGGCGGTCCCTTTCTCAACCACGCCGAGCATCTCTTGCCGGACGACCGCGGCCACCATCGGCGACAGCACCTGCTCGCCCTTGCCGGCGCGCCGTTCCAGGCGGGTCTCGAAGGGCGTCCCGGACGCGAAGTGCATCTCGTTCACCCGCAGGTTCGGATAGCGCACACCGCCGTTCAAGATGATGCCGGCCAGTTCGGCCAAGGCCGCCGGATTGTCGCTCGAGCTGCCGATGGCGGTGGCGTAGGAAGGCACCAGCGAGTCGAACGGGAAGCCCAGCCGCTTCCAATCCTTGTGCATTTCGCGGAAGGCATCCGCCTCCAGCATCACGCGGATGCGAATGTTCTGGGCTTGCGGATACTTGGTCGTGAACAGCCATTGGTAGACCTGCTGCCGCTCGGCGGTGCTGGCCGCGACCGCATCGTTCCAGTCACCGGCCGGCTGGCGGCCCTTGTATTCGAGCAGCCACAACTCGAGCGGATGGACGCCGGCCAGATACCCGCGGTCGGCGAGATGGAACTTGTCGGGCCCATACTCGGCGTACAGGGATTCAAGCCTCTTGCGAGAAGGCCGCCTGGTCTCCGGCAGATGCGCCGAAAGGAAGCTGGCGAAGTCCTCCACACCGGCATTCGGGAACACGGAGCGGTAAACCACCGCCAGCCGCACCGGAGTCGGCCGGATCCCCCGAATCATCGCCTCCAGCGCCTCTGCCTGGCTCTGGCCTTCGTACTTCTGCCAGAAGCGGCCGAGAAACACGCGGCCCTCTTCGTCGGCAAACCGGCTGAGGTACTGAAGCCGCGCCGGATTGTGCCGGTCCTTCAACGTCTCTGCCACCCCGGCCGGCATCTCCGCCTTGTAATAGTTCACGAGGTCGCGCATCAGCCGGATGAAGACGAGATTCACGGAACGCTGAAACGCCTCGCGGACCGTGAGGACGCGGCCGTTGTCCTTCCGGTCGAAGTTGGAGAAGTAGTGCAGCCCGCTGCCGGTGAAAAAAGCCTCATTCGGGCTGGCCGAGTAGGTCCGGGTCATGGCCGCCTCCAGCATCGCCGGAAGGCTCTTATCCTCGGCGACGACGAAGAAGTTGAGGGCCCACTCGGTCAGCCGGTCGTGGGGATGAACGGGCGTGGTTTCGAGTTCGCTCACCCGCCTGCCGGAGTATTTCGCGTGCAGCCGGGCGACCACTTCGAGGTAATTGACCAGCGTGCGAAGCTTGGCGGTCGAGCCGAGTTCCAGCTTCGTGCCCTGGTTGATATTCAGCGGCTGGTCGAGGTTATCGGCCTGGAGCCGGAGCAGGTTAGCACCGCCGCGGTGCTCGTACAGCAGGAAGCTGTAGATGACGGACCCCGGCTCGGAGCCGCTCAGCAGGCGCTCTCCGCCGAGGCCCGCCCCGGCGGCGTAAGCCGGATCGCTGAGCTCGCGTAGGACATTCGTCACCTGCTGTTGCGCTCCGGCGTCGAGGGTCGTTCGAACAGTCAGGTCCAACCGGTCCAGCTCGTAGGCGTTGTTCATGCCGAACGCCGCCAGCAAGCCGTAGCGGATCGAGTCGGCGCCTTTTCGTTCGGCCAGGGATAGAGAGCCGGAATCCGGCGCCTGATTCCGAAGGTGAACCTTGGCGCCGAGGGCCGCATCGCGCAGCGCCGTCGAAATGATTCCCGCCTCGGCCAACAGTCTCAGGTAGCCGTCGGCGCGATGCTGTAACGCCTCCCGATGGCGGATCAGGAAGTTGGTCGGCTGATTGAGCGCCAGCAGCAGGCTGAGCACCTGACGGTATGCGACAGCCCGCTTCTTGAGCAGTGGATCAGAGGCTGTGACCTCGGCGGCGCCGGCCACCAGCCGGTTGACTTCGTCAAAATTCGCGCCGAACCAGGCCCAAAGCCCGTCGCCGAGACCGTACACCTCGCCGTAGCCGGCCAGGGCGGCCAGCGGAATCGAATTGACGTAGTCGCGAACAATCCGCTTGCGGCTCTCGAAGGTGACCGGGCCGTCGAGGTAGGAGCGCACGGAGGCCGATCCCATCTGGCGAAGTTTCTCGATGGCGGAGCCGGTCCGGCCGCCCGGCGAGTACCGCGTCTTCTCCAACTGGGTGGCCAGCGTGCTCCCTCCACTGAGAGAGTGCCCCGAGTAGACCTTGTGGAGCCCGTAGTCCACCGTCGCCTTCGCCATGCGGTCCCATTCGACCGCCGGGTTGCGATAGGCGTAGTGCCCGTCGAGGATCTCCCGATTCTCGATAAAGAGCAGAGTCTGAACCACCGCGGGCGGGATGGCGTCGTAGCTTCCGTAAATCCGGTTCGGATAGCGGGCCGAGAACATCGGGCGCCCGTTCCGGTCGAGGATGGCCAGACCGGCCTGCGCCTTCTCCCGGTAGATCGGGAAAAGGCCGAGAGCCGTCAGATTCAGGGAGGCCTTCGAGACCCGGGCCTGGGCGGCGATTTCGTAACCGGACCCCTGCAACCGGTCGATCAGACCGGGAATGCGCGAGTAGCCCAGGCGCTCATTGAGCGGCCCGGTGGAGGGAAACACGATCGCGCGGCTCGGTCCCGGCTCAACCCGGAAGCTGGCGCGGCTCGCCAGGCTGGAAAACAACTGGGATTGGATCCAGGAGAACTTGAGTTCAAAGACGACGACCAAAACGGCCAGAACCGCCACCGCCACCTTGGCGACGCCCGGCCGGAAGATCTTGCCGAGAACCTTGCCGAGAGAAACCCCGGAGAGCGGCCACGTGGCGGTGGTCGCCACGGCGCGTGCCTTTACACTCCAGGAATCCCACAACCTGTCGATCACGAATCCCCCCGCTACTCCTCTCCTAGATAGATGAAGTCACCCCTACAATCGTTTCATTCCCGGCTCCGCGAGGCCCGGCTCGCGTTTGTGGCTACACTGGGGACATGAGGGAGGCTCCTCTCGTACTACTCATCGTCTCCTCCGTTCCGGTCGCCGCACAGACTGTTTGCCCGCCCACGCCAGCGTACAGCCCCTGCGATATCGTCTTCGAGCTGAGCGACGAGGAAGCCAGGGCGCACCCCAACCCCTACGTGAGCCTGGACTTGCAGGCGGAGTTCCGGTCTCCCCGCTACCGGACATTCCTCATGCCGGCCTTCTGGGACGGCGGACGGCGGGTCGTCATCCGGTTCACTCCAACCGATCCCGGATCTTGGGACTTCCGCCTGACGAGCAACATTGCCCGATTCAACGGCACCACAGGTAGAGTGGAAGCAACGCCCTCGGATTCTCCGGGATTTGTACGGCCTCGCAACGTGCACCATTGGGGATTCACGGAGACCGACCGTCCGCACCTGTGGATGGGCGACACGTGTTACCGGTTCGCCTTCATCGAACAGGACGCCTTCGATGCGATGGTGGACGCCCGGTCCAGGCAGAAATTCAACCATATGCGGGGGGTAGTGATCGGCTTCGCTGCCGAATCCGCGAAGGCCTTCCCGGCTCCGGACCAGCCGAATCCTGAACATTTCCAGCGGCTTGACCGGCGAGTGCTGGCCTTGAACCAGAAGGGCATGGTGGCTGATCTGCTCCTGGCCGGGGACGAGAATCACCTGGCGCAGGTGTTCCCCAACTGGCGCGACAGGGAACGCTACATCAGGTACCTGGTGGCTCGCTACTCGGCGATGCACATCACCTGGCAGGGGGTGCAGGAGTTCGAGGAGTACGAAAACGGCCGGGAGTTGCTGAAGGAGATCGGGGAATTGCTGAAGAAGCTCGATCCCTACAACCACCCGCGCTCCACGCACACGGTGGCGACCTCCGCCCCGCTGCTCGGCGACGGCTGGATGAACTACCGGGTGTACCAGTCGTCGGACAACGCGCTGGGTGCGATCGAGCAGCAGCTTTACGGCGTACCAGCGGTGAACACGGAGTTCGCATACGAGGACAGCGGCGCCGGGCGCACTCATGCCCACCACGTCGACACCGACGCGTTCCGCCGGCGGCTCTGGAACGCTACGATGAACGGGCAGTACCCGACTTTCGGCAACACCGGAACCTACACGGCGAAGACCCGTTCTATGGATCCCAAGTACCTCGATTCGCCGGGGGCGAAGCAGATGACCATCTGGTATGACTTCTTCGCCGGCACGCGATTCTGGGATCTGGAGCCATACTTCGACGTGGACGGCGGCCGGGCGCTTGCGCTGCCCGGCATCGAGTACATCGTGTACGTGGAAAAGCCCGGGACGGTGGAGATCCTGCTCGAAAAGCACGGCTACGATATTCGGTGGTTCAACCCGATCACGGGCGAGTACATCAAGCAGAAGGAATTCAAGGGCGAGCGATTCAGCGCTCAGCCCCCGGACGCTGCGCACGATTGGGTGCTCCACGTCTCGCGCGAGGGCAAGAAAGAGGGGATGTTGCGGTCGTACAAGTTCGAGGCGCGCAGGATTCTGTTGCAGGAAGTCGAGCAAAACCCGCAGAAGACGCCTTTCGAGATCGTGCTGCCTTCCGAGGAAGTGCTTTTTGTCGCCCGGCCGGAGCCTTACGAGGTCAAGGTGACTCGCGACACGCGAGCCACGCGCTCGATGCTGTGGCTGTGGACGGGCGAGGTAGCGGCGGACGGGCAAGGCTATCGCGTGCTGGCGACGGGGCCGAAAGGCGAGATGCGGTTTCCGCGCCGCCTCGCCAGGAATTTCCCGGCGGTGCTGAACCTGAGACTGGCCGGGATCAACGCCAACGGCAAGGTGTATTTCGCGGACAAGGTTTACAAGCTGACAGAGTGACGGCCCGCCTCCTCGCCATCGACACGACCACGGAGTTCGGCAGCCTGGCGCTGGTGAACGGTGGCCAGATCGTCGAAGATGTGCTGCTGCACGCGAGCGACGGCTTTGGCCATGTGCTCTACCCCCAGCTCGAGCAGTTGCTCAGCAGGAACGGCTGGAAGCTCGGCGACATCGACTGTTTCGCGGGCGCATCCGGCCCCGGGTCGTTCACCGGAATCCGGGTCGGTCTCGCTGCCGTCAAGGGTCTGGCGGAGGCGCTGGGCAAGCTCGCGGTGGCCGTATCGAACTTGCAAGCGCTCGCCTTTCACGGAAGTGCGGCGCTCCGCGCGACTGTGCTCGACGCGCGTCGCGGCGAGATTTATGGCGCGGTGTACTCAGCCTCGCTCGATCCGGTGCTGCCGGAAGTGGTGACGAAGTTCCCGGCGTGGCTGGCCATGCTCCCCGAGGGCGAACTGGAATTCGTCGGCACAGACTTCGAGCCGTTTCGTCCCGCGCTCGCCGGGACGCGCTTCGAGCACGCCAGGGTTACTCAAGCGCCCCGCGCGCTGGCCGGCGCCGTGGGCTTGATCGCCGCCGGGCGCTTTGCCGAGGGGCTGGCGCAGGCCCCGGCGGAGATCGACGCCAACTACGTGAGACGGTCGGATGCAGAGTTGCTCTGGAAAGACCACCGATAGACGAAACCCGGTTGCGCACGTCCCAGGCTGCTGGTGTCGACTGTTGCCCGAAAAGGCGTCAGACGCCTTATTGGCCGCCGGTCTACAATGTTCGGCTATGAGGCAGCTTTCCCTCCCCCTGATTCTCGCCATGTCCCTGTGCGGCCAGCCGAAGCGCCCTGTCGAAGTCTTCAATACCAAAGACGGCTCACTTCGCTTGATCCCGATCCGCCATGCCAGCCTGATGCTCGAGGCCGCCGGACAGATCGTCCATGTCGATCCCTGGAGCCAGGGTCACTACGACGGGCTGCCCCAGGCCGATGTCATCCTGATCACCGACATCCATGGCGATCACCTGGACCCCGCCATGATCGACAAGCTCAAGAAGTCGGGAACGGCGATCCTCGGCCCGGAAGCCGTGGCCGCGAAGCTCGCAGGCGTCACCGTGATCCGCAACGGGGAAACGAAGTCGGTGGGCAAGTGGAGCTTCGAAGCCATCCCGATGTACAACCTGAAGCGCGGGCCCGCCGAGGGCAAGTTCTACCACGACAAGGGCCGGGGCAACGGCTACGTGGTCACCTACGGCGGATTTCGCCTTTACATTTCGGGCGACACGGAAGGCGTGCCGGAAATGCGCGCGCTGAAGAGCATCGACGTCGCTCTGGTGTCGATGAACCTTCCGTACACCATGCCGCCCGAGGAAGCCGCCGACGCCGTTCGCGCCTTCCGGCCGAAGGTCGTCTACCCGTATCACTACCGAGGCTCGGATTTGGCGTCGTTCGTGAAAGGCCTGGCGGGAACGGAAACCGAGGTGCGGATCCGCGACTGGTACTACTGACTCGGGCCGCCGCCGGCCCTGCCCGGCGCCTCCCGGATGCGCACCATCAAGCGCGGCCGAGGTGTCACGTGGAAGCGAAGGATGCCGCCCGCGTCCGAGGTCTCTTCGCGCATCTCCTCGTCGTCGGCCTCCAACTCGTACCGGCGTCGCGGGGCCAGACCGACAACGAACACCGCCCGGGTGTCGGGATTGTCCACCTTCAGCCGCAGCGGGTTGCCTCCCAGAAAGACAGCCGCGTCCGCGAGAAACTGCGCCTTCGTCTCCGGACCGGGCTTCAGAATCTTGACCTCGCCGTTCTCAAAAAGCTGAAGCTCCCCGTCGAAATAGCCGAGCCAGGTCCCTTCTTCCTCCCAGCTTGACCGGAGGAATAGTTGACCGAACACCGGATCGTGGTGCACCAGCGGAATGTGATAGTAGGTCACGCCCGGCTGGTAGGGGTTCGCCCAAAGGAACTCGTATGGAATCGCCTGCGCGCTGCGCATCAGGAACCGGTCGTGAATCAGCCAGCTTTGGAGAAACTGGCACCCCTGGAGGTTCGGGTCGAACGCGACCAGGGAAAGCTCGGCGGCGCGGGCAAGCACTGCCACGTCCAGGTCCGGTGTACCGCCTTTGACGGCGGGAATTCGGTACTCGTTCTCGGCGGCCGGATAGGCGGCCGGATAGTAGCTCGCCAGCAGCTTCTCGGGCAGGTCGCGGAACAGCAACGGCACGTCGTCACGAAGATCGATATGAAGGTTGTCGCGCACGGCATGGAGGATCTCCATCAGCGCATACAAGTCTCTCCTGCTCGGAAGCCCCTTGCCGTTCCTCAGCGCCGGAACCGTCTGCCCGCGCCACCATTTTTCCACGACAGACTGAAGTTGCTTCTCGGTGATACCAGTGGTGTGGTCGGCCAGGGCAATGGCCGCCAGCACGCGATCGCGGATGGCTTCCGTTCCGGAAGAGTGGCCGGCCGTCTGGAGGCCCTTTTCCAGGCGGGTGATCATCGCGCGCTTCTGGCGGTCGTCCAGGGCCGCCTGGCACCAGTCGAAGACGAGCGCCAGTTGCCGCAGGTCGCTGCCCTGTCGCAGAAGCCATTCTGCGCCCTGTCGGCAGGCTTCCGGGTCGGTGCTGGCTTGCGAATAGAGGGCGAGCGCGAACCCTGGCTCCGGCATCCGGGCGCCGGCCCGCATCAGCAGATCGAATTGCTGCCAGCGGATCGACTGGCGCTCCTTCTCGCGGCGCAGCAGCCGGAGCCGCCTCGGCGGCAATAGCAGGCGCGGGTGCTCGGCGTAGACCTTGTAGTCTTCGAGACTTGACTGCGCCTCCGGCGGCTTCTCCCCGTCCTCGCCGGCTCCGCGCGCCTGGGCAAGGGCGGATGTCCCCGCAAGCAACAGGAAGCAGATCAGGACCACCGGGCGGCGCGGGGGCATCTGATGTCGATTGTGTCACACCGACACACCCAGCGCACCATCCCACCCCGTCCGGACGGAGGGCCGGAATCCTAACTCATTGAAAAATCAAGGTTCACACGCACGGACGGGCTGGAGCCAGGATTGCCTTGGGATTAACGAATTGATGAAGTAGCTCTTTGAACCTGCCCTCTGCTGCAACAGGCAGGCGTGGGCGATGGGCGGCAATTGAACGACGTGCTCGCGGGAGAACGGTGTTCCAAGGATTTATCGGCTCATCGATAGCGTTTGCAGGTTGCAACAGAGGGTCTTTTTTGGGGTGTTCGTGATCGCTATTTGACAGCAATCATAGCTCTCGCCGGGGATCCAGGGTCTCAGGTCGTTCCTGGCATTCATGGTGTAGGAACTCATTGGACGCGGGCCTCACCAGGAATGGAATGGCAAGCGGGTTCAGTTTTCCAGTAGGCCTGATGCAGGATCCCAGCCCACAAGGGCAGACCGCATCGGAAGTGGGGTTTCCCAGGCCCCATCGCTTCCGATGCGGTTTTTCTTTGGGAGCGAGTAGAATCGCTGAGATGAGGGACGAGCTCGTGTCACGGAACGGTTCGCCAAAGGCGAGGCCGCCGGCGGGGAAGCCGGCCCGGCTGCTTCTGGCGCTTGCCGCCGCCGTATCTTCAGTGGCCGGGGCGGACCCGGCGTCCGAGAGGATTGTCGAGCAGCTCCGTTCGCGCCACGACGGGATCGCTGTCTGGTGGGTGGGCAACGCCGGCTGGCTGATCAAGTCGGGAGAGCTTCTGATGGGGATTGACCTGGATCTGGAGGCGGAGGAAAAGATCCAGCCGCCTCCGCTCACCGCGCGAGAGTTGGCCGCTGAGCTGGACATCGCCGTGGCAACGCACCATCACGGCGACCACTGCAACGTGCCAACCCTTCAGGACCTGGCGCGGCATGGCGAATGCGCCTTCGTGCTGCCGCAGCCGTGCCTCAAACAAGCCTCCGGGCTGCGCCTTCTCGCCGGCCGTCTCGTGGTGCCGGAGCCGGGCCGCCCGTTCGAAATCAAAGGCGTTCGGGTGGAGCCGATCCACGCCATCCACGGCAACCAGGACTTCACCGTGTTGACGCGCGAGCCCGACTTCATCGATTCCATCGCCCGGAATTGCGGCTATGTGTTCAACCTCGGCGGTAAGCGGATTCTTCACCCCGGCGACTCCGTGCTCACCGAAGAGCACCTGGGGCTGAAGAACATCGACGTCCTATTCGTCTCGCCGACGGTCCACAACATGTACATCGACCGGTCCATGATCCTCATCAACCGCCTGGAGCCGGCCCATATCTTCCCGCAACATTTCGCAACCTACCGGGAGACCGAGGAGAATTCCTTCTGGACTCGCGGCTACCCCGACGAGCTGAAGGAAAGGCTCTCCCAGGAGCTCCGGAAGCACTACCACAAGCTGAAGCAGGGCGAGATGTTTGTCATTCGATAGCCGGGCGCGCGGGCCGTGGTTCGACCCCTCCTCTGGCTGGCGCGCGCCCGACATCGCTAGAATCGGAGTGTGCCCCGACTGATCGCCGCCGGCCTGGCGTCCGCCTTCTTCGTGAGTCTTGCCTTGTGGTACGCGCCTCTGCGTCTGGCTTCACTGGTCATCCTCGGGCGAAGCCCGCATTGCCCGATGGCCCAGGCCGTCCAGAGCTACGACCATGCCCTGCGGCTGATGCGGACAAAGGACCGCATCCTCGAAGCGAGCCGGTTCGTCGCCACTGACGAGGCCGGCTACGTGCTCTGGGACACGCCCAAAGGCCGATACTGGATTCCCAAAGGGAGCGACTACGTTCTTCCCTTTAATCTCTCGGAGCAAGAGAACGAGATCTACGGGGTAGGCGACCAGGCGGTCCAGCCACGCGATGTGGTGCTGGACTGCGGAGCGAACGTCGGCGTCTTCGTCAGCGAGGCCCTGCGTGCCGGAGCACGCCTGGTAGTGGCCATCGAGCCGGCACCGGAGAACCTGGAGTGCCTGCGGCGGAATTTCGCCTCGCAGGTCTCCGCCGGGCGGGTCGTCGTCTACCCAAAGGGAGTCTGGGACAAGGACGACTTCCTGACCATCAACGTCGCGCCGGGCAATCCCGCCGCCGACAGTTTCGTCATTCGTCCGGCAGGCTCCCACGAGGGGGCGAAACTCCCGCTGACGACGATCGACAAGCTCGCCGCGGAGCTGAATCTCGACCGCGTCGATTACATCAAGATGGACATCGAAGGCGCCGAGCAGCGGGCCCTGGTCGGCGCGCGGGAAACCATTCGGAAGTTTCACCCTCGCCTCAGTCTCTCCACCTATCATCGCCCCGACGACCCGGAAAAGATCCCGCAAATCGTGCGCGACCTGTGGTCCGGCTATCGCATGGAATGCGGACCTTGCGCGTACGCCGACGGCCGCATCCGCCCCGACGTGCTGTATTTCCGCTGACTTCCGGCTGGGGGAACTTTCCTCTGCCGGCCTGCGTATCTCCGTTGAAAGCATCCCAACGCCGAAGCAAGGTATACTTACCGGTATGGAAACACTTAGGACGGTCCGCCAGGCTCCGGGCCGTGAGGCGATCCGCGCGTCGGCCATCGCCCTGTTCGCGGAGAAGGGGTTCGCGGCCGCCAGCACGCGCGAGATTTGCGAGCGCGCGGGGGTCACCAAGCCGGTGCTGTACCACCACTTCAAGAGCAAGGACGGGCTTTACCGGCGCCTGCTCGAGGACGCCTGCGAGGAGTCGCGGCGCGAGCTTGGGGCGGCGGCGCGGCGGGCGAACACCGCGCGGGAGACGCTGGTGGACGTATTCACGGCGGATTTTGCCCTCACCCGGCGGAACCCCGCGTTGTCGTTGCTGTTTTTCCGCATGCTGTTCGCCCCGCGCAAGGAGGAACCGGCCATCGACTACGTCGAGATGGGCATGGAGTGGCTGCGGCTGGTGGCGGGGATCGTCCAGGAGGGCGTGCGGCGCGGGGAGATGAAGGGGCGGCCGATGGAAATCGCCGAGGCGTTTCTGGGGATTCACATGATCTACACGATGAGCTACCTGCTGACCGGCAAGCCGGCCCTCGGCCGGCCGCTGGCGCGGAGGATCGTGAATTTGGTGCTCGAGGGTTGCGGCAAATGATGCATCGGTTCTGGCTTGTTGGATTGGTCATGGTGGCGACCGCCGCCGACAAGGAGGTGCTGACGCTCGCCGAGGCGGTGAATCTCGCCCTCGAACGGCATCCCGACGTGGGCAAGGCGCGGGCGGCGGCCGACGTGCTGAAGGGAAAAATCCGCGAAGTGCGGGCACAGGCGCTCCCCGAGGTGACCATCGGGTCGAACGCCACGCGCTGGCGCGATCCGAGCCTGCTGAACGCCTCGGGCCTCGACAAGTTCCCCGAGGAACTGCGCAACGCGCTCGTCCCCACGGGTGTCAACTTGTTCGATTACAGCATCAGCGTCAAGCAGCCGCTCTACACTGCCGGCAAAGTGGGAACGGCGCTGCGGCTGGCTTCGATCGAGGCCGAGGGCGCCGGCGCCGACATCGACCGGGCCGAACAGGACCTGGCGCTCTCGACTGTCAAAGCGTTCTACGGACTGATGTGGGCCGAGCGGTACCTGAAGCTGGTCGAGGAGACGCAGCAGCAGAGGATGCTGCAAGCGGAGATGGCGCGGACGCGGTTCAAGAACGGCGTGGCCACCGAAGTGGACGTGCTGCGGACGGAAGTGGCGGTCGCCAACGGCCAGCCGGACATTGTGCGCGCCCGGAACGCCATCCGGCAGGCGCGCGCGCTGCTCAACTTCTACCTCGTGCGTCCAATCGACTTTCCCACGCAGGCGGCGGGCGAATTTGAGGAGAAGGCGTGGGAGCAGTGGAACCTCGAGGCGCTGACTACGGATGCTTTCCGCCACCGGCCGGAGTTGAGCCGGCTGCGGATCGCCGAGCGCTCGGCCGCCTCGCAGCTCGAGCTGGCCAAGGCCGAGAGCCGCATGCGGATGGACTTCAGCGGCTCCTACGGCATCATGTCGCGGCTGCCGGAGAATCTCGGCGACCCGAAGTACGCCCGCTGGATGTTCGGCGTGAACTTCGGTCTGCCGGTGTTCGACGGATTCCGGCGGAGCGGCCTGGTCTTCCAGGCGACCGCCAACCAGCGCGCGGCGCGGCTGGAGCGGGAGAAGGCGGAGCAGCAGGTGCGCCTCGGCCTCCAACAGGGGCTCGACGAACTGGCGGCGGCGCGGGAGACGGTCTCCGCCGCCCGCGAGACGATCCGGCAGGCCGAGAAAGTCATGACGATGACGCAGAACAATTACAAGTACGGCGCGGCGACGACGCTCGATGTCACCGCCGCCGAGGTCGCGCTGTCGGAGGCCCGAACGAACTTACTGCGCGGGCTGCACGATTATTCGGTGGCGCGGGCGACTCTCCAGTGGACGATGGGGCAAGCGCCATGGGAGTAAATGACATGTCCGACCGATACCTTTGCCTTTTGCCTTTTGCCTTTTGCCTTCTCTTGTCCGGCTGCCAGCAGAAGAACGCCGCCGCGGTGAAGCCGGTGGAGGCGCCGCCGGTGGAGGTGCGCGTGGTGCAAGTGGAGAGCAAGCCGTTCACGTCCACCGTGGCCGTGACCGGCACGCTGGTCTCCCGGACGCGCGTCGAGGTGAAAGCCGAGACCATCGGCCGAGTGCTGCGCTTCCCGAAAGAAGAGGGCGATCCGGTCGCCGCCGGCGAGCCGGTGATCTGGGTGGACGACGAGGACTCGCGGCTGGCGCTGAGGCAGACCGAGTCGGCGGTCCTGGTGGCCGAAGCGGCGCTTGAGCGCGCCAAGGTGCTCGAATTGCACAGCAAGTCCGAGAACGAGCGAGCCCAGAACCTGCTCAGGTCCGGGGGCATCACCGAGAAGGACTTCAAGGCCGCGGAACTGGCCGAGCAGGATGCGCGGGCCCAGGCGGCGCTGGCGCAAGCACAGCTCGACCAGGCGCGCGCGGCGGTGGCCGTGGCCAGGAAGCGCGTCGAGGACACGGTCGTGCGGGCGCCCGTATCGGGCGAGATCCAGCACAAATCCGTGAATCCGGGCGCGTACGTCGAAATGGCGACGCCGGTCTTCACGCTGGTGGACAACCGCCGGCTGGAACTGGAAAGCTCGGTGCCGTCGGCCGACATCGCCCAGCTTCGCCCCGGCCAGGCGGTGACCTTCTCGGTGAACAGCTACCCTGGAGAGAGATTCGAGGGGCGGTTGATCGAGATTCTTCCCGCGGTGGACGCCGAGTCGAGGTCGGCGAAGGTTCGCGTGCAGGTGAGCGCCGGCGGCAGGCTGAAGGCAGGCATGTTCGCGCAGGGCGAAATCCTGACCGGCATGCAGAGGGAGGCGGTCGTCATTCCGGCCGCGGCGGTGTATCGCGATGATCGCTCCGCCAAGGACTCTTACGTTTTTGTCGTCGAGAACGGTAAGGCGGTGCGCCGCGCGGTGCGGATCGGCCGCGAGACCGACTCGATGCTGGAGATTACCGAAGGCCTGAAGCCGGGCGACGCGCTGATCGCCGAGCAGAGCGTGGAAGTGGCCGAGGGAGTGAAGGTGAGAGCCGGGAGCTGAGCGCATGTTCCTAAGCGATCTCTCGATCAAACAGCCGGTGCTGGCGACGATGCTGGCGGCATCGCTCGTCACCCTCGGCATCTATTCCTACCGCGAGCTGAGCGTCGACCTCTTCCCCAACGTCGAGCTGCCGGTGCTCACCGTCCAGACGGTCTATCGCGGCGCCTCGCCCGAGACGGTCGAGCGTGAGGTCAGCAAGCGGATCGAAGAAGTGCTGAACACGATCCCCGGCGTGCGCCACATCAGCTCGACGACCACGGAGGGCCTGTCGCTGATCATGGTCGAGTTCCGCCTGGGCACGAACATTCACAGCGCCCAGCAGGACGCCCAGGCGAAGGTCAATTCGATCCGCGCCGACTTCCCCCAGGACATGGACGAGCCGGTGATCCAGCGCATCGACTTCAACGCCATGCCGATCGTTTCGATCGCAGTGGAAAGCCCGACGGCGGACATCAAGACGCTGTCGTCGCTCGCCGAGAAAGTATTGAAGAAGCGCATCGAGAACGTGCCGGGCGTCGGCCAGGTGACGCTGGTCGGGCTGGCGCGCCGCGAGATCCAGGTGCTGCTCGACCGCGAGAAGTTGAAGGCGTTCGGGCTGACCTACGCCGAGGTCGCCGGCGCGCTCCAGCGCGAAAACATGGACGTGCCCGCGGGCAAGCTCGAGCAGGGCAAGCAGGAGCCGCTGGTGCGGGTGGCGGGCAAATTCCGCTCGGTGGACGAATTCCGGAACCTGATCGTGGCGGCGCGCAACGGCCGGCCGATTTATCTTCCCGAGATCGCGCGGGTGGTGGACGGCATCGAGGAGCGGCAGAGCGCGTCGATGGTGAACGACCGCGAGGGCCTGGCGCTCGACATCGTCAAGCAGTCGGGCGCAAACACGGTGGAGGTGGCCGACGGGCTGGCCCGGGTGGTGGACGAGCTCAACCGGGAGCTGCCGCCGCACATCCGCCTGCGGGAAGTGGTGGACCGCTCGATCTTCATCCGCGAATCGGTGCGGGACGTGCAGGAAACGCTGCTGCTCGGCGGCCTGCTGACGGTGCTTATCGTCTTCTTGTTCCTCAATAGCTGGCGGAGCACGGTGATCACGGGGCTGGCGCTGCCGGTGTCGGTGATCAGCGCGTTCATCGTGATGAACATGCTCGGCTTCACGCTGAACGTGCTGACGCTGATGGGGCTGTCGCTCGCCATCGGCCTGCTGATCGACGACGCGATCGTGGTCCGCGAGAACATCGTGCGTCACATGCATCAGGGCGCGGACCACTACACGGCGGCGCGCGAGGCCACCAGCGAAATCGGCCTGGCGGTGATGGCGACGACCTTCACCATCATCGCGGTGTTCGTGCCGGTGGCGTTTATGGGCGGCATCATCGGGCGGTTCTTCTACCAGTTCGGGATCACGGTCGGCTTCGCGGTGCTGGTATCGCTGTACGTGAGCTTCACGCTCGACCCGATGCTGTCCTCGCGCTGGTACGACCCGGCGGCCGATCCGAACATGCCGCGCCGCGGGCTGGGCAAGCTGCTCGAGAAGCTGAACGAGCAGGTGGACCGGCTGCGGAACGTGATCGCGGCGACGCTCGGCTGGTCGCTGCGCCACCGCTGGGCGGTGATGGTGGTTGGCACGGCAGCGGTGTTTTCGAGCTTCGCGCTGTTCGGCAGGCTCGGCTCGGCGTTCATGCCGGAAGCCGACCCCGGCCAGTTCCAGGTCACGTTCAAGGCGCGGCCGGGCATCAGCCTGGAGCGCGCCATCGAGATCGCGCGGCAGCTTGACGGGGAGATCCGCAAGAACCCGGGTATCGAGTACACCTACACGACCATCGGCGGCGGGCAGGGCCGCGGGATCAACGAAGGACTGATCTACATCCGGCTGAAGGACCGCAAGCTGCGGCCGCACTTCAACGTGCTGAAGGCCGAGATGCGGGAGCGCATGAAGCGCTTTCCCGCGTTGCGCACGGCGGTGTCGAACACCGACGAGGACGTCGGCGACGCCAAGCCGATCCAGGTGAGCCTGCGCGGGCTCGACACGGCGCGGATGGCGCCGGTGAGCGAGCGGCTGCTGAAGATCGCGCGCGAGACCCCGGGCGCGGCCGACGCCGACACCAGCGAGGAGCAGCGGCGGCCCGAGGTGCGCGTCAGCGTCAATCGCAAGGCGGCCGGCGACCTCGGCCTGGACGTAGGCACGATCGCCTCGACGGTGCGAGGTCTCGTGGCGGGCGAGGTGGTGTCGAAGTTCGAGGACCGGGACGGCGACAGCTACGACGTGCGGCTGCGGGCGGATCCGGCCCAGCGCAGCGAACGCGCCGACCTGCTGGCGCTCGACCTGCCGGGCCGCGGCGGGCGCACGCTGGTGCCCCTCAACCAGGTGGCGTCGATCGAAACCGGCGCGGCGCCGTCCAGCATCCGCCGCCGCGATTTGATGCGCGAGATCCGCATCTCGGCCAACACCCAGGGGCGGTCGCTCGGGGAAGTCATCAACGACATCAAGTCCAGAGTGGCGGAGATGGGGCTGCCGGCGGGCATGAACGTCACCTACACCGGACAGGCCGAGGACATGGTGGAAAGCTTCGGCTACGTCTTCCAGTCGCTGATCCTGGCCGTGATCCTGATCTACGCGATTCTGGCCAGCCAGTTCCGCAGCTTCATGCAGCCGTTCGCCATCATGCTGTCGCTGCCGCTGTCACTGATCGGCGTCGCCGGAATGCTCTATCTGGTCCAGGACACCCTGAACATCATGTCGATGATCGGCCTGATCCTGCTGATGGGGCTGGTGACGAAGAACGCGATTCTGATGGTGGACTTCGCCAACGTGCAGCGCCGGGAAGGGCTGGGCCGGACGGAGGCGCTGATCGCGGCGGCGCGCGTGCGGCTCCGGCCGATCCTGATGACGACGCTGGCCATGATCTTCGGCATGCTGCCTCTGGCCTTCGAGATCGGTTCGGGCGCCGAGTTCCGGGCGCCGATGGCCAGGGCGGTGATCGGCGGGCTGATCACCTCGACGCTGCTGACGCTGGTGGTGGTGCCGGTGGTGTACACCTACCTGGACGATCTGGGTGCGTGGTTCGTGCGCTGGTGGACGCGCAAGACACCGGAGCATGTGCGGGTGAACGGCCGCGTGCCGGAGGCGGTGGAGTAGGGCGCATACCGCGCTTGGCCCTTCGCTCGGTAAGATCGAATCATGCCCTCGTTGTTGGAGAAGGCGCTGGAAAAGGTCACAGCGCTGCCTCCGGATGAGCAGGAAGCGATCGCATCCCAGATTCTGGCGTCTCTGGCCGACGAAGCAGCCTGGAAGTAGCGCTTTGGCGAGAAACGCGACGTGATCCGCCGCATGGCGCGTGGAGCCCTCGAAGAAGACGCGCGGGGTGAGACACTACCCTCGGCCGATCTGCTTTGATGGTGTCGCGGGCCCCCCGGCGGTTCTGGCGGCTGTTCTCCGCCCCGCCCGACGTTCAACGGGACGCAAACGCGCCTACTGTCTCTTCCAGAGCAATTCCGCTCGCCCTGGCCTGCAATTCAAGGAACTTGGGGGCGAGGATGACATCTATTCAGCACGCATCGGTCTCGACTACCGAGCCCTGGCGGTGGCGAAGCAAGGTCGTGTCGTCTGGTACTGGATCGGCAGCCATTCGGATTACGACCATTCGGTCTGACTGCTGGCGGGAGGGGGCCATCGCGGCCTCCGCTACCCGGCCTCAGAAGATCCCCCGCTGTCGGAACGCATGTGCGCGTGACCCTCGGAGGTGTGGATCAACAAGCCGCTTGAAGGCGGCCCAAGGACAGAGGAGAAAAGTCAGCAAACTCCCATGCCGGGTGTCTCAGAGTGCTTGACGCGCACCGCTGGGGGGCGCGGTTGCGGCTGCCTGGGGCAGCGCCGTGAAACATGCGCCGCCGTGACCCAATGGGCGAGATCCGCATGCCGGCCAACACGTGGCCAACAGGAGAAGACCGCCGAAGGCGCGCGTCCTTTTTTGATGTCTTGTTGTTGCCCTTTAATTTCTGCCTTGCACGAACGAAAACTCGCCGCTCTTCCACCTATGTACAATTGATCACAATCCCATGAAGCTGACGACGATTTTCGTCCTACTGCTGCTCGCGCGGGCCCTCCCCGCCCAGGTCAACGTCCTCACCGCCAATTACGGCAACGACCGCACCAACGCCAATCTCTCCGAGAAGACCCTCAGCGCTTCGAACGTGAACCTCGCCTCCTTCGGCAAGGTGTTCGCGCTGCCCGTCGATGGTTTCATGTACGCCCAGCCTCTGTACGTCCGGCAACTGCACATCCCGGATCGCGGGAGCCGCAACGTGGTCTTCGCCGCCACGATGCACAACAGCGTCTACGCCTTCGACGCCGACTCTCCGCAAGCCCCGCTCTGGGAGGTCAATCTCGGGCCCTCCGTGCCCAGCACCGACTACCACTTCACCGACATCCTGCCCGAGGTAGGCATTCTCAGCACACCGGTCATCGACCTCGAGGCGGGAGCGATCTACGCCGTCGCCAACACCTTCACCGAAGGACGGCACTCCTACGTCCTCCACGCGCTCGACCTCGCCACCGGCGCGGAGAGGTTCGGCGGCCCGGTCGTGATTGCCGGAAGCGTTCCGGGGACGGGGCTCGGGAGTGTGGGAGGCGTGCTTGGGTTCGATCCGTTCCAGCACCTGCAAAGGCCGGCGCTCCTGCTGCTCAACGGCGTCGTCTACGCCGCCTTCGGCTCGCACGCCGACCAACAGCCCTACCACGGCTGGATCTTCGGCTACGACGCCAAGGATCTCACCCGCCAGGTCGCCGCCTTCAGCGTGACCCCCGACGGATCGGCCGGTTCCATCTGGCAGTCCGGGCGCGGCATGGCGGCCGACGACGCCGGTTACATCTACGCCGTCACCGCCAACGGCGATTACGACGGCCTTACGAATTGGGGGGAAAGCGTGCTGAAGCTCGACGCCGCCCTCTCTGTCCTCGACTGGTTCACGCCGGACAACTGGCAGGATCTGAACGACCGTGACGACGACCTCGGATCCTGTGGTCCCATTCTCATCCCCGGCACCGATCTGCTCGTCACCGGCAGCAAGCGCGGCGCCGTCTATCTCCTCGATCGCCGCAACCTCGGCCGCCTTGTGCCCGGCAATACCCAGATCCCCCAGACCTTCCAGGCCGTTTCCTTCGGCATTTTCAGCAACCTCGTGTTGTGGAACCGGCCGGACGGGCCCATTCTCTACACCCGCGGGATCGACGACTTCGTTAAGGCTTTTCGGCTGGTGAACGGCCTATTCTCGCCGCTGCCTCAGGCCTCCGTGTACGGCGAGGTCCCGTATGACGGCCTGGCGCTCTCTGCCGACGGCAGCCGCTCCGGAACCGGCATTCTCTGGATGATCATGGAGGACTACCATGCGCATCCGGCGCCGGGCGCGCTCTATGCCTTCGACGCCGAAGACATCCGCCGGGAACTGTGGAACAGCGCGATGAACCCCGCGCGAGACCGGCTCGGCCAATACGCCAAGTTTGCCACCCCAACCATCGCCAACGGCCGCGTCTACGTGCCGACGTTCTCCAAGGAACTTGCGGTCTACGGCTTGCTCGCGGCCGGGCCCCGCATTGACGGAATCGCGAGCGCCGCGAGCAACGCCTCCGGCGGCGTGGCGCCCGGGGAACTGGTCTCCATCTTCGGCGCGGGCTTCGGACCTTCCGAAGCGGCGTACCTCACGCTCGATGATGCCGGCCGCGTCAGCACGCAGCTCGGCGGCATGCGTGCGCTGTTTGACGGCGTGCCCGCGCCGGTGTACTTCGCCTGGACCGGTCAGCTTCGGGCGGTCGCTCCCTTCGATGTCGCCGGCCGCTCGGAGACGCTCGTCCAGGTCGAGCAGAACGGCCAGGTCGTCGCCTCCTACCGCAGTCCTGTTGTCTCCGCCGCCCCGGGCCTCTTCACGATGTCCTCGGTCGGCCTCGGCCAGGGAGCCATTCTCAATCAGGACCACACTCTCAACACGCCGCAGAACCCCGCGTTCCGCGGTTCCATTGTCGTGCTGTTTGCCACCGGCGGCGGCCAGACCGACCCGCCTAGTCAGAACGGAGTGTTGACACCGATTCCGCCGCCCGGGCTGCTTCAGGACGTTTCCGTCACCATCGACGGCTTGCCCGCCGAGATCATGTACTCGGGCGGCGCGCCAACCCTCGTCTCCGGCGTGATTCAGGTGAACGCCCGAGTCCCCGCCGAAGCCCGAAAGGGCGACGATGTTCCCATCGGGCTCACGATCGGCGGTCAAAGCAGCCAGCCTGGAGTGACCTTGGTGGTGCGGTGATGTCGCGGCGCATGGCGCCGCGCCACCCGGCTAGCGCTTGAAGTACCAGAGCCAGAAATACTGCTCGCCGGCTCCGTGCCGGTAGCGCGGCTCGAAGCCAGAGCGCAGCGCCATCTCGACCGCCTCGCGGTCGGAAATCGGCGCTCCAAGCCACGTCTCCTCCGGGGAGGTCTTGATGGTTGTGTCGCCCTGCACCTGGAACTTGAACAGCGCGCCCGGACGGAGGACGCGGTGCACCTCGCGCACGTAGTTCTCGATGATCTGCTTGCTCGGAATGTGCTGGAACACGATGCTCGAGAACGCGAAGTCGAATGGGACGTCCGGAAGCACCGAGAGGTCCATGCCGTTGTTCTTGTACAGGTGGACGTTGGGCTTGCCGGCGAGCGCCTGCCGGGCGCGCTCAATCATTTCGCTGCTGACGTCGACGCCGTGGACTTCGCCGAACACTCCCGCGAGCGCTCGGGTGACACGGCCCGCCCCGCAGCCGACCTCGAGCACGCGCATCGTCTCCGGCGCCTTGCCCTGGCAGATGTTGATCATGTCGGTCAGGATTTCTTCGGCGACCGTTCGCTCGCCGGAGTGGTAGAACTCCTCGTCGCTCCAGTCCTGTTTCGAGGTGGCGACGTAGTAGCGAGCATTCTCGCGCGCCCGCTTGTCCCAGTCGCACTCCATTCTGCGGAGCTGCTCTTCGACGGAAATCTCCTTCATCTGGCGTTATTGTAGCGTTCGAATGGAACTGCGGGCCCGGTGTTTTCGACGTGCTATATTCAAAGATGACCGCACGAGTGGGCGGCTAGCTCAGTTGGGAGAGCACGGCGTTCGCAACGCCGGGGTCGTGGGTTCGA
>CAZACK010000079.1:0-24814 GCA_964483455.1 uncultured Solibacteraceae bacterium
GTGCCCGAAGCGCGTGGTGTTCGGCCCGCTGCCCAAGACGGCCACCGGGAAGATCCGCAAGAACGAGTTGCGCGAAGCGGCCTGGGCGGGAAGGGAAAAGCGCGTCAACTGACCTCCGTGCATGCGAACGGTCAACTCCGCGCTGTTCGAATCCACCCGCTCTGGGGTTGTTCAGCAGCCCGTTACACCGGCGCCCCGCGGTTTCTCCGCCACTCGTCGATGAACACGTCGAGGTTCCGCCAGGTCTTCGGCTCGTCGATGGTGATGTTGTCCACCGGCGACAGGATGAAGCCGCCGGGGCCGAGCGTCTGAATCGCCTCGCGGACCGCCTCCCGCACTTCGGCCTCCGTCCCCATCTCTACCGTTACCGCGCCGGACACACCGCCCCAGAGACAGACTTTGCCGCCGAGCTTCCGCCGCAGCAGCGGCATGTCGGTTTGCGTCCCCTGGACCGGATCGATCCCGATCAGCGCGTCGATGCCCGACTCCAGGTAGAAATCGAGCATCGGCTTCAGCCCGCTCGAGCAGATGTAGCCGAACCGGGCGCCGCGGTCGTGCGCCATGGCGACTTCGACTTTCAATCGCGGCAGGATCTCGTCGCGGAAGAATGCGCGGGTGACGAAGTCGCAGCCTTCATACCAGCCCCGGCGGATGTACAGGTCCACCGGCGCCGAGAGCACCACTTCCATCCGCCGCTTGTTCCAGGCGTGGACCATTTCGAGGAGGTCGGCAACCATCCGCGGCCGGTCGATCGCCAGCATCATGAGCGTTTGCATGCCGCACAGCCAGTTGAGCAAGTCCATGCCGACGCCCCAGCCGCCGGCCAGCAGCACGCCGTGTCTGGCGGCGAAGTCTCGCGCGGTTTCCGCCTCCCGCTGAAACCTGTGGGCATCCTCGTCCGACGGCGGCGTCAGAAGATACTCCAGCGGGCCGAGGTCCTCGGGCTCGGTCACGAGTTGCTTCGTGGCTCGCGGAACCTGGTAGTCGTCGACGAAGGGGATGTGGTCGCCGTGCGGCCAGTCCTCGGAAAGCTGGACGGCCGTGGTGAGCACCCCGGCCGGCGTGTGAATCTCCTTGTGCAGCGTGTCGAATCCGCTTTCGCCCTTTTCCCGCCATTCGCGGACCTTGACCTCCGGACGAAACCTGACTGGCAGGCCGCGCAAGTCGGGATGGTCGAGACGCGCCGGCCGCGGCGCCACCGGGATGAACAGCATCGAGTCGAGACCCATGGCGCGCTCGGCCTCCGCCAGCGCGAACATGTCCTCCTTCACCCGGCGCCGCAGCGCCGTGAAGCTCATGAAGCAGCAAGGGATGTAGTCGGTATCGCGCCGATCGAGCGCCCGTAGGACGCGCTCCCGCGAGGTCAGTTCCGCCATATTCAGTCCGGATCCTTTCGGAAGCCGAAGCCTCGGCTCCGGAACGGCGATTCTATCATCATGGCGAGAGGGCGCAGGCAGACAGAGCACGAAGTGGTTGGATTTTCGTGGTGGGGCAAGCGTTTTCGCCGCCCAGAGCTTTGGAGCCGCCGGTCAGTTCACATGTCTGGTTACCACCAGCGACTTCGGCCAGTATTCAAGCGCATGGACGGGCTTGTCTTTGGCCGGCACGCCCAGGTTGCGGATGCCGTAAAGCGCAAGCTGGTAGCGATCGCGGACTCCGGCCTTCTGAAAGAGCCGCGACAGGTAGACCTTAACCGTGCCTTCGGTGATCGACAGGGCCTTGGCCATCTCGCGGTTCTTCATCCCGCGGGCGACCAGTTTCAGAAGCTGGCTCTCGCGGATGGTGAGCGCCACGGCCTCAACGTCCGGCAGTTCGGAAGCGAGGGAGGCATCAATAGCAAGCTGCCCGTCTGCGATCTTGCGCAGCGAGTCCTGGAGCTGCTCCGCCGTGCTCGTTTTCTGAAGGATACCTCGGGCGCCGAGCTGGATCGCCTGGTAGGCCTGCTCGACCGACAGCCGGCGGACCCAGAGAACACACTTGCACCGCGGGGCCGCTCTCCGCGCCACAGAGATCAGGTTGCCGGAGACTACACCTTGATAGTCCAGCAGCAAGATGTCAGGCTTATGCATGGCCAGGGTCGCCGGAAGTTCCGGCGGTTGACAGGAGGTCGTCACCACTTCGAATCCTTCCTCCTGCTCCAAAAACGCCGTGATCCCCCTGGCGGCAATCGGCTCGTCGGTGTGGAATACAACTCGAACCATGTCTCCCCCAAATGGCCCGGAGCGGCGTGTAGCTTTTGCCGCCGGATGTAGAATCCACCTTCACAGCCGGGTAATTTTTGCCGCTTCGCGGCATACCGGTCCCGGAGGACCAAACAGTGCATCCGGAATGCCACAGACAACGAAGAAATCCTGCCCATCCTGCCACCGTGCTAAGCTGTCGAAGAATCCAACGCCAGGTGGGACGACTGTCGGCGTCCATCATTCCCATGAAAACAAGGGATTTGGACTCCACGTGCACTCCAACTTGGACTCCGGGAATGGAATAGACACATGACCTGTATGTGACTGACAGCACAGGACCTCGACCTATCGGGGCTAGGCGCTTGCCGTGACACGGGAGAGGTCACAGATCGAGTTCTGTCGGGCCGGCACTCGGCTTCGTGAGCAGGTTCTGACCTGCCTCGTCGCGGAAAACCCAGGCGGCGCCTTCAACGTCGAACACCTCTTTTCCGCGGTCGCCAGCAGCGATCTGCGCTCGCCCCGGGCCGCCGAGCCGAACAGGATGATCTTGTCCGGCTGGGCGATCTGCACGATGCGGACGATTTCCTTGAGCGCTTCCGGGGATGGACCGCGCATCACGCTCACGGCAGGGTTTCCCCCAGCACCTTCGCCGCCTGCTCCTGGCGGAACCGGCGGAGCTTCTCGCGCAAGTCGGGACGTTTGGCCGCCAGAATCGCCACGGCCAGCAGGGCGGCGTTGGTCGCGCCGGGCTTGCCGATCGCCAGTGTTCCGACCGGGATGCCGCCCGGCATCTGCACCGTCGAGAGAAGCGAGTCGAGGCCCTTCAGCGAAGCGCTCTCGATCGGCACGCCGAGCACCGGGACCACCGTGTGCGCGGCGCACACCCCGGCTAGGTGAGCCGCGCCGCCGGCGGCCGCGATGATCACCTCGATGCCGCGCTCTTCGGCGCCGGAGACGTACACCGCCGTCTCGCGAGGCGTGCGGTGGGCGCTCAACACGCGGCACTCGTGCGGGACATCGAATTTCGCCAGCGTCTCGGAGGCGTGGCGCATGGTGTCCCAGTCGGACTTGCTTCCCATCAAGACGGCGACCAGCGGCGCGGCAGCGGTGCTCATTTCAGCTCCTTGACGGCGATGTTGCGGAACCGGTGGAAGCCGGCGTCCACCCAGCGGTCGCCCCCATGAACCTGCACGGCAATCATCCCGTCCCCGGCGCCGCCGGCGGCGTGGTTGGCCGTGTCGGTCCAATCGAGGATGTTCGCCTCGTTGAGCCAGACCTGGATGCGGGGCGTGGCGCCGGTGATGCGGACGCGCATCGTGTTCCACTCGTCGCGCTTCCAGACCGACTGCCAGCCCTCGGCCATTGCGAAATTGACGCCCTCGAGCCCTTCGCCGTAAATGCCGCCGACGTTGCCCGTGGGCAGGTAGTCCAACATCACCTGGTAGGCACGGCCATCTTCATCCGACCGCAGGAAGAGGCCGCCGTCACATCCCCAGTCCGGCCGCAGCTCGAGGTAGACCTCGAAATCCTTGTACTTCTTGTCGGTGAGCAGAATGCCGCCCTTGCCGCGCGGGTTCTGCGTGCCGGTCAGCACGCCGTGCAGAACACGCCAGTCGGGCGTCGTGCCGTGGCCGTTGGTCCGGCTGATGTGCCAGCCGGCCAGGTCCCTGCCGTTGAAGATCGGGGTGAAACCCTCGGGCGGCCGGGGCTGTGCCGATGAGGAAGGCAAAAGGCAAAAGGCAAGGGGCAAGAGGCAAAAGGGCTTACAGTGCATCACCTTGTTAGGATAGTAGTTTGTGGAACAGGCGCGGGAGTGGATCCGCGGCGCATCCAGGCTGGTCGTGCTGACGGGCGCGGGGATTTCGGCGGAGAGCGGCATACCGACATTTCGCGGGCCGGGCGGGCTCTGGAAGCAGCGCCGGCCCGAACAACTGGCTACCCCTGAGGCATTCGCGCGCGATCCCAAGCTGGTTTGGGAGTGGTACGACTGGCGGCGATGCCGGATCGCCGGGGCGGCGCCGAACCCCGGCCACGCGGCGCTGGCGGAACTGGAGCGAAGGAAGCCCTCGTTCACCCTGGCCACGCAGAATGTGGACGGTCTGCACGACCGCGCCGGGAGCCGGCGCGTGCTGAAGCTGCATGGAGATATCTGGATGGTTCGCTGCCTCGCTTGCGGGCGCGAGAGGCGCGACGAGCGCGCGCCGCTCGACGAGATCCCGCCGCGGTGTGAATGCGGCGGACTGCTGCGCCCGGGGGTCGTCTGGTTTGGCGAGGCGCTGCCGGCCCAGGTGTTGCGCGAAGCCGAAGAGGCCGCTTGCGCCGCCGAGGTGTTCCTGGTGGCCGGCACGTCCGCGGTGGTGTACCCGGCGGCGGGACTGGTGCCGCTCGCCAGGTCGGCCGGCGCGAAAGTGATCGAAGTGAATCTCGAAGAGACGCCCTTCTCCGCCACGGTGGATTGCTCGTTGCGCGGGAAGAGCGGCGACTTGCTGCCGCGGTTGATCGCATGAAGATTTGTTACCTCGACGCGTTCTCAGGCATTAGCGGGGATATGCTGGTCGGCGCGCTGGCGGACGCCGGCGCCGACCAGGCGGTCCTGGCCGCCGGGCTTGCGTCCCTCGGGACCGGCGCCAGCTTCCGCTTCGAGAGGACGAAGCGGTGCGGGATCGCCGCCACCAAGTTCTGCGTCAGCGGCGGTGAGGCGAAGGCGCACCGGCATCTGCCGCAGATCCTGCGGATGATCGAGAACTCCGACCTGCCGGCCCGGGCGAAGGCTTCATCCGCCGAGGTGTTCCGGCGGCTCGGCGAAGCCGAGGCGTCGGTCCACCAGGTGCCGCTCGAGGAGGTGCATTTCCACGAAGTGGGGGCGGTGGATTCCATTGCGGACATTGCCGGGGCGTGCCTTGGTTTCGAACTGCTGGGCGTGGAGGCCATCCACTGCTCGGCGCTGAACGTCGGCAGCGGAACGGTGCAGACCGAGCACGGCGTGCTGCCGGTTCCGGCGCCGGCGACGGCGGCGCTGCTCCGGGGCAAGCCGGTCTATTCGAGCGGACCGGCGGCGGAACTGACCACCCCGACGGGCGCCGCCGTGGTCGCCGCGCTCGCCTGTGATTTCGGGCCGATGCCGCCGCTTACGATCCTCGCCGCCGGCTACGGCGCGGGCGACCTCGATTTCCCAAAGCAGCCGAACGTGCTGCGTGTGCTCATCGGAGAGCCCAGCGGCGCCGCCGAGGCGGCCCTGGTTGCGGTGATCGAAGCGAATATCGACGACGCCGGCCCGCAGGTGCTGGCCTACGCCATGGAACGGCTGCTCGAGGCGGGCGCGCTCGACGCGACCCTTTCCCCGCTGGTGATGAAGAAGGGCCGGCCGGGCTCGCTGCTGCGCGTGATCGCGAAACCCGAGGACCGCGAGCGGCTGGCTCGGATCGTGTTCGCGGAAACGCCGACGCTGGGGGTTCGCATGTACGGCGCCGAGAGGCGCGTCGAGGCGCGCGGGTTTGAGGAGGTGGAAACGCCGCACGGCAAGGTGCGGATGAAGGTGGCCGCCGGCGACGCGTCGCCGGAATACGAAGATTGCCGGCGGATCGCCCTGGAAAAGGGAGTCCCGCTGCGGCAGGTGCAGGCCGAAGCGAGCGCGGCCTGGCTGAAAAGGAATTCATGAGCGACAAGCCGAAATACTACCTGACGACACCGATCTACTACGTGAACGCGGCGCCGCACATCGGCCACAGCTACACCACGATCGTCGCCGACACCATCCGACGGCTGAAGCGGATGCAGGGTTACGAGGCCGTGCTGACCACCGGCACCGACGAGCACGGGCAGAAGGTGGAGCGGGCGGCAAAGGACACCGGCAAGAGCCCGAAGGAGTTCACCGACTTGGTCGCCGCCGAGTTCCGCGCGCAGTGGGAGACGCTCGGGCTCGCCATCGACCGCTTCCAGCGTACGTCCAGCCCGCAGCATCACAAAGTGGTTCAGGATCTCTTCCTCCGCTGTGAGAAGAACGGCTACATCGAGAAAGGCTCGTACACCGGCCAGTACTGTTTCTACGACGAGCTGTACGCGAGCGAGGCCGGGCCGGGCGATCCCTGCCCGGAGTGCGGCCGCCCCACCGAAACGGTGACCGAGGAGAACCTTTTCTTCCGGCTGTCGGCGTTCCAGGGGCGGCTGCTGAAGCTGTACGAGGAGCAGCCGGACTTCATCCGGCCGGAGACGCGCCGGAACGAAGTGCTCGCGTTTGTGAGCAAAGGGCTGAGCGACTTGTCGATCAGCCGGACAACGATCAAGTGGGGCATCCCGGTGCCGGGGCACGGCGACCACGTCTTCTACGTGTGGTTCGACGCGCTGACGACGTACATGAGCGCGGTCGAGGGGGAAGGACTCTGGCCGGCGGATCTGCACCTGATCGGCAAAGAGATCCTGCGGTTCCACGCGGTCTACTGGCCGGCGTTCCTGATGGCGGCGGACCTGCCGCTGCCGAAGCAGGTGTTCGCCCACGGATGGCTGCTGTTCGAGCAGGACAAGATGAGCAAGTCCAGGGGCAACATCGTGCGGGCGACGCCGATCCAGGCGGTCTGCGGCACGGACGCGCTGCGGTACTTCCTCCTGCGTGAGGTGGTGTTCGGGCAGGACGGTAATTTCAGCTACGACGCGCTGGTGGGCCGCTACAACTCGGACTTGGCGAACGGGCTGGGAAACCTGGCGAGCCGGACGCTGACCATGATCCGGCAATACGCGGGCGGCGCGGTCCCGGCGGCGGCGAACGGCGCGCCGGCGGTGGCCGAGGCGGCGAAGACGGCCATCGAGACGGCGTTGGCGGCGTACGACAATTGCGAGTTCTCCAAGGCGCTCGAGGCGGTGTGGGCGCTGCTGTCAACGACCGACAAGTTCCTGGTCGAGCAGGCGCCATGGACGCTCGCCAGGAAGTCGGACGAGGAATCGCGGGCGAAGCTCGGCGACGCGCTCTACGCGGCGGCGGAAGTGCTGCGGATTGCGACGGCACTGGTCGCGCCGGCGCTGCCGGAGTCGGCGGCGAAGATCTGGGCGCAGCTCGGCATGACGCAGCCGCTTGAATCCGTGCGGCTCGATGAGCTGAAGTGGGGACAGCTCGCCGCCGGGCAGAACATCGGCGCGGTGGAGGCGGTGTTCCCGCGGATCGAAGCGAAGCCGGCGATCGAGAAGATGCGCGCTCTCGAAATCGAGGAAACGGCACGGCAGAACGCGCTGCTCGGCAAGCCGCAGCCGGCGGAGGCGCCGGCGAGCACGACCATCGGGATCGACGACTTTGCGAAAGTCGATATGCGCGTCGGGCTGGTGCTCAAGGCGGAGCCGGTGAAAGGCGCCGACAAGCTGCTCCACCTGACCATCGACCTCGCGGAAACCGAGCCGCGGAGCATCGTGGCGGGGATCGCCGAGGCCTACCGGCCGGATCAGCTTGTCGGGCGGAAGGTGGTGATCGTGGCGAATTTGCAGCCGCGGAAGCTGCGCGGCATCCCATCCAACGGGATGATTGTGGCGGCGTCGCTCGAAGGCGGCCGGCCGGTGCTGGCGGGATTCCTCGAGGATGTGCCCGTGGGGGCGCGGCTGAAGTGAGGCTGGTCGATTCGCACTGCCACCTCGATGACCGGCAGTTCGACGCGGATCGTGAGGCGGTGATCGAGCGGGCGCGGGCGGCGGGCGTCGAGCTGATGCTGGCGATCGGGACGGGCGACGGGCCGCCGGACCTCGAGGCGGGCATCCGGCTGGCGGAAACCCACGAGGGGATCTACGCGACGGCCGGCGTCCACCCCCACGATGCGCGGAAAGCCACGCCGGCGGTCTGGGCGCGGATGCGGGAGCTTCTGCGCCACCCGAAGGTGGTCGCGGTCGGGGAAATCGGACTCGACTATTACTACGACAACTCACCCCGGAACGAGCAGCGGGCGGCGTTCATCGAGCAGATGAAGATCGCCGCGGAAGCGGGCAAGCCAGTGGTGATTCACACGCGGGACGCCTGGGACGACACGGTCGGGCTGCTCGGCGAGCATTGGGCGCTCTCGGGCCTCGGCGGGATCATGCATTGCTTCCCCGGCGGGCCGGAGGAGGCCGGGCAGGTGCTCGCCATGGGCTTCTTCCTCGGCTTCGGCGGCGTGCTGACCTTTCCCAAAGCGCACCGCGTACGCCAGGCGGCGAAACTGGCCCCGCGGGACCGGCTGCTGATCGAGACCGACGCCCCGTACCTGGCCCCTGTGCCTCACCGTGGCAAGCGGAACGAACCGGCGCTGGTGAGGGAAACGCTGAAGAAGCTGGCCGAGGTGCGGGGAGAAAGCGAAGAGGACCTGGCGGCGGCGACGACCGCCAACTTCCACCGGCTGTGCTTGCCCGGCGCGTAGGACAGCCCTCCCGGGCTGTCCGGACCGGCCCGGAGGCCGGTCCCACTGCCGGTGGGCGATGCTAAACTGGAAAAACTCCATGGAGCTCAGCAAGCTCGGCCCTCCTCTGACCGCCCGCGACATCCTGGATCTGGTCCAGGACGATCTTCAGCGCGTCGAGCGTGAGATCGGCCTGGAGTCGGTGTCGTCGGTGGACGCCGTCACCACCATCAGTCGCTACTTGCAGTCGAGTGGCGGCAAGCGGCTGCGGCCGACGCTCCTGCTGCTCGCCTCGAAGCTTTCCGGCAACGGCGGGGACGGCGCGGTCCGTCTGGCGGCGGTGGTGGAGATGATCCACGCGGCCACGCTGGTGCACGACGACGTGATCGACGTTGCCGAGACTCGCCGCGGCCGGCCGTCCACCAACGTCCTGTTCGGCAATCACACCTGCGTGCTGGCCGGCGACTGGCTGTACATGCAGGCGTTCCAGGTGGCGCTGCGGGAGCGCAATTTCCAGATCCTCGATCTGCTGATCGCGCTGACGCAGACGATGGTGGAAGGCGAGCTGCTGCAACTGGAACGCATCGGCTCGATTGCAGTCACCGAGGCTGACTACATGGACCTGGTGGACCGCAAGACGGCCAGCCTGTTCTCGGCGTGCGCGCGGCTGGGCGCCATCGTCGGCTGCGCCGGCGACCGGGCCGAAGCGAGGCTTGCCGACTACGCCTGGAACCTCGGCATGGCGTTCCAGCTCGTCGACGACGTGCTGGACTTCACCGCGACCGAGCACGTCCTGGGCAAGCCGGTCGGAAGCGACCTCCGCGAAGGGAAGGTGACGCTCGCGCTGATCTACGCGCTGGAAGAAGCTTCCGTGGACGAGCGCCGGCTCGTGGAAGCCATCCTCCGTGACGGCAGCTACGACGGCGTGCCGTTCGAGCAGATCCTGGCCTTCGTCGAGAGGCGCCGCGGGCTGGAGCGCGCGATGGCTCGCGCCGAAGCGTTCACGGAGAAGGCCCGCGAGATCGTCGGCGAGTTTCCGGATTCGCCGTACCAGAGGGCGCTGTTCGGGCTGACGGAACTGGTGACCGACCGGGACCACTGAGGCATCTCTCCTTCTGTTGCGGGCCTCTTTTTCCCTGTGATACGTTGAGACGTTTGAGCCCCTTTCATCAGCGCCTAGAGGCGCTTCCAATCGGACATTCATGGACCAGATCCTAAACGCCCTGGGCGGGCTTCTGCTGAAAGCCTTGCCCACATTCCTGCTCGTCTTGCTGGTTCATTTCTATTTGAAGCAGATGTTCTACCGCCCGCTTGACAAGGTTCTCGACGAGCGTTACCGGGCGACCGAGGGCGCGCGCGAACTGGCCCAGGAAAGCATGGAGACCGCCGCGCGGAAGACCGCCGAATACGAGGCCGCCATCCGCGACGCGCGAGGCGAGCTTTACCGTGAGCAGGAGGAAGTCCGCAAGCAGTGGCGCCGCGAACACGCCGCCGCCGTCGAGGAGGCGCGCCGCGACGCCGAGGCCCAGGTCGGACGGGCGAAGGCGGATCTCGCGGCCGGCGTCGAGGAGGCTCGCCGGACGCTCGAGGCCGAGAGCGAGACGCTGGCCGGGCGCATCGTGGAATCGATCCTGCGACGGAGGATACATTGAAACGCGTCCCGGCTCTGCTCATGCTGGCCCTTCTGGTTGCTATGGGCCTTCCCGCCCAGCACGCGGAGGCGCCCGCCGGCGAGGGCGCCGCGCACGGCGGGGGTTCCGAGCACGGCGACAGCAGCGCCATCTGGAAGTGGGCGAATTTCGCGCTGCTGGCTGCCGGCCTGGGCTACCTCATCTACAAGAAGGCGCCGCCGTTCTTCGCCTCACGCGACCGGGAAATCCGCCAGGGCATCAAGGAAGCCGCCGCCCTCCGCGCGCAAGCCGAGGCCCGGGTGGCCGAGATCGAACGCCGCCTCGCGAACCTCTCGGCGGAAATCGAGCAGCTTCGAGCCGGCGCACGCGAGGAGATGAAGGCCGAGGCCGAACGGACGCGGCGCGAAACCGAGCAGGCGCTCGGGAAGATCAGCCAGCAAGCCGCCCAGGAGATCGACTCGGCGGCCAAAGCCGCGCGCCTGGAGCTGAAGGCGCATTCCGCCGATCTCGCGCTTCGGCTCGCCGAGCAACGCCTCCGCACGAGCCTGACCCCGCCGGTGGATGAGGCGCTGGTGCGCTCGTTTGTGGAAGACCTCGGCTGCCGCGCGCGGCGGCTGGGTGGAGAGGTGCAATAGGCTCATGGCCTCCGCTGTCGCTTCCCGCTACGCACGGGCGCTGGTGGATCTGGTGATGACGCCCGCTGCCGGCATCGACGCGCGAGCGGTCGCCGCGGAGTTGCTCGCCTTGGAGAGCGCCATGTCGGCCTCGCCGGAGCTCCGCCAGGTGCTCCAGTCGCCGGCCGTGCCGCCCGCGCGCAAGCGAGCCCTGGTGGCAAAGCTCGCCGGGCCGCTGGGCATCTCGCGGGTCGTCCGGAATTTCCTGTGCGTCGTGATCGACCGCCGGCGCACGCGGCTCTTGCCCGAGATCCGGCAGGCCTGCCAGGCAATCCTGGACGAGCGTTCCGGCATCGCCCGGGCCGAGGTCGCCTCGGCGCGGGAACTCAGCGCCGAGCAGCGCGCCGAGCTCAGCGGGCAGCTCGCGAAGCTGACTGGCAAGCGTGTCGAGTGCCAGTACGCCGTCAATGAGAACCTGATCGGCGGCGCGACCGCGCGCATCGGCTCCACGATTTACGACGGCTCGGTGCGCGGCCAACTGGAAGCGCTGAGGAGAAGACTGGCGAGTGAGCAGCATGCGGGCGGCGGGAGGTAGGCGGTAGATGGCTCAAATCCGAGCGGACGAAATCGCACAGGTACTGCGAGACGAGATCGAGAATTACGACAAGGCGATCAGCATCGCCGAGACCGGCCACGTGATCTCCGTCGGCGACGGCATCGCGCGCGTTCACGGCCTGGAAAGGGTCATGGCCGGCGAGCTGATCGAGTTCCCTCACGACGTCTCTGGGATCGCGCTGAACCTCGAAGAGGACCAGGTGGGCGCGGTGCTGCTCGGCGAGTTCCAGGAGATCTGTGAGGGCGACGAGGTGCGCCGCACCGGACGCATCATGTCGGTGCCCGTCGGCGACGCCATGGTCGGGCGCGTGGTGACCTCGCTCGGCGAGCCGATCGACGGCCGCGGGCCGGTCGCCGTGTCCGACTACAACCCGCTCGAGCGGCTCGCCCCCGGCGTCGTCGACCGGCAGCCGGTGAAGGAGCCGCTGCAAACCGGTATCAAGGCCATCGACGCCATGATCCCCATCGGCCGCGGCCAGCGCGAGCTGATCATCGGCGACCGCCAGACCGGCAAGACCGCCCTCATCCTCGACACCATCCTCAACCAGAAGGGCGGCGACGTCATCTGCATCTACGTCGCCATCGGGCAAAAACGGTCCACCGTGGCGCAGGTGGTGAAGACGCTCGAAGATTACGGCGCCATGGACTACACCATCGTGGTGGCGGCGACGGCATCCGATCCGGCCCCGATGCAGTACATCGCCCCCTATGCCGGTTGCTCGATGGGCGAGTACT
The DNA here is from genome assembly GCA_964483455.1 of uncultured Solibacteraceae bacterium. Lineage (GTDB taxonomy): Bacteria > Acidobacteriota > Terriglobia > Bryobacterales > Bryobacteraceae > CAYZJD01. The sequence goes on from CAZACK010000079.1 coordinate 12,126, forward strand.
TCCGCGATCGCGGCAAGCACGCCGTCTGCTTCTACGACGACCTGTCCAAGCACGCCGCGGCCTACCGCGAAATCTCGCTGCTGCTGCGGCGCCCGCCCGGCCGCGAGGCCTATCCGGGCGATGTGTTCTATCTGCACAGCCGGCTGCTCGAGCGGGCGGCCAAGCTGTCGGAAGCCATGGGCGGCGGCTCGCTCACGGCCCTTCCGGTCATCGAGACGCAGGCCGGCGACGTCTCGGCCTACATCCCGACCAACGTCATTTCGATCACCGACGGCCAGATCTACCTCGAAGCGGACCTGTTCAACTCCAACCAGCGGCCGGCGGTGAACGTCGGCCTCTCGGTGAGCCGCGTCGGCGGCAACGCCCAGGTGAAGGCCATGCGGCAGGTGGCCGGCACGCTGCGCCTGGAGCTCGCGCAGTACCGCGAGCTGGCGGCGTTCGCACAGTTCGGCTCCGATCTCGACAAGGCGTCGCAGGCGCAGTTGAATCGCGGCCGGCGGCTGACGGAGATCCTCAAGCAGGGCCAGTACGAGCCGCTGACCGTAGAAAAGCAGATCCTCGGGATCTTCGCCGGCACCAACGGCTACCTCGACGATCTCGCGGTCGAGGAATGCCGCAAGTTCGAAGACGGCCTGTACCGGTTCGCCGACAACGCCTACCCCGGCGTGCTCCACCGGGTCCGGGAGAAGAAAAGCCTGGACGACGCGCTGCGCGCCGACCTGCACAAGCTGGTGAAGGATTTCAAAGAAAGGTTCGTTTCCGAGCGTGGGAAGTAAATGCCCAGCCTGATCGACATCCGCCGACGCATCCGGACGGTCAAGAGCACGCAGCAGATCACCAAGGCCATGAAGATGGTGGCCGCGGCCAAGCTGCGCCGGGCGCAGGACCGGGTGATCGCCGCCCGGCCTTACGCGAACTCGCTGGCCAGGCTGCTCGCTGACGTGGCGGCGGCGGCGAAGGCCGACGAGCGCATGGCGGCCCATCCGCTGCTGGCCATCCGTCCCGAGCGGCGCATCCAGCTCGTGCTGCTGACTTCAGACCGCGGCCTCGCCGGCGCTTTCAACACCAACCTCATCAAAGGCGCGCAGCAATTCCTCCTCGACCATGCTGGCGCGGAAGTCGTGATGGAGCTGGTCGGCCGCAAAGGGCGGGATTTTTTCCGCAAGCGCGGCGCGGCCATCACCGGAGAGCACATCGGCATCAGCGAAAAGGCGGCCTTCGCCGACGCGGTGATAATCGCAAAAGCCGCGAGCGAACGCTTCGCCTCGGCTGAAGTGGACGCGGTCTACCTGCTGTACAACGAGTTCAAGAGCGTGCTGGCGCAGAGGCTGACGGTGACGCGCATCCTGCCCGTCCCGGTGCCGGAGGGCGCAGGAGTCATCGACTATATCTACGAGCAGTCGCCGGTGGAATTACTGGCCGAACTGCTGCCGGCTTATGTCGAGATCCAGGTCTACCAGGCGCTGCTCGAAACGGCGGCGGCCCAGATGGCGGCTCGCATGACGGCGATGGACGCGGCCACCACCAACGCCGCCGAGATGATCGACAATCTGACGCTGTACATGAACCGGGTACGACAGGCAAGCATTACGAAGGAAATCATCGAGGTGGTCAGCGGAGCCGCGGCGGTCGAGTAACCGGATAACCGACTAACCGATTCACCGACTAACAACAATGAACACCAACGACGTTATTGGTAGAGTGATCCAAGTCACCGGCCCCGCCGTGGACATCCAGTTCCCCGAAGGCCGGATCCCCATCATCAACACCGCCGTCCGCATCACCAGCGAAGGTTTCGAGGCGCCGCAGCCGATCGACATCATCGTCGAAGTGGCCCAGCACATCGGCGAGGGCCGCGTCCGCACCATCGCGCTCAAGCCCACCGACGGGCTGGTGCGCGGCATGCAGGCGGTCAGCCTCGGTAGGCCCGTCACCGTGCCGGTGGGCAAGGAGTGTCTCGGCCGCGTGCTGAACGTCATCGGCGAGCCGGTGGACCACATGGGACCGGTCGAAGCCACCAAGTTCTACCCGATCCACCGCCCGGCGCCCAGCTTCGAGGACCAGTCCACCGAGTTGCAGATGCTTGAAACCGGCGTCAAGGTGATCGACCTGCTCGAGCCTTACCTGCGCGGCGGCAAGATCGGCCTGTTCGGCGGCGCCGGCGTCGGCAAGACGGTCATCATCATGGAGATGATCCACAACATCGCCATGCAGCACGGCGGCGTCTCGGTGTTCGCCGGCGTCGGCGAGCGCACCCGCGAGGGCAACGACCTGTGGCTCGAAATGCAGGAGGGCGGCATCCTCGACCCGAAGGACTGGCGCAAGTCGAAAGTGGCGCTGATCTACGGCCAGATGACGGAGCCGCCCGGCGCGCGCCTGCGGGTCGGGCTGAGCGGCCTCACCGCCGCCGAGTACTTCCGCGACGAGGAAGGCCAGGACGTGCTGCTGTTCATCGACAACATCTTCCGGTTCACCCAGGCCGGCTCGGAGGTGTCGGCGCTGCTCGGGCGCATGCCGTCCGCCGTCGGCTACCAGCCGAACCTGGCCACCGAGATGGGCGAGTTACAGGAGCGGATTACTTCGACGAAGAAAGGTTCGATCACCTCCGTGCAGGCGATTTATGTGCCGGCGGACGACTACACCGATCCGGCGCCGGCGACCACCTTCGCGCACCTCGACGCCACCACCAACCTGTCGCGCGCCATCGTCGAACTGGGCATTTACCCGGCGGTGGACCCGCTCGCCTCCACCTCGCGCATTCTCGATCCGCGTATCGTCGGCGAGGACCATTACACGACGGCGCAGCAGGTGAAGCAGGTCCTCCAGCGCTACAAGGATCTCCAGGACATCATCGCCATTCTCGGCATCGACGAGCTGTCGGATGAGGACAAGCTGACGGTGGCGCGGGCGCGCAAGATCCAGCGATTCCTCTCGCAGCCGTTCCACGTGGCCGAGGCGTTCACCGGCCGGCCGGGCAAGTACGTCAAGCTGGCCGACACCATCAGGGGGTTCAAGGAAATCGTGGAAGGCAAGCACGACGACATTCCGGAACAAGCCTTCTACATGGTGGGCCCGATCGAGGAAGTGCTGGAACGCGCCGAAGAGCTGAAGAAGGCGGCAGCGTAGCGAGCCATGGCGGACACCTTCGAGCTGGAAATTGCGACGCCGGACCGGCTGCTGGTGCGGGAGCGCGTCACCGAAGCGCAGATCCCGGCGCTGAACGGCTACATCGGAGTGTTGCCGGGCCACGCGGCGCTGTTGTCCAAGCTGGGCACCGGCGACCTGACTTATGTGGCTGAAGGCCGCCGCCGTCACCTGGCGGTAAGTGACGGCTACCTGGAGGTGCTCGGCGACCACGTGCGGGTGCTGGCGCGGGTGGCCGAAAAGGCCGACGAAATCGACCTCCACCGCGCCGAGGATGCACTGAAGCGCGCCAACGAGCGCCTCCTCCACCCCGAACTCGGCCTCGACGTCGCCCGCGCCCTCAACGCCGTGAAGCGCGCCCAGGCAAGGCTGGACGCGGCGAAGAAGTAGACGCCTCTCCGGTCGAAGAACTGGCGTCTGGATGACTTTGCTGCGTCGCTTCACGGCCGTCCCAGGCTCCGTAGCGGCCGGGCTCTCCGTCGCTAGCGCGACCTGGACACTGCGGAACGTCAGTTTGCGCGGGTGGATTCAGCGGGCCGAGCGTGCTCGGGTTCGGCGGGTTGAGGCGGTTGGGGAGGCTGAGCTGTTTCGGTTTCGACACGCCTGACGGCGCCGGATTGCGGAACGGGCCGAGTTTGTCGCGCTGTCCCCTATGCCGCCAGCACCCGGTACGCTCTTCTCGCCACCACTAGCTCTTCATTCGTCGCCAGCGCGAGGATGGAAACGGCGGCGCCGTCCGGCGAGACCAGCCGGTCTCCTTCACCCTTCTCGTTCCGTTCCGGATCGAGGCGGATGCCGAGGAATTCGAGCCCCTGGCAGCAGGCCGAGCGCAGCCGCGCCGAGTTCTCCCCGATCCCTCCGGTGAAGGCGATGGCGTCGAGGCCGCCCATCGCCGCTGCGTAGGCCCCGATCGTCTTCTTCACCTGGTAGGCGAACACCGCCAGCGCCAGCGCCGCGTCGGCGTTGCCCTGCGACTCGGCCTGTTCGAGGTCCCGCACGTCGCCGCCCGGCACGCCCGCGAGGCCGGCGAGGCCGCCCTGTTTGGCAAGCTGCTCGCGCACCTCGGCGATCGTCCAGCCGCGCCGCTCCATCATGTACAGCACCGCGAACACGTCCAGCTCGCCGTGCCGCGTCGCATTCTCCAGCCCCGACTGCGGCGAAAACCCCATCGTGGTGTCCACCGACCGGCCGCGATCCACCGCGCAGATCGAGGAACTCCCGCCCAAGTGGCAACCGACCAGCCGGAAGGCTTCCTTCGGCTTTCCCAGCAGCTCGGCCACGCGATCGCTGACGTACTGGTGCGACGCCCCGTGAAACCCGTACTTGCGGATGCCGTACCGCTCGCGCCATTCCGTGGGCACGCCGTAGCGGGCCGCGTGCTCGGGCATGGTCGAGTGGAATTCGGTCTCGAAGGCCGCCACCAGAGGCACGCCGGGCATCTCCTCGCGGAAGGCGCGGATGGCGGTGAGATAGATGGCGTTGTGGGCGGGCGCCGCCGGAAGGTACTCCTCCATCGCCGCCAGCACGCCGTCGTCGATCAAGAACGTTCCGCGATACTGCTTGCCGGCGAGCACGGCCTTGAACGCCACCGCGTCGATGCGCGCATCGCCGGTCCGGATTTGCGCCACCGCTTCGCGGTAGTCTTTCACGCGCTCCATGCGCCCGCGGGCCAGCACCCGCTCGGAGGGCATGTCGAGGATCTGGTATTTGAGCGAAGTCGAGCCGAGGTTCGGAACCAGGATGTTCATTGCACGACGCGGTACTCGGAGCGGATGGCTTTCAGGTTCCGCGCCGCGCCCGCCGCATACGGATTGCCCTTGATCGCCACGCACTGCTCGTTGAACTTGATGGCGTCCATGATGTTCTTCAGCCGGTAATTGGACACGCCGAGGTGAAACAGCGCCCCGGCGAGGAGCTGGTCGTTGCCCTGGACAAAAGGCAGGGCCGCGCGGAAGCTCTTGTCGGCGGGCGCGAACTTGTTCTGGGTGTAGTAAATCATTCCGGACATCCAGTGCCCGAGTCCGATGAAGGTGGACTTTCTCTTCTCCCAGTCGGCTTCGGCCACCGCCTCCGGCTTGGGCTTGGAGCCCATCAGGTCGACCATCTTGGCCGAGTACGCCAGCACCTTATCGGGATCCTGCTTCTGGCTGAGCAGATGGTTCGCCACCACCAGCAGCATGTCCTCGTTAGTTTGGTCCTTGGCGAGCACCTTCTCGGCGATGACGACCGCATTGGCCGTGTCTCCGGCCTGCTGCAAAGCCACGAAGATCGGGGTATAAGCCTGGGCGAGGTACTGGCTGTTGGGATTGCGCTGCTCGAGCGCTTCCAGAAGCTCGATCTTCTTCTTGCCGTCGGTTGCCTGGAGAGCGGCGGCGTACAGAGAGTACTCCGTGTACGTTTCGAGCTGTTTGGCGAAGTCGACTTCCGCCTTCCACTCTTCCTCTTCCTGGTCTTCCGCCTTCGGAGTCTGCGCCGCCTTACGCGCCGCATCGGACGTCCGGATCGCCCAGGTCTTCACCGCGTCGGGGTTCTTGGTGGCCTCGGCGGCCTTCAGCGCCGCGTGCGCCGTGCGCGCATCGCCTGGATCGATGGCCAGCAGTTTCTCGCCCGCCTCCATCGCCTTGGCCGGCTGGTTGCCCTTCGTGTAGGCATCGACCATGTTCTCGTACACCCATGCGATCGACTCATGTTTGGGGTACTGCGAGACGAACTGCTCCGCCAGCGCCGCCTTTTTGGCGGCGTCTTCTTCCTGCCCGATCTGCTGAAGCAGTTGTCCTTCGGGCGTCTCCGCGTTGATCGACACCTTGTGACGCTGCGCCGCCAGAGGCAGCGCCAGTAGACACACCAGGACACCCAATACCCAGTTCTTCATCGTCACCTCCATGCCTTGTGAGGGAATCAATCATACAACACTTTGCGACGCCGAGCGTTGCTCGCCAATGGCCTCGGTTGGGACCGCCCGGGAGGGCTGTCCGACCTCGCGCCCGTCATCCGTCCCAGCCGGCGATTCGTGCCAGCATCCCCGGGATTTCGAACACGGCCCGGTTCTTCAACGCCGCAGCGTTCGCACGATACCGGGCCAGCGCATCCGGCTCCAGCAATCTCGCCACTGCCCGGTCGATGCGTCGAAAGTTGGGCAGCACCAGGCCCACCTGCTGTTCCAGAATCCAGTCGGCGTTGTACCGTTCCTGCGGCAGCGTCCAGGCGTTCCGCTCCACGATCACCGGCAACTGCATCGCCAGCGCTTCGCTGATGCTTCCAGGGCCCGGCTTGCCGATGAAGTAGTCCGCCAGCCGCATGTAGTAGGGGACTTCCGTTGTGAAGCCCTCAACGAACATCGGAATTCGCGTGCGCAGCGATCGGAGTTTCGCGACCAGGCTTTCATTTCGCCCGCAGATCAGGATGAGCTGCAAACGGAGGCCGGAGCTGCCCAGTCGCCGCGCGATCTCCAGCATCCCATTCGAGCCGGACCCGCCAAACAGCACCAGTCCCGTGGGAAGGTTCGGATCAAGCCCCAGCCGCACGCGTTCCGCGTGCCGGTCGATGGCCGCGGGCGCATAGAACATCGGCCGGAGGATCATGCCGGATGCCTGGAAGACGCGCTCCGGCGGATGGCCCACCGCACGGGCCTGTTCGACCGCGCGATCGCTGCCGCAGATCAGGAACTGCTCCTGGCGCTCGATCCAGAAGTGCGGCGGGTAGTCGGCGATATCGGTGAGGATGGTGACGAACGGCGTGCCCGGCAAGGCGTTGCGCAGGCTTTCGCAGAGCGCCCGGTTGAAGTGCGGGACGAATGACACCAGCAGCTCGGGTCGGCTTTCGCGAAGGTAGCGCTCGATGAGCGGAAGCTGCCGGGACCGGTAGAGCCGGATCAGCCATTGCATGGGGCGGAGCAGTTGGGCGGAGCCGAGCGTCCACCCTTTTCTGAGAATCAGGTTGTAAACATCCTGGAGCCGCAGGCCGGTGAGCTTGCGGAAGACGTCGAGCGGATCGAGCAGCTCCTGGAGGTTGACGAGCCGCACTTCCCACGGCCGCCCTTCGATCTCGATGACACTGCGCAGCGCCGTGGCGGCGCTCCGGTGTCCCCCGCCGGCGTCGAAGAAGACGAAATCGAGCCTGTGCATCTCCTGTGATTCTTCCACAAAGGAGCTTTGCCGCGATCGTAAGGAAGTGGCCCGGCAGGCGACCGCAGATCGCGCTGGAGGTTCTCGCCGCCGGGGTGATATAGTAAACGCGCCGCAGTCTTGAGCCTCCATGAGACGCCTGCTTTTCCTCGCCGCCTGTTCGGTTGCGGCTTCGGCGGAAGATTGGGAGGCGCGGGTGCGCGCGCTTCGCCCAGGCGACGTGAGTTCTGAGGAGACGGCGGTCCTCGACAACCTGGAGCGGCGTGCGAAGGAGGCGCTGGCGGCGATCCGCCACGCCGGAACGCGCGAGGAGGCGGATGCCCAGCGCTTGGATCTCCGGCGCCGGCTCCAGCGGTCGCTCGGGTGCCACGCACTGCCGCGGCCGAGGCTGAATGCGAGGACCACAGGCGAGGTGCGGCGGGCGGGATACCGGGTCGAGAAGGTCGTGTTCGAGACGCTCGACCGGGTGAGCGTTCCGGCGCACGTGTACCTGCCCGACCCGATCCGCGGCCGCCTGCCCGCAATCCTGTTCTACACCGGCCACTGGTGGGAAGACAGCAAGATGCGGCCCGACTTCCAGGCCTTCTGCATCAACATGGCCCGGTTTGGCTTCGTGGTGATGGTGTTCGACGCGTTCGGGCAGGGTGAGCGCGGCGTTTCCTGGCGGGATCACCGGCGCACGGAAGCGCTGCTGGCGGGAGTGTCGCAGCAGGGATTCGCCGAATACGAGACGCAATGCGCGCTGCGGTACCTGGCCACCCGCCGGGAGGTAAACCCGAGCCGCATCGGAATGACAGGCGCGTCCGGTGGAGGCTTCAACACGTGGATCACGGCGGCGCTGGAGGACTCGATTCAAGTCGCCGTCCCCGTTGTCGGAACCAGCGAGTTCTTTGAGCAGATCCAGGTGACCCGCGAACTGGACTGGTATCACGCCTCCGAGCACTGCCACTTCGTTCCCGGCCTGATTCGCTACGCGAACAACCACGAGCTGCTGGCGATGATTGCGCCACGTCCGCTGCTGATTATCGCGGCTTCCAAAGACCAGAGCTTCCCGATCGCGGGCGTGCGGGACGTGGCAGGCTACGGCGCGCGCCTGTACGAGTCCTTCCTGGCGCGCGAGCGGTTCGGATTTTTCGAGGACAGCTCGTCGGGCCACGGCTACCAGAAGGCGAAGCGCGAAGCCGCTTACGGCTGGTTCCTGAAGTGGCTCAGAGGAACCGGAGATGGCGCGCCGGCGCCGGAGCCGCCTACCGAGACCGAGCCGCCGGATTCGGCGGAGCTGCGCTGCTTTCCTCCGGGCCGGAACATGCCGGCGGGGCCGGGGATGATCGACGCCGTACGCGAACTGGCAAGGGAGCTGCCGCCGGCGGCGCCGCGGCTGGCGCTCGAGACGGTGTTTGGCGAGATGCGGGAGGGCGCGCGGGCACAAGCCGCAATCCGCGACCTGCCGTTGCAGCGGCTGGTCATTCCAGTCGAGCCCGGCCTGGCCGTGCCCGCCTTTCTGGCAACACCGGCAGGGCGGCCGAGAGGGTTGGCCGTCGTCTCTGACGATCGCGGCAAGGAGGCCGCCGCCTCCGATCCGTTGTTCTTGTCACTCCTGGAAGAAGGCTGGGCTGTCTGCGGGATCGATCCGCGAGGAATCGGCGAACTTGCCTCCGGCAAGATGGGTTGGGTTTCGGCGGTCAGCCTGCTGCTGGGAGAGAACTTCGTCGCGCGGCAGGGGTGCGATCTGCGGCGGGCGGCGACGGCGTTGGCGACTTCGGAGGCCTTCTCAGGCAAGCCCATCGGCATTTACGCGCGCGGGCAGAATAGTTCGCTGGCCGCGACTTACCTGCTGGCCCAGGAGGCGCAGGGGAAGTGGCTGCCGGTGCGCTGGTTCGTCCTGCGGGAAGGTTTTCTCAGCTACCGGCAGTTCCTCGATCGCCCACGCTCGGTCGAACAGTCATTCCGTCTGCAACCGGACTCAAAGGAACGATTCTCCCCGTACGACCGCGAGATCCCGTTCCATTTCTTTCCGTTCCGCGCGCTGGCGCATTTCGACCTGCCGCAGTTGCTCCGCTTGAGCGGCGTTGAAGGCATGATTGTGAATCCGATCGACGGCGACTGGAAGCCGATGGCGCAAGCTGAGGCGCGGAAGGTGGCGCCGCCGAATGTGGCGGTTCACGTAGGTGAGAACGCTGAGGCCGCAATCGTTCGGAGGCTGAGGTAGGATGCGCGTTCACGGGTGCGCGAATTCATGCGCCCGCGGGACCAGTTCCTGGTACACCTGGCTCGGCAGGTCCGTTTGCCAGTAGCCCGCCGCCTTGGCGTATCCCACGATGCCCACAAACAGGACGGCGATGCCTGCTGCCATCGCCCAATAGGGGATCTTGCGGCGGGGTGGAAGCATGGTTGTCAGGTCGAGCGCTCCCTCGGCGGGGCAGACGGCGACACACTCCAGGCAGCCGGTGCACTCGACCGAGCGGACGGTGACCAGCCTGTCGACCGGCAGCAGGGACGGGCAGGCCTTGGCGCACTTCTCGCAGTCGATGCAGACCGCCGGATCGCGCCGGATGCGAGCCGGACTGAATCGGGCCACAAGGCCCACCAGCGCTCCGTAAGGGCACAGGTACCGGCACCAGAAATTCTGGTAGAAAATCGACAGCACTGCCAGCACGCCGAGCGTCACCGCCGCTGTGACGCTCAGGAACCGGAAGAAGTTGAGCATCTTGACGTCGGAAATCAGCCCGTAAGGGCCTTCCATGAACGCCCGGATTCCCGCCACCGGCATTTTCACGATCACGTAGAGGAACAGGCCGAACAGGATGTACTTGAGGCTGCGAAGCGGGAGGTCGGCCCACTTGGGCAACCGGAAGTTGCGGCGCAAGATGTGCCGGCCCGCCCGCCACAGCCACTCGGAGAGCGTCCCCACGGGGCACAGCCAGCTACAAAAGGACTTCCGCAACAGGAACGAGATCGCGAGAAACGCCAGCAGGATAAAGATGCCCGCCGGATGGACGTGGGGCACGGCGCCGGTGAGCAGCCATTGCTTCAAGCCCATCAGCGAGGCGATGGGCAGCCAGCCCTCGATTCCCGCCGGGCGGGGGACGTAGACCGACCGGCCGGCCGTCTCGTAGTGCCGCACAAAGAGGTAGAACTCGACGCCGATCCAGACGTTCAGCGCGGCGAACAGGATCTGAACGGTCCAGCGCACCGGCTGGGAGTAGTCGCGGGGACGGCGCTTCCGGAGCTTCTTGCGAATCGGCGCGGGCGCCGGGGGTTGCTCGTTCGCGGGTTCGACAGAAGGCGGGCAACTCATGATCCCAAGTTCCAGCCTAGCCGGAGGGGACGCGGGGACACAGTGACTGGGGTCACTAGGGCGGGACCAGCCGCCCGAGCCGGTCCGGACAGCCCGGGAGGGCTGTCCTACAATGAATTCACAGCCTCCGACGTTCATGACTTGGCGGGAGGCGGCCGCCGCAACCGAGCCGCTCGCGTCAAGAGGTGTGAAAGAAGCTGCAAGCCGCCGATGAACGCCGATGAACGCCGATGAGAATGAAAGACCTGAATCCTGGCGGGCAAGACACCCAGTTGCGTTCGCTCCCCTCGGTCGACGAGGTGCTTACGAGCCTGGCGCCGCTGCTGGAGAGGTTTCCGCGGTCGCTGGTAGTCGCGGAAATCCGGCGGGCGCTGGCGGCGGTGCGGGCGGAAATCCGTGGGGGCCGCGAGGCCGGTGAGCCGGTCGAGACGCGCGTCGAGAACGAGTTGGAGCGGCTGGCCGGCCCTTCGCTGCGCCGCGTCATCAACGCGACGGGGGTGGTGCTTCACACCAATCTCGGCCGGGCGCCGCTGCCGTCGTTTTCGCCCGTCGGCTATTCCAACCTGGAATACGACCTGGAAACCGGCCGGCGCGGCAAGCGCGACGTCCATGCCGCCGGGCTGATGGAACGGCTCTTTGGCGCGCCGGGCATCGCCGTCAACAACAACGCAGCCGCCGTCTATCTCGCCCTGAACGAGCTGGCCGCCGGCCACGAAGTGATCGTCTCGCGCGGCGAGCTGATCGAGATCGGCGACGGGTTTCGCATCCCGGACATCATGGCGCGCTCCGGGGCCATCCTGCGGGAAGTCGGGACGACGAACCGCACGAGCATCGAGGACTATCGCGCCGCCATCACCGACCGCACCCGGCTGCTGATGCGCGTCCACCCGAGCAACTTCCGGATCAGCGGGTTCACCGCGAGGCCGGCGCTCAAGGAGTTAGTCGCGCTCGCCCGCGACACCGGCCTCAAGGTCTACGAGGACCTCGGCAGCGGCTGCGTTGTGGATCTGCGGCGGTTCGGGATCAACGAGCCGCGGGTCGCGGATAGTCTCGCGGAAGGCGCGGACCTGGTTAGTTTCAGCGGAGACAAGCTGCTCGGCGGGCCGCAAGCAGGGCTGCTGGTTGGCAGCCCGGAGATCATCGCGCGCCTGCGCCGCAACCCCATGTTCCGCGCCCTGCGCCTGGACAAGCTGATCTACCAGGCGTTGGAGGTCACGCTGCGCCACCTCCTGCTGGAGCAATTCGACCAGATTCCCGCCCTCCGCATGATCTCCGAGCCGCCCGAGCGGATCCGCGAGCGCGCCGAGGCGTTGCTGAGTGCGCTGCCCGGCCTGCGAGCCGAGTTACTCCCCGGCGAGTCGGTGATCGGCGGCGGTTCCACCCCGGAGCAGTCCATCCCAACCTGTCTGATCGCGATCGAATCGGAGGATGTGATCGAAGCAGAGCGGCGCCTCCGGCAAGGCAATCCTCCAGTGATCGCGAGGATCGAGAACAACAGGTTGCTGCTGGACTTGCGGACCGTGTTTCCGGAGCAGGAGGCGGAACTGGCGGCGGCTCTTCAGGCTCTTTCCTGATATGTGCCTTCCGCCGTATTGACGCGGATCTTCTCGCCCTGGCCGATGAACGGCGGGACCTGGACCACCAGGCCGGTTTCCAGCTTGGCGGGCTTGGTGACGTTGGACACCGTCGCGCCTTTCAGACTGGGTTCGGTCTCGACCACGGTCAGGTCCACCGTGGCCGGCAGTTCCACGCTGATGGCCCTGCCCTCGAAAAACTCGACGTTGACCTTAAGCTGCGGGACCAGGTACTGGACGCCGTCGCCGAGGATGTCCTTCGTCAGGTGCATCTGCTCGAAGTTCTCGGTGTTCATGAAGTAGAAGTAGTCGCCGTCGTCGTACAAGTACTCCATCTCGTGTTCTTCGAGCACGGCCCGCTCGACACGGTCCTCGGAAGAGAAGCGGTGCTCGATCATCGCCCCGCTGCGCAGGCTGCGCATCTTGGCCTGGACAAAGCCTCGCAGGTTTCCGGGCGTCCGGTGGAACACGCTGAAGATGGAAAACAGCTCGTTGTTAAACTTGATGACCATCCCCGGGCGCAGTTGGGTGGCGTAGATCATGAACAGA
>CAZACK010000080.1:0-24358 GCA_964483455.1 uncultured Solibacteraceae bacterium
CGACTTCATCCTCGAGCCCGACAAGACCGCGCCCCGCCAGGCGGCGATCTTCGCCCTGAACATGCTCGTCGCCACCCGCGGCGGCTCGACGTACACCTTCCGGGAATACGCGGGCTGGCTGGTCTCGGCGGGCTTCCGGGACGTGACGCGGCCTGATCCGGCCGGCGACCTTATCGTGGCCCTGCGGGGGTGAGGAGTGGTGTCACCGCCGGCTTGTGTGAACGAAGCGCCTTCCGGCACGGTTTCAGGGAAGAGGATTTCTTCGAAATCCTGGCCCCATCAAGGTGCGGTCCAGGCGCGGCCTGGACAGCGTGTATGAGTTGTCAGGCCAGAATGATTCCGGAGACTGCCTCCACATCGCCTACCGCCGCGAGCTGGAACACTGGGTGGTCTTCCACATGAGTCGGATGGACCTGAGGGAAAAGGAATGGCACAGAAGAAACCGTTGAAGAAGCGCCGGACGCTTCACTTGCCGGGCAAAGACGCCGGCTATGAGCAACTGGCGGATTTCTTCGACCGCCACAGCGGCGTCGAGCTGCTGGAGGCCGGCTTAACGGAAATCGACTCAGACCGGGACGACTTGGACCGGCTGCTCCTTGAATACTGGAAACAGCCCAACACAAAGCAGTTGAACATTCGCATCCCGGCCTCCGCCAAGCGCCTGATCGAGAGGCTGGCGCGGCCGAAGACGGTGGAAGTGTCCACCCTGGTTCGCACGAGGGTGATCGAGAGCATGCGCCGCGAAGCATCGCGATCCTGATAGCGCTCGCGGCCTTTCGCCCAACGCACCTGTTATTCCCTTCCCGAGCTAGCCCTGGTTGTCGACACGCCCCGCGCGTCGTGCCGAATCGCCCACCGTCGGGCACAACTTGAGTAGGATCACATGGGCCGTACGCTCCAGCTCGGTGACGCCCGGGTCGATGAAGCCACGGCGGCGGAATTCTGCCGCCGTATCGTGCCCTGGAACCAACGGGATCGTACGCACCGCATCGGCACAATGTGCCTATACTATAGATGCAGATTACATCGCTCGCGCCTGGGTGGACAAGCAGGCGCGAAGGAAGTGAAGGCGATGCCATCGGTGAAGGGGCTCTTGGCGATGCCGATCTGGTGGGTGGCGTACTCCGCCCGTCGTGGCGCCGCGACTGTCGCCACCGCGACCACCGCGATTACCCTTGGCGCTGGCGTGAGGTTGGCCGCTCGAGGCTACGGCGGGTTCCACCGCCGCGGCATCGCGGGTCACGACGTCGAGCTGGCGCCGGAGGCCGGATGCTCGTCATCACAAAGATCATGAAATTACTCCCTGCTCTTTGGCTGACCGCTGTAGTTTGGGGCCAGACCAAACCGGTCGAAGCCCTCTCCCTGGATCAATGCATCGCGATCGCTCTGGAGCGGCATCCACTCATCCAGGCCCGCGTGGACCGGCACCAGGCCGCCGTGGCGCGGATCCGCCAGGCTGCTGCCTTTCCCTTCCCCAGCATCGACTTCAATTCCGATCTGCAACCCCACTTCGGCGACTTCGCCAACGCGGAGGAAGCGTACCTCGGAGTCAGCCAGAACCTTGAACTCCCCCAGAAGCGAACCGCCCGGAAGAGGATCGCCGAGCAGGAGTCGCGGGAGGTGGAAACCGACATCGACCTCGTCAGGCTGGAAGTCGTGTTTCGGGTCCGGCGAGCTTTCTATGAACTGTTGCTGTCCGAGGAGAAGCTGACGTACGCCAAACAGGACCTGGAGTTGGCGCAGGACTACCTGCAAAAGGCCGAGGTGAAGCTGGCGGCGGGCGACGTAGGCCGGGTGGAGGTGCTGCGCGCCAAGGTGGAAGCCTTGAGTGCGGCCAATGCCGTCAGGGCCGCGATGAACGACGTGAACCTTGCCAAGGCCCGGCTGAACTACCAGTTGGCCCGCGGCATGAGCGCCCCCATCCGCATCGTGGGCCAGCTACGGATTCCCTTCGTCGCCCTCAATCTGGAGGACTCCCAGGCCGAAGCGCTCCGGTCGCGGCCCGAGTTGCAGCGGCTGCGCCTCTCCGTGGAGAGGGAGAACCTGGTGCAAGCCGGCGCCCGCTTGAGCAACCTGCCGGACTTCGGCCTCAATGTGTCGCGCCACCGGTTGGAAGGCCTGCCCACCACCTGGTCGTTCACAATCTCCGCGCCGCTGCCGTTCCTGTTTCAGCAGCGCCAGAAGGCGGAGATTGACGAGTCTCGCTCCAACGCCCGCGCGCTCCAGCGCGACTCCGAGCAGGCGCGCAACACAATACTCGTGGAAGTGGAGGAGGCTCACACCAGCGCACAGAAGGCGCGCGACCAGATTCTGCTGTACCAGGAGGAGATCCTGCCGCAGGCGCAGGAAGTGCTGGAGATGTTTACGTTCAGCTACCAGGAGGGTGAGATCGGCGGATTGGAACTGATTGAGGCCCGAAGAACGCTGAACGCGTCCCGCAGGGCCTTTGCCGATGCTCAGTTCGAGCACGCCCTGGCGCTGGCGGCCCTCGAGAAAGCGATCGGAAGGAGGCCCTGACGCCGGACCAAGGAGGAATCGAGTGAAGCTAAGGAGTTTGTGGCATCTCGCGTTGTTGTCCTGCGTCGTCGCCGCGGTTGGCTGTCAGCGGACCACGCGAGAGGAAACCCCGGCGGATGCGGACAACCAGGCAGACCGGGCAGGAGTTGGAGGCCAGGTGGCGGGTGTAACGGCGGACCTCCCCGGGCGATTCCCGCGCACTCCTCCAGGGCGCGGATTGGGAAGAGTGCTGGGCGGCAGGGGCGCGGGACGCGGCCGATTTGCGCATCGGTCCATCCAGCTTACGCCGGCGGAACTGCGGAGCCTGGGAATCGAAACCGCCAGGGTCGCCTACCATTCGATGCGGTCCCTCCATTCGGCCATGGGGAAGGTGCTGGCGCCGCAACCCCGCATGGCCAAGGTCAGCCACCCGTTCCCGGGCCGAATCTCGGCGGTCCACGTTGCCATCGGCGATTGGGTGGAAAAGGGACAGCCTGTGCTCACAGTGCAAAGCGAGGAAGTGGGTCGCGCCAAGTCCGAATACTACAAGGCCATCGCGGACCTGGAGCTGGCAAGGCAGAACTACGAGCGTGAAAAACGGCTTTCGGCTCGCGGCGTCGGGGCCCAGAAGAACACCCTGGCGGCGGAGGCCGGGTTCAAAGTGGCGCAGACGAACCTCGACGCCGCGGAAAAGAAACTCCATGTGCTGGGTTTTTCCGAGGCGGAAGTCCGGTCCATTGCGGAGACGCACCAGGTCCATCCGGAGATCCGGATCACCGCTCCCATCAGTGGGAGAGTGATCGAACACTCGGCCGTTCTCGGATCGATGGTCGATCAGACCACGGACCTCATGACCATCATGGACCCGACCGTGCTGTGGGTGGACGCGGAGGTCTTTGAGCGCGACATCGCCAAGATCCGCATTGGCCAGCACGTTCAGGTCACCGTGCCCGCCTATCCGGGCGAAATCTTCCGGGGTAAGATCAGTTACATCGGCGAGACGGTGAACCCGGAGACGCGAACTCTCAGCGTCCGGACGGAGGTCCGGAACCGGGACTTCAAGCTCAAGCATGGCATGTTCGCCGACGTCAGTATCCTCCTCAACGGCGGCCTCCGGGTGCTGACCGTGCCTGCGGAAGCGGTCCTGGAAAACAACAACCAGGACATCGTGTTTGTGAAAACTGAGGACGGCTACGCCGCACGCATCGTGACGGTGGGCGTCGAGCAGAACGGTCATTGCCCGATCGAGGAGGGACTGAGCGAAGGAGACGAGGTCGTAATCAAGAATGCGTACCTGCTCAAGTCGAAACTCTACGACGACATGTTAAAGAAAGCGGGTGTTCATTGAGCCGCCGCTTCGCCGGCGCCTGCGGGTGAAAGAAGACGTTCCATGCAGCCGGCTGGGATACATAACAAAGTATCCGCCGCCGATGAACGCCGATAAGCGCCGATGACAAGGAAGCAGCATCCGTGTTCATCGGCGTTGATCGGCGGCCTCAAGAAATGATCTGCTCATTCGGAAGAAATGCTCCTATGTTGCACTTATTTGTACAACGAGGCCCGGGCGCGTCTCCGACAAATGAGGCGAACCCCGGCGGTTTCCCGGCGGCTCCACCGGCAGGCCGGAAGGACCGCTGGCCATGATCAACAAGACGATTGACTTCGCGCTGCGACACCGGCTCCTGACAGTCCTGCTGGTCGGTCTGCTCTCGGCCTGGGGCGTGCTCGCCTACTTCCGGCTTCCGAAGGATATCTACCCCGATCTTAATGCGCCGCTGGTGAAGATCATCACGGGAAACCCGGGTATGCCCTCCGATGACGTCGAGCGGCTGATTTCCTTCCCGCTGGAAAGCCTGCTCTCCGGGGCCCCGCACGTCACCCGTGTACGGTCGGAATCAACCACCGGGGATTCCGTGGTCACCGTGGAATTCGAATGGGGCACGGACATCTATCTGGCCCGGCAGATCGTCGCCAGCAAGCTGGAGTTGGTCGCGGGCCGGCTGCCTCTCGGCACCAGTACGCCGATTCTCGGCCCGGTTTCCTCCCGCATGGGCGAGGTTTTCGAATTCGCGGTGACGGGCGACGGCGCGGACCCCATGGAGCTGCGCTCCATCGCCGACTGGACGATTCGTTATCGCTTGCAGGGCGTGCCGGGTGCCGCCTTTATCATTAACCTGGGCGGTTTCGTCAAGCAGTATCAGGTGTTTCTGAAGCCCGACATGCTCAGGAACTACAGAATCACCATCGCCCAGGTCAAGGAAGCCATCGAGAAGAGCAACCGGAACTTCGCCGGCGGGGTCATCATGAAAGGCCCGCAAGAGGTGCTGGTGAAGGGTCTCGGACGCATCGATACCTTGGAGCACATCCGCAACACCGTCATCGCCTCACGGAACAATATCCCCATCTCCGTCAAACACGTTGCCGATGTCCACGTCGGCGCGAAGTTCCGGCGGGAGGATGCCGGCCACAACGGCCATCAGGCGGTCTATGTGACCGTGGAGAAGCAGTACGGGGGCGACACCCTCGGCGCCATCGCCAACCTCAAAGCGGCCATCGCCCGGATTCAGCGCGACCTGCCGGCACACATCCGCATCAAGCCCTTCTATGACCAGTCAATCCTGATCCTCAAGTCCCTCGGGCACGTGCAGGTGTCCATTGCTCAGGGGGCGGTTCTCATCATCCTGGTGATGAGCATCTTCATGTGGAACTTGCGCAGTTCCATGATCGCATCCCTGACGATCCCCTTCTCGATACTGATCGCGGTGGCCCTGATGCACCCGTTTGGGGTGAAGCTGACTGTGATGTCGATTGGCGGCCTGGCCATCGGGATCGGCAAAGTGGCCAACGGCTCCATCATTATGGTCGAGAACATCTACCGGCTGCTTCAGGAGAAACCGGGCCAGGGCCGGACAACCGAGTTGGTCGCCGAAGCCGCCAAGGAAGTGGGCAACTACCTCTTCTCGGCGAACCTGCTGATCATTCTGGTGTTTCTGCCGCTGCTCACGATGCAAGGGCTGGAGGGCGCCATGTTTCACCCCACGGCGTTTGCCGTGGCTGCGGCGTTGTTCGGCTCGCTGGTGTTGAACCTCACGCTTCAGCCCGCTCTGGCCTCCGTCCTTCTGAGAGGGAGAAAGGGGAACGCGCCGGAACCTCTGCTCAACCGCCTGATACTCAGAGCCTACCGCTTCCTGTTGCTGGGATCCTTCCGGTTCCGGGCAGTGTTCATCGTGCTGTTTCTGGCCCTCATCGCCGGCGCTGCCTATGCGTACACGCGGCTGGGTAAGGAGTTCGCCCCTCCCCTCGACGAAGGCTCCATTTTGGCGTCGACTGTCATGCTGCCGGAGACTTCGCTGGAAGAGTCCGTTCGAATGGCGCACCGCATCGAGAAGATCTTCCTGTCGTTCCCCGAGGTGGTTTCGGTCTCGCGGACGACCGGCACCGCCGAGGCTTCCGAGCACCTGCATCCGGTCAACCACAGCCACTACAACATCGAGCTGCTGCCGCCCGAGAAACGTTCCCGCGACTACCAGGCACTGACCCAGGCCATGCGCCGGGAATTGGAGAAGCTGCCAGGCGTGGCTTTCATCTTCGAGCAACCGATCGCCAACAAGCTGGCGGAAATGCTCACCGGCGCCGAAGGCCAGCTCTCGGTGAAATTGTTCGGATCGGACCTGGCCACTCTCAACCAGACCATTGAAGAGATACAAAACGTGCTGTCGACCATCACGGGCGCCGCGGACCTGCATATCGAACAGACAACCGGCATCCCACAACTGATCATCCGCCTCGACCGGACTCGCATGGCGCGGTACGGAATCCCCGTGGCGGAGGCGGCGGATATCGTTGAGACCGCGCTGAACGGCATCGAGGCCACCGATGTTTACGAGCAGGACCGCATCACCTCGGTGTTGATCCGGCTGGGAGAGTCCTACCGGAACAGCGAGGAAGCCATCCGCAACCTGCTGATCGATGCTCCCGGCGGCCAGCGGATTCCTCTCGCCGAGCTTGCCGCCATCGAGCGCAGCGCAGGACCACAGACCATCTTTCGGGAGAACCTCATGCGTCGGAAGATCATCCTGTGCAATGTCGTCGGACGGGACATTGGCGGTTTCGTGGAAGAGGCCCGGCGGAAGATCAGCCAAAGCGTGGTCCTGCCTGCTGGCTATCACGTGAGCTTCGGCGGCCAGTACGAGAGCCAGGAACGCGCGCTCCGGCATCTGGGCATGGTCATGCTTGTGGTTCTGCTGATCATTTTTGTGGTGCTGTTTTCTTCGTTCGGCTCGATTTGGCAGGCGCTGCTGGTCATCTTCAACATCCCTTCCGCGCTGGTCGGCGGCATCCTTGGCCTGTTGTTCGCCGGCCAGACGGTGAACGTTTCCTCAACCATCGGCCTGATCGCCCTGTTCGGCATCTGCGCCCAAAATGACATCATCCTGGTGGCGAAGATCAACGATCTGCGCCGGAAAGGGATGGCGCTGCGCGACGCGGTGGTCCAGGGGGCCCTCGTGAAGTTCCGCCCGATCTTCATCACCGACCTCGTGATGATCGTGGGGGTGTTGCCGCTGGTTCTCATGAAAGGAACGGGCGCCGAACTCCACCGCCCGCTGGCGCTGGTCTACATCGGCGGTTTCTTCTTTGCGGTGCTGCTTCGGCTGTTTGTCGTGCCTGTGCTGTACGACACCTTCGCCCGCGCCGCCGGCTGGCTCCCCGGTACTGGCAGGAGCAGCGCAGTCAGCTCCGCTTCTCTCTCCTCGAGCGGAGCACCATAATCGGTCCACCACCAGCCCGTTGGCGGCAGATGCTGACCTACATGCGCAATGCCGAATCCCGAGAGGCTCTCCCTGATTGGCCTGGGAGAACTGGCTCTCCCGGCTCGACCAACATGCGCAATGCCGAAACGAGAGGCTCTCCCTGAGTTCCTCGAACCAGGCGACGATCTCATGAATCACCAAGAAACCCTTCGGTTTCAGGAGACGATGACACCCCCGAAAGCTCCTGCCACGGTCGAGTAAACGCAGCACTCCCTCGGCCCACAGTATGTCGAAGCTCTGATCCGGCAGGCCGGTTTCGTACAGCGAGGCGTTGACTGCGGTGACGCATTGCGAGAGGTTTGCCTGCTCGATTCGACGTCGCAGTTGGTAGAGCGCAGCGTCGTCTGTGTCGATTCCGACGACCTCCCCCCGGCCCAGTTCGGCCAACAGGATTGTCGGCAGACCCGTACCGCACCCGATGTCCGGTATGCGTGGCCTGTCGAGCGCGGGGAGCATCATGTACGCTCGCTTCGTATGCTGAAGGAACCTCGCCCGGAACTCCTGGATTCCCAACGAGCGTTCCACGTCGATCGGCGGTTCCGGTTTCACGATGATCGGCGACAATCAGACGCCCTGTTTCCGCAATGGCCCGCTTCGTCGCCCGCGGGCGCTCGCGGCGTTACTCCTCTTCGCCGCCGCCGTTAGGCTCCTTGCCGAAGGATTGAAGAGCCAGGTAGCTCGGTCCAAACTGGCGAATGTGCTCGAGCTTCTTGTCAAACTCCCCGAAGTGGCCCTCTTCATCGCTCACCAGTGACTCGAAGATCTGTCTGGAAGCGGCATCCGCGTTGGCAGCGCATTCCTGGGCCGACTTGTTGTAGTCCGTCGCACTCGCCTGTTCCATCTCGGCGGCTTTAGCGAGCATCTCGGCGGGATCGGTGACTGGCTGCACCGAAGCGCTGGCCGCCATTTTGACGTCGCCCTTCAAGAAGAGAATCCTCTCCGCAAGCTTCTCGACGTGGCCCATCTCAGTAATGGCGATCCGCTTGAACAGGGCGGCCAGCGGATGGAAGCCCTGGTCATCGAGATGGAAGTGAAAGTACATGTACTGGTGTATGGCTGCAAGCTCGTCCCCGACGGCCGCGTTCAACAAGTCGATGCTGCGCTCTCGATTCATCGTTGTTCACCTCCCATTTGTCGATTCCAGCTTCGACTTTCAGTCGACAGGAATCGACCGGCTTTGGCCGGTAGTCCTCTAGGGACCCGTAACCCTATCCCATTCTCGTACCTGCTCGCGGCCCGCGGGTGTTGCCTGGCAATCAAATGCCCTGAGCAATGCCCTGACCGCCCCGCGGATCGTGCCGAATCGCCCACCGTCGGTGTTCGGATCCGCCGCCCGGGGCGAGATGCGGCCGGACAGCGATATCGAAATGCTCGTCGAGTTCCTGCCGGAAGCAGAGGCCGACCTGTTCGACCATGCCGGATTGATGTTGGACCTGGCGAACCTTCTCGGCCGCAAAGTCGACCTGGTGTCGAAGAACGGGTTGAAGCCGCTCATAAGGGCTTCCGTGGTCGAAGAGGCCCGGCTCCTGTATGTGGCCTGATGAGTTGTATGGTTCACGCCTATTTCGGGCGTCGATTGGGATGAGGTGTGGCGGGCTGCAAGGAACCGTTGCCCCGTTTTGCGTGAGCAGGTCGCCGGCATCCTCTCAGCGGAATCCGGAGGCTCCGAGGATCTGGCCGGCGGGTGATGAACTGGAGATCTGTTCACAGGGCAGACCCAATCCATCGGCTGATCGGGATCGTGTTCCTTCCCGGAGGGTGCATTGGCGACGGTGACCGGAATCACCACCTTGGTCGATTCCCTTTCCTCAATCTCCTCAATCTGTTACCCGGACTCCGCACCTCTCCTCTCCGGCCGCCCGTGCTAGGATTTCAACGCGTGACGCCGGCGCTGGGTCGCGCCGCCCAGGCACAACCGGCCCTGGGGAGAGACAGACGGCCGAGAGTGGCCTTCAGCTCGCCACACGCGTAGGCGGCGCTGGCGGTGGCGGGTTCGTTTGGTCAACATTCTCGGGAGCTTTCAGCCGCGGGCGACGCGTGACGCATCGCAGTTCCGGAAGCGGTTCAGATGCGTGGCGTGGAGAATTATCAGTGTATAGAATCAATGACTTACACCGTCAAATCCAATTCGAGGCATCCGGCCGCGATCCGTCATGCAAACGCCGCCCGATCCCGATCCCCGGCCGCAGCCGTCACACCGGCCCGCCAACCGCATCGTGCTAGATTGGGAGAGCATTCTCCGAAACGGCCTATGAGAAGCTGCTGGTTACTCGCCGTCCTGTCCTTCGCCGCCTCCGCCCAGACCACCCTGTCGCTTCGGGAAGCGGTCTCGCGAGCGCTCGCCATACACCCGCTGCTGGCCGCCGGATCGTCGCGGATCGAGGCCTCCCAAGGTCTCCAGCGGCAGGCCGGCTTGCGCCCCAACCCGCGGCTCGTCTTCCAGGTCGAGAACCTGCGCAGCGGCGGAATTCCGTCCTTCGACTACTCGCGCGACGCCGACACCTTCCTGTACCTCACGCAGCCGCTCGAAACAGCCGGCAAGCGCGGCCGGCGCGTCGAGGCGGCCGCCGCCGGTCTGCGCCGCTCGGAACTCGAACGGGAACTGCTCGCGCACCGCATCGCCGGACAGGTCAAACGGGCTTACTGGGCCGCAGCCGGCGCGCAGCGTCTCCACGAGCTGCTGCTCGAAACAGAGCGCAACTTCCGCCAGGTGGTCGAGTACCACGAACTCCGGGTGCGCGAAGGGGCCATGGCCGAGGCGGACCTCCTGCGCGTCCGCCTCGAGGGCGAGCGCCTCGCCATCAACGCCAATTCGGCCGCTCTCGAAGCCGAGCGCGCCCGCATCCAGCTTCTCCGCGAGATGGGCCAAGCCGAGTTTCCCGACACCCGGCTCACCGAACCGTTCGAGGAAACCGGCGCCCCGCCGCCCGAACCCGCCATCGCCCAAGCCTTGGAGAACCGGCCCGAGATGAAGCTCGCCCGGCAGGCGCTCGAACAGACCCGGGCCGCCGTTCGCCTCGCCGAGGTCGAGTGGAAGCCTGATGTCGAGCTGCTGGCCGGCTACAAGCGCACCGCCGGGTTCACCACCGCCCTGGCCGGCATCCAGTTCGGACTGCCGTTCCTGAATCGCAACCAGGGCCGGATCGCCGCCATCACGGCCGAGTTTCGCGCCGCCGAATCCGACCTCGCCGCCACCGGGGCCGTCGTCGCCGCCGAGGTCCGCTCGGCGTTCACCGAAAGCGACATGCGCCGCCGCCAGCTCGCCGAATCGCTGCAAGCGCTGCGGGAGCACGCCGCCGAATCCTCCCGGATCGCGCAAGCTGCCTACCGCGAGGGCGGAACCGACCTGCTCCGCCTCCTCGACTCGGAGCGAAACCGCCTGGAGATCGAGATGCTTTACTTCCGCACACTCGGTGAGTACCGGCAGAGCCTGGCCGCGCTCGAGACCGCGCTGGGGGTCGCGCCATGACCCGCTGGACACCGATCCTCCTCCTCGCCGCCCTCGCCGGCTGCTCGCGGCAGCAGCCGGAGCCCGTCAAGGCCGTCGCCGAGCCGCCCGCGGCCTCGGAGCAGTCCGTCGTCCTCGAGCCGGCGGCGCAGAAGGAGGCGGGCATCGTCGCCGAGGCCGTCGAACTCCGCTCCATGCCCCGGACCCTCCAGGCCACCGGCCGGATCGCCGTCAACGAAAACCAGACCTGGCGCGTCGGCGCCATCACTGAGGGCCGCATCATCCGCGTCTACGCCAACGTCGGAGACATGGTCCGGCAGGGCCACGTGCTGGCGCGTATGCACAGCCACGACATCCACGAGGCGCGCGCCCAGTATCGCCGGGCGCTGGCCGAGCGGGCCCGCCTCAAGACCGCCGAATCCTACACCCAGCGCGTCCGCGATCGTGCCCGCCGCCTGTTCGAGCTGAAGGCCGGTTCCCTCGAACAGGTCGAGCAGGCCGAGGCTGGCCTGCGCAACACCCAGACCGAGCTCGCCAACGCCGAAGTGGAAGTCGAGCGCACGCGAAAGCACCTGGTGGAGTTCCTGGAGATCCCGGCCGACGAGCCGAAGGAGCACAAGGCCGGCTACCAGGAAACCGATGAGGACCTGATCCCGATCCGCTCACCGGCCGCCGGCGTCGTCCTTGCCAGGAACGTCACTCCGGGAACGGTGGTGACGACTTCGGGCGATCTCTTCGTGGTCAGCGACCTGTCCGCGCCGTGGATGATCGCCTCTGTCGGCGAAGAGCACCTGGCCGAGCTGCGCGTCGGCATACCGGTGAAGGTGTACGTGCAGGCTTACGGGACCCGAGCCTTCCACGGCCGCATCGGCCGCCTCGACGAGGAGCTGGATCCGACCACGCGCACTATCAAGGCCCGCGTCGAAGTGCCCAATCCCCACGGGCATCTCAAGCCGGAGATGTACGCCACCGCCGAGATCCAGCTTGGCGAGTCCGAGCCTGCCCTGTTCGTCCCCCAGGAGGCGGTCCAGGAACTCGACGGCCAGACCTCGGTGTTTGTGCGGACCGCCCTCAACCGCTTCGTGCCGCGCACCGTGCGCACCGGCCGGACCTTCGACGGCACGGTTGAGGTGCTGCGCGGCCTCCGTCCCGGCGAGGTGGTGGTCACGCGCGGCAGCTACGTGCTCAAGTCCCAGCTTCTGAAGGGCGCCCTCGGCGAGGAGTAAATGGGACCGGCATGCTGACGCGCCTCATCGACTTCCACCTGAAGCACCGCTGGTTCGTGCTCACCGGACTCGTGGGCCTGATCGGATCCGGCCTGTACGTCATGCTCCAGATCCCGATCGACGCCTTCCCCGATCTCACCAATAACCAGGTGGTCGTCATCACCGAATGCCCGGCCATGGCGCCCTCCGAGGTTGAGCAGTTGGTCACGTTTCCCATCGAGACGGCGCTCATGGGCCTCCCGCGCACCGAGGGCATCCGCTCGATCTCCAAGCTCGGCCTCTCGATGGTGACGCTGGTTTTCGACGACTCCGTCAACACGTACTTCGCCCGCCAACTCGTCAATGAACGGTTGCAGGAAGTGCGAACGAGGCTCCCCGAGGGACTGGAGCCCGGCCTCGGCCCGGTGGCTACGGCGTTCGGCGAGGTCTACCAGTACACGCTCGAGGGCGAGGGCCACTCGCCCATGGACCTGAAGACGCTGCACGACTGGCAGATCAAGAACCAGTTGCGCACCGTACCGGGCGTCAATGAGGTCAACACCTGGGGCGGTGAGACGCGGCAGTACCAGGTGGAAGTCGACCCCGTGGGCTTGCAGCGCTACGGGCTCGCTTTGCGCGACGTGTTCGAGCGGATCCGCGACAACAACGCCAATTTCGGCGGCGGCTTCATCGAGCACTCCTCCGAGCAATACACCGTCCGCGGCCTGGGCCGTGCGCAGACGGCGCAGGAACTGGAGAGGATCGTGCTGCTGGCGCGGGCCGGTACGCCCGTCCTGCTCCGCGACGTGGCGCGCATTACCGTCAGCGCCATGCCCCGCCAGGGCGCCGTGCTGCGCGACGGCAAGGGAGAAACCGTCTCCGGCATGGCCATCATGCTGAAAGGCGAGAACGGGCGCCGCGTCATCGAACGGGTGAAGCAGCGCCTCGCTTCCCTCCGCCTTCCCGGCGGCGTCCGCATCGTTCCGTTTTACGATCAGTCCACTGTCATCGACGGCACCATCCGCACAGTGAGGAACAACCTGTTCGAGGCTGGAATCCTTGTGATCCTGGTGCTGCTCCTGTTCCTCGGCAACATCAAGGCCGCCCTGATCGTGGCCGCAGTCATCCCGCTGTCGATGCTGGTGGGCTTCATCGGCATGCGCGCCTTCGGCATCTCGGCCAACCTGATGAGCCTCGGCGCCATCGACTTCGGCATGATCGTCGACGGCGCGGTGGTCATGATGGAGAACTCCGTCCGGCTTCTCCGGCGGGAGCACGGCGACGGCCGTCCGTTCCACGCGGTGGAGCGCGTGCGGGCCGCGGCCCACGAAGTCGCCCGCCCGATCACTTTCGCCGTCGCCATCATCATCGCGGTGTACCTGCCGATCCTGTTTCTCGAGGGACTGGAAGGCCGGATGTTCCGGCCCATGGCCGTCGCCGTCTGCTCGGCGCTGATCGGCTCCCTCATCCTGGCGCTGGCGGTGGTCCCCACGGCCGCCGCCGTCGCCCTGCGCAAAGGTGCGCCGGCGCACCGCGACAAATGGTTCGGGAAGTTCACCGAACTGTACCTGGCCGTGTTGAACTGGGCGCTGACTCATCGCCTGTTGACGGTTGCGATCTCGGTGGCCGTGCTCGCGGTTTCGCTGGCGTCGCTCGCCTGGATCGGCACCGAATTCATGCCCCGGCTCGACGAAGGCTCGCTGCTGGTGGAAACCCGAAAGCTCCCGGGTATCTCGCTGACGGAGTCCGTCCAGATCAGCAACCGCGTGGAGAAGGTGATCCGAGGCTTCCCCGAAGTCGAGGGCGTGGTGACCAAGCTTGGCCGGCCGGACCTCGCCACGGAGGCCATGGGCATCTACCAGGGCGACGTTTACGTCCTGCTCAAGCCGAGGGAGCAGTGGACGCGGTTCCGGTCGAAGGAAGAACTCATCGGCGCCATGTCGGAGGCCCTGGAATCGGTGGCCGGTGTGAACTACAACTTCACCCAGCCGATGGCCATGCGGCTCGACGAGGTTGTCTCCGGCATCAAGGCGGACGTGGCGCTGAAGATCTTCGGCGAGGATCCGCGGACGCTGGAGCAGCTTGCGCAGCAGGCGCTTCAGGTGATCGCCTCCGTGCCGGGCGCCGCGGACGCGCAGATGGAAATCATCTCCGGCGTCGCCGAAGTGCGGCTCGAGGTGGACCGGCCGGCGCTGGCCCGCTACGGGCTGAACGTCTCCGACGTGCGCGAGCTGATCGAAGCGGCCATCGGCGGCCGCCAGGTCTCGGAGATGATTGAAGGTCAGCGCCGCGTCGCCATCGTCGTCCGCCTTCCCGAGCGCTACCGCCAGAACCCCGAGGCGCTGCACGAGCTGGCCTTGTTCGCGCCGGCCGGTGAGCGCGTCCGGCTGGGCCAGGTGGCTCGGATCGATGTCGCGCGCGGGCCGGAGGTGATCTCGCGCGAGGGCGGGCAGCGGCGGATCGTCGTGCAGGCCAACGTCCGCGGGCGCGATCTCGGCGGCTTCGTGGCCGAGGCTCGCCGCAAAATCGACGCGTCATTGCGGCCGCCGCCCGGTTACTCGCTGGACTGGGGCGGCCAGTTCGAGAACCAGCAGCGGGCGGCGCGCCGGCTCATGCTGGTGGTGCCTGCGACGGTGCTGATCATTTTCGCCCTGCTGTTCGCCACCTTCGACTCGGTGCCGCACGCGCTGCTCATTGTCCTCAACGTGCCGTTCGCGCTGGTCGGTGGCATCGCCGCCCTGTGGGCGAGGGGCCTGAACCTCAACCTTTCCGCCGGAATCGGCTTCATCGCGCTGTTTGGCGTGGCCGTGCTCAACGGCATCGTGATGGTGAGCCAGATCAACCGTCTCCGGGAGCAGGGCAGGGAATGCCGGGAAGCGATCGTCGAGGGCGCCCGCGTGCGCCTCCGGCCGGTGCTGATGACGGCGCTGGTCGCCAGCCTCGGCTTCCTGCCGATGGCGACCGCCACCTCCACCGGCGCCGAGATCCAGCGCCCGCTGGCGACGGTGGTGATCGGAGGACTGATTACCTCCACCATGCTGACCCTCTTCCTGCTGCCGGTGCTCTACCCCTGGTTCTGCCGGCCGCCCCGAGAAGAGGAATAGCCGCCGCGTGGCTCGGTCCCATGGGCCGCTTCTATTGCAGGCGCGCCTTGGTGCGCTCGCTCGTCACCAGTTCGTCGAAGATGGCGAGCACCGTCTTGCGGTAGTGGTACACGCGCCGCAGCGCGTCCCGGAAGGAGGGTTCGTAGTGGCGCGACTTCAGCCATTTTTCGACAACCGGCTTGGGCACGTCGATGTCCTGGCGGAGCGTCTCGACGGAATGGCCGCGGAGAAAGAGACCGTAGAACATGGCGGCCTCCCGCTGCGGAGCACCCAGCTCGTATTCGTCGCCGTGCGGCATCATGGCAATGCCCCCACCGGAAACCGTAGTATTAGCACGCTTCTCATCGCCGTTCAAGTGGCGCCGCTATCGGGTATCATCGACAGAGAAGAGGGGATCCACCATGCCAAGAATCACTCAGATTGGGTTGTCTGTTCTGACCTTCATCGGATTTGCCGCCGCCGAAACCTGGAACGGCACGCTGGTCGACGTGATGTGCAAGGACCGCGACCTCGCCGGCCACACACGGCAGTGCGCCATTTCCTGTTCCAAGAGCGGATTCGGACTGGTCCTGGCCGATGGCAAGTTCGTGAAGTTCGACGAGACCGGAAACGCCAAAGCGCTGGCTGCCTTGAAAGCCAGCAGCAAGGAGAAAGACCTGAAAGCCAAAGTGACCGGCGAGCTCGACGGCGACCTGGTGAAGGTCCAGTCCATCGAGATCCAGTAGCCGGCCGCTCAAGGCGCGCCCAGGGCTCTCTTCCGCAGCCGGAGCCAGACCGGGAATGCCTCGGGATTCTCGAGCCACACGAGCATCCAGAAGATCATCTCCTGCTTGCGCGCTTTCTTCTCCGGCTGGCCGGTGCGCCGGGCGCTGAGCCGGGCGTGGTCCTTGGCCGTGATCACCGCCCGCCGGCACAACGCCGCCAGCTTGCGGTCCCCGACGGCCTTGGCGGCGGCGTGCGCTTCGGCCAGGGCGAGGAGGGTGCGCTCGAGGTCTTCGAAAGTGTCCTGGCGCACGCCTTCGACGGCGGGGTCGAGCGGGACTCCGCATTCTCGCAGCAGCCGCCGCAGGTGGGACTCAGAAACCGGCGCCAGCCGGCCGGCGAGTTCCTCCCATTCGGCCGCGGTGATGCGGCTGGGCTGCTCTTGGGCCAGGTATTCGTTGAGCCGAGCTCGCTTGCTTGCGCGTTCCGTTGCCACGCCGGTACCTCCGCACGGCCTGGTTGTGTTCCTCGACGGTCCTCGAGAATACATGAGCGCCGGAGCCGTCCGGCTTTGCGACGAAGTACAGATAGTCCGTGCGCGCCGGCTCGAGCGCCGCTCGCAGCGAGCCGAGCCCCGGATTGGCGATCGGGCCCGGAGGCAGGCCGCCATGCTGATACGTGTTGTAGCGGTGCGTGCTGTCGAGGTCGGAGCGATAGATCGTCCCGCGATAGCGATGCTCGAGCAGGGCGGCGTAGATCGCCGTCGGATCGCAGTCGAGCTTCATGCCGATCCGCAGGCGGTTGCCGTAGACGGAAGCGACCAGCGGCCGTTCCTCCGCGATCCCGGTCTCCTTCTCGATCAGCGAGGCGAGCGTCACCGTCCGGTGAACGGGCGCGGCCGCTCCGATTTCCGCCCAGGCCGAGCGGAACCGGTCCGTCATCAGGCGGCACAGCTCCTCGGACGTGGTGTGGCGGCTGATCCGGTAGGTGTCCGGGAACAAGTAGCCCTCGAGGGTGCGGGCCTCCGGCGCCAGGTCGCGGATCAGAGCCGCATTGCCCGCGGCCCGCAGGAACTCCTCGGAGGAGCCCCCTAGCTTCTCCAGCGAAGCGGCGATGTCGAACAGGTTGTGCCCCTCCGGCACCACCAGCTCATGGAAGAAGACATCGCCGCGTTCCAGCCGGCCGAAGACAGCCCACACCGAGGCGGGGGATTCGAATCGGTATTCGCCGGCCTGCAATTTCGCCGCTGGCCGGAGCGCGCGCGCGAGCAGGAACTGCCAGGAATGCCGGATGACGCCCGCCTCCGACAGCAACGCGGCGATGCCGCGAGTCCCGGCGCCCTTGGGGATGTCCACCAGCGCTTCGCCGGAAAAGCCCGCGTATGGCGCGAGCAGCGAGAGGTAACCCAGCAAGCCGGCCAGCATGGCCAGCGCGATGACCGTTCCAAGAACGCGCGAGGGCTTCATGGGCGACTGTTCAAGTACTCCGTCAGCAGAAGGACCGCGGCCATCCGGTCCACGTCGGCCGCCCGATCGCGCCGCCGCGCGCCGATCTCCGCAAGCGCCGACCTGGCTTCCACCGTCGTCAGCCGCTCATCCCGGAGAACCACCTCGCGGCCCGACCGCCGGCGGAGTTTCTCGGCGAACTGGCGCGCCCACTCCGATCGCGATCCCTCCTGCCCGTCGAGCCGGAGCGGGTTGCCCACCAGGATAAGGGACACTTGGCGCTCTTCGGCCAGCCGCGTCAGCCGGGCCAGGTCCTGCCGCTCGTTGGTCCGCTGCATCGTCTCCAGCCCGTGGGCGGCGATTCCCAGTTCGTCGCTGAGCGCCATGCCAATCCGCCTGGCGCCCAAGTCGAGCGCCAGAATTCTGCCTTTGGGGCGATGTCCAGTGGTCACGCGTCGCTTGATCTGATTATAGGCACGCGCGTGTTAGATTAACCAATAGAAGCCCCCTTTTTCGCGGAGATTTCCGGTGGCGGTGTTGACTCCTCCATTTGAGACGCAAAGGCTGAAGGGAGCGGCCTCGTTCCTGCTCACCGCCGCGGCCGTGATCGCGCTGCTCTATTTCGGGCAGCCCTTCTTCGTAACCCTGATCATCTCGGGAGTGGTGGCGTTCATCCTCGAACCCGCGGTGGCCTTGTTGATGCGCATCCGGCTGCCTCGCGCGGTGGCGAGCTTCCTTGTTTGCGTGGTGGCGCTGTTGGTGGTCTACCTGACGGCCCTGGGATTCTACACGCAGTTTGCGGGCTTCTACGCGGACCTTCCCGCTTACAGCACGCGGATCAGCGAACTGGTCGAAATCGCTTCGGGCAGGCTCGAGGCGATGGAGCAGTCGATTTCGCGGCTCGTCGTCCCGAAACGCGAGCGGGAGCGCGAACAGGCGGAGGCTCAGGCGCGGGCAGCCCAGGCGGCGCAAGCGGCTCAGGCCCAGGCGCAGTCCCAGCGCCGCCGGCGATCTTCCGAGGCGGCGCCTGCTCCGGCTCTGCCGCCCGCGATTCAGGAAGTGCGCATCCTGCCGGAGCGGACGGGGCTGTGGGACTACATCTACGATCACCTCGGCTCGGTCTACAAGATCGCCCTCATGGCGTCCTTCGTGCCGTTCCTGGTGTATTTCATGCTGAGCTGGCGCGAGCACCTCTACCGCGCGTTCTTGCAGTTATTCGAGGGGCAGGGCCGGCTCGTGGCCGGCAAGAGCCTCGAGGGCATCGCGTCGATGGTGCGCGCCTACGTGGCCGGGAACTTCGCGCTCGGGCTGCTGCTGGCGGGCGCCAGTTCCTTGTTCTTCTGGTTTTTCCGCCTGCCGTACCCCTTGCTGGTCGGGCCGATGAGCGGTTTCCTCAGCCTGGTCCCGTATATCGGCTTGCCTCTGGCGATGATTCCGCCGCTGTTTGCGGCGCTTCCGATCTACCACACCATGCCTCCGTACCTGATCGTCGGGACGACGGTCGGCGTCCTGCACTTGCTGGCGTTGAACCTGCTCTATCCGAAGATTGTCGGCTCGCGAGTTCATCTGAACCCGCTGGTGGTGACGGTGGCGCTGATGCTGTGGGGCGTGCTGTGGGGCGCCGTGGGGCTGATTCTGGCGATTCCCCTGACGGCGGCGATCAAGGCCGTCTGCGACAACGTGTCGAAACTCCAGCCCTACGGCCGGCTGCTCGGGGACTGAATGAGCAAGCAATTCTGGGTATTCCTGGTCGTCGGTATTGTGGCGGTGGCCGGGCTCGTCGCCGGCATCTTCTTCCTCCAGCGCGGCGCGCACGTGGAGTTACGGGGCGCAGTTCTCAAGGTGCGAACGGCGGCGCTGGACGAGTCCTCTTCGGTCGCGGTGATTGACTTCCGGTTCGTCAACCCGTCGGACTATCCTTTCATCGTCCGCGACGTCTACGTGACCGCGGAGGAAGCCGGAGGAGGCATCCTCGACGGAGCGGTGGTGTCGGAGACTGACGCCCGGCGGGTGTTCGAGTATTACCCGGTGCTGGGGCAGAAGTACAACGAATCGCTGTTAATGCGCGCGCGGGTCGGAGCGCGCCTGTCGATGGACCGCATGATCGCCGCCCGGTTTGAAGTTCCTGAGGGCCGGCTCTTGTCTCGCAAGGCAATCCGCATCCGCGTCGAGGACGTGGACGGCGCGGTGTCGGAGATTGTTGAGGAAAGGCGATCTTCACCGCAGAGCCGCTAAGGACGCGGAGAAGAACAGATCCTCTGCGTCCTTTGCGACTCTGCGGTTAGATTCGCGGTGTCTATACCTCCTGAGGGGGGATGGCCAGCAGGA
The DNA here is from genome assembly GCA_964483455.1 of uncultured Solibacteraceae bacterium. Lineage (GTDB taxonomy): Bacteria > Acidobacteriota > Terriglobia > Bryobacterales > Bryobacteraceae > CAYZJD01. The sequence continues at coordinate 19,540 of CAZACK010000080.1, forward strand.
CTTCCACGATGACGGGGACGCCGTCGCGAGTGGCCGGCCGGAAGACCCATTGGGCGAGCTGCGGCAGCAGCAGCTCGGCGATCCCGCCGTCCGGCGCGCGAAGCACCGTCAGGTCCTTGAACAGGCCGCTCTTGTCCAGGAATCCGTGGACCATGATGTAACTGGTCCGCGGCAGCATCGTCACCGGCGGCAGCACGGTGAGCAGGGGGAACGGGGCCTTCAGAGGCGTGGCGTTGCCGATGTAGACGGCGCCGCCGGCGATCCTCGGACCGGCATCGACCTCCCTGGGCACGCAATACTGCATGATCCAGGACTTGGGAGCGCCGACTTGCAGGTAGACGGTGAAAACGGGCCTGCCGGTGAGCGCGCCCGCGCTTTCAGGGAAGGCGCCCTGGGAGGATGACTGCACGACCACGATGTCGTAGACGCCGTTGGAGGGATGTTCGATTCGAATCGGCGCGGTGTAGTTGATGGCCGGACCGAAGGAGCCGGCCGTCGCCACGCCGGCGCCCGAGCCACCTGGGCTCGCGCCCGCACCCGAGCCGCTCCGGCCGGCGCCCGTGCCGCCTGCGCCTGAGCCGGTTCCGCCCGGCCCTGTCCCGCCGGAACCTCCGTCGCCACGTCCTCTGCCGAGGCCCTCCCCGGCCATGCCGGTTCCCGCTCCACCCATCGAGATGCGGGCCGGACCCGAGGCGGCTTCCGAATTGGCCGGCATCGGCGGCAGGGCTCCGATTTGTTGGCCGGCCGGGATGACGACATGGTCGCTCGGCAGTGCCGGGTTGGCGTTGAGGGCCACGATGTTCACCGGCTCGCCCGCGAGCGTGTCAAACGAAGAACCATGCTTGAGGGAGCCGGGCTGCGGCGGCTGGAAGACTCGAATGGGAGTCGTCGGGCGGGGAAGATGCAGCATTCCCTGGCCGAGGGCCTGGAGGTTGGGGTTGATGCGAAGGTTCGAAGTAACCTGGCTCGGGATATCGAGCTGCGGCGGCGCGTCAAGGTTCACCGAGAGCACGGTCGGCGCCTTGCGCCCCGGCTCGACGAACCTCTTCGGAATCGGCTTGGGCAGTCGCGTCGTATGCGCGCCCCAGAACATCATCTGGGGAAGCCGCACCTGCTGGGTCAGCGCGAGGTCGAGCGGAAGATGGGCCTGGAGAAGCGTCTGTTGCATCTCCGGCTTCTTGGGAGCCGGCGGCAGTTCGAATCGCCGGGCGGGGGCGCGAGGGGTCTGCAACTTCGCGGCCTCCTTGGCGCCTTCCCTGGGAAGCGGCTTGGGGGCTTCCGGCTTCATCTCGCGCTTCAGAACCTGCTCGTGTTTCTTCTTTTCCGCCGGGCTTGCCGAAGCGATGTACATGTGCTCCGGCAGGCGGATTTCCAGGGAACGGTAGGCGCGCGCGTAGCGCTTCCAGGCCTGCTGCTCCGACTCGGGCATATACTGCGAGAGCGGGATGGAGATCGCCACCAGGACGAAGTGCAGGCCTACCGAGAGAAAGAAGGACCGCCAGCACCGATAGCCGGGCAGGAAGACGCCGTCGAACAATTCCGGCTGGAGCGCGACAGGCGCCGCGCGGCTCGCCAGCCTCCGAGAAAGAACTCCCAGAGCGGAGATATCGTCCATCTGACCCGACCCGCCCGAAACCGGGCGCCTCCTCCAAAATTCAAAAGTTACAGCTCAAACATGCCGCCGGATCCTTTGGCCTTGACCTGCGGCCGCTCCAGCACGAGCGATCGCAGCCATTGCGCATGGCCGGCCTCTTTTCGCTGCGGGAGCATGGGCCGCGGCTGTGGCATCTCGAACTGACCTTCAACGGCGGGCATGTTTCTCAGCCCGTACAGCGCCAGCTCGAACCGGTCCTTCACTCCCAGCTTGTGGAACAGCCGAGAAAGATAGACCTTGACCGTTCCTTCGGAAATGAACAGCGTCGCCGCGATTTCCTTGTTCTTGAGGCCTTGCGAGAGCAAGCTGACGAGCTGGCTTTCCCGGCGTGTCAGGGAGATCGTCTTCACGCTCAGGAAGCTCGCTTTCAGCGTCTCCTCGAACCACAGGCCGCCATCGGCGACCATATGCACGCACTTGACGAGCGTCTCGGGGGGGTGAGTGCGCTTCAGGATTCCGCGGATGCCATGCTCGATGGCCTGATACGCCAGTTCCGTCGAGATGCTCCGCACCCAGAGAATCACCTTCAGGGTGGGAAAGCGTCGCTGTAAATCCGCCAGCACGCTGAAGGTCAGCTCGGTGGTGAGGTCCATGAGCAGCAAGCTGGCGCGGCTTTCCTGGACTTCCTCGCCGAGAGTGGCGACACTCCGGCACACGCCCGCCAATTCCAGGCCGGGCTCCGAGGCGAGCACCGTTTCGAGACCTCGCGCGAGCACGGTCTCGTCGGTATACAACAACAGACGGGTCATTTTCATTACTCCTCCACGCCAGAAAACAGGCGCTCTCTCACTTGGTTGCTTCCTCCGCTTGGAATGGTCTTGAGGCCCTCTCAGCCATTCCATGAGTACTAGGCGTTGACGCGCATTCGGGAATATAACACGAATTCCCGCAGAATTCCAGAGTTTTCTGAGAGAATTCTGAGGTTTTTTGGGAGGAAGTCATGGTAAATAAGCCGCCTGAGATCTAGTACTTCGGACATCGAAGGACTATGCCCGGACCGCTCCGGATTGCGTATTAACCTTAGTAAACGTCTCCATGCTACCCATTTACGGTCTTGATCATAGGGCTGCAAACCCTTACATTGACAGCACAGATGGAGAGGCGTCGCAGCCCGAGGGTAGACCTTAGCTTACGGTGTCGAATCTGGTCACCGGCCATGGGGCCTCAAGTCCTGATGGGGCTCACGGAGAACATGAGCCGTGGCGATGTGCTGGTGCTGATCGACGACGAGCCGTTGCGCTCGGAATTGCCGGCGGTGGGCGACTCGCTGGTGGTCGACATCGAGCTGCCGGCCAACCACATCTTCGGACGGAAGTGCATGCAGTGCCAGACGACGGTGGTCCGCGTTTCCAGGTCGGAAGGCGGGGCGCCGCGCATCGCGCTGCGTATCCACAAGATGAGATTTCAGAGTTGCGCCCGTCCGGCATCAGTCTTCCAGAAGGCGAAGGCGGAGATCAGCCAGTTGCTGATGTGACGCCGGGAGCGGCGGCGAGGGAAAGAACGATGACAGAACCAAGGCCAACTCGAAGGGAACGGGGTCGGGCGGGGCACGCAGTCATCGAGGTGGCGCTGCTGGCGCCATGGATATTCTTTCTGTTCGTAGGCGTGCTGGATTTCGGCTTCTTCGCCTACGCGGCCATCGCCACCGAGAACGCGGCGAGGGTGGCGGTGCTGGCGACTTCGCAGAACTGGACGACCGCCGACAAGGACGACGTCGCGTGCGAGCATGCCGTTTCGGAGCTGGCGGCGCTGCCGAATGTCGGCTCGGGGATCGCCAGCGCTGTCCCCCCCGGAGTCGACTCGTTTTGCTTGACCGTTCCCGCCTCCAAAGCCGGTATTTCGGCCTCGATGCCGGTCGCCGTCGACGCGATTGCCATTGAAGCCGCCGACAGCGTGGACGGCGCGCGGGCGGCGCGCGTCGAGGTCACATACCGATCATTACCGATGATCCCCATACCGGGCCTGATGATGCAACAGTACACGCTGACCCGGTTCGTGGAGATGAGGGTGAGGGAGGACTAGAGCCATGGCGGATATGCGGCGTGGACGCTCCGGCAACGCGATGCTCGAATTCACGCTCGTCGGCATCCCGATGATCTTTATCCTCATCTCGGTGTTCGAGATGGCCCGGGGGATGTGGGTGTATCACACCCTGGCGTACGCCGTCAAAGAGGGCGCCCGCTTCGCGATTGTGCACGGGCAGAACTGCGGCGTCCGGCCCAATATCTGCGAGATCACCGTGGGCCAGCTCACCACGCGAATCAAGGATGCCGGTGTCGGGCTGATGCCGCAGGACCTGGCTGTCGCGTTGTATTACGGGGATGTCAACGACGGCGCTGCCGCGAGCGTGACGTGCAACCCGCTCGCCAGTTGCCTGGCCAATGGCAACTTCTGGCCCGATCCGGCTAATCCCGGAGCCCAGGTGGGCCAGTTGATCTCCATCCGCGGGGCGTATCCCTTCCGGTCGGCGCTTTCCATGTTCTGGCCCGGCAACTATGGCCCGGTCAAGTTTATGACGGTCAACTTCGGCGCAACGTCGACCGAAGAGATTCAGTTTTGAGGAGCACTATGAGGAGCGGAGTCGGAAATCGGCGTGGCCAGGCGGTGGTCATGGTCACGCTTGTTCTATTCGCCATGGTTGGCATGCTGGGTCTGGCAGTGGACCTGGGATGGTCTTACTTCGTCAAGAAGTCCGAGCAGGCGGCGGCGGACGCAGCGGCGCTGGCGGCGGTCTACCAGGCCTACCTGTCGGAGGATGACGAAGATGACGACACCACGTACGACTGCGGCACAGAGGTGACGTGCAGCGCATTGACCCAATGCCCGCATCCAGCGCCCAGCCCGCCGACAAACAACCTCGAGAACGGGTGTCTGTATGCACAGGCCAACGGTTTTGCTGTCGGCGGCAAGGGCGGGCGGCAGAACGTTACCATCCAGGCGGACACCACCCCCAATCCGCCGACTGCTCCGGGAGTGAGGGTTTACTACTGGGCGACGGTGCGGGTCGCCGAATCGATACCCCAGCTTTTCTCGTCCATTCTGGGGAACACCGTCGGGATGTCCACCGCGCGCTCGACAGCGGCAATCGTTGATTCGACGATCCTCGGCGCTCTGATCCTTCTGAACCGCGAGAACGACTGCGTCGCCATGGGCACCAGCCAGCAG
>CAZACK010000081.1:0-23931 GCA_964483455.1 uncultured Solibacteraceae bacterium
GCTCACCGTCACGTTGTTCGGATCGCTCGCGGTGTTGCCCGCCGCGTCAACCGCCCTGGCGCTGGCAATGTGCGCGCCGTTGGTCGAGGTCGTCGTGTCCCACGCGCACGAGTAAGGCGAGGTGGTGTCCGTACACTTCAGCACCCCGTCCACCAGGAACTCCACCCGGTTCACTCCCACGTTGTCGCTGGCCGAGGCCGTCATCGTGTACGTCCCCGACACCGTCGCCCCCTCCGCCGGCGCCGTCAGCGTCACCGCTGGCGCCGTGGTATCGGCATTCACTGTCTGTGACACGGCACTGGAGGTGCTGGCGTTGTAGTTATTGTCCCCGTTATAGGTGGCTGTAATGGAGTGGCTTCCCACGGAAAGGCTCGCGATTGGCAAAGTCGCCGTTCCGCCGATTAGTGGCCCGCTGCCCAGTGTGACGGCCCCGTCAAAGAAGGTCACCGTGCCGGTCGCGGCGGAAGGAGAAACGGTAGCCGTGAAAATGACCGTCTGCCCCAGAATCGAGGGATTCAGGCTGGATTCCAGGGTGGTGGTCGTATCGGTTTTGCCGCTAGGCGATCCGAACTCGGCTACGAAGATGTCGTAGGCGCCACCACCATTGATCAGTCCCCCACCAAAATCCACGGGGCCCAGAAAATAACCTGCTATAACCGTGTTCCCGCTGGCGTCGATGTCAACTCCCAGTCCAGAGTCGCCACTCACCCCTCCAAACCTCTTTGCCCACAGCGCACTCCCGTCGGCGGCACTATACTGGGCGAGAAAAACGTCCAGACCTCCGGCGCTCGTGAGTGGGCTTCCAGTGCCAAAATCGACGGTGCCCATGAAGTAGCCCGTGATCTCGATATGGCCGGCGGCATCAGTCGCGATCGCGCGGCCGCTGTCGGGGAGTGTATTGCCGAAGCCTCTGGCCCAGAGCGTCGCGCCAGCGGCGCTTGAGAAGCGTGCCAGAAATATGTCCGGCTGGAAGGCACTGGCACTGGTCAATGCAATCCCTCCGAAGTCGGCAGTCCCTTGGAACTGTCCGGTAATCACCGGAGCGCCCCCGCTGTCAACGGCGATCGCCATCCCATAATCGCTGGAGACGCCTCCGAATCGCTTCGACCACTGATGCGCGCCGTCTGATCCCCGGTACTTCGCCAGGAAAGCATCCGAAGAACCGGCATTGGATAAGTTGGACCCGCCCAAGTTAAGGCTGGTGGAGGTGAAGTATCCGGTCATGAAGGCGTTGCCGGAGTCATCCACAGCCACCCCGGCGCCGTAATCCTGACCCCATGTGCCGCCGTACGCCTTCGACCAGCGGTGGCTGCCGTCCGTGCCCGACAACTTGGTCAGGAAAATACCCCCATAGGAGGGCTGCTGGAGGCTGGTAATCAAGCCGCCGCCGAAATCAATTGCGCATCCCTCATTGGAACTGCACCCGAATTTCCCGGCGAGGAATAGGTCTCCGCTGCCATCAATCGCCAGACCATTCAGAGCGTCGTTTCCCCCGGCATTTCCGGCGCCGGCGGTCGCCACGCTCTTGAAAGGTTTCGACCAGACGCAAGACCCGTCCGGCGCCAGCTTGATGGCAAAAATTGATCCAAAAAGAGGGCCGCACCCAAAATCCGCATTTGTGAAGACTCCTCCCACAAATACATTGCCGTTCGCATCCGTAACCACTGCACTGCCATATCCGTAGTTGTTGTTGAAACTCTTCGCCCACAACGGAGTCCCATCCGGGGACAACTTGGCCAAGAATGTACATCCGTTGCTAGCGCAGACCAGATTCTGACCGCCAATACTGACGGTACCAGTAAAGGAACCGGTCAGGTAAACATTTCCACTCGCGTCCGTGGCGACGGCATTGCCCTGGTCGTTGGTGAGACTGCCAAATGCCCGCGACCATACGTGACCGGGAGCCTGCGCCAGCACAGCCGGCGCCAAGCTCAGGGAGAGCATCGTCAATCCAAGAATGCGCAACCACCCGCCGCTCCTCGCCAGCATCCTCCCGCGCGCGCACGAACACGACGTCCCCTGAGCTGGAAGAGCCGCAGGGATTACAGACCATAAAACGGAACTTCGAAAGAACACTCCTCCGACGCTGACCCTCATTGTTACTCATCCTCCGAGTACCGGCAGTGCCCGATGAATCCGTACACAGTCAGATTCCGGACCTGCCGCAAATTTGTCAATGCTGCCTCTGGTTCTCATTACACGACTAACAATGGAGAACGGAAGGTACTCCCATACCCTCCTGTTAATCCAGGCTGGACGATTCTCCCTGGCCCACGATGGGACGCGAGATCAGGCCACAGGAATCTCAAGTTGCAGGACCCGTGTGAGACTCGTGGGAGCATCGCCGGTGCCGGACTTGTTCTACACTTCGCGCATCGTGCGCCCTGGGAGGCCGCCGCGAGTCAGGCAGAGCGAAGAGTGACCCGAACAGGAACTGGAGAAAACTCGCGGGGACTTCGACCACCCGCGCCTTGTTCGACTGGCGAATCTGAATTGTAGCACGGTTCCCGCAATTCACAAATCCGCTTCTTGCCAGTTTTCCCCTGGAACTCGTTCTGATTGCACCAATCTCGCAACGGGGGAATGCCGGATGCCCCGTCGGGAGAATCCACCTGCGGCCTGACTGGAATTCCCCTCATTTGCGGGGCTGGACCCCCAGTATGGACTCGGGAGAAAGAGGCGGGACGCCGGGCCGAGGCCCGGCGTCCCAGGAAGGAGGATCAAGGAGGCTATTGCACGACCGAAAAGTATGCGTGTGGCGGCTGGCTGCTCGCCGACTGGGAACCATAGGTGGCCGTCGCGGTCACCGTATAGATGCCCAGCGGATCTCGGCGCGCCACGCTGTAATTCCAGGTGGCCACGCCGCTCGAATTGGTGGTGGCGTTCTTCTTCGTGACTTTGCTGGATCCCGGTTTGGTCATCCGGAAGACGACGGTCGCCCCCGCGACTGGCTGGCCGCCGGAGGTGACCGGCGCGGTGATGCTCACCGTCGTGTTCCGCTGATAGTTCCCGCCCTGCGGAGACATCACGCCGACTGCGAGGGGCGCGGCCGTCACCGTGATGACCACCGTGTCCGTGCCGGTGGCGCCGAGGTTGTCAGCCACGGTCAGTGTCGCCGTGTACGTGCCGGCGGAATTGTAAGTGTGGCTTGGATTGGCGAGCGTGGACGTTCCACCGTCCCCAAAATTCCAGGAATAGGACGCAATCGTGCCGTCCGGGTCGCTCGAGCCCGCGCTCGAGAACGCCACCGCCAGCGGCGCCTGGCCGTTCGTCGGCGTTGCACTCGCGTTGGCCGCCGGCGGCTGGTTGACGTCGTCGGTCAGAATCGTGCCCACGCCCTGACCGTCCCCTATGCCCGGCGGGTTGCCGGGGTTCGTCAGGTTGGCCGGATTCAGAAGATTGACATAGAAGATCTCGTCAGGCTCGATGGTGTTGTCGCCGTACACCGTCACGCTGACCGGTTGCGAAGTCACGTTCGGGTCGAACGTTAGCGTGCCGCTGGTTCCGACATAATCGCCGCCGGCGGTCGTCGCGGTTCCATCCGAAGTCGTGAAATCGACCGTCACCGTGTCCGCGAAGGCCGAAGACAGAGTCACCGTAAACGCCGCCGTCACCGTCCCGGCGTCGGTCTCGGTTACGCTGAGGTCGTTGATGCTGAACGAAGGAACCACACCGGAGTACGAGATCGCCGGCGCCTTGCCGACATAGTAGTCCTTGATGGTGATGCTGCCGTTGGCGCCGAGGCCGAGCACCCGGTCGTTCCCGCTCTGCGTGTCGGTTACTTCCGACGGCGTGTAGCCGGACAGGTCCAGCGTGTCCGCGGGGCCCGCCTCGAAGATCCGGTCGTTTCCCGTCACCCGGCTTCGGTTGTAACCTTTGAACACGTTCGCCTGCGAGTTGGCGTAGATGTCATCCGAGCTGCCGGAGTTCACGATGTCGCGAAATGCCACCCCCGAGGCGATAGCCGAGCCCTTTCCGAAGTGGACGCCGGCGGCGTTGTAGTCCGCCAGCCTGGACATCCAGCCAAGTTCCCGCATGTCCACCCGGTAGCCGGTGCTGGCCGGCAGGCTGGTCAGATCGAGCGTGTTTGTCCCGGCGGTGTCCCAGATCGTCTGGCGCGTGGAGTAGGGCGTGTCCAGGTGCAGAATGCCGCCGAGATCGTACTGATCCAGCCCGCGCGAGGTGAAGGCGTAGGTATCGTTGCCGGTGCGATTGGCGCGCCCGCCGTACAGGTATTGCAGCGCCATCAGGTCGTACATCATCGGTGTTCCAGGCTCGGTCGAGTACGGCCACGTGTACGTCATCACCGTGAACGAGTCGTTGTCCTCGCTGGCCGGCAGGTTCGGGCTGCCGTCGAACGGATGCTTGAGGCCGAGAGCGTGTCCCACCTCGTGGATGATGCTGACGTAGCCATGTTTCCCCGGCGGCATCTGAAAGCCATTCGTCGAAGCGGTGTTGTCATAGGCCGGATTGAGGTGAATGTCGCCGGCGACGTGAAACATCGTCGAGCTGGACGGATAGTAGGCCCAGGCATAACCGGGGCCGTTGGAAAGCATGAACCGGATCAGTCCGATGTTGCTGGAGGTTTCCGTGACCTCGACGAAGTTGACGTTGAGCAGGGTCCCGTACCACGCCATGATCTTCCGGGCGTTGGCTTTCACTCCCTCGCTGACCTCGCGCACGCCCGTTTCCGAGCCGTAGTAGACCCCGCCGAAGACGCTGTCTTCATAGAAGCTGTAGCTGACGGTGGCGAGATTCCACTTGTAGCCGGAAACCAGCGCGTCGATGCGATAGTCCCCGCTGGCGGCGAGGGCCGCGAGCCGTTCCGGAGATTCCGCGTCGGGCGCGAGCCGGGCGTCGTTCCGGTCCCCCATGCGGGCCTCGTTATTCTGCATCGAGGCGAGCAGCTCGAGTGCCTCATTGCCCGTTTGCGCCGTGGCGCCTGTCGCCAGGGCCACAAGAAGGAAAAGCGCGGCCTTTTGGGGCCGCGCCCTCCACTTCGTTTCACTCCTCATGCCGGTACCTTTGCCTTTCGGCCACGTCAGCGCATGGCTCTGTCTCTTGTGATACGGGCACCAGTCTAAGGGTATAGTCCTTCCGGAACAAGACTAACTTCGGTTAGGGTACGTACCGCCCGGAAGGTGGAACGAGCGGTCTATTGGCAGGGACCGGCCACCAGGAGAGCGACCGCCGAAGGCCTCTGCTATCCTTGCTGATTGCTCTCCGCGGACGAAAGGTCCGTGTTCAGAAATTCATCGACTTCCCGGCGGGTGGGCACCGACGCCTGGGCCCCGAGCCGGGTGACGCTGATGGCGGCGGCGGCGTTGGCGAAGCGGAGCGCTTCCTCCACGGGCTTCTCCTCGGCCAGCGCAACCGCCAGCGCGGCGTTGAAGGTGTCGCCGGCGGCGGTGGTGTCGCGGGCTTCGACCGCGAATCCCGGCGCGCGGAGCTCGACGTCGCCGTGCAGGCAGTAGCAGCCCTGCTCGCCGAGCTTGAGGACGATCGAGCGCGGGCCAAGCCGCCGCAATGCTCGGGCCAGTTCCGGCGCCTCCTCTGGTGCAACTCTGGTCACTGGCCTGCCGAGCAAATGACATGCCTCGCTCTCGTTCGGGGTCAGGATGTCCACCGAGGCCAGGAGCCCGGGGGGCAGCGGCTGCGCGGGCGCGGGATCGAGAATGGTGCGGGCGCCTTCCTCGCGGGCGGCGGCAAGCGCCGAGGCGACGGTGGCCAGCGGCGTCTCAAGCTGAAACAGGACGAAACGCGCGCCCTGAAACGCCGGCCGCAGGGCCGCCACTTCCGAGGGATGAAACTCGTGATTCGCTCCCGAGGCGACGACGATCGAGTTCTGCCCGGCACGATCCACCCAGATCAGCGCCACCCCGGTCGGCTCCGCCTTGATGGCGTGCACGTGCGTGACGTCCACGCCGGCCGCCGAGAGGCTGGCTTTCAGGTGATCGGCGAACAGGTCGTAGCCGACGCGGCCCGCCATGCGGACCAGCACTCCGGGAGACGCCAGCCGTCCGGCCGCACACGCCTGGTTGGCGCCTTTGCCGCCGGGGATCATCCGGAAGTCACGACCCAGCACCGTCTCCCCGGGCGCCGGAAGATGATTCGTCGTCACGACGAAATCCATGTTCAGGCTGCCGACGACGACGATGGACGGGCTCATCGGGTGAGGTCGATCCCCAGCTTCTTCATCTCCTCGGCATAGTAGCGCCTGTGAAGCAGGTCCCACTCCTCCGTACCTTCGGTGATCTCGCGCTTCTGCGACCTGATCTTCTGCCGCGCCGCTTTGTCCACTCTCTCCTCGGTATGGAGCAGATCGGTGATGGTGCGGACGATCTCCAGGCGCACCTCGTTGGGATTCTTCTTCAAACGGACGTCGCGGCTTCTGCGCAACAGCGCCACCAGCTTGTGCGACAGGTCGTTGATCTTGTCCCGCGAGAGCTTCATCTGATCGCCGGTGTCGCGGCCGGATGCCCGAATGACTTTTCGTTGGGAGATCAGCGTGTTCTTGATACGGCGGAACATCTCCTGGTAGCTGACGCCTTCGCGCCGCATGTAGTCGCTGTACTGGCTGAGGATTTCCCGGACCTCCTCGTTCAGGCGGTCCTCCACCTCCAGTTCCACGGTGACGAGGGTGGAAACGCGCTCGGAGAGCGCTTGCGAGTCCGTCGTTTCCAGGATTTGAGCCGAAAGTTTGGCGACCAGTTGCCGACCGATAAAGGCGATTAGTTCTCTGGGAAGAAGCATTCGCCGGCGTGTCCGCTCCCGATCATGTGGTTTCTTTCAGTCTACTTGCCGGTTGCGGGCCGTGTCAATCAAAGAGGAGCCGCGCGGGCATCGAGCCCCGCCTTCAGCGCCCGGATGTAGGCGGCGTTGGCGCCGCAGCAGCCGCCGGCGAAGCCGATGCCTTCCGCGCGGGCGGCGCGCCCGAACTCGGTGAACTCGTTCCGGGCAATCTGAATGGTTTCCAGGGCATCCGGAAAGGCGGGCATCTTCGTGAAGCACGGCAGCTCGGCCGTGGTCCGGAACGCCGCCGGCTGGGCGGCGAGGGGCACGCTGACCGCGCCGCGCATCGCCCACAGAATCGGCAGCATCCGCTCGGGCTCCTGCTCGCAGTTGGCGCCGACTGCGAAAGCGCCGCCATCCACCATGGCGCGGGCGCAGTCTGCGGCGGAGCGGCCATCGCTCGATTCGGTCAGCTTCGGGCGGAAGCTCATGGTGGCGACGACCGGCAAGCCGCACAAGCGCGCGCAGTCAAGGCCGATCCGCATCTCTTCGAGGTGGAAGAACGTCTCCAGGATCAGGAAGTCCACGCCGGCGCCGGCGAGCAGGCGGATCTGCTCGGCCAGCAGATCGCGCACATGGCCCGCCGCCGACGGACCCTCACGCTCCCACAATTGGGTCCGCGAAACCGATCCCGCCACCAACGCCCGGTCACCGGCGACTTCCCTGGCGATGCGCACCGCCGCCCGGTTGATGGACTCCGTCTGGCCGCCGTAGCCGGCCCGGTTCAGCTTCTCGCGGGTGGCGAAAAACGTCAGCGCCTGGAGGACCTGCGAGCCGGCATGAAGAAACTCGCGGTGCAGCTCGCGAAGCGCGTCCGGATTCTCGATGGCGACCTCCGGCGTGAACTGGCCGCTGCCGCGCCCGGTACCCACCTTCTCGCGTCCCGAGCCGCTGTCCACGTACCCGCGGCGCTCCAATTCGATGAGGTAGCCGCCGTCGCCCAAGACGACTCCTTGCTGTTCGATCAATGTCCGTATGTCCTGCATCCGCATCCTTTCATGTCAAGAGCGTAGTCGCTGCGCCAGATTCTTCTGCGCGAGAAACGCACAGGCCGCTCCCACGATTCCGGCATCAGTCCCGTGAACCGCCGTCAAGATCGGAAGCGGCCGCGCCGCCTCCGACCAGATGTGCCCGCGCGCCGATTCCACAAAGCTGTCCCAATACAGTCCGCCGGAGATGCCGAGGCCTCCGCCGACCACCACCGCCTCCGGATCGAGCGTGTTCACCAGCCACGCGACACCGACTCCCAGGGCCTTGCCCGCGCTGCGCACGATCTCGGTGGCGCGCGAGTCGCCGTTGCGTGCCAGCGCCACCACGTCCTCCCCGCGCGAGAGACTTGCGCCGGAGGCTTTGTTGTAACGCCGCACCAGGCCCGGCCCGGAAGCGAACTCCTCGATCACCGGGTGCAGCTCGGCGCCGCACTCCGTGCAGGTGGTTGTCAGCGCGCCGGTGGCGAACACCAAAGCGCCGCCCCGCGCGCCGGCGTAGGGCTTGCCGTCCTGCACCAAGCAGTAGCTGATGCCGGTCCCGACGGTCACGTACACGAACAGCCGGAACGGACGGCCGGCGCCGAGCATCGCCTCGGCCCGAGCGGCTGCCCGGACATCAGCCTCCACCACCGCCGGCGCCAGCTCCGACAGCGTTTGCCGGACCGGCACCCCCAGCCATCGGATCGTCTGCCGGCTCGTGACATTGCCATCGTGATCGACCAGTTCCGCCACGCCGGCACCGATTCCCGCGACCGCAATGCTCGCGCGAGCGGCTTCCGAAGCCAGCTCGCGCGCGAACCCAACGACGTCCGCAAGCACCTTTTCGCCCGGCCTCTCGGGCCGCGTGGGAATCTCGCGGCGCCCGATCAGTTCGCCGCCCGGGAACGACACAATTCCGCCCGCGATCTTGGTTCCACCGATGTCCAGGCCTATGATGTGCACGCGGTCTCTCATTGCTCGTCGGGCGGCCGGGTGTGGTCGTGCAAACGATGCCGCTGGCCGGCCCACAGTTCTTCCGGCCTCAGATCCAGAGGGGCGAATCTCGACGCCACCGCGATCGCCGTTCCGGACCGTGCCGCCCTCCCCGCCGCCTCTAGGATTTCGAGGAGGTGGAGATCATGGTCGATGGCGCCCATCGGCGGGCGGCCGTCGCGAAGCGACGCGACCAGCTCGCGCAGCCCGTCGGTCCAAAGCCAGGTCGGATCGATCGGCTCGTATTCCTCCCAGCGGTTCGTCTGGTTCCGCCAGACCTCGATGCCGCGCGGGTCCCAGTCGTCGCCCAGCAGGTTGGCCGTGCCGCCGGTTCCGTAGATCTCGAGTCCGGGCCGCCGGTAGCGCTGGACCGCATGGCTGGAGACGATGGAAGACAGCGCGCCGGATTCGTGGCGCAAGATGACGTGCGAGACATCATGGCCCGGCGACCGGATCTCAACGCCGCCGGCGCTGCGCAACATGACGGCGGTTGTCTCCGCGGCCAGCACTTCCGAGACGGGGCCGAGCAGAGCGGTGAGGCTCTTCAAGTTGTAGATGCCGACTTCGGCGAGCGGCCCGACCGAGCCGTCGTGGTACCAGCTTGCCCAGGTGGATCCGGCATTGCCGTAGAGTCCGCGGGCGGAGTGCGGCGTGCCGATCGCGCCGCCACGCACCAGTCCCCACAACAGGCGGAAGGTGGGCGCGAGTTGTACGAACGGGGCCGCCAGGAGGTTCAGGCCCTGCTTGTCCGCCAGTTCCGCGAGCGGTTCCGCTTCGGCACGGCTGCCTGCGAGCGGCTTCTCCGCCACTACGTGCTTGCCTCGCTCCAGGCAGAGCCTGGTCAGCGCCGCATGGCTGTCGGGCGCTGTGAGGATCACGGCGATGTCGATGTCGGAATCCGCAACCTCGGCCGCGCTCTCGACCAGGCGGACCCCCGGACGCCTCGCCTCGATGTCCTGCCATCGTTCGCGGCGCCGGGCGCAGACAGGTCCCAGGAGTGCCTCGCCGCGCGGGATCAGCCGGTCCAGCGCCTGAAGGTAGGCCCACAGCACGTTCCCCGCGCCGATGATTCCGACTCTCACGGGCCTGCGCACCGGCTCAGTCATGTCGCTCCGCTTCTGTTTCGAATGACAGCATGGAGCCGGCGACCACCGCCAGTCCGACGCCCAGCCACTGCCGAGCGGTCAGCGCTTCGCCCAGCAGCACGATCGCCAGGACCACCGTGACCAAGGGATACAACGCGGTCAGCGGGATGGCCACGCTGGCTTTGGCTCCGCGCTCGAGGGCCGTGAACAGGCACCACGAGCCCATGGCATTGACGAATCCGCCCAGCAGGCCGATCCCCAGCGTCGCCGACGCCAGCGGAATCCACCGGCCGCCGAGCAGGAACCAGGGCAGCAATACGAGAAAGCCGATGGTCAGCCAGACCTGGAGCGAGGGGGCCGAAATGCGGTTGGTGCCCAATTTCTGGAGCAGGCCGACCATACCCCATAGCACCACCGCGATCATCGAGTAGCCCAACCAGTGGGTCATGTTCCTGTTGACAGCAGTCCGATGGCGACCAGCGCCAGGACCACACCCAACATCTGCGCGCGGTTCATCCGCTCCTTCAGGATCAGCACTGCGAGAATTACCGTCAGCAGCGGGAACAAACCGGTGAGCGCGCTGACGAGAGAAGCCTGGCCGCGGGCCATGGCCGCGTAGTAAGCCAGCAAGCCGAACCCGGTGAACACGCCGTTCAGCACCCCGAACGCCGCGCCGCGGCGGTCCGCCTCCAGCCGCCCGCGCAGCCGCCAGAGAGCGAGCGCGGCGACCGGAATGCCGCCGACGGTGAACAGCACCTGCTGCTGCTCGGGTGAAGTCTTGTTCGCCGCCAGCTTGGCGAACACGCCCCATACCCCCCAGAGCAGAATGCAAAGCTGCGCGAAGAACAGCCAGCGGGGAAAGCGGGACGCGGTTCTCATCGCGCGCTGCCCATCACCGCGTCGTTTCGCCAGACGTGCAGGAACTGCCAGGTGTCCCAGGGAATCCCGACGATATCCAGGTCGCCGTCGCCGTCTAGGTCGAAGACGCGCGCCCCGAGGTGGTTTTCGAGGCCGCTCGAGACCACGTGCTCGACGAAGCGCGCGCCGCCGTCCACGTTCTCCCAGATGGAGAGCCTCTTGGCGCCCCGGTGCTCGCCGGTGACGACATCGCAATCGCCGTCGGCGTCCAGGTCGGCGACGTCCAGGCTGTTGGTCGTATATTGCGTAACCAGCTTGTGGCGGATCCACCGGCCCGCCTTGGGGTCCGCCGGCTGCTCGAACCAGTAGACGCTCGCCCCTTTCATCCGGGTCTCCTCGCTGACGACGGCGTCCAGGCGGCCGTCGCCGTTGACGTCCGCGATGCCGATCCGGTCGGCCCATTCGGCGACGTCTCCGATCTTGTGGCCGTTCCAGTCGGCGGAGCCGTTGCCGGGATTCTCCCACCAGAAGATCTGCTTGCCGTCAATGCTGCCGGCAACGGCGTCGAGGTCGGTGTCGCCGTCGAGATCGGCCATGCCGAAACCCTCCTCGGAGGCATTGGCGGTGATGCGGACGCGCGGCCAGGTCCCATCCTCCGGCCGGGCGGGAATGCGGAAATAGAACAGGCCCTCGGCGCTTGAGAAGACCACCTCTTCGCGCAGGCTCGGCTCGATTTGCGCGGCGGCATACCCCTGGCTGTTGCCGTGCCGGTGCACGGGCAGCGCGCCGATCCTCGCCGGCGTCCACGGCTCGATGCCGAAGTCGGGCGGGCGGAGCCAGTAGAGGTCGGGCAGCCGCTGGGCGATCAGGTCCATGCGACCGTCCTTCTGCGTGACGAGCAGCACCATGCCGTCGGCGTTGAGGCCGAGGTCGACGCGCCTCCAGGGCGCGGTCATGTCGCCGCCGGGGTTGAGGTAGAAGTAGCGGCCCGAGACGATGTCGCGCAGGCCGTCCCGATTCACATCGCGGGCGGCCAGGCCGAACCAGCGAAGCCATCTCGGCTCTTCGAGGTCCCCGAACTTGGCGCGCGAGTCGTCCACCTGGATGTACGTCCAGCGATCCAGCGGCAGGTTCCGGGCCAGCGCGCCCGGCGCGCGCAACTGGTTCTCGTACAGTTCGAGCGGGTTGTCGCCGCCCCAGTTCGCGGCGAGGATGTCGATGTCTCCGTCCTTGCCGATGTCGGCGACACGGAGGTTGTGCGCGCCGTTGTTCGAAATGACCACCCGGTCCCAGGCGCCGCCTTTGCCGCGGTTGAGGAAATAGCCCACCCGCCTGCTGAAGGACTGGTGCATCTCGCCGAACACGACGTCCGGCTCGCCGTCGAGGTTGATGTCGGCGATCTTGAACGTGTGGACGAAACTCACGTCGGCATCGATCGTGTGCTCGATCCACTTGCCGCGGCGCGGGTCGGCGGGCGCTTCGTACCAGGCCAGGCGGCCCCGGCTCTCGGCGGGCGCAAGGACCACATCCGGGCGGCCGTCGCTGTTCAGATCGGCGACGGCGACGCCGACGTCGTCGGGCCAGCGCGGGTCGAAGACGTGCTTCGGCCATTCGCCTCTCTCGGCGTCGCCGCGCGGCGCGGGATTCTCGAGCCACATGCCCTCGAGCGCGATGTCGGGATCGCCGTCCCCGTCGAGGTCGGCCAGCGCGCTGCCCTGGCCGTCGGGCGCCGTCGCGATGCGGACCGGGGTCCACCGATCGGGGCCGCGCTGAAGCCAGACGAACGCGGCGTAGCCTTTGAGCCGCGTCAGCACGTCGGCTCTCCCGTCGCGGTTCACGTCGCCGATCTCGATGTCGTGCGTGAAATGCTTCTCCAGTTGCCCGATGACGTGGCGCCTCCACGGACCTCTTGACGGATCGCCGGCGGGGCGCGGGTTCTCGTACCACAGGGCCTGCCTCTTCATTTCGTCGCCGGTGATGATGTCGAGGTCGCCGTCGTTGTCGATGTCCGCCGCCTGGCCGTCCGTGGTGAAGTGACCCGTGCCGATCGCCGCGCGGTTCCAGTCAGGGTAATGGTAATAGGTCAGAGGCGCGGGGTCTTTGAAGTCCAGCGGGTAGTGGCCGGCCACGAGATCGGCGTAGCCGTCGCCGTCGATATCCGCGGTGATCTTGACATCCCTGTACCACTGCCCGGTTCGCCCGTCGACCACGACGCGCCGGAACATCGGATCGGGCTTCTTCCGCGCGGCCCGCCCTTCGACCACCCGGGGGCCCTCGGGAAGCTGCGCGTCGGCGATCTTCCTGCCAACCGACAGAATCTCCCCGGCGCCGCCCGTCACCAGATAGACAAAGCCGGTGAAGGGCGCCGGCTCCCGCTGGTAGCAGGTGAACAGTTCGTAGCCGCGGTTGTCGAGCAGCTTGATGATGTCGATCTGGCCGGTGGGCGCGACGCGGCCGTAGCCGCGCCCGTTGGCCTCGTTGTAGATGCCGAGGATCAGCCAGCCGTGGTAGTCGAGCGGTCCGGGCCGGTCCACCTCGGTGATGTTCTCGTAGCCGACATCCTTGGCAAAGCGGTCGAAGTAGATCTTCGGGTACGGCACGAAGCCGCGCTTCCACTTTTCCGAAGCGTGAATGACGTACCTGCCTGCGCCCCCGCCCGGCGAGGCGATGTCCACCAGGTTGATGCCGAACTTGAGGTAGTCCATCTTGAGGATCGGGCTGTCTTTGTAGATGGTGATGTCCTGGATCGACTTGCCCTTGTCCCATTCGATTCGCACGGTTTTGGAGTTGGGATTCTCCTCGGTGACGGCGGCATAGGTGATCAGGCCCCGGCCTTCGCGGGCGCCGTAGCCCATCTCGTCGAACTGTTTGCCGGCCTGGTTTTCGCCGGCGGACTTGAGGATCAGCTCGGTGATCTGATCCTCGACGATGTCGCCGAAGTCGGTCCGGCCGTAGGCGACGCGAATCTTGCTGTTCTCGAGGCTGACGGTCCAGCGGTCGCCGTCCGTTCGGGCGACGATTTCGCCCCAGTCCTGAGCCGCCAGGCAGGATGGGGCGATCACGGCCAGCAGGGTGATGACGGTGAGCTTGTTAGGAGATCTCATGCGTTGAGAACTTGGGTCGAGTGTGTCCCGCCGCCTTCACGCGTTCCGCGCAAGCGATTGCGGCAAACGTTTTCCGGCGCCGACTCTCTCTGCTATCACACCGGCGGGAAGGGTGTCAAACCGGAGTGGCAGCATCCTTCTCTTGGGCGACAAGGTCAAGCGGCGATTCCCAAGGGTCGCGTCTTGTCGCGAAGGTCGTAAAGCTGAAATGCCTGCGGCCTCATTGCGGCAGGATGATGAAAAAGGCGCCAGGAGTCAGCTTCGGGCAGGCGAAAGCGCCTGCCCCACCACGAAGATCCAACTGCTCGCAGATCCCGGTGGGACAGAACCTTCAGCCTGCCCGACCGGACTGCCTCAAACCAGCGATGCCGACCAGCGATCGTCGGCCTGGCCGCGCGCGGGCGCGGCCTCCGCGCAGCGTATACTGTTGCTTTGAGGTCGTTCTCCCCACTTCTCCCGGCTCTCTGGCTGTTCGTTTTTTCCTTGCCGGCCCAGGTGACCCCAACCGAGAAGGCCGCCTCGCCGATCCGGTTCCGCAACGTCGCGGCGAGCGCGGGCATCGGCTTCGCGGTTGAGAATTCCCCCACCGCCGAGAAGCAGATCATCGAGACCATGGCCGGCGGCGTGGCGGCTTTCGACGCCGACGGCGACGGGCTCACCGACCTGTTCTTCGCCAACGGGGCGGCGATTCCGTCACTCAGGAAGGAGTCGCCGAAATACCGGAACCGGCTGTACCGCAACCTCGGCGGGTTGAAGTTCCAGGACGTCACCGAGGAGTCCGGCCTCGCGGGCGAGGGCTACTCGATCGGCGCAGCGGCGGCCGACTACGACAACGACGGCCGCGTGGATCTGTTCGTCGCGGGCGTGCGGTCGAATCACCTGTATCGCAACCTCGGCGGCGGCAAGTTCGAGGATGCCACCGCGAAGGCCGGCATCCGGGGCGGCATCTGGGCAATCACGGCCGGGTGGTTCGACTACAACAACGACGGGTTGCTCGACCTGTTCGTGGTGAATTACTTGAAATGGTCGCCGGAAAACGCGCCGTTCTGCGGCGACCCGGTGATGAAGATCCGCGCCTACTGCCACCCGCGTCTTTACGAGGGCCTGCCAAACGCGCTCTACCGGAACCGCGGCGATGGGACCTTCGAGGATGTTTCGGCCGAGTCGGGCATCGCCGCCCATACCGGCAAGGGGATGAGCATCGCTCTGGGAGATTACGACGGCGACGGGTTCATGGACGTGTTCGTTACCAACGACAAGATCCCGAACTTCCTGTTCCACAACCTGGGCAACGGGAAGTTCGGGGAAGTCGCCCTGGAGTCGGGCGTGGCCCTGGCCGACCACGGAGGGGAGGTATCGGCGATGGGCGCGGATTTCCGCGACTACGACAACGACGGCCGGCCGGACATCATCTTCGCCGCCCTCTCCGGCGAAACCTTTCCCCTGTTCCGCAACGACCCGAAGATCGGCTTTCGCGACTGGGGCTACCGCAGCAAGCTGGGCGCGCTGAGCGTCCGGCGCAGCGGGTGGAGTCCGGGGCTGTTCGACTTCAACAACGACGGTAGGAAGGACCTGTTCACGTCGAACGCGCACGTCAACGACACGGTGGAGATGTTCGAGGCGGCGAAGTACAAGCTGGCCAACAGCGTGTTCGCCGGCTCGGCCGACGGCACGTTCGCGGACGTGTCGGACGGGGCGGGCGAGGACTTTCGGGCGGCGCGCGCGCACCGCGGCGCGGCGTTCGCCGATTTCAACAACGACGGCCTCATTGACGTCGCCGTCAGCTCGCTGGGCGAGCCGGCCGAGCTGTGGGAGAACGTCAGCCCGGGCGGTCGCGCCTGGCTCATCCTGAAGCTGGAGGGAACGCGGAGCAACCGGGACGGCATCGGCGCGCGCATCGAGGTGGACGGCCAGCACAACCACATGAGTACAAGTCTTGGCTATGCCTCGTCGAGCCACTTTGGCGTGCACTTCGGCCTCGGCGCAGCGAAGACCGCGGCGCGGATCCGGATCCGCTGGCCGAGCGGCGTTGAACAGACGCTGGCGGACGTTGCCGTCAACCAGCTGTTGCGGGTCCGCGAGCCGGAGTAGTGACCGTGCTGGTGTGGTTGCTTGTCCTGCTGTGGCAATCCGGTGCTGCCCAGCAGCACGCGAAGAAAGGCTACGAATTCGCACAGAAGGAGGACTGGAAAGCGGCCGAATCGGAGTTACTCCAGGCCGTGCGCCTGGCCCCGGGCGACTCGGCTTCCCTCGCCTACCTCGGCATGGTCGTTGCCCGGCAGGAGAGGCTGGAGGAGGCCAACACGTATCTTGAGCGCGCGCTGAAGATCGACCCGAGCGACTCCGGCACGCGGTACAACCTTGCTCTGAACCAGTGGCGGCTCGGCCAGCCCGAGGCGGCCCGGGCGAACCTGGAACGGCTGCTGAAGCTCAAGCCGGGCCATGCGCAGGCCACGTTCCTGCTGGGGAAGGTCGCCACCGAGTTGGGAGACCTGGGGACAGCCGAGAAGCTTCTTGCGTCGATTCGGGACTCTCATCCGGACCGCGCGGCGGCCGGCTACGAGCTGGCGCTCGTACGGTACAAGGCCGGCCGCTTCGCCGACAGCCGGTCCACGCTGCTGTGGGCGATCGCCGGAGCGCCGAAAGACGCCCGGCTCTTCCGGCTGCTGGCGTGGACCTACCAGCGGGAAGGCCGAGTGGTCGAAGCCGTCGAGACGATGCGACAGGCCGTCAGTCTCGATCCCGCCGCCGAAGCCGGCTATAGCGAACTGGGCATGATTCTGCTCGAACAGAAACGATACACCGATGCCTACGACGTGGCCATGAAGGGGATCGCACAGGCGCCGAATTCCGCGGCATGCCACAGGGTCAAGGGACTGGCGCAGGCTTCGCTGAACAGC
Organism: uncultured Solibacteraceae bacterium; assembly: GCA_964483455.1. Taxonomy (GTDB): domain Bacteria; phylum Acidobacteriota; class Terriglobia; order Bryobacterales; family Bryobacteraceae; genus CAYZJD01. Next base: position 16,701 of record CAZACK010000081.1, read on the forward strand.
TTCCGGCAGGCGCTCGAATCGTTCCAGCGCGCCGTCGAACTCGACCCCCACGACGCGGAGGCGCTTCTGCTCGTGGCCGAGACGCAGGCGAACCTGTGGATGATTCCGGAATCCTCGGCCACCTACGAGAAGGGAATGGCGAAGTTCCCGAAGCATGCGCGGTTCCTGGAAAGCTACGGCCGCATGCTGATCGATCGCGCGGCCAAGCCGCACGCCGGCGCGGAACTGCGAGCCCAGGCGCTGTTCGAGAAGGCGCTGGCGCTCGACGACTCTCTCGCGGGCGCGCACCACGAACTGGGTAAGCTGCTGTTGCGGAAAGGACAGGCGCGGGACGCGCTGCCGCACCTGGAGGCGGCGGTCAGACTGGACCCGCGCAGCAGCGGGTTCTGGCTCACCTTGGCCAACATGTATAAGCAGCTGGGGCGCGGTGAGGATCACCGCAAAGCGATCGAAGCGTACAGGACGCGACAGGTTCGAAAAGAGGGACAGCCAAAATAAGAACGGGCGCCGAGCCCTGTCGAACCCGGCGCCCGTTGCGTCTCCGAGGTTGGAAAACGCTAGAAGTGGATGCGGGCCGTGTACTGCACCTCGCGCCCGTAATTGCCTCCATAGACCCACGTGCTCTGGCCCATGGTGCCGCTGCCGACGCCGGTATCCGGGTTGCTCGGGATGAAGTGGTTGAGTGCGTTGTAGAACTCAAACCGAAGTTCCACCCGCACTCTTTCCGTGACCGGGAAGTACTTCACGACCGTTGAATCCAGGCTCCAGAAGCGGGGCCCGCGCAGGCCGTCGTAGTACCACGGGTTGGTCCGCGGCGTGTAGCCCGGGAGAGTCTTGAATACCGACGGGTTGAACCACAGACCTTCCGGTACGTTCTCCCTGGGGTCGCCGGTGACTTCCGCCGCCGACCACTGGAAGTTGATCAGTTCGCCGCCCTGCCACATCAGCCAGTGGGCGGTCGCCCACCCGCCGACGAGGAGGTCGAGTGCGCGGTTGGCGCCGCTGAGGTACCTGCGGCCCTTGCCGAACGGCAACTCCCACGTGCCGGCCATGCGGAGGTTATGACGCGGCCTCCGGCGGTCGAGCATGGTGAGCTTCAAGTTGTACTCATCGATGTCGTTGAAGAATTCATCGTGGAGTTCACGGTTGTAGTTGTAGCCGACCTGCAAGGCAACGCCCTGCGCCATCGGGCGCTGCACCTGGAGCTGCATCGCGTAGTAACGGTTGCTAAGACCCGTCCGCAGGTACTGGTAAAGGTCCATGTACTGTGGATAGGGCCGCAGCAACTGCCGCACGGAAACCTCCTCCTGGGTCCTCAGCTCTCCGGGCATCTTGTCCGGCGGCAGCAGGTTGTAGAACGGGTTTGGAACCGCTTGGTCCACCGCGCCCTTGTACGTGTAGGCGAGGTTCGGATCCATGAAGTTCATCTGCTGCGCGTACTGGTTGCCCCAGCTTCCCCACATGCTGACGTCGTGCACGTTGTGGCCGATGTGCATGAAGTAGGTGCCGTCGAACAGGAAATTCATCGGCAACTGGCGCTGGATGGAGAGGTTGAACCGGTCGTTCTTGGGCGCCGTGGTGTCCTGGTTGAACCAGTGCCCGGAAGTGCCGAGTTGGGTGTACCGTCCCAGGCTCTTTTCCGTTGGCAGGCGCAATGGGTTGCTGGCCGGGAATGGATCGCTGATCAAGGTCCGGGGCACTCCCTGGAGCGGATCCAGCGTGTAACTGGACGACGAGTAACCTTCCTTCGGGATGTCCCAGCCCTCCGTATACACGCTCCGGATCGGCGTCGCATAGCGCGCGTAGCCGGCGCGGAAGGACATCTTGTCGCTCAGGCGCACTGCTACACCGATTCTGGGCAGGAATTGATACAACGTGGGGAAGGTGCGGGGGTTTTCGGCGTCGGTGAACACCCACGCGCCGTTGAACTTGGGTTGGGTCTGCGTGATGGCGGTCACCTCCGGCGGCAAGTTCACGCCCTGAAGCTCCGGAATCGGGCTGGTCAGGTCGAGGTACCGTGTGAACATGAAGTCCTTCACGTCCTTCGGCGCGGTCTCGATTTCAAACCGCCCGCCAAGGTTTAGGGTGACGTTGCGGGTGAGCTTGATGTCGTCCTGCACGTAGAACCCGAACTGGTTCAGGTGGTGGTCCCACATCGGCACGATGTTGGCGTTCCCGCTCGAGACAACGCCCAGCAGCGCGGTGGCGAACTGGCTGCCGCTTTGGGCCGCATTGTAGCCGATCCACGAACTGCCGGTTTCCACCGAATTGAAGCTGAACCCGCCCGGCCCCGGCAAGCCGTTCTTCCCGTAAGAGTGGCGCACCTGGAAACCGAACTTGAGGTTGTGCATGCCCCTGGTGTGAGTCAGGTTGGCCTGGCCGTTGTACTGCCGCTCGCGCACCAGCCACCAGCCGGAGATGCCGGAACTCGCGCCACCGTTGCCGCTGAAGTTGAAGTTCGGGTAATAGATTCCTGGCAGGACGCCGATCACCGGTTCGTACCACTTGGTCGGGAACAGTTCCGCCCACACGCCGCTGCCCACTTGCGCCCAGGCGGAGTCGTAGTCGTCCTCAGCGTATGTCACGCCCATCCGCAGGTTCAGCGTGGTCGAGGGGCTAATCATGTAGATCGCGTCAGCCGAAGCGTTGAGCGCGTCCATCAGGCCGCCGTTGTCGGAGCGCACCGCCCGCGTACCGCCCCAGTTGGGATTGTCCAGGCGCGTCTCAAACCTGGAGTAACGCCAGTACATCCGCAACTTGTCGCTGGCGTTATAATCCACGCGGTCGGAAATGTTCCAGTAATGGAGCCACCAGGCATAGGCGGTCTTGAAGTTGTTGACTCCGCTGGCATCGTCACCCGCCCGGTTCGGCTTCCAAAGGTCGTTGATGATCTTCCGGCCCGTGGGATCGATCATCTGCTGCGGGATCTTGTTGCCACCGAACGGCTGCCGCGTCACCGTTGATGTCAGGGGATCGAAAACCGTCGTGAACGGATCGTAGATCACCCGCAGCGTCCCTTGCGGCGTCAGCGTCTGGGAGAAGTCGCCGGCCCGCTCGAGATCGGTCGGAACCGTGGACACGTTTGAGGAAGGCTGTGTCGCTCGCCACTGCTCGTACACAAAGAAGTTGAACAGCTTGTTCTTCTTGATTGGATTGCCGATCGTGCCGCCCCAGATGTTGTTCTTTACCACGCTCTCTGTGCGGGTAATCGGGTCGACCACGGCGTTGAAGACCGGGTTGCGGCCGAACCAATACGCCGAACCGTGGTAGTCATTGGTGCCGGACTTCATCGAGAGGTTGAGCACGCCGCCGGCGCTAAAACCATACTCGGCGTCCACGGCGTTCTGCTGCACCACGACTTCCTGAACCGCATCCATCGGCGAGTTGTAGGAGCCGCGCGCGGCTACGCCGGTCGGCACGCCGTCGAGCAACTGGTCGTTCTTGCCGGCCGTCGATCCGCCCACATCCAGTCCGGAGTTGGACCACATGTAGAACGGGTTGCGGTGCGACACGTCCCAATACTGGTTCACCACTGCCGGATTGAGGAGGGCCAGCGTGAAAGGATTTCGTGCCAGCACCGGCAGGTCTTTCAGCATGGTGCCTTGAACGGTGGTGGTCATGGTGCTGGTGTTGAACTGCACCGCGGCCACCACTTCGGAGACGGTCACTGTTTCGGTGACCCCGCCCACGACCAGTGGAGCATTTACGGTGATGTCGCCGGCGGTCACCACGGTGACGTTTTCCTGCACGAACCGGTTGAATCCGGCCGCTTCCACCGCGACGGTGTAGATGCCGGGTTGCACGAAATCAAAGCGGTAAAATCCGGCCGCGTCAGTTTCCCGGACGCTTTCGATGCCGGTGTTGACGTTCTTGAGTGTGACCTTAGCCGCCACGACCGCAGCCTGTGTCGGGTCCGTCACATTGCCTTGGACACGGCCACGGTATTCCTGTGCGGCCAAGGGTATCGCGATTCCGAGCATGATCAGGCAGACCACGACCGGAACCGCGAAATGTATCCATTTCGAGATTCTCATCTTTAACCCCCTACTTGTCGACGCACTGCGGCGGATGGATTAACGAAGCGAGACTATGGACGTTCCCGCCGCCGATCGGAAGCGTATCACGGAAGGGGCGCCGTGTCAAGGGTTCCGGACCGGGAACACCACCTTCGAGAGGGTGTGGCGAACCTAATGATTCCACTCTATTGTGTTCCCCTTCCTGCGCGGCCGGAATTTCAGCAAGATCTGGCGGCTAGGGAGGCTTCAGATCGCAAGGCAGGCGAAGGCACCTCGCCAGACTAAGGATTTCCTGCTGAGGCGCCGCGCGAAAGAGAATTAGGGGTCCGAAAGAAAACAGGCGCCGAGCCCAATTTGAACTCGACGCCCTTTGCGTCTCTGCGGTTGGAAAACGCTAGAAGTGGATGCGGGCGGTGTACTGCACTTCGCGCCCGTAGTTGCCGCCGAAGACCCACGTGCTCTTGCCCATGGTGCCGCCGATGCTGGTAACCGGCTGGCTCGGGATGAAGTGGTTCGGCATATTGTAGAACTCGAACCGGATTTCCATCTTCATCCTTTCGGTCAGCGGGAAGTACTTCACCACCGTCGAATCCAGGCTCCAGAAACGCGGCCCGAGCAGGCCGTCGTAGTACCACGGGTTGGTCCGCGGCGTGTATCCCGGAAGCGTCTTGAACACCGCCGGGTTGAACCACAGGCCCTCCGGGACGTTTTCCCTCGGGTCGCCGGTTACCTGCAACGCCGGGAAAGTCAGCGGGGTGCCGCTCTGCCACATCAGCCAGTGGGCCGTCGCCCAACCGCCGACAATCAGGTCGAGAGCGCGGCTTGCGTTGCTCAGGTACTTGCGGCCCCTGCCGAACGGCAACTCCCAGGTGCCGGCCATGCGGAGGCCGTGCCGCGGCCTCCGGCGGTCGATCAGCGTGGTTTTCTTGTTGTACAGGTCGATGTCGTTGAAGAACTCGCCGTGCTTTTCCTGGTTGTAGTTGTAACCTAACTGGAGAGTCACCCCCTGGGTCATCGGGCGCTGCAACTGGAGCTGCATCGCGTAGTAGTGGTTGACGATCCCCTTGCGGTAGTACTCCCAGAGGTCCAGGTATTGCGGATAGGGCCGCAGCAACTGCCGGACGGCAACCTTCTCCTGGTTCCGCAGCTCTCCGGGCATCTGGTTGGTCGGCAGGAGTCGGTAGAACGGGTTTGCCACCGCCTGGTCCACCGCGCCCTTGTACGTGTAAGCGAGGTTCGGATCCATGAGGTTGACCGGCTCGTTGAAAGAGCCGCCCCACATGCTGTTGTCCTGTACGTTGTGGCCCAGGTGCATGAAGAAGGTGCCGTCGAACAGGAAACTCATCGGCATCTGGCGCTGGATGGAGAGGTTGAACCGGTCGTTCTTCGGCGCCGTGAGGTCCTGGTTGAACCAGTGCCCGACACTGCCGAGCTGGGTGTACCGTCCGAGGGTCTTCTTCACCGGCGTGCGCAGCGGATTGCTCGCCGGGAAAGGATCGCTGATCAATGTCTGCGGAACTCCCTGGAGAGGACCGATTACGGAAGTGGTCTGGTCGAAGCCCCGCTTTGGGATGTCCCAGGCCTCCCCGTACACGCTCCGGATGGGCGTCGCGTAGCGCGCGTAACCGGCGCGGAAGGACATCTTGTCACTCAGGCGCACGGCCACGCCGATTCTCGGAAGCACATTGTGTACTGACGGGAACGTCCGCGGATTCTCGGAGTCCGTAAACACCCAGGCGCCGTTGAACTTATACGGCACGCTGGCGATGGCGGTCACCTCGGGTGGCATGGTCACGCCCTGGAGTTCCGGTATCGGGCTGGTCAGATCGAGGTACCGGGTGAACATGAACTCCGAAACGTCCTTGGGCGCGGTCTCGATTTCATACCGCAAGCCAAGGTTCAGCGTGACATTGCGGGTGAGCTTGATGTCGTCCTGAACGTAGAAGCCGAACTGGTTCAGGTGGTGATCCCACATCGGCCTGATGTTGGCATTGCCGCTGGTGACCACGCCCAGCAGCGCCGTGGCGAACTGGCTGCCGCTCTGGGTGGGCTCATAACCGACGAATGTGCTGCCGGTCTCCACCGAGTTGAATTGGAACCCGCCTGGGCCGGGTTGCGCGTTCTTCCCGTAGGAGTGACGCACCTGGAACCCGAACTTGAGGTTGTGGAGGCCGACGGTGTGGGTCAGGTTGGCCTGGCCATTGTACTGCCGCTCGCGCACCAGCCACCAGCCGCCAATGCCCGCGCTCGCACTGCCGTTACCGATGAAGCTGAAGTTCGGGTAGTAGACACCCGGCAGAGCGCCAATCACCGGCTCGTACCACCTGCTGGGGAACAACTCCGCCCACACGCCTTCCTGTCCCTTCGACCAGGCGGAGTCGTAGTCGTCCTCCGCGTAGGTGACGCCCATCCGCAGGTTCAGCGTGGTCGACGGACTGATCATGTAGATGGCGTCCCATGCGGCGTTCAGCGCATCCATCAGGCCGCCGTTGTCGGACCGCACCGCCCGCGTGCCGCCCCAGTTGGGGTTGTCCAGGCGCGTTTCGAACCTGGAGTACCGCCAGTACAGGCGCAACTTGTCGCTGGCGTTGTAGTCCACGCGGTCGGAGATGTTCCAGTACTTGAGCCACCACGCATACGCCGTCTTGAAGTTGTTGATGCCGCTCGCGTCGTCGCCGGCCCGGTTGGGCTTCCAGAGATCGTTGATGATCTTCCGGCCCGTGGGGTCGATCATCTGCTGCGGAATCTTGTTGCCCGCGAAAGGCTGCCGCGTAACAGTCGAGGTGAGCGGGTCGAACTGGGTGGTGAACGGGTCGTAGATCACGCGGAGGGCGCCTTGCGGCGTCAGCGTCTGCGAGAAGTCGCCCGCGCGCTCCAGGTCGGTGGGCACAGTGGAGACGTTCGAGGAAGGCTGGGTGGCCTTCCACTGCTCATACACAAAGAAGTTGAACAGCTTGTTCTTCTTGATCGGGCCTCCGGCGGTGCCGCCCCAAATATTGTTCTTCACTACGCTCTCGGTCCGGGTGATGGGGTTCACCACGGCGTTGAAGGCCGGGTTGCGGCCGAACCAGTACGCCGATCCGTGCCAGTCGTTGGTGCCGGACTTCATCGAGAGGTTGAGCACGCCGCCGGCGCTGAAACCATACTCGGCGTCCACGGCGTTCTGCTGCACCACCACTTCCTGGACCGCGTCCATCGGCGAGTTATACGACCCG
>CAZACK010000082.1:0-195 GCA_964483455.1 uncultured Solibacteraceae bacterium
ACGGCGCGCACACGGCCAGTGCCAGGGCGGTTGACGCGGCGGGCAACACCGCGAGCGATTCGAACAACGTAACGGTGAGCAACACCGACACCACGCCGCCGGCGGTGACGCTGACGGCGCCGGCGGAAGGGGCAACGGTGTCGGGGACGTACACGATGACGGCCACGGCCAGCGACAACGTGGGGGTGAGCCGGG
>CAZACK010000082.1:295-830 GCA_964483455.1 uncultured Solibacteraceae bacterium
CTGAAGTGTACCGACACCACCTCGCCCTACTCGTGCGTGTGGGACACGACGACCTACACCAACGGCGCGCACTATGCCACTGCAAGGGCGGTTGACGCGGCGGGCAACCTCGCGAGCGATCCGAACAACGTAACGGTGAACAATTCCGACACCACGCCGCCGGCGGTGACGCTGACGGCGCCGGCGGAGGGGGCGACCGTTTCGGGGACGTACACGATGACGGCCACGGCCAGCGACAACGTGGGGGTGAGCCGGGTGGAGTTCTTCGTGGACGGGGTGCTGAAGTGTACCGACACCACCTCGCCCTACTCGTGCGTGTGGGACACGACGACCTCCCCCAACGGCGCGCACACGGCCAGTGCCAGGGCGGTTGACGCGGCGGGCAACACCGCGAGCGATTCGAACAACGTAACGGTGAGCAACACCGACACCACGCCGCCGGCGGTGACGCTGACGGCGCCGGCGGAAGGGGCAACGGTGTCGGGGACGTACACGATGACGGCCACGGCCAGCGACAACGTGGGGGTGAGCCGGG
>CAZACK010000082.1:930-6736 GCA_964483455.1 uncultured Solibacteraceae bacterium
CTGAAGTGTACCGACACCACCTCGCCCTACTCGTGCGTGTGGGACACGACGACCTACACCAACGGCGCGCACTATGCCACTGCAAGGGCGGTTGACGCGGCGGGCAACCTCGCGAGCGATCCGAACAACGTAACGGTGAACAATTCCGACACCACGCCGCCGGCGGTGACGCTGACGGCGCCGGCGGAGGGGGCGACCGTTTCGGGGACGTACACGATGACGGCCACGGCCAGCGACAACGTGGGGGTGAGCCGGGTGGAGTTCTTCGTGGACGGGGTGCTGAAGTGTACCGACACCACCTCGCCCTACTCGTGCGTGTGGGACACGACGACCTCCCCCAACGGCGCGCACACGGCCAGTGCCAGGGCGGTTGACGCGGCGGGCAACACCGCGAGTGATCCCAACAACGTGACCGTGGGTAACGGGGACACGGCGCCGCCTTCGGTTCAATTCACAAATCCCGCCAATGGAGCAACCGTGCAGGGCCATGTCACCGTTTCGATCTCGGCAACCGATAATGTCGGGGTCACAAGAACGGAGCTCTACATCGACAGCGTGCTGAAGGCGAGTTCGACCAACGGCGCGCTGAGCTACCGGTGGAACACGCGAAAGGAATCGGCGGGGTTGCATTCACTGGCCGGCAGGTCCTACGACGCGGCCGGCAATGTCGGCAACGCGACAATCAGCGTGACAGTGACGCGGTAGTTCGAAGCCGGTCGCGACGATGGGCGGGGCCTCGGCGCCCGGCGCCGAGTCCGGCGCTTCAGTCGGCGTTCAGCGCGGAGGATCCGCGGCACAACGGAACCCGAAGTCCCCTTCGCGGTAACCGATGTAGCCGAAATTGCGGCTCGAGGCGCTTAATACAGTCGGACGGCTGTCCCAGGATCCCCCCTTCACGACCCGCGCCCGGCCAGTCTTCGGACCTGCCGGATCCCGCTTTGGGCTCGACTTGAAGTAGTCGGGATCCCACCAGTCCTCGCACCACTCCCACATATTTCCGCCGGCGTCCAGCAGCCCATAGGGGCTGGCGCCCTCGGGGCGCATTCCGACTGCGTCATTGCCCTGCTCACCCCAGATGCGGAAGTACACGCCGCGCTTGGGGCTCGGCGGCTCGCTTCCCCAGGGCCATTTGCGGCCGTCGGTCCCACGGGCAGCCTTTTCTCTTTCGGCCTCGGTGGGAAGCCGGCCGCCCGCCCACTCGCAGTAAGCCCTCGCTTCGTCCCACCTGACAAAAGCCACAGGGAAGTTGTCGTGGACACCCCAATATGGGTCTGGCGGAAGGGGACGCCCGGTGGCGGCTGCAAAGCGCCTGAATTGCCCCGCCGTCACCGGAAGCTTGTCCATAAGGAATGAGGACACATAAACCGTGTGAGGCAGAGGGGACCCCTCGGTTTCGAGATTCCCCATTAAGTACTCGCCTTCCGGGATGTGGACCATGACCGCGTGGTCACGCGTTCGTCGATACTCCTGATAACCCTGCACGTTCTTGCCGGTCGGGGTGACGGCCGGCTCTGGCGGAGTGCCGGCATCCACTGCCTCGGCTGACACAGGAACGGTCCTTCCCTTTACTACCGACACCCAACGTGACACGATGGGTCCGGACACGCCCCGGATTCGGACCTCCCGCAGGCCCACTGGGACATTCTTGAGTAGGAGGCTCCCATCGGCGCCCGCATGGCCCGCCACACCGCCGTCCAGAAGGATCTCAGAGCCAGGACCGGCTGCCGTGACCGCTATCCTGCCGTAGTGCGTGGCGCCGGCACGACCGGCCCATCCTGCCCGGAAGCGGAGCAGAACCTCGTGGACGCCCAATGCTTCCCGTACTCGGGCATCCGCCGCAGGATCGGGCAGGAAAAACTCCTCCCCTTCTTCGAGCCGGATGGTCCGGAGGTCTCGTGCAGAGGTGTAGAGCGGTCTGCCAGCCGGATCGAACTCGGTCAGTCGCCGGGAGGTGAGCGCCAGTGTAATCAGGACCGCCCCCACGGGGCCTGGGTCCATGGTTCCTGGATGCCATCCCACGTTCGCCGACAGCTCCTGAATCAGGACTGGCGCCGGTGTGCCACCGGGAGGGCTAGGCGAGGCGCCAGGGAAAGTCCCGGCTCCGCAGCGAGCGCCGGCACTGCGAAGCTCAAATCCTGCGGTTTCTGAAGGCGAAGCCTCGCCGAGCGCGCTCCAGGAGACAAATGAGACCGAGACTCCTCCAGGCTTGGCTTGGACCACCTCGCAGGGCTCCGCAGGCGCACCCTCGCGGTTTGCGATGGTTTCCACACGCACCTCCACGCGGCTCGAAGGGGGATTACCGCCGGGAGCTTGAGCGGCCAGCAGCACCGGGATTGCCGCCGCAACAATGATCGCGCGAAATAACCGCCGAATAACACGGCCGCACATGCCGGCCGATACCACGGGCTGCTTCACTATTCCTTCTCCATCGGATCATCCATCACGCACCGGAAGCCACGCACGGCAGTGACCGATGCCGGGGCATTTCCCTGTCGCGATGCGCCTCGGGTCGCCGGGAACGGGCTCATCCAAGCTCCACCACGCGACACCCGCATCATCCCAATTGCGGGTCCTAATGGGTTTTCCACCGGGCTACTGCCGTAGTACGCCTCATCGTACCGGTCCGAACACCACTCTGCGACGCTTCCCGCAAGGTCGAGCACTCCATAGGGACCGGCGCAGTCAGGATACGACCCGGCCGCAGTCGGCCCGTGGGGGCCTCCGTCCCTCGTGTTGCAGCGCCACGGCTCCCATTGGTTGCCCCAAGGGTACTGTCGCGAGTCGTCGCCCCGCGCCGCCCGCTCCCATTCCGCCTCGGTGGGGAGCCGGCCCCCGGCCCAGCCACAAAAAGCGCCGGCATCGTACCAGGTAACATTGGTGGCGGGCAGCTCCTCGGTCATCCCAAAAATCGGGACCTTCGGGAGTGGACGGTTCGATTCCTTCGCGAACCGCAAGTACTGGCCCCATGACACTTCAGTCTTGTCCATGAGGAAGCCGTTCACGCGGACGAGGTGCCGCGGACGCTCGGGGGGCTCGCCCTCGCCTTCTGGGCTTCCCATTTGGAACTCGCCGCCGGGGATGCGAACGACAACCGCGCCGTCCTTCTCACGCCAGAACTCCTCGCTGCCCTGCGGGTTGCGCCCCAGCGGACGCAGTCCGCCGGAGGAGGCGGGGGAATCCCTGAGGAGAGTGAGCAAGAGCCTGGTCTGACGCCCCTTCTGGACCTTCGCGACACTGCGCGCTTCCCGCCCTGAGGCATCCCGGACGACAATTTCCCGCTCGCCGGCGCGCACCACGCCGAGAGTGACTGGCCCATCGTACGACGTCCGTCCGACGAGGCCCCCATCCAGGAAGATCTCCGCTCGTGGCACGTCGGCCGTGACGGCAATTTCGCCATACTCGGCCGGCGCCCGGGAGCCGGCGGTTCCGGCGCGGAACCTCAGTATCAGTTCCCGCACCCCGAACTGCTCGGTCTCCTTCTCGTTCGCGGCGAGGATCGGAACCACCGCGCTGCCCCCCTCCGGCACCCGGAGGGTTCGCTTTTCCGTTCTCTGCTCATGAGCAGGAACGCCGGCTTGCGAGAAACCGGTCAGCTTCCGGACCGAAAATGCGCCCTCGAGGAGGATCTCGCGGCCCGCGACGCGAGCCTGGCCCAGTGACACGTCCACCAAGAAGTAGGGGAAGCCGCGCAGTGTCCACTTGGCTGCGTCGGGTTCGGAACCAGCCGGGGCGCATCCGCTTCCGGCGCGAATGGCCGCCCAGCCGGAGTTGGAGTCCGCATGCGCCTCCCCGAAAAAAACGAGCCAGTGAGCCGTCCGGGCGCTCGCCAGTGTAACCTCGATCTGGCAGCGGTCGTACGCGGGTCCTTCGGCGCTGTTCTGGATCAACTCAAGACGAACCCATATGGGGCTGTCACGCGCGGCGGCGCGAGATGGAACACCGCAGGATGCGATTAGAAGGGCGAGCGGGGAGGCAGCCCAAACGGTTCCGCGAGCCGAGTGTTGAGGACGGCCAACCCTCATGTGGACTGTCTGCCGCGATTCTGATCAATTGGAGGCGGTCGCCAGGAGATTGTCTATGGCATCCTTGAACTGCGCGAACGGCTGGGCGCCCGAAATCATCTTGACGGCCTTGATGGCGGACTCGTTCGGCTGGGTCAGGCCGACGAAGAATCCAGGAGTGCCCGTGATCCCGATCTTCCGCCCATCGGCTTGGTCGCTGCGGACCTTGGCAGCCTGCCTGCCGCTGTCAAGGCATTCCTTAAACTTGCCTCCGTCCACGCCCACCGCCTTGGCGTACTCCACCAGCTTGTCCGCGCCCAGCGCGGTCTGGTTCTCAAAAAGCATCTCATGCAGTTCCCAATACTTGCCCTGCTCGCCGCCGCAGCGGGCGGCCTCCGCGGCCTTGAAGGCGAGCGGGTGGATATTCTCCAGGGGGAAGTCGCGGAACACGTACTTCACCTTTCCCGTCTTGACGTACTCGCTGACAATCTGCGGGAAGGTCTGCTGAAAACTCCGCTTGCAGAAGGGGCACTGGAAATCGGAGAACTCGACCAGCGTAACCTTCGCGTTCTTTTCGCCAAGGAAAGGCGCGCCGTCGATGTTGATAGTTGCCTCCCGAAAGGGTTGGGGTTGAGGCGCCGCGGCGGGTCGTTGCTGCAAGAGCTTCTTAATGGTCTCGAGTTCACTCTGGATGACCTTCAGGCTGTCCCGGACCGCGTCGATATCCCGGCGGATGCCCTTGAGTTCCTCCTCCGACTGGGAAGACGCCGCTGGCGCCAGCAAGACCAAGAACAGTGGAAAGACCTTAGTAATTCTCATCGGGGTTTTGCTTTCACTCACTTTCGCTCAAGTCTATTACACTCAGACCCACTGAGGCAACAGAACACCTCACGGGCTCACCCAGGACGCGCAAGGGAACAGCAAGGAAGAGAAGAAAAGAGCGCGCCGCCTAAGGCGGCGCGCTCTCGATACTACAGGTTTGCTACGGGCAGCTTGCGTCAAAGATCTCGCAAGTGTTCCCGATAGCAGCGCTGCACTTTTTTGAACTGCCAGCCGGTCCTGGCGGCTCGAACGGCCCCGGCAAGGGCTCGCTGTGGCAATTCGCGCTCGGATTGCAGGTGGCCGTTTCCGGATTCGCGCAATTGCCCCTCCGGGTCGGAGTACAAAGCGCCCCGTTGTCCGAGCAGGTTCCCGAGGCACAGAGGAATCCGCCCAAGGCATCCAAGCCCGGATGGCCACCGTTGTTCAGGCAGTCGATCACGGCGATGCAGGCCCCGAAAGCCTCGCTAACATTGGCGGCGCAGGCCGCGTTACACTTGGTGAACAGGTCCTGGTAGAGGTCGACCCCCACGCAGTTAGCGGGTCCCGGGTTGCCGCTGACGATGCAGTTCAACGCCGCTGCCGTCAGTTGGCGGGCGAGCTGAAGCCTCGGTTCGGCCTTGATGGACACACAGAGGGCTTCCTCCGCCGAGTGGTTGTGGTTCAGGTCAGTATCGGTGAGGGTCTCGCCGCAGATTTCAAGCGAGCCACCGCCGAGTTGAATCACGGCGAAGGTGATGTCACTGCTCTGGGGTTTCTCCGTACCCGCGTGCGTACCCCAGAATCCGGGCGTACGGCAGACCGCAGGCTGGCAGAGGTCCTCCGTCGGGCAGATACCACTGTTGCCCGGGCAGGACTGGCACAACTCAGCGTTGCAGGTTGTAGTCGTGGGCTGGTAACTCGTTGCGCATTCGCCCGCGCCGTCGCAAGAGGTCGTCTCGCATTCGGTGTTCGCCGGACCGCAATCGGTGGTCACGGGCTGATTG
>CAZACK010000082.1:6836-23729 GCA_964483455.1 uncultured Solibacteraceae bacterium
CGCAGGAGGTCGTCTGGCATTCCGTGTTCGGGGCGCCGCAATCGGTGGTCACGGGTTGGAACGCGATCCCGCATGCGTTGTTAATGCACGTGGGTGTGGCGCACTGAGTGGCCCCAGGGCAATCGCCCGGCACCAAGCACTCCACCTCATTGTAGATAGCACTGCCCTGAGCGCCGCCTTGGACCTGGGGATTACATGCAGCATCGGTGGTCGTGATGCCCACGCCCACAGGGGTGCCAGCGCTTACGCCGTTGGCTGTGCAGCCAGGCGGTGTCGGAGCACCGACGATCGTGCGGATGGTGGCGATGGGAACGTTAAACGCCCCTGCCGCAAGAGGCACGCCGCCGGCGGTCGAGGTAATGGTCACGATATTCCCGGCCCCGGCGCAACTCAATACTCCCGGATCATTCGCCACGCAGCCGGTCCCGCCGACCGGAACAAACGTGTCTCCCACCGGAAACGTGACCGTAATCGTCCCCGTCCAAACGGCGGACACAGGCACGCCGGGAAGGGGCGTGGTTGAACTCGTGTTGGTCAGTGTGACGGTAGTGTCAAGTGATTGCCCCGCCAACAAGCCCGTTGCGCACGAACCGCCTGCTAGCGGGAAAATCGGAATTGAGCCGCTGGCTTGACAAGCCTGGGCAGACGCCGAGGGCGGTGCCGCGATACAGAACACCGTCAAGATAGCGATGGCCAGCGGCCATCGCAGTGCTGTGAACTTTCTACACGAACACATGTCCTTGCCTACCTCCTTCTCCTTCACGGAAGAAATCCGTGGCGCTCTCTCCAAGACTGGCAATAGCCGCACGCACAGTCCGCCCCCACCACTGAAACCTGAGGTTGTGACCCGGCTTGTTTTTCCCAGAAACCGGGCAGATGTATTCTGCTGGGTCGGCGAGTTGCATCTGCTTGGCTGTCTGTTATTAAACCTCTGTACTGTCCGGCAGTCAAGGAAAACATCAGTACCGAGAAGAGAAAAAAGTAATGGGAAGTCATAAAGGTACGGTTCTATAGGTTTTGAGAGTTCCATGGGCAACGGCACCGACGGCACCGCTTCCATCCCTCCCAGCCATTGCGTTGTGTCAATCAGTCGCGTCTGGAATCCTTGTACCTTTGATGCTTGCGTTTCGTCTTACGCGAGCATCCCTGATCTCAACCCGACTCTTCACCAACGGCGCAACCCTTTGTTCCAGGCCAACATCGGTTCCACTGCCGCAAGGAGCGTTCGGGTGCATCAGGACCGTGTGGAAGCAGCCGACAGAGTCTCGATGGGGCGCGAGGAGAGCATCGAGAGTGCGCCGTGAACGGCGGGAGACGGGGTACTGGAACGTCTGTGCGGTCAGGACCGCCGCCTGTTGACAGTCGAGTTGGTTTGGGTGTACTTAATAAAAATACAGCTGCCCCGTCGCTGGGCGTACCGCGCGACTCGGAGCGAAGGGAACGAACCGTGCACCAAGGACCCAACGAGCGCGAACATTTCGTCGATTATTACGAGCTGATGCAAATCAGCCCGAACGCGGAAATCGAGACAATCCAACGCGTCTACCGCATGCTCGCTGCCCGGTACCACCCCGATAATCCGGAGTCCGGCGACGCGGAGAAGTTTCTGCTCCTGAACGAGGCCTACCGCGTCCTATCCGACCACGAGCACCGCGCCGGCTACGACCTGACGTATCGGTCGCGTCATTCAGAGCCGCTCCGGGTCTTCGAACTGAAGGAGTTCACCACCGGCATTGACGGTGAATCGAATCGCCGCATGGGAGTGCTTTGCCTCCTTTACAGCCGGAGGCGAACGAATCCCGAAAGCCCTGGCGTTTCCATCCTGGAGCTGGAAACCATGATGTGGTTTCCCCGTGAGCACCTGATGTTCACCGTTTGGTACCTGAAGGAGAAAGGTTTCATACGCCAGGATGACCAAAGTGCGTTCCTGATAACTGTGGAGGGTGCCGATTACGTGGAGCAGAACCTGCCCCAGAACCGCACGTTGTACAAGCTACTGAAGGCGGCCGACTATGGGGGATCTCGCTCCGAACGGGACGAGCGGTGGGCCGAGGAGGAGCGGTTGCGCGCCGCCAGGGCCGCGGACGACTAAGGCCGCCGGCCTGAAACGGCCCGCTTGAGGTTATCACCCATGAAAATTCGTTCCCTGCTGGCAACGGTTACTTTCTCCCTCTCGGCGCATCTGAGCCTTGCGCAGAACATCGTGGAGTATTCGACGGGCGCGGCGCGGGCTGGGGCCGCAGCCGGAGGGTCTGGCGCCGGCAAGGCGGTCGGCGGTGTCTTCCGCAGCCTGAACAAGACGCTCGAGCAATCCAAGACGGGGGAAACCGCCGAACCGCCGCGTTCCTCCGGTGAGCCCAAAGCGGGCGCCGCCGTCATAGCGGTGGTCTCCGCGCCTCCCAAGGCCGCCGCCTCGGCCGCCCCCCGGTCAGTGAAACCGGAGGACGTGCCGGTCGGCATGGAGCGCCCGTCGCTGCTCGAGAAGTTCGGCGCGCCGCTTGTGAAAACCGCCAAGATGGAAGGCGCCGCCTATCTCGAGATCTTCTTCTACCGGCATCCCAGCGAAGACATGACCGTCGTGACTCTGCGCGACGGCAAGGTATCTAGTGTCCATCCCCCGGCCGCCCCAGCCGAAGGCGAGAAGACCGCGGCGCCCTGACGTTTGGCGGATCTCGCTTCCTCCGCGCTCCCCATCTGCCACCGGCACAGCTCCGCCGCGGGGCAGGCTTCGCCGTCCCAACCACCCTCGGTAAATCAGCGCATTCCGCTTCTCGCGAGTGGAAAGCGTTGCCCGACACGGACATTTTCCCGCGGGTCGTTAGGGTTTTCTGCGAATACCCCCGCTCACCTCCATGCCATAACATGTGGATGGAAGCCGACTGCCGTTAGCGGCCATTTTTGGTTGAGTTCAGTTAGTATACTATGAGTAGGTCTGGTCGTTCCGAGTCACCGCCCGTCAAGGAGGCCCCGACCATCCTGCTCGTGGGTCAGAGGCAGGAAGACTGCGCCTCCTTGCTCGACATCCTCCGGCGCTCCAACTGGAAGTTGACGCGAGCCTCCAGTCCCGCGGAGGCTTCCGTTCTCATGAGTAAGCAGGTCATACCGGTTGTGCTCTGCGAGCCCGGTCTCTCCGGCGGAGGCTGGGAAGCGCTGATCGAAATATCATCCCGCCTGCCACGGCCTCCTCGGCTCATCGTATACTCCTGGCTCGCCGACGAGCGCCTGTGGGGGCAAGTGCTGAACCTCGGCGGCTGGGACGTGCTGGCTGTGCCGTTTGTTCCGGAGGAGGTCTTCCGGGTGGTCGACCTCGCCTGGGATTCCTGGAGCCGCGCCGGGTCAAGCGCAGCTCGAGACGTTACCGGTCACAGCCCCAGGACGCCATCGCTTCCCGGAAGCCCATCAGCGTTTCCCGATCCGCCGGCGCCAGCGCAAACGCCCTCCCCAGTTGCCGCACCATCAGCGTAATGCGCGCCTTCTGTTCGAGAAGGTCCATCCGGAGCGCCGCCTGCCGCGGCGTTAGTCCGAGCGTCAGAGCCCCATGGTTCTCCAGCAGGAATGCGTCGTGATCCGGCAGAAACCGCGCCAGGCGGCCGGCCAGTTCCTCGCTCCCGGGCGTGGCGTACGGGACCAGGCCGACCGGACCCAACAGCACCAGCATTTCCGGAAGCTCGAGCTCGTCGAGAGGCGCGCCGACGGCGGCGAAAGCGGTGGCGGCCGGCGGGTGGGAGTGGATCACGCCGCCGGCCTCCGGCCGCAGCGAGTACGCGATCCGGTGCATGTTGAGCTCGGAGGTGGGCTCTCCCTTGCCTTCCAGCTTCCGTCCGTCCAGGTCGCATAGCACCAGGTCGTCTGGCGCCAGCGCCTCCTTATCGGCGCCGTGACGCGTGCAGATCAACAGCTCCGGCGACACCCGCGCGCTAATATTGCCGGCCAAGGCAACGTGATACTGGCGCCCTCCGAGAAACTTGCCCGCCGCGATCACCTCCGCCTTCGCGGTCTCAATTCTCGCAACAAGTTCGCCGCTCAGTCGCATTGGCCTCATGATAGCGTGGGACCGAGGCGAGCCTGTGACCGAATCCCACCTCCGAGATTTCGCTTGGCGCCAGCTTGCGGACTATGATGCGCACCGGCCGGGCCGGACTTTCGAGAACGCCGGCTTCGTGCTGACCGTTTCGGAAGCCTACCAAGTGCAGCGGCAAGTCGCCGCGCGCCGCGCCGCTCGCGGAGAGACGGTGGCCGGCTACAAGATCGGCTGCGTCAGCGAGGCCGTGCGGCGGCAATTGGGCCTGGACCGGCCCGCGTTCGGTCACGTGTTCGAAACGGAAATCCACCTCTCCGGCGCCGTGCTTGACCCCGCCGCCTTCGACTGCCTGGCCATAGAAGGCGAGTTCGCCGTCCGCATCGCCGCCGACATCCTCGGCGCCGCCTGGCTGCGCGAGTACCCGGCGAGATCGATCGCATCCGTCTTCCCCGTCATCGAACTCCACAACCACGTGTTCCGCCGCGCGGCGCCGACGGCCGAAGAACTGATCGCCAACAACGCGCTGCACGCCGGCGCCGTCCTCGCGGCGCTGGAGTTCCCGCTTCACGATCCGGCGGCACTGGCTTCCGAGCCGATCTCGGTCTTCCGCAACGGGGAACTTTTGGGCGAGGCCACCGGCGGCTCGATTCCCGGCGGCCCGCTGGAATCCGTGAGCCAAGTCGCCGAGCACCTGGCAATCGTTGGCGATCGGCTGAGGCGTGGCCAGATCGTGCTGACCGGCTCCCCGCTGCCCTTGTACCCGGCCGGTCCGGGCGACCACATCGTAGTCCGGACCGCCCGGCTGGGCGAAGTGGAACTCACCCTCGGAAGGATCTCTTAAGCACTCTGTGTTCTCAGTGACCCTGTGGTGAGGACTCCACCGCCGGGATCTCTACTACCTTCCCACGCCGCCAGAGCCTCTCCAGGTCGTAATAGGCCCGCGCCTTCTCCGAGAAGATGTGCACAATGTAGTCGCCGTAATCGGCCAGGATCCACTCAGCGTGTTCGTAGCCTTCGAGGCTGATCGGCAGCTCACCCCGCCGCTTGAGCTGAAGCGTAACCTCGTCGCTGATGGCCTGGCTCTGTTTGGGATTCGCCGCGGTGCAGAGGACGAAGTAGTCGGTGAAGGACGTCAGGCCCCGCAGATCGAGAACGCGGATATCGACGGCCTTCTTTGAGTCCGCGGCGCGGACCGCGGCTAACCAGGGTGGGGTCTCCGGGTCGGCGATCTGCCCGATGGGAGGCTTGGACTCCGCGCGCTTCAGTAGGCTGCTCTCCTGAGGGGTATGGTACAACAATCGTGAACATGTCACCCGCACCCCAGCCGCGTCTCCGGGTGCTGATCCCCGCCGGACGGATCGAGGAACGCATTCGAGAATTGGCGGCGCGCATCGACGCTGATTATCCCGGCGGCGAGGTCCACCTGGTCGCGATCCTCAAAGGGGCATGCTTCTTCCTCTCCGACCTGGCCCGCGCGCTCACCCGGCCGGCGAGGATCGACTTCATCGGCATCTCCAGCTACGGCAAGGGCAAGACCACCTCCGGCGAGGTGAAGCTCACCAAGGACCTCGACATGTCGATCGAGGGCGCCGACGTGCTGGTTGTCGAGGACATCGTCGACACCGGTGTCACGCTGAACTATCTCATCCACGTGCTGGAGCAGCGCAAGCCGCGCAGCCTTCGCATCGTGGCGCTACTCGACAAGCCCGAGCGCCGTATCCAGCCGGTCGATATCGCCTATCTCGGCTTCCAAATCCCGGACCACTTCGTGGTCGGCTACGGGTTGGATTACGCCGAGAACTACCGCACCCTGAAGGACGTCTGCGTGCTCGAAGAGGCCGCAACGACAAGCGCTACTTCACCACCGTCGTCACTTCCGTGACATTATTCGCCGGATTCGGATCGTTGTTGAGAATGCTCACCGTCGCCGTATTCGTCAGGCTCACGCCCGCCGGCGCGGTCACCTGGGCGAGAATCTTGATGACGAACGGATCGCCGGTGGGCGGCGGCGGATAG
This sequence comes from uncultured Solibacteraceae bacterium, assembly GCA_964483455.1. Lineage (GTDB taxonomy): Bacteria > Acidobacteriota > Terriglobia > Bryobacterales > Bryobacteraceae > CAYZJD01. The sequence continues at coordinate 12,874 of CAZACK010000082.1, forward strand.
TAGAGCTGGCAGTTGACAACCTGTCCGGACGGGTAGCAGTCGGCGTTGATCACCTGCACGCCGAGGAAGGCGGCTGCGTCCGGCAGCGTGTTCACCACCTCGGCGTCCGCAGCCAGGTCGGGCCCGAGACTACGGACTTCGATGGCCTATGGCCCAGACCCCGGCTGAACGCCGCCGAGTCGTTCCTTGTCATCAGTGTTCATCTGCGTTCATCGGCGGCTGCTGTTCCTACGCCGGCGGCTTCGGAGCCGGCGGCGCCAGGTCCCGCGCCTGCACCTGGGATTGAAAGCCTACCTTCCTGTGGCTGCCATCGCAAAAGGGTTTGTTCTCTGACTGGCCGCAGCGGCAGAGCGAAATCACCGTCCGGCCCGCCAGCCCGAACTCCTGCCCTTCCGGATCGCAGATGGAGAAGTCGCCCTCGATGCGAAGCGGGCCGTTACTGAGAGGGATGATCTTGGTCCCAGGCATATTGCGATGGTAGCAAATCCGGAGTCATGATGACGGCATGCGGCGTTCGATGGCGGCCGGGCAGGCGAAAACGGCGCCACAATCCAGTTTCCACCAGTTGCGGTCCCTCGTGAGGCAGGCCTTCAGATTGCCTGGACTTTCTTCAGCAGCCTGCTGCTGACAGATAGTACTCCCAGGACAGTCTTGACGTGCCGCTATTGCCATGCTAACTTTGGTCAAGACTGGGATGCGCCCGGCAACGGCAAGGGGACTGGGATGCTTGTTCATTTTCGTTCCACAAGTGGAAGTGTTTTCGTCATCCATGCTCTGTTAAGTGTTCCTCTGTGCGCGACCATCCAGGTGGCGCTCACGCCATCGGTTGCATCGCCGCAGCCGGTCGGAACGAAGATAACCTGGACGGCAACAACGGTTAACTCGAATCCGGGCCCGGTAACTTATCGGTTCGAATACGCGCCGCCCCAATCCGCGACGTTCTCGCTTCTGCGGGATTTCAGTCTGGCCAACACCCTCGACTGGGTTACGATCGCCTCCGAGGGCGCGTATCGCATACGCGTCACGGCGAGGGACCTGCTGGCGAATGAAACGGCACAACAGACGGCGGTCTTCGCATTGACGTCGCGCGTGGTTGGGGGCCAGGCCGTAGTGAATCCTACATCGCACCCCCTGGTGGCGCTGTTCAGCGCCCCCTCATGCCCCGCCGGGAGTTTCATGCGCGTGTCGTATCAGGCGAACGGCAGCTCCCTCACCGAGTACACGAACTGGTCTCGGTGCCGTATTACCAGCATGAACATCCATGTAGCTGGGATGCGAGCCAACACCACGTACAACATGAATTACCAGGTGGTCACCGGCGGCGTCGTCACTCCCGGGCCGGCCGTACTGCCCTTCCTGACAGGCTCGATCCCGCCGGGCCTGGGTTTGCCGGAAGCGACCGTGCGGGTTCCGGTTGGCCCGGAGACGGAAACAAGGCATAAGATCCTCCTCATCGGGTATGTCACGCGGCCCCGTACTGGCCAGCCGTGTGGCGCGGCCCCATGGCCGCGTCGGACAGGCCAGGAGGACCTGTCCGACTTGATTGCCAACGGGGTGTGCAGATCAGGCTCTGAGCATAGGTGTGCAGGTCAAGTGCCTGATCCAGCGTGTGGCGTAAGTCCTCGGCCTGCGCTGTATGGACCATGAAGCGCCCCTGTTGCCCCCGGGGTTCCCCCGCGCCATGATTAGATGTGATGATGAGGCTCCTGGGAACCGCTGCGTCAGTCCTCGCCGGCGCCGGCGTGTGCCTCCCCCAGGCGGACCTTCCGCCGGATGTGCTGCTGCTGGCGCGCGTCAAGGTCCACATGGAGCAGAACTTGCAGAACTTGCCGAACTACACTTGCCTCCAGACCATCGAGCGGTCCCGCCGGCGCGCGCCTTCGCGCAAGTTCGAGCTGGTGGACGTGCTCCGTCTCGAAGTTGCCTTTGTGAACAGGAATGAGCTGTTCTCCTGGCCCGGCGCCGGCCGGTTCGAGGATCGGGAAATCTTCGAGTTCGTCCAGGGAGGCTCCATCGGCAACGGCAGTTTCGGACTGCATGCTTACAGCGTCTTTCTGAGCACCGCCCCGACCTTCACCTACGCCGGCGAGCGCATCCGCGAAGACGGCCGGAGGGCGGTTCGCTTCGATTACCGCGTCCCCCAATTCATGAGCGGCTACACCATTCGCGTTCCGCCCAACAAAGCAACCGTGGGGTACCACGGATCGTTCTGGGTGGATGCGGAGACTCTCGACCTGGTGCGCCTGGAGGTCTACGCCGACGACATCCCAACCGCTCTCGGGGTTTCGGCCGCCGCCAACACCATGGAGTACGCGCGCGTCCGCATCGGCGGATCGGAGTCTCTGTTGCCGCGGGGATCCGAACTGCTCATGACCGATCTCGCGGGCAACGAGAGCCGGAATCGCATCCAGTTCAGCGACTGCCGCCAGTTTGCCGGGGAATCCCACCTCTCCTTTGCCGAAGCTCCACCGCTCGAGGTAGCCTCCGCCGCTCCACCGCCTCAGGAGGTCAAGTTGCCCCCCGGACTTCCCCTGGAGCTCGAGCTGCTGTCAGCTATCAACTCCGAGACGTCCTTCGTCGGCGAGGAGGTGCGAGCGAGGGTGCGCAGGGATGGGAAGAAGGATGGGACCCTGCACGTGCCCAAAGGCGCCGTGGTCAGCGGGCGCATTGTCCGCCTGGAACGAAGCGTGGCGAATGTCCGCTCGGTGACACTTGGCCTCCAGTTCCTGACCCTGGAGTTCGATGGCAGGAAGGCGCCGTTCGAGGCGCGGCTGGAGTACGTGATGTCGTTCCTGAATCAAAGACCCGTCGGCGTCCGCTATCAGAGGCCGCAACGGCCGGGAGAGCCGCTTTTCCTGAAGGACGACCTCAAGGAGCAACGCCCGGGGTTGTTTCAGTTTCAGGTGGATGGCAGCCGCCTGTCGTTGCCGCGGGGCTTCTGCATGGTGTGGAAAACCGCGGATTTCACCCCGAAGGATAAACCTTGATCCGATTCGATACCGATGACGACCGCGTTCTGTTCGAACGCGCGCTCGATTTCGCCGCTGCCCAGGTCAGGCGGCTGATCGAGCAGCATCCCGATTTCTACCCGATGTACACCCACAAGGGCCGCTGGAAGCACGACCTGCCCGCATGGACGCACTGGTGCGACGGATTCCTGCCGGGCATCATGTGGATCCTCCTGACGCGGCACGCGCCCGGCTCCGCCGAAGCCCGATGGTGGCTCGACCAGGCGATTCGCTACTCCAGGCCGCTCGAGCCGCGCCAGTTCGATCGGGGCGTGCACGACCTGGGCTTTCTGTTCATGTCCACGTATCACCGCTGGCACAGCCTCACCGGCGAGCCGGCGCCGCGCGACGTCGTCATCCAGGCTGGCCGCACGCTGGCGCTGCGGTTCCGGGAGAAAGGCCGGTACCTGCGGTCCTTCGTCGCCGAAGACTCGCTGTTCATCGACATCATGATGAACGTCGGCATCATCTTTTACGCCGCGCTGGAAACCGGCGACGCGGCGCTGCTGGATGTGGCCATGCGCCACTGTCTGACGACGCGGCGCGTGCTCGTCCGGGGCGACGGCTCGACCGCGCACGAGGGCCTGTTTGACCTGGAGACGGGCGAGTTCCTTCGGCAAAGCACACACCAGGGCTATCGGGGCGATTCCTGCTGGTCCCGCGGCCTGGCGTGGTCACTGTACGGCTTCACGACGAGCTACTCGTACACCCGCGATCCGCGTTTCCTGGAGACGGCCGAAGCGTGCGCCGCTTACTACATCTCGCAGACACCCGGCGACGGCGTCCCTCCTTGGGACTATGACGCGCCGGAGGACTCCCGGAAGCTCTTCGACACATCCGCGGCGGCGGTTGCCGCCTCGGGGCTGCTGAAGCTGGCCGAGGTCACTCCGGACATTCCGCGCGGCCGGCTGTATCGCGCGGCGGCCCTTCACACGGTGAAGAGCCTGTGCATGCGTCACTTGGCCAAGGACGATCCGGACTGGGAGGGAATTCTCAAGGGCGGCGTTTATCACATCCATAAGGGGCTTGGGGTTGACGAATCGGTGATGTGGGGCGAATACTTCTTCGTGGAGGCGCTCGACGAAGCGCTCCGCTCAGGAGGAAGCGATGGCTAAGCTGAAGTTGACGATCCGGGCGTTCCGGGACGGCGACTGGATTCCGAAACTGCACACCTGCGAGGGCGCCGACCTGTCGCCCGCGCTCGAATGGGAGGGCGAGCCGGACGGGACGAAAAGCTTCGCGCTGATCGTGGACGATCCCGACGCACCGGTGGGAACGTGGAACCATTGGCTCCTGTGGGATATTCCGGCCTCCGTGCATGCCATCCCGCAGGGCTTCAAGGCCGCTCAGACGGGCGTGAGCGGAACGAACGATTTCCAACGGCTCGGCTATGGCGGGCCTTGCCCTCCCAAGGGCCACGGTCCTCACCGGTATTTCTTCAAGCTGTTCGCTCTGGACGTCGCCGGGCTCGGTCCGGCCGTGGGCGCGAAGCGCGCCGCTCTGGACCGCGCGATCTCCGGGCACGCGCTGGCGGAAGCAAGCTACATGGGGCGGTACGAACGGAGATAATTCGTTTGGGCCGCCGATGAACACGGAGAGCCGCCCCATGATCTTCGGCGCTGGGCGATAATACCCTGATACGGCCGGATGGCACCGACAATTTCCGTTATCATTCCCGTCTTCAACTCCGAGGATTACTTGCGATCGGCGCTGGAGCACCTGGCGCGATCGACGGTCGAGCCCCACGAGATCATCGTCGTGGATGACGGTTCCACCGACCATTCGGCAAAGGCGGCTCTCGAGCTCGGCGCCAAAGTGCTGTCCGCCGGAGGCCGCAACGGTCCCGCCCGCGCCAGAAATCTCGGCGCCAAAGCGGCGACCGGGGAAATCCTGTTTTTCCTGGACGCTGACGTTTGCGTGCACGCCGACACGCTGGCCCGAATCCGGAACGCCTTCGAGGAGGACCCGCAACTCGACGCACTGGTGGGCTCCTACGACGATTCCCCGCAATCGAAGGACTTCCTGTCGCAGTACAAGAACCTAATGCACTGCTTCGTCCACCAGAAGAGCCGCCGCGTGGCCTGCACCTTCTGGAGCGGCTGCGGAGCAGTCCGGCGAACCGTATTCCTTGAGCACGCCGGTTTTGACGAATCCTACAGCCGTCCAGCGATCGAAGACATCGAGCTCGGCTACCGCATGTTCATGGCCGGCCGCAAGACCATCCTCGACAAGGACCTCCAGGTCAAGCACCTCAAGAAATGGACCTTCTGGAACCTGCTCAAGACCGATGTGTTCGACCGCGGCATCCCGTGGACGGAGCTGATCCTGCGCGACCGCCACATGCCGAACGACCTGAACCTGGAGCTCAGCCAGCGGGTGAGCGTGGCCCTCGTCTTTGTGCTGATGGGGGTGACCACGGCGGCGGCGATCTTCTGGGGTTGGTACTTCCTGACGCCGTTGATGGCGGTGGTGTTCTTCCTGCTGGCTCGCTATTGGGTGGAGTCCGCCTCCGAGGGCGGCTCCAAGGGCGCGCTTCTGGTCATGACGGTCGCTACCGGCGTCATCATCTGGCAGGCGTGGCTGAACCACATGAAGGGCATCCTGCCCCCGCTGCTGCTCGGCTACCTGCTGCTGTTCCTGCGCCACCGGTATGCCTACACCGACCCGAAGCGCCGCCGCTGGAGCGGATTCATCCTCGGAGCGTACATTACCGGCACCCTGGCCTTCATGGCTTCCCACTTCCCGGCGCACAAACTTATCTTTGCGTTCTTCCTGGTGGTGGCGGGGATTGTCGTGCTGAACACCCAGTTCTATTTCTTTCTCGCCGCCCGGCAGGGCCGGGTGTTCGCGCTGGCGGCCCTGCCGTTCCACCTGCTCTACCATCTCTACAACGGGATCTCGTTTGTCGTCGGGCTGACGAGGTATACGTGGCGCAGCTTGTGGCACAGAAAGTCCGAACTGGCGACTGGAGATGGCCGGCGCTAAGTCCGCGATCCTCACCTACCACTCCATCGATCCGAGCGGATCGGTGATTTCGATTCACCCCGATCTCTTCCGCCGGCAGATGCGGCGGCTCGCGGAACGCCGCGTGCCGGTGGTGCGCCTCGCCGACATCAGAACCACGCCCGGCGCTGTCGCGCTGACCTTCGACGACGCCTTCCGGAATTTCGCCACGGAAGCCCTGCCTGTTCTCGCGCAATACCGCTTCCCGGCGACGGTGTTTGTGGTCAGCGGTCATGCCGGAGGACGGAACAACTGGGGCTCTCAGCCGATTCCTTCCCTGGACCTGATGAGTTGGGATGAGCTGCGGCAAGCCGCCCGCGATGGGATCGAGCTTGGAGCGCACAGTGTCCATCACCCTGACTTCGCGAGGTTGAACGAGGTAGAGGCCGTGCGCGAAATGCTCGGCTCCAAAGCGGCGATCGAACAGCACACCGCCGCGAGAGTCGAGTTCTTCGCCTACCCGTACGGATCCTCGACGGCGGAGACGCGCGCCCACGCCGCCCGGCACTTCGGGGGGGCCTGCGGGACGACGCTCGATTTCGTCACCCCGGCCTCGGACTCGTTCGATCTTCCGCGCCTCGACGTTTACTACCTGAAGAACCTCGCCCGCTTCGAAGCCGCCGTGAGCGGGGGCGGCGGCGCCTACCTCGGTCTGCGCAGGTTTCTGCGAGCCGCGCGGCGGATCGTGTAGCCATGCGGATCGGCATCGACGGGGGTTGCTGGACCAACCGCAGAGGCTTCGAGCGCTTCTTGAAAGAGATCCTGGAAGCGCTGGGTCGTGTCGGCCCCGAGCACCAATACGTGGTCTTCCTCGATCCCAAGGGTCACAGCGAATTCCAGCTCAAGGGTCCCTACCGCCCCGTTCGGGTCGAGACATCTGCGATCATCACCGAAGCGGCTGCGGCCGAGGGGCGCCGCTCGATTGCCGATCTGCTCAAGATGACCCGCGCGGTGGCCCGCGAGCCCCTGGACGTTTTTTTCTTCCCGACGGTGTACTCGTACTTCCCGCTGTGGAAGCGGCAGCCGGTGGTCGTCGGCATCCACGACGCGATTCCCGAACGGAATCCGCGATCCGCTTTTGCGTCGCGGCGGCACGAGCTTTTCTGGCGGGCGAAGACGTGGCTTGCCATCGCCCAGGCCGACCGCTTTGTGACCGTTTCGGAATATTCGCGCCGGCTGCTGCGCGAGATTCTCCGGATTCCGGACTCCAGGATCGACATCGTCTCCGAAGGCGTGTCGCCGCGGTTCCGCCGGCTCTCCCCCGTTGTCGAGCGCGAGCCCATGGTGCTGTACGTCGGCGGGCTGAACCCGCACAAGAACGTGCCTGCATTGATTCGGGCCTTCTCGAGGGTTCGGGAGACGCGCCCCCAACTGCGGCTGGTTCTGGCGGGAGGATATGCCGAGGACCGGTTCAAAGGCGTCCACGGAGAGCTACTCGAACTCGTGCGGCGGCAACGCATGGAACACGCTGTCGTGTTTTCTGGCTACGTCCCGGACGAGGAACTCTGCCGGCTGTACAACCGGGCCGCGTTGTTTGCCTCCACGTCGCTGGACGAAGGGTTCGGGCTTCCCGCTCTGGAGGCGATGGCCTGCGGTGCGCCGGTGGTTGTCAGTTCGGGCAACGCCATGGAAGAGATTGTCGGCGACGCCGGACTGGTGGTGGAGCCGCGCGACGAAACGGCGCTCGCCGCGGCGATGTCCCGCATCCTGGACGATCCGGCGCTGGCCGCCGCGCTGTCCGACAAAGCGGTGCGCCGCGCCGCTGCCTTCTCCTGGGACGAAGCCGCCCGCCGTCTCCTCCGCGTCCTGGAAAAACGGTGACAGGCTATATAATCCCCATTTTCCGCGGCGCCGGCAAAATGGGGATTAAGTAGCCTGTCACCGTTTTCGGGACTGCACCATAATCTTGACGAGCTGGACGGGCTGGTAGACGATGCTCGGCCAAAGAAAGACCTCGTTGGTGCAGTGGCACTGCTTGGCGGCGATGGAGCGGCGGAGGCGCCGGGCCTCCTCGGATCCCCAGATCTCGTGGAACGGCTTTTGCCGGATGTTGCCGATGGGAGGGTGCGTTTCGCAGAGGCTCACATCGCCATTGGAGTAGACTACCGCGGAGAGCACGCCCGCGCGGCACGGCACCACTTGCCGGCGCTCCTCGGCTGTGCGGGTCTTCGCGTACTGCAACATGGGGTCGACGATGGCGCCGTAGCGGCCCGTTTCGCGCGGCGCCCAGAGGCTGCGCATCTCGTCGTACAGCCGCCTGTAATCCTCGAGCGCCGGGCCCTGAAGCGAGGGATTCTTGCGATCGCCCCGGATGATCGCCAGATTGTGGTGGTCGATGGCCGGGCAGCGCTCATAGAGGTAAGCGGTCAGGCGCCGGATCTCCTCCACATTGGTGTCGGTTACCGTCGAGATGGCGTGGAGCCGCAGCCGGGGCTCGCGCTGTTGCATCTCGGCCAGGGCGTCGTAGGTTTCCATTGCCCGCTCGAATGCGTCTGCCATGCCGCGGAAGGAGTTGTGGAACTCCGGCATACCGTCGAGCGAAAACTCGACGGCGAACAGGTCGAGCCGAGGCTCCTGAAAAACCTCCTCCAGCGCGCGCACGGTGCGGCCGGCGAACGAGCCGTTGGTGGGCACGTAGATCTGCCGGACGCCGTTGTTGCGAATGAAGAACCGGCAGACTTGGCCGAATTCCTTGCGCAAAAACGGCTCGCCGCCGGAAAGATTCAAGTTCTCGATGCGGCCAAGGCCGAGCGAGAGCCGCTCTAGTTCGTCCACCGTGAGGTCGTCCCGCCGGTTGAGGTTACGCCAGTAGAAGCAGTGCTCGCAGGTCTGGTTGCAGATGGAATTGATGAACAGGATGAGAAAGGGGGGACTGGGCGGGTCGCCAAAGCTGTAGTTGTGAGCCGTGATCCGCACGTGTCGGCGGACCCTGTCCCAGACGGTCATGTAAGGAACACGATAGCATGGACCCGCGCGACATGGCTCTAAGGGCAGTCACAACGCAACTCAGGATCCCACGTTCTCAGCCGCCGATGAACGCCGATGAACGCCGATGTGAAACAACCTGTCGGCGTTCATCCACGTTCATCGGCGGCTCGAAATGCTGTGTTCACTCTGAGGCAACGGCCCCCGCGCCCGCCGACGGCCGGCAGGGGATGAACTGAGGCTCGATTCCGAACCGCGCCCGATACCGCTGCCCGATGGCCGCCTGGGACTGCGGCAGCACTTGCGGGCGCAGCATGTTCACCGTGCAGCCGCCGAAGCCGCCGCCGGTCATCCGGGCGCCGAGGACGCCGGGAAGCTCAAGCGCCGTGTCCACCAGGAAGTCGAGTTCCTCGCAGCTCACTTCGTAGTCCTTCTGAAGGCTGCGATGGGAGCCGACGAACGCCTCGCCCATCGCCCGGACGTCGCCGCGCCGGCTGGCGGCGATGAACGCCTCGACGCGCTCGTTCTCGCTGGTGACGTGCAGGGCGCGGCGCAGGGGCAGTGGCGGGATCAGGTCTTCGGCGGCGGCCAGTTCGGCGCTCGAGACATCGCGCAGGCTCTCCACCTCCGGGCGGCGCCGCCGGAAGGCGTCCACCGCCGTCCTGCACTCGGCCACGCGCTGCCGGTACGCCGAGGAGCCGAGCTCGTGCTTGACCATCGAGTTCACGGCGACGAACGTCACCTCCTCGGGCAGCGGGACGATCTCGTTCTCGAGATTGCGGCAGTCGATCTTCACCGCCGCGCGCTCGCGCCCGTGGATCGAGATGTACTGGTCCATGATGCCGCAGGGCATGCCGACGAAGTTGTTCTCGGCGCGCCGGCAGAGCTTCGCCAGCTCGAGCGGATCCATCTTGCGGTCGCCGAGCAGCGCCAGCGCCACCGACACCTCGATGGCAGCGGACGAGCTGAGGCCAGCCCCCACGGGCACCGTGCTCCAGATGACCAGGTCCGACGGCGGCACGGGGAAGCCCGCCAGGATCAGCTCCCGAGCGACGCCGCGGGGGTAATCGCTCCAGTCCTTGGCCGGCTCGGCCGCGGCGATCTCCTCGACCGGCCAGTCGCGCTCCTGCTGCACGTTCAGCGAGACGACCCGAAGCCGGCCGTCCGAGTTCGGCGCGCAGGCCGTGAAACAAGCCAGCTCCAGGGCCACCGGCAGCACCAAGCCGAGGTTGTAGTCGGTGTGTTCACCGATGAGATTCACCCGCCCCGGAGCGCGAAAGACGCGCGGCTGCGCGGCGCCGCCGAAACGCTCGCGGAACGCCCCGGCTACGACGCGCGCTTCGCCAGCCACAGCAGGATTCCTCCGAACAGGAGCATCGTAATCCCGGCGTACAGGTTGACGTTGAAGTCAGTCAGCGGCGCCCTCGCCGACGACGCGAAGATGCCCTGTGCGCAGACGATCGCGCCAAGCAGCAGAAAGAAGATGCCGGAGGGTGTTCGCAGATCCCACATGGTTTCCTCTACCAGAACAAAAGGTTCAGCAAGACACAGACTCCGCCGACCACCCAGGCCAGCGGGCCGGGCCGGCGGTACCACGGCACGTTCTCGGCCTTGGGCAACTGGGTGAGGCCGTAGACCAGACCTTTCATGTCCTCCTCCGCCCGCGGCCGGGTCATGAGGCTGACGGCGATCGTCACCAGGAAGCAGGAGGTCCAAGCGAAGATGGCGATCCAGAAATTCTGCGCCATGGTGGACGGGAACTGGTGCACGTTGCCGAGCCAGGCGCCCTTGCCCTCGGCGATGGTCAGCCCGTGCGTCAGCGCCGCCGCCGCCGTGCCCGCCAGCAGCCCCGAGAACGCTCCATGCCCGGTGGCGCGCTTCCAGAACATGCCCAGCAGGAAGGTGGCGAACAGCGGCGCG
>CAZACK010000083.1:0-23723 GCA_964483455.1 uncultured Solibacteraceae bacterium
CCACCGCCAACAAGCTGATCGCCGACGTCTGGTTCGCGCGCGCCGATTTCGCCAAGGACAACCCGGACATCATCGAAGGACTCGTCCGCGGCATTTTCGACGCGATGGAAGCGCTGAAGGAACAGCGCAACAAGCAAACGGCGGCCAGGCTGATGGCCGCCGGTTACTCGATTCCCGAGACCGACGCGCTGAACATGCTCGCCGATGCGCACAACACCAACCACGCCGAGAACCGCGAGTTCTTCCTCAACCAGAACAACCCGACCAACTTCGAGCGGACATGGAATACGGCCTACTACCTGTACAAGCGGATCGGCGCCGTCAGCGAGAAGGTCGAGTTCGACCAGGTGATGGATTTTTCCGTCATCCAGAAGCTGGGCGCTGAGGCGAAGTACGCCAGCCAGAAGAACGAGTACAACGTGCAGTTCGCTCCCGCGGCCGCCACCACCGTGCAGGCCGAGGGTGAAGAGATTCTGACCAAGACGATCGTCATCCATTTCTTCCCCAATTCCTGGGATCTCAACAAGAAGATCACCAAGGTGGTGGAAGGCAAGGAACGCGAGGAGCTGTACGACCCGAACGCGGCGTTTGTCATCGAGGAGGCCGGCAAGCTGGCCGGACAGTTCGGGGCAGCGCGCATCGTCATCGAGGGGCACACCGACTCGTCGATGAAAGGCCGGGTGCCGGAGAGCGCGGTGGAGGAATTGTCCACGAACCGCGCGAATGCCGTCAAGGAGGCGATTGTCCGCAAGTTCCCGACCCTCCAGCCCAACCAGTTCTCGGCCAACGGACTGGGATGGAGCCGTCCGGCGGACCCGGCGGATCCTCTGAACCACGCCAAGAACCGCCGCGTCGAGGTGAAGGTCTACCCGCTCGAAGCCGGCGAATAGGGATGTCGCGGAAGCAAGTACGCTGGTTCGATGCGCGGGAGCTGATCGACCTGCGGATTCTACCGCCGCCGCTGGTCGCGCGGCTGCTCGGCCTGGCGACCGTCGTGGCGATCTGCCTGGTGTGGTGGCTGGTGACGCGGGGACCGACCGCCGAGGCGCGGCTCGTCTCGCCGGTGATTCTGCCGGCCCCGCACGAAGTGCTGCGAAGCATGGGCTCGTTGTGGACCGAGCGGGCGCTGCCGGCGAGCATTGTCGCCACCCTGCGGCGCGTGCTCATCGGCTTCGGGCTGGCCGCGCTGGTGGGCGTGCCGCTCGGCATCCTGGCCGGCTCCTGGAGGGTGCTGGACGCCGCGGCCGCGCCGGTGGCGCTGTTCGGGCGGAACGTGCCGGTGGCGGCGCTCATCCCGCTGACCATCCTGTGGTTCGGCATCGAAGAGACGCAGAAAGTGATGTTCATCTTCATCGCCTGCGTGCCGTTCGTTTACTCGGACGCCGCGCGCGCCATTGTGTCGGTGCCGGACCGCTACGTCGAAACGGCCCAGACGCTCGGGGCGTCGCCGCTTCAAATCGTCGCCAAAGTGCTGGTGGCGCTGGCGCTGCCGGACATTTACAAGAGCCTGCGATCACTGTTCGGGATGGCGTTCGGCTACATTATGCTGGCCGAGCTGATCAACGCCGAGCACGGCCTCGGCTACCTGCTCAGCACCAGCCAGCGCCGCGGCCTGTCCGAACACATCATCCTGATCCTGCTCGTCATCGGAGTGCTGGCCTTCTCCATCGACCGCTTCCTTTTGTGGTTGCAGCGCGGGATCTTTCCCTACCGCACCGACGCCGAGTGACCGCGATGGCCGAACAAACCGCTCCCGACACGGTGGTTGAATTTGACCACGTCACCAAGACGTTCCACGAGGGGACGCTGCGCGCCGCCACCGCCATCCGCGACGTCAACTTCGCGGTGCACAACAAGCCGGGCCGCGGCGAGTTCATCGCCATTCTCGGCCCGTCGGGCTGCGGCAAGTCGACCATTTTGCGGCTGATCGCCGGACTGCGCCCGCACTTTCCCGCCACCAGCGGGCGGGTGAAGGTGATGGGCAAGGAGGTGGAAGGGCCTGGAGCCGATCGCGGCATGGTGTTTCAGGACTACACGTCGTTCGACAACCGCACCGTGCTCGACAACGTCGCGTTCGGCCTGGAGTGCGCGGGCGTGCCCTCGAAGGAACGCGCCGAGCGTTCCAGGGAGTGGATCGGCAAAGTCGGCCTCGACGTCGATCGCGATGCCGGCAAGTATCCGCACCAGCTCTCCGGTGGGATGCGCCAGCGGGTGGCCATCGCACGGACGCTGATCCTGGGCCCGCGGATCATCCTGATGGACGAGCCGTTCGGCGCGCTGGACCCCGCGATCCGGCTGAACATGCAGGATCTGCTGGTGGAGCTGTGGCAGGACCTGGAAGCGACGGTGTTCTTCGTCACCCACTCGGTGGAGGAGGCCGTGTATTTGGGCGACCGGGTCTACATCCTGTCGCCGGCGCCCGGCACCTTGCTCAAGGAAATGGTGGTTCCGCCGCCGGACCGGCCGGCGAGGGAGATGCAGCGCGAGCCGGCGTTTACCGAGATCGTGTTCGAGATCCGGGACATAATAGAGAAGCTGGAAGCGCCCGCCGGAAGCGGGCCGCCGGCGTCGAAGTGAGTCCCGGCGCCGCTGAAAGGCCGGACCACCACCGATGACACCGCCGAAGACAGGAGCGGGGCTTGGCGAATACCTGAAGCGCGCGTTCCTGTTCCGCTGGAACGTGCTTGGATTCGCCGCGGCGGTTGCGGCATCCCTGCTGAGCACGCGGCCTGACGCGCTCCTGCCGCTGGTGGCCGCCGGCGAGCTGGTCTACCTGGTCGGTCTGATGGCCTCGCACAAGTTCCGGGAAGCCGTCGACGCGCAAGTCTACAAAGAGAGCAAGCAGATGGCGGCCTCGCAAGGCCAGCGGTCGATTCAGCAGATCGTCGGGGCGCTGCCGCCGGAGTCGCGGCGCCGGTTCGAGCAGTTGCGCGGCCGCTGCCTGGAGATGCGCTCGATCGCTCACGGCGTCCGCGGCCGCACCGGCGAGGCGCCTCCCCCGGCCGAAGACCTCAGCTCCTCCGCGCTGGACCGGCTGCTGTGGGTGTTCTTGCGCCTGCTCACCTCGCAGGAGGCGCTCCATCGGTTTCTCGATCGCACCGATCCCGCGGAGATACGCTCGCGCCTGCAAGAGGCGAAGGCCAGGCTCGAGGCGCAGAAGGGCGGAGACGAGCGCATCATCCGCTCGCTCGAGGACAGCGTCGCCGCCCAGCAGATGCGGCTCGACAACTACCAGCGGGCGGAGAACAACGCCGAGTTCGTCCGCATCGAGCTGGACCGGATCGAGGCTAAGATCCAGGCGCTCACCGAAGCGTCGGTCAACCGCCAGGATCCGGATTTCCTGAGCAGCCAGATCGACTCGGTGGCGGAGAACGTACAGTCCACCGAGAAAGCGATCCGCGAGTTGCAGCAGATCACCGGGCTGGTGGATGAGATGCAGGAGCCGCCGGTGATTCTCGACGCCGACCTCGGGCAGGTTACGCAGCGATGAGCGAAACGGCCAGGCAGGAGCGCCGCGTCCCGGAGTGGTTTCCGCCCTGGGCGGCGCGCCTCTCGGAGCTCTACTTCTCCGGCACAACGTCAATGTTCGTGCTGCACGGAAACGTCCAGGACCTGGTGCGGAGCGGCGAGGGCTACGGGACGCTCGGCGACTTTCTGGCCGAGGAGGTGTTCGGGCGGTGGGACCTGGTGCTGCACTACGATCTCGCCCGCGGGCTGCGGGCGTTCGCCGGCCGCAACGCCGAGCGGCTCAAGGAGATGGTGGTGCTGGCCGGGCGCAAGGTCGGCGACCTGGCGCAGGCGCGCAAGGATCCCGCCGCCGCCTTCGCCTTGCTCGACCGCTTCGTGCAGAACAACGTGATGGCCGATCCGGACGACCAGGTGAGCGCCGCCGTGCTGCTCGATCACGCTTCCTTTCTGGCCCCGAGCGGCGAGCCCGGCCGGATGAGCGGCGCCGCTTCGACCCAGATCGTCACGCTGCTCAACTGGGCCGCCAGCCCCCACCTCAAGCGGATGAATATGGCGTTCGTGCTGATCGACGAGAAGCTCGCGGCGCTCAGCGAGCGGGTCGCCGGAAACCCGCATGTCGCGGCCATCGAGATCGCCCTGCCGGAGCAGGCCGAGCGGGAGCGGTTCCTGCCGTTCGCCATCGGCGGCCGCGACTTCTCGCAGGCCTCCGATTACACCCCCGGTGAGCTGGCCAGGCTCACGGCGGGGATCTCGCTGGTTGACCTGAACGTGATCGTGCAGTCGGCCTTCGAGGGGGGCGGACGGCTCGACGCGGCGCGGATGCGGAGCCTGAAGAAGCTCCTCATCGAGCGGCAGTGCCAGGGGCTGCTCGAGTTCATCGAACCGAAGTGGACGCTCGACATGGTGGTCGGGCACGAGCCGGTCAAGCAGCGGCTGCGCGAGGATGCGGCGCTGCTCAAGCGCGGCGACCTGCACACGCTGCCGATGGGCTACCTGGTGTGCGGCGCGGTCGGCACCGGCAAGACGTTCCTGGCGCAATGCGCGGCCGGGGAGATCGGGGCGCCGTGCGTGGTGCTCAAGAACTTCCGCTCGAAATACGTCGGCGAAACCGAAGGGAACCTCGAGCGGGTGCTGAGCGTGCTGCGGGCCATGGGACCGGTGGTGGTGGTGGTGGACGAGGCCGACGCGGCCCTGGGAGACCGCAGCCAGGAGGGAGATTCGGGCACCTCCAGCCGGGTGTTCTCGATGATCGCCTCGCAGATGGGCGACACGCGCTACCGCGGAAGGATCCTCTGGATGCTGCTCACCTGCCGGCCCGATCTGCTGCCCATCGATTTGAAGCGCCAGGGGCGGGCCGAGGTGCACATCCCGCTGTTTTATCCGTCCGAACCGGGCGAGATCCGCGCCATGTTCCTGGCTATGGCGCGGAAACTGGGCGCCGGGCTGGCGGCCGAGGACATCCCCGAGATTCCGCAACGCGGGAAGCTGTCGGGCGCGGACATCGAGGGGCTGGTGGGGCGCGCGCTGCGCCGGTCGCTGCTGGCCGGCGCGCGGCAGGTGACTCGAGAGGCGCTGGCCGAGGCCGTCAGCCAGTTCCTGCCTTCGACAGAGGGCATGGAGAAGGACCTCCAGGAGATCGCGGCGATCCTGGAGTGCACTGACCGCCAGTTCCTGCCGCCGGAGATCCGGGCGAAGATGAACGAGGCGGACGGACGCGGGAGGTTCGAGGAGCGGTTTGCCCATTTGCGGCGGATGGTGGAATTGAGTTGAAGGGAGACCAAAGTGGCACGCATCAGTTGGTTTGACGAGACAACGGACCTGCCCATCATTCAGGAGCAGGCGCAGAAACTCGAGTCGTTCACCCAAGCCATGGCCGACGGCGTGGTCGAGAAGCAGGAACTGGAGCGGCAGCAGGACAGCCTGGCCGCGGCGATGCGCGCGGTCGAGGCCGATCTGAACGACGACCAGCACGCCAAGGTGACGCGGCTGCTGGTCGAGCTCAGCGCCTACAACGTGATGCGCCTGCTGCACGAGTTGCAAGCCGAGCGGCTGCGGAGGACGTTCGCCGGCTGAGCGGCCGATCCGGCGGATCTGGGGTGAAAGCGCCGGCTTCACACGTGCTGATCGACGAGGATCGGGTTTCCGTCGGGGTCCACGACGACGAAGCTGGCCGGCCCTGTCGTCGATTCGTCCGCCTCCTGCTGGAACTGAAATCCTTGAGCCTTGAGCTGGCGCTGTAGCTCGCGGACGTCCGTGAACGCGGCAAGCGGCTGGGCATTGCCGTCCCAGCCCGGGTTGAACGTGAGGATGTTCTTCTCGAACATCCCCTGAAAGAGCCCGATGACGTGCTCGCCGTTCTTCAAGATCAGCCAGTTCTGCGAGGCATCTCCCGCGAAGACGTTGAAGCCGAGTTTCTCGTAGAAGCTCCTCGAAGCTTCCAGGTCCTTGACCGCCAGGCTGATCGAAAACGCGCCGAGTTGCATGCCACACTCCTTTCGGTATCGATCAGCTAAGGATACTTGAGTTCTTGGGCGCTATGCCGCTCTTCCGATGACCCGCAACGCGCGTCCGGCCGCTTTCACGCCCCAGTACTGCGCCTCCTCGAATAGCGACAAGCCGCTCAAGTCGGAGTTGGCGAGGAACAGGTTGCCGACGGTGTGCCCGGCGAACCGGCGGCGCTCCTCCGAGGAGATGAACCCCGGCGCGGGGCGGATCATGGCGTGGCCGAGACGCATGATGTCGATGCGCGAGACGCAGTTGCGGATATCGGGGTGGGCTCGGGAAAGGTCCCGCAGGATGGCCTCCTTCCAGTGGCCCCAGTCCTTCTCAAGCAGGAGGGCCCGGTAGCGCGCGGGCGGGCCGTCGGCAAGCGCCCAGTAGTAGGTCCACACGGTGCGATCGATGCGCGAGCGCACCGTCTGGTGGGTGGCGACCACATAGCCGAGCGCCGGGGAGTCGTAGATGACGTTGTCCCAGGCGGGCTCGATCCCTCGCTCGCGCGGGAGGCGGTCGAGCGTCAGGTTCGCAGTGAGCCAGGGGGAATACTGGAACAACCGCGCGGGTGGAACGAAGTCCGTGAGGTAGGACGCCAGGAAAGTTGGGGCGGCGAAGACGACGGCCTCGGTGACGTATTCGGTATCTTCAGTCCTTACACGCAGTCGGTTGCGATCGCGGAGGATGCTGGTCACGGTCGTACTGGTTCGCATGTGTGGGCCGATCCGCTCGAGCATCCGGCGGACGATCCAGCCGTTGCCCTCCGGCCAGGTGAGGGGGCCTTTGTCGTCTGGATTTCGCGAGGCGAAGTAGTGGATGCCCGCCCAGGCCGAGGTGTCGGCGGCGGAAGCGCCGTAGTCGTCGCGGCAGCAGTAATTGATGTACCAGTTTAGGTATACAGATGTAAGTTTATGATTTTGCAGCCAATCGGAGATCGAGATCGCATCGAGGGCGGACGGCTTCTTACCGGCCTCCGTGGGGATGGTGAACTGGCCGGTCCCCCGGAGTTCCTCGACCCGTTCTTCGAAGATCCGGAACTGCTCGTGATCGCGAACGGTGAGGCCGACGGCCGGCTCGAGGCCCTCCTGCCAGCGTCCGTGGAGGAACAAACGCTCCTGGGGCGAAAAGCAGAGATAGCGCTCCTCCCAGACGCCGTCGCGCAGGACGCCGAGGTCCTCGAACAGCTCGCGCACGAGGGTAGAGCGCTTGTCGGGCACCGGAACGTAGTGCGCGGCCCAAGGGTAGGCGCTGACTTCGTTCTCGGCCCAGCGCGAGTTGCCGCCGGGCTGGCTCTCCATCTCCAGGACGACGAAATCGCGGAAGCCGCGTCTGGCGAAGTGCCAGGCCGCCGACAGTCCGGCCACGCCCCCTCCGACGATCACGACGGGGATCTTGACGATGTGCTTCGGCGCCGGGAACGAGGCGCGGTCGCGGAGCCGGTGGCCGAGGATGTGGGTGTTGTCGACGAAGGAGCCGGCGATGGGGCGGTCGGACTTGCGGCCGAGGCCGACCAGGGCGGCGGAGAGGAAGTGGCGGCGGGTGGGGGTCACCTCCTTACACATCCCACTCTTCCCGCCATTCGACGCGGCGTTTCTCCTTGTACGAGAGATTGCAGATGTGGCAGGCCATGGCCGAGTAGTGGCCGGCGACTTCGTCGCAGTTGGCCGGCTTGCGGCTGCGGATGCACTCCAGCCAGTTGGCGACGTGAAGTTCGGGCGTGGGGCCGGCGATGATTTCCTGTTCAGCCTTCCCGGCTGGCAGGAAGCGGTAGCCCCAGCGGAAGATGTTCAGGCGGCCGCCGGTTCCCATGAAGACGATGTCCTCCGAGTTCTGGCGGATCAAGTCGGTGACGTTGGCTTCGAAGGTTACCAGCAACTCAGGATACTCCACGATGGCGTTGATGTTGTCCGCCGTGTCGCGGTCTTCCACGTCAAGATAGATGCCGCCCATGCACATCGCGGCGGCCGGCCTGAGCACCTTGCAGTACTGATGGACCACGTCGATCATGTGCACGAACAACCCGCCCATCTGGGCATTGGTGGAGTAATCCCAATAGACGTAGTGGTTGAAGTAGCGCTTGGGGTTCCAGGGGACTTTGGGCAGGTCGCCCTGGCAGATGTCCCAGTCCATTCCTTCCGGCTTGCGCTCGTAGCCGGGCGGCGGCGGCTGGTTGCGATACGCGCCATTGCCGTTCCAGATGCAGCGGACCATCGTGATCTTGCCGATCCTGCCGGAGTCGATGAAGCGCTCCTTGGCTTCTTGGAAGTGCGGATAGCTGCGCTGCTGGGTGCCCGTCTGGAGGATGCGTTTGTGTTGGCGGACGGCTTTGACGATCTCGTGGCCCTCCATCGGGTGCAGCGTCATCGGCTTTTCCACATAGAGGTCCTTCCCGGCCTCGCAGGCGTCCACCGCCATCCGGCAGTGCGCATGGTCCCAGGTAGCGATGATGACCGCATCGATATCCTTGTGGTCCAGAAGCTTGCGGTAGTCCACATACTTTGCCAGCGGATGGCCGGCCACCTGCTCGGCCCGGTCTCGCTGCACGTCGTAGGCGTCGGCAACCGCCACCCACTGGATGTCGCCGGGGTTGCTCTTCATGACGTTGCTCATCAGGTAACGGCCGCGGCCGCCCGTGCCGATGACGCCAACCCTGATCCTGTCGTTGGCGCCCAGGACCCGAGCCGCGGATGCAGCCGTCATTGAGCCGATAAAACCGCGCCTGGATAGTTCCTTCATAAATGCCTCCTTGGAGCCGGAATGGATTCTATCACCGTCGTCGCGTTGGCCGGCGCCCGGGCGCCTTGCGCCGGATGCGCCGCTACCGGCTGATCCGGCTCCACTCGCGCTCGTAGTAGCGCACCAGCACCTGGTCGTTTAGGCGGTTGGGGTCGGCTGGAACCGGCAACATGTCGTTCGGGAAGTGAAACATCGAAGGCAGGTTTTGTTGCGACAGGAAGCGGAGGCCGGACGGCAGGGTGAACGGCGGCTCGTAAGGGTGCAGGCCGCCCAGGACGAATCCCCATTCGCCGAAGGACGGCACGTAGACGTGGTATGGGTGGGCGCGGAAGCCGGCGCGCTTCATCGTCTCGACGATCGACCAGAACGACTGGCGCGCGAACAACGGCGACGTGCTCTGCACCACCACCAGCCCTCCCTGGCTGATGTGCCGGCCGAGCAGGCGGTAGAAGGCCGTCGTGTACAGCTTGCCGAGGGAGAAGCTAGTCGGATCGGGAAAATCGGCGATGGCGAAATCGAACTGGTCGTTTGACTGCTCGAGCCAGGGGAACGCATCGGTGTTGATCACCCGAACCCTCGAGGAATTCAGGGAACTGTCGTTCAGCTTCAGCAGCATCGGGTTGGTGGAGAAGAGGCGGGTCATTTCCGGATCGAGATCGACGAGCGTGACGCTCTCGACGGAGGGATAGCGCAGCACCTCGCGGACGGCCAGGCCGTCGCCGCCGCCGAGGACGAGCACGCGCCGCGCTCCCGGCAGGGCGGCCAGTCCCGGATGCACAAGCGCCTCATGATAGCGGTACTCGTCGCGCGAGCTGAACTGAAGATGCGAGTTGAGGAACAGGCGGACGTCGTCCTTCCACTTCGTCAGCACGATGCGCTGGTAGCGGGTGTTGCGCGCAAGGATCACCTCGTCGGCGTAGAGGTTGTCGTCGGCGAGATTGACCAGGCGATCGGCCACGCCCAGGCCGGCGGACAGTATCCCCAAAACCAGCGCCGAGGAAGCGCGCAGCAGCAGCGGCGAGCCGATCTGCGACCGAAAGAGGAACGTAGACCAAAGGGCAACCCCCGCGTTGATGATTCCGAAGAGAATCGCCGAGCGCACCAGCCCGAGGCGCGGCACCAGCAGGATGGGGAAGAGCAGGGAAGCGCCGAGCGCGCCGAGGTAGTCGAAGGTCAATACGTGCGCCACGAGGTCGCGGAACTGGAAGCGATCCTTCAGGATCCGCATCAGCAGCGGGATCTCCAATCCGACGAGGATGCCCACGATCAGTACGATGAGGTAAAGCAGCAGCCGGAATGCGTGCGTGTAGGAGAACGCCAGGAACAGAATCGCGGAGGAGAAGCCGCCGATCAGCCCGACCATCAGCTCGATGGAGATAAACCGCGCCACCAGGCCTCGGGTGACGAAGCGCGACAGCCAGCTTCCGACGCCCATGGCGAACAGGTAGCAGCCGATGACGGTCGAGAACTGGAACACACTGTCGCCGAGCAGGTAGCTGGCCAGCGTTCCGGCGATCAGCTCATAGATGAGCCCGCAGGCGGCGATGAGGAAGACGGAGATGAAGAGGACGACGGACACCGTGCCGCAGTGTACCACGGGCAGCGGGATTTTCCGGCGAACCTGGGGCGCAGAACGGAGATGCCGCCAGTGATATACTCATCCAGGCCCTGGAGGCCGAAGAGGGGAAGGATCTTTTGAGATGCTGAATCTAAACTGCGAACGATTGAGGTGTTTCCTGGTACCTGGTTTTGTTGCCGGAGCGGTGTTGACGCTGACGGGGTGCCAGCCAGCCGCGCCGCCACCGCCACCAGACACGAGGGCGGCGGACGAGACCGCCATCCGAGCTCAGGAAAGCGGCATGGCGGAAGCTGCGGCGGCCATGGACCCGGCGAAAATGGTGAGTTTCTACACGGACGACGTCGTCGGCATCGCCACGGACGCTCCGGTCGTCCACGGCAAGGAGAACATGCAGAGGTATTTCGAAGGCATGATGGCGGCGAAGCCCGTGATCTCCTGGTCGCCTACGAAAGTTGAAGTGGCCCGTTCCGGCGATCTCGCTTATAGCTGGGGGACCGGTGAAGTGGTCGTCAAGGACGCGAAAGGGAAGGACGTCAAGACGACCGTCAAGTATGTCAGCGTCTGGAAGAAACAGGCGGACGGGAGCTGGAAGATTGCGGTCGACTCCCTGGTTCCGGATCCGCCGGAAAAGAAGTAGAGGGCCCGCCGCGGAGCGCCCCGGAGCTTTGCTCCGCGGAAGGCGAAATCAAGAATCAAGAGGCAAGAATAGTGGTGCGCCTTCGGCGGTCTTGTTCCGTTGCGGGCGGCTCATGGGGCCGCCCCACCGGAGGGAACTCGAGGAGCAGACTGCGGATTCAATGCACCGCGGCGGCGATGATGAGACAAATGCCCAGCGACATCGCCCCGACCAGAATCGCGAGGGCCGCGTTTTTCTCCTCGACGATCTCCTTCCAAAGCTGGTAGGGGGTCATCTTGTCGATGATCACGAACGCCACCAGGAAGATCACGATGCCCAGCAGCGAGTACAGCAACGCGTTCAGCAGCCAGATGGGGTGCCATTCAGACATGTCACTTTCCTCCAAAGTAGCGCGGGTGAGCGCGATAGAACGGCCGGTACGATCCCGGGTTGTCGCGCACGGATTTCGGAACGTTCTTCACCTCGTTGACGTCGAGGTAACTCCAGCCCCGGTACTCGGCCAGCGAAACCAGGCCGAGAAGCAAGAGGCCGTATCCCAGATACAACGGATGTTTCACTCGTCGTCATCCTCCTCGCCGGAAGAGGCGTAATCGCTTTCCTGCCAGCGCGCGTGCTCGAAACTCAACGCGCGGAGAGAATAGAAAACGGGCGGCACGAGAACCAGCAGCGCGGCAATGAAGAAGAAGCTGTAGCGCGGCACGTCCCGGCGGAGGGTCAGCGTGTAATCCATCGATCTGGAGCCCGGGGCCATCTCCGGCTCCACCCGGAGGTAATAACGGCCGGGCGGAACCGACGGGATGTAGACGGTGTCGCCGGGGCTGCCCTCGGTCCAGGCGCCATCGCTGTCGCGCCCGGAGAAGTAACTCACCTCGCGGCCGAAATCGTAAGCCTCGCCGGTGTCGTCGTTGATCAAGGCGAGGTTGAAGAAGGCCCAGTTGTTCGCGAGGTCGGTGCGGATCGACAGTTCGACGTTCGACGTGCGGCCCTTCAACTCGAAGACGTCCGTCACGTACGATCCCTCGACGGCGCCGGCCTGGAAGCTGTAGCGGCCGCTGTAGACCTCTTCGTTCCGCGAGATGATGGCGACCACCTGCGACAGCGCGAACAGCGCCGCCAGCATCAGGAGTGCCGCGGCCCAGATGCTCTTAAGCTTCGGCTTGGCAGGCGAGGGTTGATTGGCGTACACGCCCATGGCGCCCGGCGGCCTCCCGGGCAACTGGAAGGCCTCCCAGACCTCCGATCCGGTCCAGTACTCGCCGAGGGACCAGGTCACTTCGTCCTCGGTGGTCTCCGAGGAGAGCACGCGCGGCGGCGCCACGAAGTCCATCACCGCCACTTCGTCGCCCACCCTTACCTGCCAAGGAAATTCACCGAGCACGTAGGTCGTGGTGGCGCGAGCCGTCTGGAAGTGCTTGTAAGTTTCGCCGAGAAACCGCACGGCCGGCTTGCCGCCGGATTGGGTCACCTCGGGCAGGGATCGTACTGCCTTCACGTCGTTCCAGTGACCTTGATACTCCGTGAGGTACCGGAATCCTTTGTAAGGGTTGAACAGGAGGTATTCGGCCCAACTGTAGGCGACGCCCTCCACGTAGATGGTCCGCACCTGAAAGCCGATCACCTCGTAGACGTCGCCGCGCACATTCCCGCGTGAGCCGAGCGGGACCAACGGCTGAAAATGTTGAGCGCCTTCGAACTGTTGTAGAACCCGCAGCGAGGGATGTTTGGCGTCGAGGATGGAGTGGCAACTTTCGCAGACGACGCTCAGGGTGTGGGCCATTCCGCGGATGGTAACAGCCGCCCCGCAGTTCGGACAGTTGAGCGCCTTGACCACCGGGGTCTCGCCGCCTGACGCAGCCATCAGTCCCAGCCCTCGAAGCGCCGCAAGTTCTTCAGCGCCAGCGACTCGAACTCCACCGACTCGCCGAGAAACAGCAGGGGTTCCTCCTCGCTGTAGTCGATGGTGGCGAAGCGGCCGTCGGCCGAGCGGAGATCGGCGAACAGCACCAGTTCCTTGTCCCAGTACTCGAAGGGCAACTCGCCTTCGACGCCGCAGTAGCGAGCGCGGGTTAAGTTCGTGACCCGGAACCACACGCCGTTCAGTTGGAGCGCCTGGCCGCGCTTGATCGCATCCGGCGCCGGCAGCGGAGCGGACGGCTTGACGTGCACACTCACCTCGTAGTCGGCCATGTCGTCGGAGAGCCAGCCGCTGGTCGAGTCGCTGAAGAGGAGGTGCCACTCGTTCCAGGTCCCGAGTTCGTATTCGTAGACAATCCGTCCGACGACGACGAATGGCTTGTTGCGGTAGACGCCCTCGGTGGCGATCTGGATGGGAGAGCTGTCGGGCGGCAGGTCGGAGACCTTCCCCACCTTGGCGAGATCCACGTCGTGCCGCACGAGGATCGAGCGGCAGAACTCACAGGTGGTCTGCACGGCGCTCGACCAGCGGAAGCGGATCGGGGCGCCGCAGTTGGGGCAAGCGAGGGCTTTCATTTCACCACAGAGTCACAGAGGCCACAGAGGATCTCAGAGTTCTCTGTGCCTCTGTGGTTAGCGTACGGCCTGTCGATGACACGGACGCTGACTCTTGAAGCGCCGAACTCCCGGCGGAGGTAGCGGTCGAAGTGCCACTCCGGCCGGGGCCGGCAGCAGAAGAGGTTCAGGCAGAGCGACTCGTGTTCGGGGAACGTGTGGCAGGCGAGGTGCGACTCGGCCAGGAGCAGCAGTCCGGTGATCCCGCCAGGCTCCGGAAATTGGCGCCACAAGGCTTCGCCGACGGGACGCAGCCGCAACTCGTCGACCATCGCGTCGAAGAGCCGGCGCAGCTTGCTGAGGTCGGCCAGTGCGCCGCGATCGCACCCGTACGCCTCCACGATCCACTCGCGACCGTACATTGGGTCAGGCTTGCGGCTTGCCGCACTCCGGGCAGAATTTGGCCGACCGGGGAACGGGCTTGCCGCACTCCAGGCAGAACTTGGATTCCGCGGCGGCTGCCGGAGCCGCCGGCTCCGGCGGCTTCATCGACTGCATCATCGTCTGGGCCATGGCCAGCCCGGCGCCCAGCCCGACTCCCACGCCGGCCGCGCCGCCTCCCTCGTTGGCGGCGGCGATCGGCAGCGACTGCGCGACGTTGAACTGCGTATAGCGGGCCATGTCGCCGACCATCGTCATGCCGATGCGCTGGTCGAGCAGCTTCTGCAACTCGTCAGGAAGCGACAGGTTTTCGACGACGAACGTGTCGAGCTGGAGCCCGAGGTCGGTGAAGACCGGCCGCAGATACTCGGCGATCTTCTGGCCGAGCTCGATTTGGTTGGCCGCCATGTCGAGGAAGGGGATGGTGCTTTCGGCGAACGTATCGGTCATGCGGCCGACGATGGTGTTCCGGAGCTGCCCCTCGAGGTCGGCCACGCGGTAGATCTCGCGGGTGCCGCTGACCTTCGTATGGAAGGTGCGCGGGTCACTGAGCCGGTAGGAGTAAATCCCGTACGCCCGCAGCCGCACCGCGCCGAACTCCTTGTCGCGGATGGTGATCGGATTGGTCGTGCCCCAGCGCTGGTTGACCTGCAAGCGGGTCGAGAAGAAATAGACGTCCGACTTGAACGGAGATTGGAAGAACTTGTCCCAGTTCATCAGGTTCGTCAGCACGGGCAGCGTCTGGGTGTTCAGGGTGTACAATCCGGGGCCAAACACGTCGGCCATGCGGCCCTCGTTGACGAACGCGGACATCTGCGACTCGCGGACGGTGAGTTTGGCGCCATTCTGGATTTCCATGTCGCGCATGGGGAATCGCCACGCCAGAATGCCCTCTTCCGGCTCGGTCCAGTGAATGACGTCAATGAACTGCTTCTTCAGGAAGTCTGTGAAAGCCATCCCTCCTCCATTTCAGATGAGTATACGACAGCGCTGTTCGGGGAGTTCGGAAAATCGGAAGGGCGGTGACTGATCTCACAAGCGGCTGTGGCCGCCGCCAGCTTGGGCCGCCTCACACGGCGATTGGGGTGAGCTGATGGACTCGGCCAAGTTGCCCAACCCTCTGTAGATCGCCTCTGCGAAGAGCCTCCCGGACCTCGTCCAGTTTCTGCGCCAAGGACAAATAGGGCGACCAGCCCGTATCGGACTCGATGCAATCTACGTCAACCGCACTGCGAATTGCCCCTCGCCCCGGCGGGGATACCCCGCAGCGCGTGGATCGGCCGGCCGTCGCGATCGCGTTGCAGGACCAGGACACACGGCCCCTTGTGGTAGGCCGGGTATTCCTCCACCACGATGGCAGCGTGCACGCCTTCATATCATAGACATCCCTGACCAGAATACCCTCTGCCGCCAGCTCGTCGTAACCGTGGTCCGAAATCAGAACCTCCCGCCGGACGACCAAGTGGCGGATGCGGTGAACAATATCACTCATCGGGGTGTTCGAACTTCAGCCCGCGGGCTCGCGGCGTTACCACGATTCACGCCGTTTCCTTGGTCTGCGCATCCCGGAGCCGGCGCGCGAACATGGCGGCCTGCGCGAATTCCTTTCGCATTCGTTGGTCGCCCAGACAACGCCGTAGTTCGGCCAGCTTGTCGATGTAGGCTTCGAGCGCCTTGTCGATCCGCTCGGGATTGGTTTCGAGGATGTCGCCCCAGACATCAAACGCGCTCATCGCCAGGCGCGTCGTATCCGCGAGGCCGGGGCCGGCGGCTCGTAAATGCTCCGGCGAGTCGAGCCGTTCGAAGAGCAGCGAAGCCAACGCTGTCGAGGCCATCTGCGGCAAGTGAGACGTCAGGGAAACGACTTCGTCGTGTACGTCGGGCGAGAGCACCAGCGGCGCTGCTCCTATCCTGCTCAGCCAGCCGGAAAACTCTATTGCCGGCGCGGTTTCGAGTTCCTCCGAGGCGGTGGGGGCCAGAACGTACGTGCGGCCCCGGAACAGGTCGGGATCCGCCTCCTCCACGCCCCGCGTCTCTTTTCCGGCCATCGGATGACCGCCGAGAAACTGGGCGCGGCGAATCGACGCCCGGGCGGTCTCGACGATCCGCCGCTTGGTGCTGCCGGCGTCGGTCACCAGCGCATCCTCGCGTAGCAGCGGATCGAGGAGCTTCAGCGTCTCCAGGATTCGGAGAATCGGCTGGGCCAGGTACACGAGGTCGGACTGCGGGGCAGCCTTCTCCAGGGGGAGCCCCTCGTCGATCGCACCGCGAGCCAGTGCCCGCTCGATGGTCGGCGGCGAGCTGACCCCGAAGATCCGGCCGCGGAAGCCGGCTTTGCGGAGGGCGAGCGCGAATGATCCGCCGATCAATCCGACGCCGACAACGGTAACAGTGTCCATTGGAATTCACCGCAGAGCCGCAAAGGACGCAGAGTACCATGATTCCCTCTGCGTCCTCCGCGACTCTGCGGTTAACCTTCACATGGACCGGCCGATGACCGGGGCGATGGCCCTCAACTGCTCCATCAGCTCATCGAACTGCGCCGGGTACAAGGATTGCGCTCCGTCGCTGAGCGCGTGGTCCGGATCGGGGTGCACTTCGATCAGCAGGCCGTCGGCTCCGGCGGCGACCGCCGCGCGGGCGAGCGGTGGCACGTGGTCGCGGCGGCCGGTGCCGTGCGACGGGTCGCCGAGAATCGGCAGGTGCGATAGTTTCTTCACCACCGGGATGGCCGAGATGTCCATCGTGTTGCGAGTGGCGCTCTCGAACGTCCGGATGCCGCGCTCGCACAGGATCACGTCGTAGTTCCCGCCGGAGAGGATATATTCGGCGGAGAGCAGCAGCTCATCGATGGTCGCCGAGATGCCTCGCTTGAGCAGAACCGGTTTCCGGATCTTGCCAAGCTCCCGGAGCAGGTTGTAATTCTGCATGTTCCGCGCGCCCACCTGGAGGATATCGACATAGGACGCCATGAGCTCGATCTGGGTGTGATCCATCACCTCGCTTACCACCAGCAAGCCGTGCCGGTCGGCGGCTTCCCGCAGCATCTTCAGGCCCTCTTCGCCAAGTCCCTGGAAGCTGTAGGGCGAGGTGCGCGGCTTGAAGGCGCCGCCGCGAATGACGGATGCGCCCGCGCGGGCTACGATGTCCGCCGCCCGGTTGATCTGGCCGGCGTTCTCGACGCTGCACGGCCCGGCCATCATGACGATCTTCCGGGCGCCGATCTCCACGTCGCGGATCTTCACCACCGTGCCGCCGGGCCGGAAATGGCGTCCGGCGAGCTTGTACGACGACGTGATGTGACGCGCTTCCTTAACACCGTCCAGCAGTTCCAACTCGACCGGATCGATCCCTTCCTCGGGTCCGACGCCGCCGAGCACCGTGTGAATGACGCCCGTCGAACGGTGCACGGTGAAGCCCAAGGCGACCATCCGGTCGATCACCGATTGGACCTGCTGTTCGGTCGCGCCCTTTTCCATTACCACCAGCATGCTGATTCACCTCCCGGGCGGGTCCGCCGCCCGGCGTCTTTCCTCTTCCTCCTGCTCCATCCGGATCTTCTGCACCGTGCGCATCTCGTCGATGATGCGCTCGAACACGCGGCGCACGGCGCCGGCGGGCAGGGGGCCGTGATTGTGCTGCGTGATGTTCTCGTAGACCTCGTCCTCGCGTTTCGGCTCGTAGATCGGCAGCTTCAGCCGCCGCTTGATGCGCCCGATCTCCTCCACTACGCGGGTGCGCTCATTGAGGAGCGCGAGGAGCCGCCGGTCGAGGTCGTCGATTTCCAGCCGCCGCTGGTCGAGATCCCGCCAGTCGTCGTCATTGTTCGGTGACAGGCTACGCAATCCCCGATTTCCCCTTCGTGACCGGTTCCATCTGGAAACCGCGTTTCAATTCCCGCGCGAAGCATTCGAGCTGGATGGGCAGCGACACGTTCTGCAAGTTGTCTTCGATCAGCCGCACGAAGGCGCTGCCGACCACGGCCGCGTCGGCGATCCGGCCGACCTCGGCCATGTGCTCCGGAGTCGAAATGCCGAAGCCCACAGCCAGCGGCAGGCCGGTGATCTTGCGCATCGCCTCCACCAGCGGCCTGACGGATGACGACAGGGATTTCCGTTCTCCGGTCACGCCCGTCCGGGAAATCAGGTAGACGAAACCGGTTGAGTATCGCGCCACAAGGCTCAGGCGGCGTTCGGTGCTGGTCGGCGCCGCCAGGAACACGGTGTCCAGGCCGTGCCCGCGCATCGCCTTGACATAGGGGTGCGCGTCCTCCACGCTCAAGTCGGTCATCAGGCAACCGTCGAGGCCGGCCTTCGCGGCGTCCGCCGCCAGCGTGTCAAGGCCGTAGCGCATCAACGGATTCAGGTAACTGAACAGGAGCAGCGGGATTTCGGAACGCCGCCGGATCTCACCGGCGATTTCCAGCAGCTTGGACACCGTCATGTGAGCCTGCAAAGCCCTTTCCGCCGCTCGCTGGATCACCGGGCCATCGGCGATGGGGTCGGAGAAGGGCATTCCGAGTTCGATCAGGTCCGCGCCGCCGCGCTCCAGCGCCAGAACCAGTTCCACCGTGTCGTCCGGCGACGGGTCGCCGGCAGTTATGTAGGCGATCAGCGCGCGCTTGCCTTCACCACGCAGGCGAGCGAACATTCTCGAAATCCGCGTTTCGAAAACCGGGCCCATCATGACCATTTCCTCCGATGCTGCGCTCCTCCATTCTTGATTTTTGATTTCTTCTTCCGATCACCCCTCCAATTCCCGCATATTATCCCTATAAATGTCTATGTCTTTGTCACCCCTCCCAGACAAGTTAATCAGAAACACCTGGCCAGCCGCATGACCGGCCCGGCGGACGGCCTCGGCGACGGCGTGGGCGGACTCCAGGGCGGGAATCAGCCCTTCGGTGCGCGACAGCAGCCTGGCGGCGTCGAGGGCCTCTTCATCGCTGACAGAAACGTACTCTGCCCGGCGCTGCTCGTGGAGCCAGGCATGTTCCGGTCCGACCAGCGCATAGTCGAGGCCCGCGGAGACGGAGTGCGTCGAAGCCACCTGCCCGTCGTTGTCCTGAAGCAGATAGCTGTAGGCACCGTGGAGCACACCGGGCGAGCCTCCCGAGAACCGCGCCGCGTGTTCGCCCAGGCCTGACCCGCGGCCGCCCGCCTCCACTCCCACCAGCTTCACGCCCTGGTCCGGCACGAACGCGTGAAAAATGCCGATCGAGTTGCTGCCGCCGCCGACGCAGGCGAACACGGCGTCCGGAAGACGGCCTTCGGCTTCCAGGACCTGCGCCCGCGCCTCTTTGCCGATGACGCTTTGAAAATCCCGCACCATCATCGGATACGGATGCGCGCCGAGCGCCGAGCCGAGCAGGTAGTGGGTGGTGCCGACGTTGGTCACCCAATCGCGCATCGCCTCGCTGATGGCGTCTTTCAGCGTGCGGCTCCCGGCCGAGACGGCGGCCACCGTCGCCCCCAGCAGCCGCATGCGGAAGACATTCAGCCGCTGGCGGCGCATGTCTTCCTCGCCCATGTAGACGACGCACTCCATGCCGAACAGCGCGCACACGGTGGCCGTGGCCACGCCGTGCTGCCCGGCGCCGGTCTCGGCGATGACGCGGCGCTTGCCCATGCGCCGCGCCAGCAGCACCTGTCCGAGGCAGTTGTTGATCTTGTGCGCGCCGGTGTGAAGCAGGTCCTCGCGCTTGAAATAGAGGCGCGCCCCGCCGAGGGATTCGGTGAGCCGCCTCGCGAAGGACAGCGGCGTCGGCCGGCCGGCGTAGGTGGCGAGCAGCTTGTCGAGTTCGGCCTGGAAGGACGGGTCCTGTCTCGCCTCCAGGTACGCCTGCTCGAGTTCCTCGAGCGGCGCCATCAGCACTTCCGGCACGTATCGTCCGCCGTATGGCCCGTAGTGCCCGCCGGTGTCCGGCAATTCAGTCATTCTTCTTCCCTCGCCAGAGCTGCTCTCAGAAATGCACGCATTTTCTCTCGGTCTTTCCTTCCCGGGGCGCTTTCCAGGCGGGAGCAGGCGTCCACGCCCCACGGCCGCGCGCGCCGGATTGCCTCGCGCACGTTGCCGGCGTCCAGACCGCCGGCGACGATGATCTTCCGCCCGAGCCCGGCCACCTTCGACCAATCGAACGTGCCGCCGGAGCCGCCGTAAACGTCCGGCGCGGGCGCGTCGAGCAGAAACGCCTCGACGCGGTACGGCTCGAGGCTGGCCGGCCCGAAGGAAGCATCCACGCGCAGCGCCTTCCACACGCGGACGCCGGCCGGCACCGCGGCAGCGGACTCGTCGCCGTGAAGCTGCGCGACATCCAGGCCGATTCGCGCGGCCATTTCCTCGACGGCCTCCGGCGCCTCGTTCACGAACACGCCGACCTTCCAGACCGCGGCCGGCAGCGCCTTGGTGATCCGCGCCGCCTCCTCCGGAGGGATGTATCGCGGGCTCTTGCGGTAGAAGTTGAACCCGAGCGCGGCGGCGCCGCCGTCAGCCGCCGCCAGCGCGTCATCCAGGTTCGTAATCCCGCAGATCTTGACCATCATGACAACAACGCCCGCAGCGCCGAGGCTGGGTCCGCCGATCGCATCAGGTGCTCGCCTACCAGGAAGGCGTCGTAGCCGGCGTCGCGCAGCCTGGCGACGTGTTCCGCCGATTCAATTCCGCTCTCGCTGACTTTCGTCGCGTTCGCGGGCATCCGTTCGGCCAGGCGCAGCGAGGTTTCGATCGACACCGTGAATGTGCGCAGATCGCGGTTATTGACGCCGATGATCTCCGCGCCGGAATCGATCGCCCGGTCGATCTCCTCGCCGTCGTGAACTTCGACAAGCGCCGCCAGCCCGAGCCGCGCCGCGTACTCGCGGAGGCGCCGCAACTCGCCAGTCGTCAGGATGGTCGCGATCAGCAGGACGGCGTCGGCGGCATGCGCCGCCGCCTCGGCGACGTGGTACTCGTCGACGGTGAAGTCCTTGCGCAGCGCCGGCAGTTTCGTTGCCGCCCGGGCGGCCCATAGATCCGGAAGTCCTCCTTGGAAGAACTTCGCGTCGGTCAGCACAGAGAGCGCCGCCGCGCCGCCTTTCTCGTAGGACCGGGCGGTGGAAATCGGATCGAAGCGCTCGGCCAGCATGCCCTTGCTCGGCGACGCCTTTTTGATCTCGGCGATGATGGCGGGCCCGCGACGAATGGCCGCCCTGAAATCACGGCGGTCCGCGGCGGCCCGCTCGGCTAGCCGTTCCCATTCATCCCGAGAGACTTCCGCGCGCGCGAGTTCCTCCCGCTTGTGGGCGACAATTCGAGCGAGGATGTCGGGAACGGCTTGCATCATTCAGGGGAATCCTCATGGTAGCAAAAAGGGCATGAGGCTCTTATTGCGGGCCGAACAGCACTATCCTGAACAGCAATGGATGGCGAGAATCAGGATTCCCCGGACGCACAAGGGGGATTCTCCGGGCGTCCCCGACAACCTGGTGTGAGCGAGATCTCCGCGGCTGTCCCCGCATCCGCCTGCGGCCCGGCCTTTCTTCCGGAAGCCGGCGACGCCGGCGAAGCGGAGCTGATCGACGCCTTACTTCGAAGAGACCGCAAGGCGTCCGAGGAGTTCATCTCGCGCTATTCCGACGCCGTGCACTCGTATCTTTGCCGAAGGCTGCTCCCCGACGAGGATGTCGTCGAGGATTGCTTCCAGCAAGTTTTCCTGGAGGCCTGGCGGGCTTTGCCCTCCTACCGAGGGGAGAGCGGTTTGACGTCATGGCTGTTGGGGATCGCCAGGCACAAAGTACAAGATCATTACCGGGACAAGCTGCGATTGACGCAATGGGAGGAGGGTGAGGAACCTGCCGATTCCTCTACGGACTGGCTCGAAGCCTGGGACCGCCGGGACGTGCATGCGAGGGTTGGCAGAACTCTCGAATCGCTGCCGGAGCACTACCGAATCTTGCTGATCTGGCGTTATTGGGAATATCAGAGCGCCGAAGAAATGGCCCAGCGGACGGGGAAGACCGTGAAAGGTGTCGAGCGCGGGCTGGCCAGAGCGCGGGATCATTTCCGGCGCGCGTGGCTGCGCGAGGTGGCAAATGGCTGACGAATTCCACATTGAACGTCTGGCCGGCCTGGCGGGTGACGAGCAAGCGCCGGTGCGCAAAGCCCCGTCACGGTTGAAGAGCCGGACCTACACGGCACTGATCCGAGAACAGCAGAAGTCCGGCCCGCTTCTGGACCTGACCGCGACCAAGCGGGGCGGCCGGAAGCTCTGCGTGTTTGAAGACCTTGTTCAGATTGCTCCGGTTGGCCGCAAGGCGGAGTCGGCCTTCTTCTGTCAGGTATGCCACGCTCGCGTGCTCGCCGAGAATCTCGAGCATCCGCCGATCTGGTGGCCGGGCTGTCCATACGTCGGGTTCCAGAATCGCTGAGTCCCGCTGATCAGAAGCGCCAGCAGAGGCCGAACAGGTTCTGAAAATTCGCGAGGTTTCTGTGTCCTTGCGGGGAAAGCCGCTTACTGATCGGGTTGCTTTGGATGGTCTCGCTGAAACTGTACCGCAGCGCGAAGCCACCCCTGAGAAACACATCGACCCCGACCGCCACGCGGAACGCGGGACCGCTGTGGCTGAATTCCGCCGGCGGCAGCACCGGGTTGCCGACCCGGACTTCGCCAGCCGAGGCCGCACTGTTCAGATGATGCATCCCGGCCCCAGCCGACAGGTAGGGCCTCACCCAGCTTCGGCGGTGGCGGAAGTACAGCATCCCCTCCCCGATGACGGTGTGCTGGATGTTCCTTCTGCGCTGCTCGTAGGCGGACTGCGCGTCGCCGGACTCCACGGCACTCAGAACCACCGTGTTCCGGTTCCAGCCGTAGCTTGCTTGCACGGAGACGTAGTCGTTGAGATGCCTCCCGGCGAAGACCATCAGTGTCAACCCGTTCTCCGGCTTGTACTGCGCGTGAGCGCTCCTGCCGCCGCTGACAACGAAGGCGCCGTCGGCGGACAGCGTGGATACGCCGCCGAACGCGCCGAGAAACGTGCTCGATTCCGCGAGCAACATCATCGGGGCTGCAAACACCAGCAGCGCGGGCAAGCATCGCATGAAACAGGGTCCTCGCGGGGGAACAGAACCGCAACCCTCCGAGGATACCCGAACGCTTACGCGCCGCTCCACGACGTCGAGGGCACCTCCGGCGAATGGGGCGGGGACAACGCCCGCCCCGGTGTTGTCATCGGCGACTTACTTCACCGGCAGCAGCGGGCACTCGAAGTACGGGGGAGGGCCGCCCGCCGGTGAGCCGGGCATGATCATCAGGTGGCCCAGTCCGTAGTGGAACTGAACGTCGTCGTAGGACGTGAGCACCGGCAGGCTGCCCATGTGGGCGTCCAGCCCCTCCTGCGTCCACACCACCGTGTGAGTGAACCAGCGGCCGCCGCTGTACATGGGGTTGCCGGGAGCTGCTTCCGCCACCGGCATCTGGCCCACCGCGCCGTTGACGATAACAAACAGCTTGTCAAAGGACTGGGCGTTGTCGTCGTTCGGTCCCGGCAGATTGGCGGCGGCTTTGGTGCCCCACAACTTGCCGTCGCCGTAGACGGCGGGTGCGAAGGTCGGCTTGCCCGGAAGGGCAAGCGCCATGGAAGCAAGCAGAAACATCGAAGCGACACCAAGGGTGATCGTCCGACTGCGAAGCATAAGTGATCCTCCAGTTTGGGATGTTACGGGGGCCCGAGCATGCATCCGCTTCGCGCCCCTCTGCTTGTATGGTCGGGCGAGCGGGCTGAATCCCCCTCGGTCAGAACGGCTTTCTTCAGCGGTCCGCCGAAGCGGGAGACTAGCTCGACTTCCGCGCCACGCAGTCGATTTCGACTTTGATGCCTCCCCAGAGCACCGACTGCACTGTTGTCCGCGCCGGCCGCACGCCGG
>CAZACK010000084.1:0-23484 GCA_964483455.1 uncultured Solibacteraceae bacterium
GCGCTCGTGGACGTCGTGGAGCAGTTCGACCTCGTCGCCGAGTTCCTTGCGCGCGGCCTCGAACAGCTTCAGCGCGCGGCGGATGTAGGCGGCCGGCTCAAAGACCGGGCCCGTGTGCAGCGCCCGCACCTGCGCCGCGCCGCGGGCGGAGCCGTACCCCGCCTGGCCGGGCACGCCCACCTGGATCCGCACGTGGCGGAATCCTCGCGCCATGTAACGCTTCGCGCTCTCGATCACCTCGGGAATTTCGGCGCCGCTCGCGTGGCCGTAGCAGTCGGCGGCCTCTCGACACTTTCCTCCCAGAAGCTGGTAGACGGGCATGCCGGCCTGCCGTCCCTTGATGTCCCAGAGCGCCTGGTCCACGCCGCTGATGGCATTGTTCAGGACCGGGCCGTTGCGCCAGTAAGAGCTGTTGTAACAAGCCTGCCAGATGTCGTCGATGCGGTCGGCGGGCTTGCCGATCAGGAAGGGCTTCAGGTAGCGTTCGACGGCAGGAACCACCAGGTCGGCGCGCTGCGTGTAGGTCGCGCAGCCATAGCCGTACAGACCGTCCTGGTCGGTGACCACTTTGACGACGACCAAGCGCAGTCCCTCGGGCGAGGTGGCGATGGCGCGGACGTCCTTGATCTTCGGCGACGGCATCCCGCGGGTGGCGCGCTCGACTTGCTGTTGCGCGGCCAGTTCCCGAGGCGAGACCAGCCCGGCGACCGCGCCGCCGGCCGTCATCCCGAGCAGCTTCCGGCGGTTCATTCCTTGGCCCCTCCCCGGTCCTCGATCATGCGCTTGAGGTTCTCGATTTCCCTCTTGATCCGGCGCTCCCGCCCCACCAGCGCGACGACATAGGAAGTCAAAACCAGCCAGGCGGCCAGAAAGCCATAGAACATGAAGAGGAAGTTACGTTCGTCCATTGGGGTCCTTTCTCCGGAGGTTCAGAGGGCGTGCGCGTGCCGGCGCATGGCTTCGATCTCACCGAGCGCGTGCTCCTGCTTCATGCGCACCATCACCAGCACCGCCGCCAGCAGCATCAGCGCCAGCCAGTTCCAGTAGATCATCGACTCCATGGCGGGGTCCATCGTTCCGCCTCCGGTTCGAAAACTGAGGACCGCGCCCGGGTGCTGCGTGCGCCACCAGTCGATGGCCTTGTAAGTGATGACGACGGTCGTGAAGGAGAAGATGGAGAGCACGGCGGAATTTCTGGCGCGCGCGGTCGGATCCTCGGTGGCGCGCCGGAGCATCAGATAGCCGGCGTAGACCAGCCAGCAGATGAACGCCCAGGTGAGTCTCGGATCCCAGGTCCACCAGATACCCCAGATCACCTTCGCCCAGACCATACCGGTGACCAGCCCCATGCCGGTGAACACGGTGCCGATCTCGGTTACCGACACGGCGAAGGTGTCGTACTTCCGGTTCTTCTTGACGAGGTACAGGATGCTCGCCACGCCGGCGAAAAAGTACGCCGTAAACGACGTGAACCAGGACGGCAGGTGGAAGAAGATGATGCGGTAGATGGCGCCCTGGGCGGCCTCGTCCGGCAGTTTCAGGAGGATCACGTACAGGTTTCGCGCCAGCAGTATGGCGGCGAGCCCGCACAGTACGATCATGATTCTCTCTCGCATCGCGTCACCCCACGAGCACGGTTTCCACCAGGGCAAGGCCCAGAGCGGTAAAGATGATATCAAACCCCGCCAGCAGCCGGAACCAGATCATGTTTTCGGCGCCGATGGCCTCGCCCGCAAGCAGGACCGTGGTGAGCTGCATGGCCGCCATCAGCGCCGGGATGATCATCGGATAGACCAGGACGGGGAGCATGAGCTCGCGCAGGCGCAGGTTCACGGTGAGCGCGCTGAACATCGTGCCGATGACCGTCAGCCCCCAGGTGGCGAGCACAAGCACGAGCATCAGCGTCCAGAAGCGCCCGGTCCACCGGATGTTGTAGAAGACGCCGAACACCGGCAGCGAAATCAGCTCGACGGCGAGCAGCAGGACGACGTTGGCCAGGCACTTGCCGAGATAGAGCGCGGCGCCGGAGACGGGCGAGGCGACGAGCGCATCGAGGCAGTCGTTCGGCAGCTCGCGGGCGAAACTGCGATTGAGGATCAGCGCCCCGGCGAACGCGAAGACAATCCAGAGCAAGCCGCCGGAGATCTCGCGGGTCTCCTCGGCCGTCGGGTCGAAGGCGAAGCTGAACAGCATGAGAATGACGAGGGCGAAGGCGACGGAGGCGTTGATGGCCTCCTTGGTGCGGAGTTCGGCGCGGAGGTCCTTGGAGGCGATCGCTAGGGTGTGGCGGAGAAAGAGGAGCATGATTAACCACAGCGGCACAGAGTACACAGAGACTCACAGTGGTAAGACCTCTGTGTACTCTGTGGCTCTGTGGTGAAATCCATCGCCTCAAGCTTCTCCATACTGCCGGTAGAGCCACCCGGGGTCGGCCAGCATCTCGGGGGTTCGCTCGCCGTCGTAGCCGACGCGGCCGCGGTTCAGCAGGACCACGCGCGTCGCGAGTTCCAGCGCTTCCCGCAACTGGTGCGTGGACATGATGATGGTGCGCTGCGCTTCACGGGCTTCCGCCAGCAACCGCTGGAGGATGGCGATCGCGCGGTCGTCGAGCGCGGTGAACGGCTCGTCGAGCAGGAGCACCGACGGCTGGTGCAGGAATGCGCGCGCCACCGCCAGCCGCTGACGCATGCCGCGCGAAAACTCCCGGACCAGCCCGTCCTTCACCCGGTCGAGCCCGGTGCGCTCGAGCCACTCGAGCGCGGTCTTCCGGGGATCGGGAAGATCGTAGAGACGGGCGAACAGCCGAAGGTTCTCATAGGCCGACAACTCGTCGTAGATCCCGATGCCGTGGCCGAGCACGCCGATCCGCCGCCGGGTCTGCGGTTCGCGCGCCTCCGCGCCAAAGACGGTGATGCGGCCGCGCGCCGGGCGGGAAAGTCCGGCGAGGATGCGCAGCAGGGTGGTTTTGCCCGCGCCGTTCCTGCCAAGAAGAGCGAGGCACGCTCCCGGCTGGACTCGGAAACCGATGTCACGAAGAGCGGGGAAGTCGCCGAAGAACTTCCAGACACCCTCGGCGACGACGGCGCTCATGCGCGGCGTTTGCCTCGGGGCGCGGCTGGCCGCGGGATGCCGGCGGGCGGAACGGACGGGGCTCGCCGGTACAGAAGCATGAACCCCAGCAGCAGAATGGCGAGCGACAGTCCGACGATCCAGGCGACGTTGTTGTAGACCCTCGGCAGGATTTGCTCGATGGAAGGCCCAGACTCCTCATCGGCCGCGGCGCCGGCGCGCAGGCTCCCGGTCCCCTGCAACTCGACTTTGTAATCGCCGCTTTCGATCTCGTAAATCGAGGCCTGGGTCTGCGGTTCCTGGCCGAGCGGCTTAAGCCCGCCGCCGCTCAGCGACACGCCCGCGGGAACCACGAGACGCACCGGACCGTCCTTGTGAAGCACCTTGCCGGAGTAAGAGCCCGGACTCGTAAACGGCATCGAGTAAGTGATGTCAAAGCGTGTTTCTCCGGGCTTGATGGGGAAGTCGATCTTGTACGCGCCGGCCCGCGGTGTCTTCTCGGCGGACCGCTCGACCGGCAATCCGCCGGGCGCGGTCACCCTCACCCGGGCCTGCCCTCGCGCCGCCTCCGGCAGGAAGACCCGGAGCGTGCCATTCGCGGGGTCGTTGTAGGACGTCCTGCCGGTGTTCTGGAACACCACGTTCTCGCTCACCCGCAGTTCGTTGCCGACCGGCTCGAGAAGCACCATGTGCTGGGCGATTCTCGCCTCGCCGGGCTTTCGAGACGAGTCGAAAACCTCGACGGACAGGCCGCTGGTCGGTGAGCCCGGCGTCAGCATCTGGTTGTAGATCACACCGGAGTGGATGATTTGCAGGAGGTGCGGGCCTTGCACGTCCTGCTCGAATCGGAACTTGCCTGCGGCGTCCGACTTGAGGGTCTTGACCGGCTGCATTCCGGAATCCCCGAGCCGGTAAAGAGTCACCAGCGCGCCCGGCTGCGGCTTGCCGGCGGTTCCGTTGACCACGGTGCCGTCGATGGCGGCGAAGGTCAGCGCCGGAATGAAGAGGAACAGCGATGGGCGCTTCATGCTCGCGTCCCCGCAATCGGGCTCCCGCACTCGCCGCAGAACTTCAACGCCTGGGCGAATGTCGCGCCGCAGTTCGAGCATGTCGTGCCGGCCGCCGGGACGGGCTTCGGCGGCGGGGGCGGCGCCGGCGCCTTGCCGCCCTGCACGCGGTCGATTTCCGCGAGCACGGAGGCGAGTTCCTTCTGGAGATCCAGCTTGGTCTGCTGGTAGTCCTCGTCGGACAACTTCCCCAGCCGGTATTCGAACTGGAGGTCGCGTAGGTTTTCGTAGATTGTGGCCTTCCGCTCCTCCAGGTGGAGTGTCGGAGAAACAGCCTCAGGCGCCGGAATGTTCCGGCCGCGCACCGCAAGGGTATACAGAATGACTCCCACGGTGAGGAGTACGGCAATGAAAACGATCATCTAATCCAGTTTCGACAGGTCCTTCTCGATTTGATCCTGGTAGCGGGCCAGCGTCGCCTGGTCGGCGTAGGCGGCCGGGACAGCCAGCGGCTTGCGGAAGCGTCGGATAAACCACCAGATCACGGCCAGGCCGGCGACGATGGCGACGAACGGCATCACCCAGGCCAGCAGGTTGAAGCCGTCGGAGGGGGGCTTCGTAAGCACGATCCGGCCATACTCGGCGGCAAAGGCATCGAGGATCGCGCCCTCGCTCATCCCTTTCTCGACCATCGCCAGCAGTTTCTCCCGCATCGGCTCGGCGCCGTGGCAATGCAGCATGTTGCAGCTTGTGACCGTGTAGTTGCAGGCGCCGCACATGCAGCGGAGCTTCTCGCCGATCCGGCGCACGTCCGCGTTGGCCAGCGGAGTCGTGCCGGTCTGGGCGAGGCTGGCCGCCACCAGGGCGACAAGCAGGAGGCTATTTCTCAGCCGGCGCATATTGCTTGGCGACCCCGACAACTTCGGTCCGGGCGTACTGTAGTTTCACCTTGTTCGGCACCAGGCAGACCAGCGTTCCAAACACGAGGACCGCGAAGCCGACCCAGATCCAGGAAACCAACGGGAACACGTAGGCCTGGATGACCGATTTCGACGGGTTCTCCGTTGACGGGCCGGCGAAGTTGAGGTACAGGTCCTCGCGCAGGCCTCGGCGGATGGCGACCTCGTGGGTGGACTGCTGGCTGGCCTTGAACATGCGGCCTTCCGGCGTCATGGCCCCCAGGAACCGGCCGTCGCGCTTGACGTCGATCACGGCGTGTTGCCAGGAGTAGTTCTCGTTGTCGCCTTCCCGGATCTCCTTGACGGCCAGCTCATAGTGACCCAGGCGGAACGTGTCGCCGACGTTGACCTCAACCGTTCGGTCCTGATTGAACGCGGCGCCGGCGAAGCCGATGAACATGAGCACGATGCCCATGTGGACCAGGTAGCCGCCGTAGCGGCGCGTATTCCGATGTGTTAGCTCGACGGCCGCCGCCAGCCAGTTCCGCTCGGACTTGGCGCGAATCGCCCGCGCGCCCTTGTAGAATTCCGCGGCGATCGTCCACGCAACGAACACGCAAAGTCCGAAGCAAACCAGGGCATAGAAATGCCGGACGCCGGCAACGACCAGCGCGGCCACGAGAACCAGCGCGCCGGCGATCGGCCAGGTGAAATTCCGCCGCAAGCTGTCGAGCGACGTGCGCCTCCAGGCAAACAACGGGCCCACGCCCGTCAGAAACAACAGGAACAACCCGATCGGAACATTGACCCGGTTGTAAAACGGCGCGCCGACGGTGATCTTCTCGCCTGTCGCCCATTCGGAAAGAACCGGGAACAGAGTGCCCCACAGGACCGCGAAACTGCTCGCCAGCAGAATCAGGTTGTTGAACAGGAAGCTCGACTCGCGCGACACCACGCTCTCGAGGCGTGCCTCCGACTTCAGATAGTCCAGCCGGTCCAGGATGTAGTAGACGGTGACGGCGATGATGATGGCCAGGAAGCCGACAAAGTACTTCCCGATCGGGGACTGGGCGAAGGCATGCACCGAGCTGACCACTCCCGAGCGCGTCAGGAACGTCCCGAAGATGCACAGGAAAAAGGTGGCGGAGACGAGCACCATGTTCCACACCTTCATCATTCCCTTCTTCTCCTGCATCATCACGGAGTGAAGGAAGGCGGTGGCGGTGATCCAGGGGAGGAGCGAGGCGTTCTCGACGGGATCCCAACCCCAGTAGCCGCCCCAGCCCAGCACCGCGTACGCCCATCCGGCGCCGAGCAGGATGCCGCAGCTCTGGAACAGCCAGGTGATGATCGTCCACCGGCGGGTCGTGTGGATCCAGGCATCGCCGGGCTGCCGGGTGATGAGCGATCCCATGGCGAACGCGTAGGGGACCACGAAGCCGACGTAGCCGAGGTACAGTGTGGGCGGGTGGATAGCCATCGCCCAATACTGCAACAGCGGGTTTAATCCGCGCCCGTCGGGCACGCTGGTGACCTCTTTGCCGACGGCCAGCACCTGAAACGGGCTGACTACGAACGCGTTGAGGATCAGGAAGAAGATCTGCGTCGCCATCAGCGTGGCCGTCACGTACGGCATGATCCCGCGGTGCTTGTTGCGGTTCGTGAAGACCACCACGGCGGCATAGCAGGCAAGCAGCCAGCTCCAGAACAGCAGCGAGCCTTCCTGCCCGCCCCACCAGGCGGCGATCTTGTAGAGCACGGGCATCGCCAGGTTGCTGTGCGACGCCACGTATCCGAGGCGGAAATCGCTCGTCAGGAAGGCGTAAACCAGCAGCGCCGACGCTACCG
Source organism: uncultured Solibacteraceae bacterium (assembly GCA_964483455.1). Lineage (GTDB taxonomy): Bacteria > Acidobacteriota > Terriglobia > Bryobacterales > Bryobacteraceae > CAYZJD01. The sequence goes on from CAZACK010000084.1 coordinate 6,824, forward strand.
TGAGGAGGAACCAGATGGAATAGACGGCGCGCTCGGCGCTCACGATCAGGGCAGGTTTGTGCTTTCGGGCGCCGAGGATCGATCCGAAGAAGGCGTAGACCGCGAGGCAGAAAGCCAGCAGCAAGGAGAGAGATCCCAGGTTCTCCATAAGGTTGTTTTAGCTAACGCCGGCCTGCTTCACGGCCCCGGTTCCAGGCTTGGCCTCATACTTGGAGGCGCACTTGGCCTGGATCTTGCTGGCGCGGAACACGCCGTCCGGTCCCATTTTCCCGTCGGCGAGAGCCTGCGCGCCGTCGCGGAACGTGTCGGGAAGAGGGTCGACGCCGGAATAGACCACTCTCAGCCGCCGGTTCTCCTGGTGGAGGACAAAGGCCACCTCGCGTCCGCTGCGCACGATGGAGCCGGCCTCGACGTCCCCGGCTACGCGCAGGCGCTTGGCCTGGGCGTCGCCGCCCAGCTGCTGCAATTCGTCGATGGTCTTGTAGTACGTCTTGCTCTCGCTGATTCCGCCGGCCGCCAGCCACACCAGAGTGCCGATGATGACGACGACTAAAGCCGCGAATTTTCCATAGGTCTTCATGGATGCCCTCGCCACGCCCCTAAAGGTCTAGTATAGCCTGACCGGCGATGGTACTCTGAAGGGCTCCGATGTCGGACGGGCCCGTCGAGGAACTGTATCGCCGCCGGCGGAACCGCCTGCGCCGGGTGATGCAGCCGCCCGACCCGTTCCTCGCGAACCCGGAGGAACTTCGGATCGGCGCCCCGCTCGGGAGATGGAACCTGTACGTCGGCGGGGCGGGGGCAGACGTCGACGGCTACGTCAACGTCGATCTGTTCGCGCTGCCCGGCGTCGATGTGGTGGCGACCGTCGAGTCGCTTCCGTTCCGCGACCGCCTGTTCCAGAGAGTGGAGTGCGACGCCGTTCTGGAGCACGTCGAGCGCCCCGATGCGGCTGTGGCGGAGATTGCCAGGGTGCTGGCGCCCGGCGGCTTTGCCCACATCGTCGTGCCGTTCTGCCATCCCTTCCACGAATACCCGAAGGACTACCACCGCTGGTCGCTGGACGGCCTCCGGCGGCTGGCGGGGGGACTCGAAGTCGTCTCAGCGGGCTGGCGAACGGGGCCGACAGCGACTCTGCTGGTGTTTTTGCTTGAATACGTGAAGCTCTGGCTCCCGTGGCGGCCGCTACGAGCGCTGGCGCATGGCGTGTTGGGCTGGCTCTTGTTTCCGCTCCGCTACCTGGACGCACTCTTGTGGCGATCGCCGCGCGTCGGACGCATCGGGAATCACTGCTATGTTTGGCTAAGGAAGCCGGAGAATCGCTAACCGCAGAGTCGCAGAGTTCGCAGAGGCTTTTGCTGAGCCATCCCCGGTTAACGGTGGTTGGCCGAACCTACGGTCACGAGCGCGGCGCGGCCGGCAAGAAAGGCACGGTAGGTTTCGAACAACGTCTCCAGCACCCGGTCCCACGAGGCGTCGCAAGCGAGCCGGCGGGCCGCCTCTCGCATTTCGCCATGGCGCCCGGGGCTACGCGCGATGTCGAGCACGCGTGCGGCGAATTCCTCCTCAGCTCCGGCGAGGAAGCCGTTGATGCCGTGGCGGATCAGGAACTTGGGCCCTCCCACGTCGAACGCCACCGCCGGCACGCCCGACGCCAGCGCTTCTAGCACCACGTTGGCGAAGGCGTCCGTCGTCGACGGGAAAACGAACAGGTCCATGTCCGCATAGGCTCGCGAGAGTTCTTCGCCCGTGAGCACTCCTGTGAATGTAGCCCGTGTCAGGTTTGATTCCAGCCATCCGCGTTCGACACCCTGGCCGACGATCACCAGCCGGAAATCCGCCGGACCGGCCTCTAGCAGTTCGCGTTCCAGCCTGGCCAGAAACCTGACATTCTTCTCCGCCGTCAGGCGCCCGACATACCCCAACACGAACTCACCGCTCTGCCGGCAGCGGCGCTCGGGCGAGAACAGCGCCGTGTCGACCCCGCGTCTCATCAGGAAACACGGCTTCCCGGCCCGGGCGTGGAGCATTTCCACAAGCTCAGGGTTCGGAGCGAGCAACATCCCCGCAATCGAGTAGAAGCGCAGGATCGCCTTGAGCGACCAGCGCTCCGCTTCCGCTTCCAGCGGCCGTCGTAAGGGCGTGGGGAGGAACCGCAGCATCCGGCCCAGGCGCCTGCCGGCGTACTCGTGCACATTGGTGTGCCAGGAAGCGACCAGCGGCACCCCCATGTCGTGCGCGAGGATCGCACCCAGGAAACCAAAGTGGCCGGGCGCGATGACGTGGATGAGGTCGGGCCGGAAACGGTCCAGCGCGTCCCGCAGCATCCGGCGGCGGCGCGGAAACAGCGGATCGAACCGCATGTCCTGATCGACGGCGAAGGAGAAGACGCCCGGCTTGATCTCGAGAGTAGTGACAGAGCCGCTGGTGAACAACACCGTCCTGGGGCCGGCGTGAGCGTTGAAGAACGGAATTCCGCGCCTTCGCGCGAACGCGTCGATCTGGCGGCAGGCGCGGGCCGCGCCGTTCACTTCGTGATAGCTGTCGGTCAGGAGCGCGACGCGGGGCGCGTCCATCACTGGAAGACCTCTTCCTTCTCGGCCAGCGCGAATCGCAAGGCGGGCCGAATTTGCCTGCCGCCCAACAGACGCACGAGGCCGACGAAGCGTTTCAGCGCCACCGGCTGCCGCTCGCCCCACGCCTGGGTCAACGACACCGTTACACCGGCGGCATCGCGGTAGAAGATCCGATCGCTCCATTCCGACCAGCCCAGGCTGTGCTCGGGATAGCGGCCAAGGATCTGGCCGAGCGCTTCGATGATCCTCAGCCGCCTCGGCTCGCGATAAGGCGGCAGAAACAGCACATGGCTCCTCCGCCGCACGCGGACCTCCTCGATGAACTCCTCAAAGGTAGCCGCGCCGGTGAGATTCAGCAAAGTGGCTGGCTCGCATGCGTGTCGGTCGCCTCCGCCTACCATCGGAAGACCGGTAGCACGGCTCAACTCGATGACCGCGCGGTTCTGCCACCACGGGCGCCAGCCGTTCAACTCCAGCGCATGCACGGAGCCGCGATGCCGTTCGAGAAACCTTCCAACCAGCGAGCGATGGGCGCCGAGGCCGATGCACCGGTCGTCCAGGAACGGGTGGTTCAGGACCACGAGCACGTCCGCAAGGCCGCTGAGCTCGTCCAGGAATCCTTCGAGGCTTTCCTCGCTTCGCCGTTCGGTGAAGGCCCGCATCCGGAGCATGAACTCCGAGGCTTTGGAAGGTGGCAGATTATGTACTCCAAGGTGCAGGATCGAGTTGTCCACCGGCACGGTCCACTCGACGGACACGGGCGCGCGCTGGCACGCCTCGAACACGTGCAGCAGAGCGGAGGCTTCGATGTTGTCGTGGTCGGTCAGCGAGATCAGCGCGTGCAGTCCCAGCCCGTTCTCGATCTGGGCCCGTTCGTGCTCCCATGCTGCGTGCGCGGGCAACGGCGGCCTCCACCATGCTTGCGAGTAGTCAGCCCTGCCCCTCGTGCGGAGCTTCTCCTCGCGCCGCATGACCCAGTCGAGCGGCGAAAGGCGCCCGCGGAGCCGGACGAGGAAGTCGAAGCTCTCCCGCGAGTGCAGCGTGTGGTTGTGCAGCGACACGGCCGCGCGAAACTTCCGGGGCACCCCGCAGTCATGCCACAGGAAGTGAATACCGCTCATCAATACCACATGGTAGGCGGTTATTCGGTTGTTCGGTTGGGTGGTTGTTGGGTGGGTTGGGTGGTCTTGATACACTGCGGCAGGAACTATGTCATGAGTCGTCTTCTTGTCGCGTTGTCCGTATGCTGGCCGGTATTGTTGCCGGGCCAGACCACGTTCATCCGAACTCAGAACCTCAATGCCTCTATCGAGATCGACGCCTACCGGAAGGCGGGCTACAAGATCCCCCGCACGATTTACGGCACGTTCCTGGAGCCGATCGGCAGCGCCGTCTACGGCGGGCTGCTGGCCCAGGTCCTGGAGAACCCCAGTTTCGAAGAGAATCTTTGGAGCGCGCGGAACATCCGGCGCATGGTGGAAAACGAGCCGGCGCTCGAGCGGGCCTCCGACATCGGCCTGCCTCTTCCCTGGGAGCCGCTCGACGCCGCCCAGGGCTGGCGCTACGAGCCACGCTGGGGCGATGCCGCCAACTCGGCGCGGTCGCTGCTGATCATGGCCTTGCCCGGAGCACAGACCGGCGTCCGCCAGCGGGTCTATCTGCCCGTGCATCGCGTTCTCCGGTACATGGGCGCGTTTTATGCCAGGCACGTGAGCGGGCCGGCGGTAGCGGAGGTGTCGATCCGCCGGAGAAACCAGCCCGGCGCCGTGCTGGCGCAGACCAGTGTGCCGTTGTCGAGCGGCGATTGGGCGCGGTACGAATTCACGCTCGAGCTGAAGCGCGGTCAACTGGCGCGGCTCGATCCGGCGGACTTCGTGCTCGCCTTGCGCGACGAGGGGCGGGCGTTGGTCGACCAGGTCTTCCTCTTCCCCGCGGATCACCTCGACGGCATGGAGCCGGAGATGATCGCAATGTCGAAAGCCCTGCGGACTCCCGTAGTCCGCTTCGGCGGCAACTTCACCTCCGGCTACCACTGGCGGGACGCCGTCGGCCCGATGGACAAGCGCGTCTCGATGCTGAACCAAGCCTGGGGCATTCCCGAATACAACCACTTCGGCACCGGCGAGTTCCTCCGGTTCTGCAAGCACATCGGCGCCGAGCCGCAGATCGCCCTGAACCTCGGCAGCGGGACGCCCGAGGAAGCCGCCGATTGGGTGCGCTACGTGAGCGAGGGATGGAGAGACCGCCGCGGCGGCCTTCTCTGGGAACTCGGCAACGAGCTTTGGGGCAATTTCCAGATCGGCTATCCGACCTTGGAGCGCGCGGCCCTCCGGACCGAGGCGTTCAGCAAGGCCGTGCGTGCCGTCGATCCGCGTGCGCGCCTGATCGCCACCGGCCAGGATCCCGACCACTTTCGCGAGTGGAACGCGAAGCTGCTCGACCTGCCTCCGGGAACCTTCGAGTTCCTCGCCACTCACTTTGTCGTCGGCGCCGGCGTGCGGCGCGAGAACGCCCCGCCGGAGTTTGTGGCTCAGGCGTCGTTGGCGCTCCCCGTTGGCCTGGAGCGGGCGCTGCGGGAGATGAAGGCGCAAATCGACGCCGATCCCGATGCGCGCGGCCGCGTCCGGATCGCGTTCACCGAGTGGCTCTTCCACCACCGCGACGACCGCGCCCCGCGCTTCGCCAACATGGGCGGCGCGCTCTGCGCGGCCGGATTCCTGAACACTCTCATCCGTGTCGCCGATTTTGTACCGATCGCTGACATGACGGGGCTGATCGAGTTCGGCGGAATCTGGAAGAAGCGCAGCCAGGTGTACGGCGTTCCGGCCTACTGGGCGTTCCGCATGTACTCCGCGTCCGGCGCCGCCGTTCCGGTCGAGACCCGCGTCAGCGGAGAAGGCTACGACATCCAGGAAGGCAACCACCGGATCCCTGAAATCCGCGACGTGCCCTATCTCGACGTGGTGGCGGCTCTCAACGAGGCGGGCAACTCGCTGAGCATCTTCTGCGTGAACCGGCACCTCGATCGCGACATTCCGGCGCGGGTCCGCATCGCCGGGTTCGTCCCCGCCTCGGCCCGCGTGACGACCCTCGCCGCCGGGAGCATCTACACGCCGAACGACGAGGCGGACCCCGAGGCCGTCCACCCGGTGGAAGGCGACTTGGCGGTGAGCGGGCCGGAGTTCGAATACAGGTTCCGCCGAGCTAGCGTCACCGTGTTGGAGTTACGACGCTGATCCGGCATCACTGATCCCTACGGGTCTTCCTTCCTCACCTCGCCTCCGAACGTCACCGACGACTCCGCGCCAAACCGCTTGTAATTCTCGTAGCGGATCGTCATCCGGATGCGCTGTTCGCCGCTGCTGAACTGGAGCAGATCGTCGGCGTGCGTGTGCGCCGGAAACCAGTACTTGCCGTCCACCGGCTTCCGGATCGTCGTAAAGCGGGGGAACAGGTTCTCCGACTTGCGGCGGCGGATTTCCGGCACGGCCTTGCCTTCGCTGCGCACGATCGAGCAGTCCCGCTTGCTGACCCAGAGGATGCCGTCGAAAAGGCGCTGGCCGTCGAGGATCTGGCGTGGCCGCACCTGGAGCACATAGCAATCCACCTCATCGACCGTCTCCTCCCCCCGACAGCGGGTTTCGTAAATCCAAAGCTGCTCCGGAGTGAACAGGAACGGCTGCACCTCGCGAATATCGCGGAAGTCCTCCTCCGTCAGGATGAGCCGCTTCAGGAGGTTGGCGGGGCGGACGAGGAACTGCTCGGAGCGCTCCCCCTCCGGCGAGAAGATCACGTCGCGAACTTCGCGATAGTCGCCTGTTCGCACGCCTCTGTAATCCAGTTCTTCCACCACCACCGTCTGCCGGTAGGTGTAGTCTAGGCGGGCCTTTTCGTTCTCGGCTTCCCGGGCGGCGACGCGCCTGGCTAGATCCGCCGGCTGCTGCGCCAAGCACAAGGAAGGCCAGCAAGACCCGAGTGCTAAGATGATGCGGATGCCGGCGCCGCTGCGCAGCTTCGCCTTTGCGGTCATCGTCACCTGGGTGCTGTTGTCCATCGCCGGCGTGGCCTATGCCCAACAGAAGAGTATAGCCGCGCCCGTCGCGGCAGCCGTCATCTTCGCGTTCCTGGTGGAAGCCGTTTTCTACCTCGCGCCCGGTTCCGCATCGCTGCGCGATGAAATCGGACGGCGGCTGCCTCCGGCGAGGCTGGTCGGCCTGCTGGTGGTGAGCGCGGCGATTCCCTACTGCGCCTACAGTGCCCCGCTGGGCCTGTTCCGCTGGTCCTCGCTCGGCGTTTTGCTGCTGCTGGCCGCGCTGGTCAGCTTCTGGTACGTGTGGCTGCCCCGCGGGCCCGCTGCCGACATCGCCTTCCTCGTCCTGATCTCCGGCATCGTCCTCGAACGGCGGTTCCGGGCCGTCTACCTGACTCCAGAGCCGAGGCTGCACCTGGAGATCCTCGGCCAGTTGATGTGGATCCGCCTCGGGGTCTCCGCGGTTCTCATGCTCAGGCGGATGGAAGGTGTCGGCTTCGGGTTCCTCCCAAGCCGCCGAGAATGGTGGATCGGCGCGGCTCACTATCTGTGTTTCGCTCCGCTCGGAGTGGGCCTCGCGCTGGCCTCGGGTTTCGCGCGTTTCCGGCCCCCGCCGGCGTCCTGGTGGGAACTGGCGCCAATCGCCGCCGCTACATTCCTGGGGATGCTGTGGGTCGTGGCGCTGGGCGAGGAGTTCTTCTTTCGAGGGCTGCTCCAGCAGTGGCTTGGCGAATGGCTTCGAAGTCCCATCGCCGGATGGCTGATGGCCTCGGCGCTGTTCGGACTGGCCCACCTTCCGTTCCGATCGTTTCCGAACTGGCGGTTCGCGGCCATCGCCACGCTGGCGGGCCTATTCTACGGCAGGGCGTACCGCAAGGCGGGAAGCATCCGCGCCGCCATGGTGACCCACGCTCTGGTGAACACAACCTGGCGCGTCTTCCTCACTTGAACAGAGCAACCAATAAACCACCCAACCGAATAACCGACTAACCAAACAACGGAACAACCGGCCACTCGAAAGCTGCTACCGTATCTCTATGAGATTTTTCGCGCCGTTGCTGTGGTTCGCAGCCGTTCTCTCCGCGGCCGAAGAGAACATCCCCACCCTTCCCGTTGGCGGTGAGGCGCCCGATTTCAACCTTCCGGGCGTAGACGGCCGGAACTATTCTCTAAAGGACTTCGCTGGGGCCAAGGTTCTTGCGGTGGTTTTCACCTGCAACCACTGCCCGACGGCACAGGCCTATGAGGAGCGGCTCAAGCGCATCGCCACCGACTACAAGGACAAGGGTGTCGCCGTCGTCGCCATCTCGCCGAACGACCCGAATTCGGTCCGCCTGGATGAGCTCGGCTACACGGATCTGAGCGACTCGTTCGAGGAAATGAAGATCCGGGCGAAGCACAAGCAGTTCAACTTCCCGTACCTGTTTGAAGGAGACGCAACTGGGGTGGCGCGCAAGTATGGCCCGACCGCCACGCCTCACGTGTTCGTCTTCGACCGGGAACGCAAGCTGCGCTATCGGGGCCGCATCGATGACAGCGAGCGGGAGCGGCTGGCCAAGGTGCACGACCTCCGCAATGCGCTTGATTCGCTGCTGGCCGGCCGTCCTGTCCCGGCGGCCGAAACCAAAGCCTTCGGCTGCTCCATCAAGTGGGCGGGCAAGGCGGATCAGGTCAAGCAGTTCATGGCCAGGCTCGCGGCCGAGCCGGTCGCCGTCGAGCCGGTAGACGCCGAAGGGTTGAAGGCGCTGCGCAAGAACGGCTCCGGCAAGGTCCGGCTGGTGAACTTCTGGGCCACCTGGTGCGGCCCGTGCATCACCGAGTTCCCCGAGCTGGTGACCATCAACCGCATGTATCGCCACCGGAACTTCGAGTTTGTATCCGTAGCCGCCAATTTCCCGGACGAGAAGAAAGAGGTTCTTCAGTTCCTCCAGAAGAACCAGGCGTCGAACCGCAACCTGCTGTTTGCCGGCGAGGACAAGTACAAGCTGATGGAAGCCTTCGATGCCAAGTGGAACGCCTCGCTGCCTTACTCGATGCTGATCGCTCCTGACGGCGAGGTGCTCTACCAGGTGCAGGGTCCGATCGACCCACTGGCCCTCAAGCGGCTCATTGTCGGCGCGCTCAAGGAAGACCGCTAGCGGGCGATTCGCTCCGACAGCGCCCGATCCAGCAGCGCAAACACCTCCTCCGGTGTCCCGGCCCCGCCGATCCGGTGGAGGTCGGCTCCTCGGTAGTGCTCCAGGATCGGCGCCGTGTCCCGGTGATAGGCCTTCAGCCGGTCCCGGATCACCTCCGGCTTGTCGTCCGCGCGTCCGCGCTTGGTGAGCCTCTCGGTTACCACCGAATCGGGCACGTCCAGGTGCAGTACCGCCGGCTTCGGCCACCTGCGTTCGGCAAGCAGCTTGTCGAGGAACTTCGCCTGTGCCACCGTCCGGGGGTATCCATCCAGGATGAAGCCCCCGGCCGTGTCCGCCGCCAGCGTCCGCTTCGCCACCAGTTCATTGACGATCTCGTCGCTAACCAGCGCGCCCTTGCCGAGCACGGCTTCGATCTTCTTGCCGAGGTCCGTGCCGGCCTTCGCCTCGGCGCGGAGAAGCTCGCCGGTGGAGATTCCGGGGATCCCGTACTTGTCGGTGATGAGCTTTGCCTGCGTGCCTTTCCCGCTTCCCGGCGGCCCGATCAGCAGAACCACCGCCTTGGGCGCCGGCTGGCCGGCGCATGTCCCCGCCAGCCACAAGCCGAAGGCAGCCAGCGCAACCCTGCGTTCCACACCCCGATTCTACCAGCTACAATCTCCTTTTCATGTCCAAGATCCTCGTCACCGGCGGCGCCGGTTACATCGGCTCGCACACCGCCCACCTCCTGCTGAAAAGGGGGTACGAAGTCGTTGTTGTCGATAACCTGTCGCGCGGCCACAGGCACAGCGTGGACGCCCGCCGCCTACGCGTGCTCGATCTCGCCGAAACGGAGCAGCTGTACCTGCTGATGGCGGCGGAACAGTTCCACGCCGTGATCCACTTCGCGGCCTACATCGCTGTCGGCGAATCGACGCAAATCCCCGAGGTCTATTTCGCCAACAACGTGGGCGGCGCGGCCTCGCTTCTCCGGGCCATGCTGCGCGCGGGCCTGGACAAGCTCGTGTTCTCGTCTACCGCTGCCGTGTATGGGACGCCCGAGCGCGTCCCCATCACCGAAGAGATGCCATTCGCGCCGGTCAGTCCGTACGGTGATTCGAAGGTGATGGTGGAGCGCATGCTCGGCTGGCTCGACCAGTACCGCGGGCTGCGCAGCATCTCGCTGCGCTACTTCAACGCCTGCGGCGCCGATCCGGAATCAGGACTGGGCGAGGAGCACGACCCCGAGACGCACCTGATCCCGCTACTGCTTCGCGCAGTCGCCACCGGCCAGCCGATCACCATCTTCGGCGACGACTACGACACCCCCGACGGCACGTGCATTCGCGATTACATCCACGTGAATGATCTCGCGGAGGCACACATCCTGGCCGTCGAATCGTTGCTCGCCGGCGCCCCATCCGGCGCGTTCAACGCGGGCACGGGGACGGGCCATTCGGTCCGGGAGGTGATGCGGGCCGTCGAGGAAGTTACCGGCAAGCCCGTGCCGCATGTCATCGGCCCTCGCCGCGCGGGTGACGCACCGGTGCTGGTTGCCGATGCAAGCCTGCTCCGGCGCACTCTCGGCTGGGAGCCGCGCATCACCCGCCTGCGCGACATTGTCGCTTCGGCGTGGGAGTTCGAGCGCGGGCGCCGCTAAGTGGCACTGTCTAGTTCCCGGATAGTCCCGCCCCGGCTCGTTCTTCCGGCGTCGCGTCCCGGAGTTGACCGTCTTCATATGTAAGAACGTGGGTATACTCCGGCATCGACTTGGCCTCCGGCCTCTGCTTCATCGACGGCAGGCGGTCGATCACAATAATTTCCCGGTAGATGAAGTGCCCGATAAATATGCTCGCCCAGTTAAATCCTCCGAACGGGTCCTTCAGAATGAGCACCCTCCCTCCCTTGGGGATGGACGGGTGAAGCTGCCGCCATTGCTCCAGAAAGCTGCGGATCTGCGTCTGCTCACGAAGCCAAGGCTCCAGAGTCGTGTGATACTTCGTGTGCACCCGGAACAGGACAACAGCGAGAGCCACAAACATAACGAACGCCTTTCGGTCGTAGAGCCCGAAGACTGTCCCAATTCCGGGTTCCGCTCGTTTGCTGATCCGCCGGGCAACACCCAGCACGCCGTCCCGCAATCGCACGAGCATCACCGCGCCCCAGATCGCCAGTCCGGCGTGCGGGATGTAGATAGCCGTCACTCCACGAAGCGGGATGAACGCCATCGGCAGAATCCCGGCGGCGAAGAGGAACCAGCCGTAGAGGCCGGCTTTCGAGCGCCACATCAGGGCCAGTCCCGCCAGCAGGAACGCGATGACCTTGTACGAAGAAAACCACTGCCGCGCATTGAACAATTGGCCGAGATAGCCACCGGTTGTGGTAAGGTATTGCGCAAGCGAAATGACGGGGTGGTACCCCCCCTGACGGCTGATGCCTTCCGGCGCCAGCACTCTGCCGAAAGCGTAAAGCAGGACGATCGAAACGGTGACCGCGGGTATCGCGGCGGCGCGCGGCAGCCATCCCGCCACCCTTTTCCCCGCAAGCGGCGGCCGGTGGAAGATGACTTCATACAGCGCCAGCAAGACGGGCTGCGTCACCGCCATTTCCTTTGAGCTCAGGCCCAGAATCAGCAGCAGACAGAGAACACCGCCTTCGGCCAGGCGCGGGTAGCGGCCCGCCTGCCGGATTTGAACATAGTAAAGAAGCGCCCCGAAGTAAAACGTGAAGCAAAAGATATCGAAGCAAGTCCCGGTGTTGTAGTAGAGGTGGCTGAGGCCGGAGTGGTTGGCGTGAAGCAATGCGGCGAGCGCCCCAGCTTCGCGCGAACCGCTCAGCCTTCGCGCCAGCGCATAGACCAGGTAAGCGTTAAACAGGATCAGGCACGCCAGGAACGCCCGCATCAGACGGAGATCCAACCCCGAGATAGTGAAGAAGACCTTGTAAGCCAGCGTGCCGAACGGGCGGTAGTTCGGCGTAACGCGCCAGATGAAGAAGGTGTCCCTGATCTGGTCCTGCCAGGAACTGAACCAGCCGCGCCACCCGTTCATCAGGTCGTCGTGGGTGAGGTCCGTTCGCAGGCTGTCGCCGCCGAACCAAAGGAACCAGGCCACGAAAAACGCCGCGACCAGAGCGAAGGCCAGCCGGGCCCGGCCCGGGGATTCGTGCATGAGAACCACGAGTATACCAGTCCATGGCGGGAACACCCGGAAGTGGGACTAGACTCCATTGGTCTCCCGGCCGGGCCCATCGCTGACAGCATTGCTTCTGGCTGAAGCGGTGCCGGGACGGGGTGCTGACGGGACGGAACGGCGGGCGGCACTCTGCCGGCGCCAGCCGCGGACGGAACTATAATAAGGGCGCAAAGGAGTCATTCATGGAACTCAGCCGTCGCACATTCTTGCATGCCGGCGCCGCCCTGGCCGCGGCCTCGCGACCCTGCGCCGCCAACGATCGCATTCAATTCGGATTCATCGGTGTGGGCGCCCGCGCGCACCAGTTGATCCCCGCCCTGCTCGATCATCCGGGCGTGGAGATCACCGCAGTCGTCGACGCCTACAAAGGGCGGGTGGAACGCGCCATCGAACGGACCAACGGGCGCGCCAAGGCTTACACGAACTACACCGACATCCTCGCCGACAAGTCGATCGACGCAGTGGTCATCGCCACCCCCGACCACTGGCACAAGCAGCAGGTGATCGAGGCCGTCCGCGCCGGCAAGGACGTGTACTGCGAAAAGCCGCTGAGCTACCGCCCGAGCGAAGGCGTCGAGATCATCCGCGCGGCCAGAGAGTCAGGCCGGATGGTGCAGGTTGGCAGCCAGGGCATGAGCTCGCCGCTCCAGCGCAAAGCCAGGGAGATCATCCGCTCCGGCAGGCTGGGCAAGATCACCATGATTCGCGCCGCCTACAACCGCAACACGCCCTCCGGCGCATGGATCTACCCGATTCCTCCCGACGCCTCCCCGGAAACGGTGGACTGGGAAATGTTTCTCGGTCCGGCGCCGAAGCGCCCGTTCAGCCTCGAGCGTTTTTTCCGCTGGCGCTGCTTCTGGGATTACTCGGGCGGCATCTCGACCGACCTGTTCGTCCATCTCTGCACCACGATTCACTTCCTGATGGACGCGAAGATGCCGTCCAAGGCCGTCGCCATGGCGCAGCTCTACAGGTGGAAGGAGACGCGGGAGGTTCCCGACACCGTGAACGGCGTGCTGGAGTACCCCGAGGGCTTCTCGGTGAATCTGAGCGGCACGTTCAACAACCAGTCAAGCTCAGAGGAGAGCTTCCAAATTCTCGGAACGGAGGGCTCCCTGTCAATCGGCTGGAGCGGGCTGACCGTCCGCCCGGAACGGGCCTCCGATGACAACGGCTGGATCGTCGATAGCTGGCCGAAAAAGCTCCAGGAGGCCTACTACCGGAACCCTAAAGTCCGCCAGACGGAGCTGGTGGCGACCCGCAAGGCGGCGATCGTGCCGGGCGCGGAGGAGTACCGCGAGGAGGGCCAGGAGTCGACGGTGGACCATTTCGGTTACTTCCTGGAGTCGATTCGAACCAGGAAACCCTACTGGCAGGACGCCTCGGCGGGCCATCACGCGGCCGCCTGCGCTCACATGGTCAATCTGTCGGCACGGGAGAAGCGCCTGGTGGAGTGGGATTTCGAGAGGGATGATGTCAAACATGCGTAGAAGCACCTAGGCTCGGATTGGAGCGTTACTCGGGAGGTGGTTCGAATGCTCGCCCCAACGGCTCCGGAGGAGAAGGAAGGCTCGGGAAAACGCGTACCGGCTCAAGCCGCATCGAGCGGATTCACCCTGCGGGTCGCGGGTCCGCGGGAAGAGCGGCTGCTGGCCAGCGGCGACGCCTACTCGGCGGCCGTCGCCTTTCTGGAGGGGCGCATCGACATCGAGGGCGACCTCTTCGCGGCCCTGCGCGAGCTGACGGCCAGAACGCGCGGCGGCTTGCGGCATTGGTTCCATGTGGCGCTCGCGCGGCTGTGGGGGCTGCGGCCGGAGAGGTGGTACCAGAGCCGGGCCCGGGCGCGGTGGAACATCCAGTTCCACTACGACCACCCACCCGAGTTCTATCGGCAGTTCCTCGACGAGCGGATGGTTTACTCCTGCGCCTACTTCGAGCAGCCGGACATGACGCTCGATGAGGCCCAGGTTGCCAAGCTCGATCACATCTGCCGGAAGCTCGACCTGCGGCCGGGCGATCGCTTTCTCGACATCGGCTGCGGCTTCGGCGCCCTGGTGGCGCACGCGGCTGAACGCTATGGCGCCCGCTCCGCTGGATGCACGCTGAGCCAGGGCCAGTTCGAGACCGCCCGGCGGATGCTGCACCAGCGCGGCCTCGAGGGGTGCGCATCGGTGGCGTTCTCAGATTACCGCGACTCGAATGGAATCTTCGACAAGATCGCCTCGGTCGGCATGTTCGAGCATGTGGGCGTGCGGCGGCTCCGCGGGTACTTCCACAAGGTCCGCGCGATGCTCGCGCCGAATGGCCTGTTCCTGAATCACGGCATCGCGCGGCCGGAGGCCGTCGAGGCCGGCGCGGATTGGGTGTTTGTCCAAAGGAAGGTATTCCCCGGCGGGGAGCTCCCGCACCTGAGCGAGGTGGTCCGCGAGGCGGAGATGGCCGGCTTCGAGGTGCTGGACGTGGAGAACCTCCGCCCGCACTACGCGCGCACCTGCCGCGCCTGGGTCGAGCGGCTACAGGCGTGCGAGGAGGCTTGCCGCAAGCTCGTCGGCCGCGCCATCCACAGAACGTGGGTCCTCTACCTGGCGGTGTCCGCCTTGAATTTCGAAGCGGGCCTCGCGGAAATCCACCAGGTGCTGCTGGCAGACCGGTCTAACCCCCAGCCGAGGCGCTGGAGCCGGCGGTACATGTACGCGTGAGCGAAACAGCCGTTCACGGACGGTACGCCGCCACCGAGGTGTCCGTCTCCCAGATCCGGATCTCCGCCACTTCCACCGGCACAGGAAGCTTGGCCGCCTGGAGGCCGGCATGGATCTCGTCGTAGAGGTGCTTGGCCATGTTCTCCGCCGAAGGGTTGATCACGTCGAACGGCGGCACGTCGTTGAGGAACTGGTGGTCGAGCCGCTCCACCGCCGCGTGCAGGATCCGCTTCACCTCCACGAAATCCACCAGCAGGCCGACGGCATCGAGTTGAGCCCCTTCGAGCGTCACCTGCACCTTGTAGTTATGGCCGTGGACATTCTCGCACTTGCCGCGATAGCCTCGCAGCGCGTGGCCGGCGGCGAACGTTTCTTCGACGGTGACTTCGAACATGCAACATCTCCTGGCCGGCCGGGACAGCCGGCTTCCGGCCCTCAGTGGGACTCGAAGAACCGCGCGACGTCGCGCAGATCCGTCGTGAAGCTGTAATCCGGAAGGCTGTCAAAAAACACCTGGCCATACCGCTGCCTGGTAATGCGGTTGTCCAGCAAGACCAGCACCCCGCAGTCGGTCCGGCTGCGAATCAGCCGGCCGAATCCCTGCTTCAGTGCGATGGCGGCTTGAGGAACCTGGTAGTCGTAGAACGGATTGCCCCCCTCGTCGCGAATGCTCTGAATCCGCGCCTCCACCACAGGATCGCCGGGAACCGCGAACGGAAGCTTATCTATGATAACGCAACTAAGCTGCTCGCCCGGCACATCGACGCCTTGCCAGAACGAGGCGGTGGCGAACAGTACGCAGTGCGGGGTGTTGCGGAACTCCTCGAGCAGGGCGTTGCGAGGCCCCGTTCCCTGAAGCAGCGTCGGGTAGTCGATCTCGAACGACACCCGGTCGTACACCGCGCGCATCTGCTGATAGCTTGTGAACAGCACGAACGCCCGGCCCCGGCTCAGCTCGAGAATCTTCCTGATTTCCAAAGAAGCCGCGGCGCTGAAGGCCTGGTTCCGCGGATCGGGCAGGTGCTGTGGCACGTAGAGGAGCGCCTGCTCTTGGAAGTCGAACGGGCCGGGTACGATCAGCGTCCTCGCGCCGCGAATGCCGAGCCGCCGCTCGGTGTACTCGAAGTTGCCGCCGACCGCCAGCGTCGCCGATGTCAGCACCACCGTGTCCATTTTGTCGAAAAGGCGGTCGGACAGAATGCCGGCGACGTTGATGGGCGTGGCCTGGAGGTAAGTGCCCCGGCCCCGCCGTTCGATCCAATAGACGAAGGACCGGTCGGCGCTTTCCATCCAGAACTGAAGTGCGCTCGAGATCTCCTGCGCCCGGCGGCAAAGCGGAATGGCCTCCTCCGGCGAGCTCTTGATGAGTTGCAGGTGGGCATCGAGCAGCTCCAGCGTCCGCAGCAGATCCCGGTAGTCGTCCTCGTGCTCCTCCAGAAAGGCGCTCTGCCCGCGGAAGCCCGTGCGCCCCTCGCTCTCGCCGAAGAGGCTGAAGAAATTCTCCGACCGCTCATCCAACCCGGCCAGGATCCGTTCCAATTCCTGCGAGCCGAATTCCTTCCGCCGCGCCAGGGCCGCCACGTCGCGCCGCAGGTCCTGGACCTGAAAGTTGCCGGCGGTGACGCCGAAATAGGTTCCGGCGACGTCCTCGATCTCGTGCGCTTCGTCGAACACCACCGCGGCGTAGTCCGGGATGATGCTTCCGTATTCGGTTTCCTTCACCGCCAGGTCGGCAAAGAACAGGTGGTGGTTGACGATGATGATGTCGCTGTCCGCCGCCCGCTGGTGCATCAGCGTGAGGAAGCAGCGCTCGAACTGCTCGCACTTCTGCCCGGTGCAAAGCTCGCGCCGGGCATCGACCTTGCCCCAGGCGGAACTCGACTCCGGCAGGCTCCGGATCTCGGCGCGGTCGCCGGTCTCGGTCTGGTTCTCCCAGGCCCGGATGATTTCGAAATCGGCGACTTCCTCTAGCCCGGCCAGGATCGGCTCCTTCTCGGCGTCGTAGATCTTCTGGCGGCAGGCGTAGTTGTTGCGGCCCTTCATGTAGC
>CAZACK010000085.1:0-6344 GCA_964483455.1 uncultured Solibacteraceae bacterium
ACATGCCGACCATGGACGATTACTACGAGCCATGGACCTACGACTACCAGAATCTCTTCAATGCGCCGGAGGGGCCGGACCAGCCGACCGCGCGGCCGATTTCGATGGTGACCGGCGAGCTGATCAACATCGAATCCGGGCCGAACTGGGACGACGATCTCGGCGGGTCTCCGGTGTATGCCGAAAACGATCCGAACCTGAAGGGCCTGACTCCGGACCAGCGCGCGCAGTTGTTCGCCGTCGAGCGGCTGGTCTTCTTCTACTTCCCGAGGATCTGCAACCACTGCCTGAACCCGGCGTGCGTGGCGGCGTGCCCGTCGGGCGCGCTGTACAAGCGCGGCGAGGACGGCATCGTGCTGGTGGATCAGAACCGCTGCCGCGCCTGGCGGGCCTGCATCGCCGCCTGCCCGTACAAGAAGGTGTTCTTCAACTGGCACACCGGCAAGTCGGAGAAATGCATACTCTGCTTCCCGCGGCTGGAGACGGGGCAGGCGCCGGCGTGCTTCCATTCCTGCGTCGGGCGCATCCGCTATCTCGGCGTGCTGCTGTACGACGCGGAGCGCATCTCCGAGGTGGGGCGCAAGCCGGCGGAGGCACTGGTGGAGGCGCAGCGCTCGCTGATTCTCGATCCGTTCGATCCCGCCGTGACCGCCGCCGCCTCCGCCAACGGAGTACATGACTCGGTGATCGAGGCGGCGCAGAAATCTCCGGTGTACCAGTTCGTGAAGACCTGGAAGATCGCGCTGCCGCCGCACATCGAGTACCGGACGCTGCCGATGCTGTTCTACGTGCCGCCGATGGCCCCGGTGATGTCCAACCGGGACAGCGGCAAGGTGGAGAACGTGAGCCAGGACCTGTTCCACGACATCGACGAGGCGCGCGTGCCGATGAAGTTCCTGGCCAACCTGTTCGGCGCGGGGCACGAAGGGAAGGTGCGGTACGCGCTGCGGAAGCAAAAGGCGGTGCGCTGGCACCGCCGGGCGTTGACGGTGGGCGACGTCGAGCCGCCGGTGGCCGATCGCATGCTGCGCGAAGCCGACTGCTCGGCCGACGAGGCGGACGCCATTTACCGGCTGACCTCGCTGTGCACGTTCGAGGAGCGGTTTGTGATCCCGCCGATGCATCGCGAGCAGGCGATCGAGATGATGGCCGATCCGCTGGCGTACAAGCAGGGCGCCGGGTTCGGCTTCCTTTCCGGACCGAGGAGGGGGATGTAAATGGAACGGATCGCGCGGTTGTTCGAGTATCCCGGCGAAGGCTACCGGAGCGCGGCGCGGGAAGCCGCCCTCGCCTCGGGCTCGGCGGAGATCGCGGAGTTCGCCGGACGGATCGCTTCGTTTTCGACCGAAGAGCTCCAGGAGCTGTTCATCCAAACGTTCGACCTCAACCCCGACTGCACGCTCGACATCGGCTGGCACCTGTTCGGCGAGAACTACGAGCGCGGCGAGTTCCTGGTGAAGCTGCGGCTGTTGATACGGCGGCACGGCATCGAAGAGTCGGCCGAGCTGCCGGATCATCTGACGCATGTGCTGAAGTTGCTCGATCGCATGGACCAGCAAGAGGGGGGCGAGCTCTCGGCCAGGTGCGTCTTGCCGGCGCTCGAGAAGATGCTCCACGCGATCGAGGGAAAGGGCAGCCCCTTCGAGGAGCTCTTGAGGGGCTTGCGCAAACTCATTCAAGTCAGGGTGTTTGCAATCGAGGGAGGTGTTCGTGCCTAGCTCCTGGCGTTACCTCGACCAGGCGCTGTTCGTCGTGCTGCCGTATCTGGCGTTTTTCACCTTCTTTCTGACGACGATCACGCGCTATCGCCTGCGGAGTTTCACTTATTCGAGCTTGTCCAGCCAGTTTCTGGAGAACAAGCAGCACTTTTGGGGGCTGGTGCCGTTCCATTACGGCATCCTCGCCGTGCTGGCAGGGCATTTCATCGCCTTGCTGATCCCGCGCGAGGTGCTGCTCTGGAACAGCCGGCCGCTGCGGCTGTACATCCTGGAGACCTCGGCGCTGATTGCCGGCTTGTGCACGCTCGTCGGATTGGCGGCGGCGATCATCCGGCGGCACACGGTGAGCAAGGTGCGGCGCGTGACGAGCGCGCCGGACTGGATTGTGCTGGCGATGCTGGCGCTCCAGATTGTGAGCGGGATCGGCATCGCGGTGATGCACCCCTGGGGGTCGAGCTGGTTTGCGGCGTCCGCCGCCCCGTACCTGTGGTCGATCGTCAAACTGAATCCGGATGTGACCTTCATCGGGGCCATGCCGTGGCTGGTGAAGCTTCACATCGTCAACGCGTACGTGATGATCGGATTTTCACCGTTCACAAGACTGGTGCACGTTCTTGTGGTTCCGAACCCGTACCTGTGGCGCAAGCCGCAGGTGGTGCGGTGGTACTCGCAGCCCGGTTTCCTGAAGAGAGCGAGCTGACCTGCCAAGAGGATCCGAAGAAATGACCAACCGATCGAAAGCCATTAGCGTCCTGACGATGAACACGCTGGCGTTCACCGTCTGTTTCGCCTGCTGGATGTTGAACGGAGTTCTGGTTACGTTTCTCGTGGAGCATGGCGTCTTCCGGTTGACAGAGAGCCAGATCGGCTGGCTGATCGGCATCCCGGTGCTGACCGGGTCGATTGTCCGGCTGCCGATCGGAATCCTGACGGACAAGTACGGGGGCCGGATCGTGTTCGGCGCGCTGATGCTCGTGTCAGCCGTACCGATGTACCTGCTAAGCTACGCCGACAGCTACGCGTCGTTTCTGGTAGCGTCGCTCGGATTCGGGCTGGCCGGCGGCTCGTTCGCGGTGGGGATCGCGTACACCTCGGTCTGGTTCAGCAAGGAGCGCCAGGGCACGGCGCTGGGCGTTTTCGGGGCGGGCAACGCGGGTTCGGCGGTCACCAGCATGCTGGCCCCGGTTGTCTTGCTGAAGCTGACGGCCAACGCGACGCACCTCGACGGCTGGCGCACGCTGCCGAAGATCTATGCCGCCGGCCTGGTGGCGATGACCGTCGTGTTCTTCCTGTTCACTCACTCGAAGAAGGTGGACGACTCCAACGTGGCGGGACTTGGGGCGCGCCTTGCTCCTTTGAAGAACGTTCGAGTCTGGCGGTTCGGCCTTTACTATTTCCTGGTGTTCGGCGGGTTTGTCGCCCTGTCCCAATGGCTGATCCCCTATTACGTGAACGCGTACGCGATGTCGGTGGCGGCGGCGGGCATGATGGCGTCGATCTTCAGCCTGCCGTCGGGCTTGATTCGCGCGCTCGGCGGCTGGATGTCGGATCATTTCGGCGCGCGCCGGGTGATGTACTGGGTGCTCGGAAGCTGCCTGCTGTGCTGCGCGCTTCTGATCGTGCCGCGCATGGAAGTCGAGCTGCCGGGCAAAGGAGTGATGGCGGCGCGTTCCGGGGTGGTGAAGTCGGTTTCGCCCGAACAGGTGGTGGTTGGCGAGCGGGTGTACAAACTGCACTCGAGCGAGCCGGGCTGGCGGGATGTGGCCACCGACGGAATGCTCGTGTTGCCGACCAAGGCTTTCTGGCAGACGCCGGCAGTCAAGGCCGGGGACAAGGTGCAGAAGAGGCAGTTGCTCGCCGCCGGCGTCACCCATATCCATTTCCAGGCCAACGTCTGGATTTTCACCGCGCTGGTCTTCATCGTCGGATTCATGATGGGCATCGGCAAAGCGGCGGTCTACCGGCACATTCCGGACTACTTCCCGAAGGCCGTGGGCGTGGTGGGCGGCGTGGTCGGCGTGGTCGGAGGCCTGGGCGGTTTCTTCAGCCCGATCATGTTCGGCTATCTCCTGGAGCGCACCGGAATCTGGACGACGTCCTGGATGTTTCTGGCGCTGGTTTCCGCTGTGTGCCTGGTTTGGATGCACCTGGTGATCCAGCGCATGATGCGGCAGCAGACGCCCGAGTTGATGCGCCGCATGGAAACGGGCGGAGTTCCCCAGCCCGCGACGCCAGAGTACGCACATGTCCACACCCGCTAAGACACTTGCCGCCTGGACTCCCGAGGACACCACCTTCTGGGAGCAGGTCGGCAAGCCAATCGCCTACCGGAACCTGTGGGTATCGATTCCCTGCCTGCTCTGCGCGTTTGCCGTGTGGTCGTACTGGTCGATCGTCACGGTGCAGATGAAGAATCTGGGCTTTCCGTTCACGGCCCAGCAGTTGTTCACGCTGACGGCGGTGGCGGGGCTGACGGGGGCGACGCTGCGGATCCCGAACAGCTTTCTGGTGGCGATCGCCGGCGGGCGCAACGTGGTCGCGCTGAGCACGTTCGCGCTGCTGGCGCCCTCGCTCGGAGCGGGCCTGGCGTTACAGAACAAGAACACCCCGTTCGAGACGTTCGTGGTGCTGGCGGCGCTGTCGGGAATCGGCGGCGGGAATTTCGCCTCGTCGATGTCCAACATCAGCCTGTTCTTCCCGAAGCGGATTCAAGGGACGGCGCTCGGGCTCAACGCCGGGCTGGGGAACCTCGGGGTGAGCCTGATGCAGGTCCTGCTGCCGTTCGTGATGACCTTCGCGCTGTTCGGAGCGCTCGGCGGAGAGGGCCTGGCGCTGCCGGCGGCGGTCGGCGGGAAAGCGGCGGGGACGCCAGTGTGGATTCAGAATTGCGGCCTGGTTTGGGTCCCGATTCTCGCCGTCCTGTCGGTGCTCGCGTGGCTCTTCATGACCAACCTGCCGATGTTTCCGATCGGCTCGACGCCGCTCGCGCTGCTGAAGGTCGCGGGGTTGAACCTGGTGGGTTTTGCCGCCGCTGCCGCTGGCCTGTGGGCGCTGCTCGGTTTCGGCCTGAGCATGTGGCTCGCGCTGCCGATCACGATCATCCTGACCCTCGGGTTGATGAAGCTGATTCCGGGCACGGTGGCCGCGGCGCTGTCCCGGCAGTTTCGGATTTTTCGCGAGAAGCACAACTGGGTGATGACTTGGCTGTATGTCATGACGTTCGGATCGTTCATCGGCTATGCGATGGCTTTCCCGCTGCTGATTCGCGTGGTGTTCGGCAACCTGCCGGATGGCAGCGCGAATCCGAACGCGCCGAATCCGTTCGCCTACGCGTGGCTGGGGCCGCTGGTCGGATCGCTGGTCCGCCCGATCGGCGGATGGCTGTCGGACAAGTGGAGCGGCGCGAAGGTGACGCAGTGGTCGACGGCGGCGATGGTGGCGGCGGCGCTCGGCACCGCCTACACCATCAAACAGGCTTCCGCGGCGGCCGCTCCGGCGCAGCACTTTCCGGCGTTTCTGGCCTTCTTCCTGGTGCTGTTCTTCTGCGCGGGGGTCGGCAACGGCTCCACGTTCCGCATGATCCCGATTATTTTCGAGCCGTCGCTGGCCGGCCCGGTGCTCGGCTGGACATCGGCGGTGGGCGCTTACGGCGCGTTCATCATCCCAAAAGTCTTCGGCGCCCAGATCGAAGCGAAACATCCCGAATACGCGCTGTACGGATTCGCGACTTACTACCTGAGCTGTCTCGTTCTGAACTGGTGGTATTACGCGCGGAAGAATGCGGAGATTCACTGTTAGAGAGCGGCACATGAATCAGCGCATTGCAACCATCCTGCTCGGGGCTGCCTTGACCGGCAGCCTGCTGATGCTCCTCGGCTCGATGGCGAAATTTCAGATTCCCGGCAACCAGCAGGGATACGAGCCGGTCCAGCCCATCGCCTATTCCCATCGCCTTCACGCCGGCGAGCTTCAGATCGCCTGTCTGTACTGTCATTTCACCGCAGAGAAGAGCCGGCACGCGGGGATTCCGCCGGCGAGCGTTTGCATGAACTGCCACCGATACGTGACGGCGTCGCTGGGGGCGATCCGCGCCGAGGACGAACTGGCGGAGAAGGAGAAGCGGCAGCCGAGACTAATCGTTTCGCCGGAGTTGCAGAAGCTCTACGACTGGCTGGCCCTCGACACGAAAGGCGACCGCGATCCGGCGAAGACGCCGCAGCCGGTCGCCTGGACGAAAGTGCACAACCTGCCCGATTTCGTTTACTTCGATCACCGCGCCCACGTGCGGGCCAAGGTCGCCTGCCAGCAGTGCCACGGCCCGGTGGAGACGATGGAGCGCGTGCGGCAGGTTTCGGATCTGAGCATGGGCTGGTGCGTTAACTGCCACCGGGACGTGAGCAAGACGGGAGTGGCCGGGATGGCGGTTCACGCATCCACCGATTGCTCGGTCTGTCATTACTGAGGAGTGCCGATGTCGAAGCGTTATTGGAAAAGCCCTGCGGAACGTGACGACGACGCCGGCGGGCGGCTGCGCACGGAGACGGAATTCGCAGAAACTCCGCTTCAGGTCTCGGACCGGCGGGGCTTTCTCAAGGCGGCCGGATTCAGCTTCGCGGGCGCGGTGCT
>CAZACK010000085.1:6444-23001 GCA_964483455.1 uncultured Solibacteraceae bacterium
CGGACCGGCGGGGCTTTCTCAAGGCGGCCGGATTCAGCTTCGCGGGCGCGGTGCTCACGGGCTGCCGGCAGGCGCCGGTGAACAAGGCCATCCCGCAGCTTGCGCAGCCGGAGGGATTCACCCCGGGGCGTTCGTATGACTACGCCTCGACGTGCGCGGGCTGCGCCGCCGGCTGCGGCGTGTTGGTGAAGACCCGCGACGGCCGGCCGATCAAGCTCGAAGGCAATCCCGAACACCCGGTCTCTCGCGGCGGGCTGTGCGCCGCCGGCCAGGCGAGCATTCTCGGCTTGTACGACAGCCTGCGATTCCGCCAGCCGCTCCGCGGCGGCAAGCAGACGAGTTGGGCGGCGATCGATCGCGAGCTCGGCGCGCGGCTGGAGGCGCTCGGGCGGGACGGCGGGGCGGTGCGGTTTCTGACCGGCACCGTCACCAGTCCGACGATTCGGGCGGCGATCTCGGGCTTCCTTGAGCGGTTTCGGGACGCGCGCCACGTCGAATACGACGCTTTGTCGTGTTCGGCGATTCTCGACGCCCATGAGCGGACGCACGGGGTCCGCGCCGTCCCGCGCTACCGGTTCGATCGCGCCGAGGTGATCGTCAGCTTCGACGCGGATTTTCTCGGCGCCTGGATTTCTCCGGTCGAGTCCACTGCCGGTTACATGGCCGGCCGCAACCCGGAGGCGGGCCGGTTCTCCTGGCACGCGCAGATTGAGCCGCGGCTGTCGCTGACGGGGAGCAAGGCGGACCGGCGTTTTGTGCGCAAGCCGGCCGAAGTGGCCGCGCTGTTGATCGAGCTGGCCGCGCAGATCGACAAAGGACCGGCCGGGGGCGACGCCGGCCTGCTTGCCGAGAGGCTCCGGCAGGCGCGCGGGCGCAGTCTGGTGGTCTGCGGGCTCCAGGATGCGGCGGCGCAGGAGGCCTGCAACCGCATCAACCAGTCGCTCGGCAACTACGGCGCGACGTTGGACCTCGATCGCCCGTCGCTCCAGCGGCGGGGAAACGACCACGAGACCGAAGAGCTGCTGCGCGAGGCGGCCTCGGGCCGAGTGTCGGCCCTGTTGGTCTGGGGCGCCAACCCGGTGTACGATCTGCCGGGCGGCGAGGCGCTGCGCGCGGTTCCGCTGATCGTCAGCTTCGCCGAGCGGATGGATGAGACGGCCGCGGCCGCCCACTATGTGTGCCCCGACCGCCACCCGCTCGAAAGCTGGGGGGACGCCGAGCCGGTCAGCGGAACCCTCAGCCTGTTCCAGCCGGCGATCCAACCGCTCGGCGGAGGGAGGCCGCTCGTCGAGAGCCTTGCCGGCTGGAGCGGCTCGCCGCAGTCCGCCTACGAGATTCTGCGCGCCTCATGGCGCGAGCGGGTCTTTCCGCGCCAGTCTGTTGAAGCGGACTTCGAGAAGTTTTGGGAACGGGCGGTGCACGACGGCTACGCCGTCGTCGAACCGGCCCGGACGGCGGGGCGGAGCCGGACGGCGCCGCTCCGGCCGCCGCCGCCGGTGGAGGCCGCTTCCCGGGGAGCGTTCGATCTCGTGCTTTACGCCAAACCCGGCATGCCGGACGGCCGTCATGCCTACAACCCCTGGCTTCAGGAACTGCCGGATCCGGTCACGAAAGTGACCTGGGACAATTACGCCTGCCTGGCGCCGGCGGCAGCGAGCCGGCTGGGCGTCGCGCAGGGGGACGTGGTTCGGCTGGAGGTTGCGGGCCGGCAGCTTTCGCTTCCGGTGGTGGTTCAGCCCGGACAGCACGAGGAAGTCGTGGCGGTTGCGCTCGGCTACGGCAACCAGGGCTCCGGGCGCTTCTCGAAGCTTTCCCGCTGGTGGCTGGGCGGGGGGCCGAGCGTCGGCGAGAACGGGCTCGTCGGGCAAAACGCGGCTCCGATGCTCGAGTTTGCCTCCGGCGTCCTGCGCTACGCGCGGAGCGGGGTGGTGGTCTCTCGAACGAACCGGAAACATCCGCTGGCCTGCACGCAGGAACACCACTCGCTGTCCGTGCCCAAACACCTGGCGCCGGCGTCGGGCGGGATCCGGCCGATCGTGCGCGAAGTGGCGCTGGCTGATCTTGGCAAGCTGCCCCCACCGTCGCGAGGACCGGAACTTGAGCTATGGCCGCCGGACCATGCGTTCCCAAACCACCGGTGGGCAATGGTCGTGGACCTCAGCGCCTGCACCGGCTGCTCGGCCTGTGTCATCGCCTGTCAGGTCGAGAACAACGTCCCGGTGGTCGGCAAGGACGAAGTGCGGCGCAACCGGGAGATGCACTGGCTGCGAATCGACCGCTACTACTCCGAGGCGGCGGGATCGGTCGAGGTGGCGCACCAGCCGATGATGTGCCAGCAATGCGAGCACGCCCCTTGCGAGACGGTCTGCCCGGTGCTGGCGACGGTGCACAGCGAGGAAGGACTGAATCAGCAGGTTTACAACCGCTGCGTCGGCACCCGGTATTGCGCCAACAACTGTCCGTACAAGGCGCGGCGCTTCAACTGGTTCGAATACGCGCGCGAGGACAAGCTGGCGAACATGGTTCTGAACCCCGACGTCACCGTTCGTTCGCGGGGCGTGATGGAGAAGTGCACGTTCTGCGTGCAGCGGATCCAGGAGGCGAAGATCGAAGCCAAGCGCCGGGGCGAGCGCCTGCGCGACGGCGAGATCCAGACCGCCTGCCAGCAATCCTGCCCGGCCAAAGCGATCACCTTCGGCGATTTGAACGATCCGAAGAGCCGCGTCTCGCTGCTGATGCGGGCCAAGCGCCGCTACCGGGTCCTGGAGGAAATCAACGTGCGTCCGTCGGTGGGTTATCTGCGGGTGGTGCGAAACCGTCCGGCCGAAGAAACAGGAGAGCGCCATGGCTGAAACCAGCTCCGTTCTCAGCGGGCCACTGATCGCCGGCGACAAGAGACTGGCGCAGGTCACCGACGATGTGTGCCGCCCGATGGAGCGCCGGGCGGGCGCGCTTTGGTGGGCCGGATTTCTGGCGGCGCTCACGTTGCTCGGCCTCGGCGTGGCGGCCGTCAGCTACCAGACGGCGACCGGCATCGGCACCTGGGGTCTCAACAACACGGTCGGCTGGGCGTTCGACATCACGAACTTCGTGTTCTGGATCGGCATCGGGCACGCCGGCACGCTGATCTCGGCCATTCTGTTTCTGCTGCGCCAGCGGTGGCGGACGTCGGTCAACCGTTCGGCTGAGGCGATGACGCTGTTCGCCGTGATGTGCGCCGGCATTTTCCCGGTGATTCACATGGGCCGTCCGTGGCTGGCCTACTGGATCTTCCCTTACCCGAACTTCCGCGGGCCGCTGTGGATCAATTTCCGCTCGCCGCTGGCCTGGGACGCCTTCGCGATCTCGACGTACTTCATCATCTCGCTGACATTCTGGTATGTCGGCCTGATCCCCGATCTGGCCACGGTTCGCGACCGACTGACATCGGGGCGGAAGCGGCGGCTCTATGAGATTTTCAGCCTGGGCTGGGACGGCTCCTATCGCGCCTGGCACCGCTACGAAATGGTGTACCTGCTGCTGGCCGGCCTGGCGACGCCGCTGGTGGTGTCGGTGCACACCATCGTGAGCTGGGACTTCGCGACTTCCGTCATTCCGGGCTGGCACGCGACGATCTTCCCGCCGTACTTCGTGGCGGGGGCGATTTTCTCCGGAATGGCGATGGTGCTGACGCTGATGATTGTCGCCCGCAAGGTGATGGGCCTCGAGGACTACATCACGGTGCGCCACGTCGAGA
Organism: uncultured Solibacteraceae bacterium; assembly: GCA_964483455.1. Lineage (GTDB taxonomy): Bacteria > Acidobacteriota > Terriglobia > Bryobacterales > Bryobacteraceae > CAYZJD01. Next base: position 10,181 of record CAZACK010000085.1, read on the forward strand.
TCATGTCCAAGCTGGTGATCGTCACCAGCCTGATGGTGGCGCTCGCCTACCTCACCGAATTCTTCACCGCGCAGTATTCGGGAAACCATTACGAGGAGTTTGCGTTCCTGAACCGCGCGTTCGGCACGTTCGGCTGGGCGTACCTGGTGATGGTGAGCTGCAACGTCGTCGTCCCGCAGTTGCTCTGGTTCCGGAGGATCCGGACGCGCCTCGGCCTCGTCTTTCTGATCTCGATCCTCGTCAACGTGGGCATGTGGTTCGAGCGGTTCGTGATCATCGTGACCTCCCTGCACCGGGACTACCTGCCTGCCAACTGGTCGGGTTACGCGCCGACGCTGATCGAGCTGGCGACGCTGGCCGGCAGCTTCGGGCTGTTCTTCACGGGTTTCCTGCTGTTCTGCCGGTTCCTGCCGGTGATCGCGATGGGCGAGGTCAAAGGGGTGTTGAGCTACGGGCGCGGAAGCGCCGGGGAGGCGGACAGATGAGCCGGCGTCTGCTGGTGGGCGTCTTCGAGCGCGAGGAGGATATCCTGGCCATGACGCGGGCCGCACGGTCGGCCGGGATGAAGATCGTCGATGTCTATGCCCCATACGCCGTCCACGGCATGGACCGGGCGATGGGGCTGTCGCCGTCCCGTCTGTCGCGCGTATGCCTGATTGCGGGAGCAACGGGCGCGATCCTGAAGCTGTGGTTCGAGATCTGGACGGCGGCCGTTGACTGGCCGGTGAACGTCGGCGGCAAGCCCTGGAACTCGCTGCCGGCTTTTGTCCCGATCACCTTCGAGGTGATGGTGCTGTTTGCCGGCCTGTCGACGGTAGCCGCGTTTTTCCTGGTTTCGCGATTGTTTCCAGGGCGCAGGGCCAAGCTGGTGGCCGCCGGCGTCACCAATGACCGCTTTGCGCTCGTGGTCGAGCAGGCCGACGCCGCCTTCGACACGCGCCGCGTGAAACAGATGATGGAGGGTTACAACGCGGTGCAGGTGGAGGAGCGGGTTGTGGAGGTTCTTCCGTGACTCGCGTGAATCCAGCGCTTCTGGTTCTGCTGCTGGGCGCGGTGGCCGCGAACTTCCTCGTCCGGCACGACCCGAAGGAGCCCAACTCCGAATTCCTGCCGGAAATGGTTCACTCCACAGCGTACGACGCCTACGCTCCGAATCCGAACTTCGCCGATGGGAAGACACTACAGGCGCCTGTCGCCGGGACGATCGCGCGCGGCTTCCGGCGGCCGGTTTTTGGGCCGTCGCCGGAAGACGCCGTGCGGGCCGGCGAAGAGCTGAAGAATCCGCTCGATGGTCCGGACCCGAAGGAGCGGGGCGCGTTCGTCTATCAGACCTTCTGCCTGCCGTGCCACGGGGCCACCGGCAACGGGGATGGCCCGGTGGTCCTGCGCGGCTATCCGGCGCCGCCCAACCTGCGCGCCGAGAAGACCGTGAGCCTGAAGGACGGCCGGATGTTTCACATCCTGACCTTCGGGCAAAAGAACATGCCGGGCTACGCGAGCCAGCTCTCGGAGGAAGACCGGTGGCGGGTCATCGCGTATGTCCGGACGATGCAACGGAGCAAGACGCCATGAATCTTACTAACAACAGCCGCGCCCTCCGGATATTCGCCCTCGCGGGCGCGGCGACCTTGGCCGCCGGGCTGCTGATCGCGCCGGAGCGGATCTGGCCGGGGCTGCTGCTGGTGAGCTATGCGCTGATCGGCGTCGGGCTGGCCGGCATCTTCTTCGTCGCGCTCCAGTATGCCAGCGGGGGCGGCTGGAGCGTCGCGTTCCGGAGAGTGCCCGAGGCGATGTCGGCCATTCTGCCGTTCGGCGCGGCCGGCCTCGCGGCCGTTCTCATCTTCCGGCCTACGCTGTATCCCTGGACCGCGGGCCACGAACATGTCGGCGGATTCAAGGACCTGTGGCTCAACTTCCCTTTCTTTCTCGGCCGCGCAGCTCTCTACATCCTTCTCTGGATCATCTTTGCCGCCGTCATCGTGAAGACCTCGCGCCGCCAGGACCAGGACGGGAACGCCGGCCACACGCGCCGCAACATCCGGCTCTCGGTCGTCTTCCTCATCGTCTTCGCGGTCACCGTGTGGCTGGCCAGTTACGACTGGATCATGTCGCTCGAGCCGCACTGGTACAGCACGATTTTCGGCGTATATAACTTCGCCGGCCTGTTCTCCTCGGGCTTGGCGGTGCTGATCGTCCTCGCCGCCTGGCTGCGTCGCGCCGGCCCGCTGCGGGACTTCGTCAACGAAGAGCATTTCCACGACCTCGGCAAGCTGCTGTTCGCATTCTGCACCTTCTGGATGTACATCTGGTTCAGCCAGTACATGCTGATCTGGTACGCGAACATCACCGAGGAGTCCGTGTACTATGTGTACCGTCAGCATCACTACTGGCACCCGCTGTTCTTTCTCAACGTGTTTCTGAACTGGGGGATTCCGTTCCTGTTGCTGCTGCCGAGGCGCACCAAGCGCAACCCGGCGGTCCTCGCGAGGGTGGCGGTGGTGGTTCTCGTCGGGCGCTGGCTGGACCTGTACCTGATGATCTACCCGCCGACGGTGGGGCTGAATCCCCGGTTCGGCTTGTGGGAGATGGGCTTGATGCTCGGCGCCGTCGGGGTCTTCGCACTCGTGTTCCGGCGCGCCTTCCAGCAGGCGGCTGAAGTTCCGGTGCGGGATCCGCACCTGGTGGAAAGCCTTCACTACCACAACTAACCGACCAATCGATGAACCAACCAACCATCTATCATTAGGCGTTGCATCACACGGACTGTTTGGAATTGGAGGGAGTGGCAGTGAGGCGGAATTTCCAGACGCTCTTGGAGCAGGGGGTCCGCGGCGAGCAGGTGGACGAACTCGTCCAGCACGCCAGGCTCCTGGCGGAGACGCCGCTGGAAGAAGCAAGAACCGGATGACCGGACCAGTGTGCGCGGCCAGAACAATGGCACGATTTCCGGTATCCATGCCTCAGTCGCGCGCCATGCTCACAAGTCCGATGCCCAACTTGAACGTCGGAATGGGGCATATTCTAATAGTCACGACCATTTTTTCGTGCCAAGACTTCTGATCGCTATCCCCATCGCGGCCTGCCTCCTGACAGCCGGCTTGCGCGAGCAAGAGGAACTGAGCAGGCGCCGTGTGCTGCGGGGCGGCCCGCCTTACTACACCAAGGAACTGCTGCTGGCCGACCTCGGAGGCGGAGATCGCCGGTTCACGAATTACAGTGGAGACCTGAGCGGCCGTTACCTCGGGGCGCTGTCCCTGGCCCTCGATCCCGCCGACCCGGAGTTTGGAAAGCTGCGGGCGTTGGCCGCCGCCATCGTCGGCCGCCAGAGGCCGGCGGGCTATTTCGGATCTCCTCTCGGCGAGCCCGACCATGCGGGCTTCCCGGCCTCCTGGCTTGTTCCCTGGACGAGCATTAGCGACGACCACCTCGCGCTCTTGTGGGGCAACGGCCGGCTGCTGATCGGCCTGATGGAGTACTACTCGGTCAGCCGGGATGCCGCTGCCCTCGCCGCCGCCCGGCGGCTCGGCGACTACTTCCTCGCCGTGGCGCCGATGTATCAATCTCGGGCCGTGGCCTGGCGCTTCGGCGACAGGGGCGCCGCCGGCTACATCTGTTGGACTCAGATCATCGAGGGCCTCTGCGCCCTTGTCCGGGCAACCTCGGATGCCCGGTACCTGGACCTGGCCCGCGATATCGCCCCCCGTGTGCGGAAGCAAGCGAAACAGCACTCCCATGGTTACCTGACTTCGCTGCGGGGCCTGCTGGAACTCCACCGATTGGATCCCAGCGGAGGCCATCTGAGCCGGGTCGAGGAAAGCTGGCGGATGTTGAACGCCTCGGGCGACGTGTTGCCGACCGGCACAATCCCGGAATTGTTCCGACCGGCAAACCAGCGCGATGAGGGCTGTGCGGTGGCGGATTGGCTGCGGCTCAACCTTGCCCTGTGGCGCGAGACAGGCAGGCTGCGCTATCTCGAAGCCGCCGAGCGAATCTGGTTCAGCGGGTTCGCTTTCAGCCAACTGGCAAGCGGCGACTTCGGGCATCGCAATCTCACTCCCGATGGATTTGCTCCACCCGTGGTGAGGGCGTGGTGGTGTTGCACCCTCCACGGTCTCCGGACATTCCGGGACGTGCGGGAGTCGGCGTTCCGCTCGTCAAGTGGGATTTTGTACTACGATCTGCCGGTCGATGCCCGAGGCGAGGCGGACGGCCGGACGGTCGAAGCGCGCGCGGATCTGGAGTCGACCGCCGCCGTTCGGCTCTCTCTGCTCGGCAAGGCCGCGGCGCCTCTGGAACTTGCCGTTCGCCTGCCGGCATGGGCCGAAAACATCGAGGTCGTTGGCAAGCCGGCCTCGACACGGCCAGCTTTCGAAGGCGGGTATCTGCGCCTGCGAGGTTCGTGGCCGGTGGGCCAGGTGTTCGAGCTCCGGTACCGCCTCAGGACGAGAACAGAGCGCGCGCTCAGCGGCGGAGTGATCTTTTTCAACGGCCCTTGGCTGCTGGCCGTGGGAGAGGACGACTCTCCCGCATTCTTTGACGAGCCTTCGGACGGAAATCGCATGATATTGCCGCCGTCGGCGCCGGACGCGGAGAGCCAGGCCCATGCACCGTTCCGTGTCCCGGCGGCGCATCTGTCGATCGGCTACCTGCCTGGCGGGTACAAGGCTCAACCCCAGAGGGTGATTTTGCGGCCCCTGGCGGAGGGCACGGCCACAAAGGGCGTGGGGCGCTGGCGGTATGTGTTTCGCCCCGTGTCCGAGGGGCGCTAGCAGCCCCCTTTCAGCATTCCGCAATGTGGTGGCGCTCGAGCAGGTCCACTCCGTTGCGGTTGCCGCCGCGCTCTGCGGCGCGGGCGTGCCTCCACGCCGCCCGATAGTCTTCGGCGACGGCGTAGATTTCGGTCAGCGCTACATGCGCATCCGCGAACGATTCACCGAGCCGCACCGCCTCCAGCAGCAGCGCCAGTCTGCTCGCCGTCCATCCGCTGCACACGGTGCAATTGCGCGAGGTTGAAGTATGGCCTTGGATTGCGAGGCTCGCGCTCGATCCATCGCACCTGTTCCTCGACGTGAAGACGCGTCTGCTGATCGGTCGCAAAGTCAATCACCTCGTCCCGCCAAAAGCCCAAGTGGCTCTATCCTCCAACCAGCACCAGCCGGATGTCCATGACGTTGGTGTTCGTCGGCCCGGTACGGATGAGGTCGCCCAGCGGATCGAAGAAGTGGTAGGAATCATTCGCGGCCAGGTACTTCACGGCGTCCAGACCAAGCGCCCGCGCCCGGCGTATCGTGTCCCTGTCGGCGATGGCGCCGGCGGCGTCGGTGGGCCCGTCGGTGCCGTCGGTGCCGGCGCTCAAGACGACGACTCCGGATGCGTTTTCCAGGTCGATGGCGGCCGCCAGCACGAACTCCTGGTTCCTTCCGCCGAGCCCGCTGCCGCGAAGCGTGACGGTGGTCTCGCCGCCCGAAATGACGCAGGCCGGCGGCCGCACAGGACGCCCGGCGGCCAGGATCTCCTTGGCGACAGCCGCGTGCACGCGCGCCACCTCGCGCGTTTCGCCCTCGACGAACGTGGACAGGACGATCGGACGGAGCCCGAGCTTTCGGGCTCGCGCGGCGGCCGCATCCACCGCCAGGCGGTTGCTTCCGACGATCAGGTTCCGGACCTTGCGGAACACCTCATCCGAGGCTTTGGGCGTTTCCGGGATCGCACTGGCCATGCCTTGCCGTAGCCTTTCGGACACGGACCTCGGCACTCGGTCCACCAGTTGATACTTCGCCAGCACGCCTTGCGCCGAGGCGAACGTCGAGGCGTCCGGCGCGGTGGGTCCCGAACCGATCACGTCGAGGTCGTCGCCAATGACGTCGGAAAGCAGCAACGAGAGCACCGTCGCCGGAGAAGCCAGCCGCGCCAGTTGTCCCCCTTTCACCAGCGAGATGTGCTTGCGGACGGCGTTGATTTCGTGAATGCTGGCGCCGCAGGCGAGCAGGAGGCGCGTTGTCTCCTGCTTCTCTTCGAGCGTGACCGGGGGCGCCGGAGCGGGCATCAGCGCCGAAGCCCCTCCCGACACCAGGCAGATCACCAGGTCGTCTTTGCCGGCCTGCCGCGCCAGTTCGGCGATCCGGCGCGCGCCTTCCACTCCGGCCTGGTCCGGAACCGGATGCCCGCATTCATTCAGCTCGATCCGGCGAAGCTTCGCCGTGTGGCCGTACTTGACATTGAGCAATCCGGCACTGATCCGGCAACCTAAAAGACGCTCCACCGCGCGGGCCATGGCTGCCCCGGCCTTGCCCGCGCCGATCACGTAAACCCGCCGGAAGGAGTCCAAGCGGTAACGCCGGCCGCCGGCGGTCAGCGAGCCGCGCTCGACGCGGAGGTGGCGCAGCACCGCCTCTGCCGGGTCCGCCGCCCGGAGCGCTGCTCTGAAAACGTCGAGCGCCCGCTTCCGCAACGCTGGTTCAGCGCGGCTCGATAGGCGGTTCACGGCCATCCGTCAAAACAGGGGCAGCCTCATGACCCCGTCCACCGCAACCTCCGGATCGTCGCCGGTGATCGTCACGTGATAATCGGCCCGCGCGTAGATTTCGCGCCGCGTGTAGTAGAGAACCTCGAACTTCTTGGGGTCGCGCGCCAGGGGACGATTCGTCGTCGGACCCACCCGGGCGCGAATGATGGAGAACGGGCAATCGAGCCAGATGGTGACGCCATTCTCCTCCAGGAGTTCGTAGTTTGCGCGCCGCACAAAGGCCCCGCCCCCCAACGCCACCACCAGCGGATGCCCCCGCCCGACCATGTGTACCCGTTTCTGAATGGCCTCCGCCTCCAGCCGGCGGAACTCTTCCTCGCCTTTGGTGTCGAAGATCTCCTGGATCGTGCAGCCCTGTTCGGCTTCGATGTCGCGGTCCGTGTCCGCGAATCCCCAGCCCAGCCTGTCCGCCAGGCGCTCGCCGATGACGGTCTTGCCACAGGCCATGAACCCGACGAGGTAAATCCCCGGAGTTCGCTTCAGCTTGAGGATCATCGGCGTCGCCGTTCCGGCGCTGGAACGCCATCATGTTAGCATGAGTCTGATCCCATGCTGGGGGAGCGGGATCGACCCTGAGGCCGTGAGACAACACCTGATTGTCGATGCCGACGACACGCTGTGGGAAAACAACATCTTCTTCGAGCGCGCGTTCGAGGAGTTTGTCGACTACCTTGATCACTCGCATCTGACGGCGGCGGAGATCCGCGCGGTGCTCGATGAAATCGAGGTGGCCAACAACAAGATTCACGGATACGGCTCTTTGAACTTTGCCCGGAACCTGGGCGAATGTTACCGGCGCCTCGCCGAGCGGCGCATTTCCGAGGAGGACCTGAGCCGCGTGATGGGGTTCGGCGAAAGACTGCTCGACCACCCGATGGAGGTTATCGACGGGGTCGAGGAGACACTTCAGTATCTCAGCACCCGCCATGATCTGGTTCTTTTCACCAAGGGACATCCGGATGAGCAGAAGCTCAAGCTGGACCGGTCCGGCCTTCGTCCGTACTTCCAGGCGGCCACGATCGTGAAAGAAAAAGATGCAGCGGCGTATCGGGTCCTTGTGTCTGAGTTAGGGTTCGCCGCGGAGGCGACCTGGATGATCGGCAACTCCCCGAAGTCGGACATCAATCCAGCGCTCGAAGCAGGCTTGAATGCCGTCTTCATTCCCCACGACCACACCTGGACCTTGGAACGGGAGGAGATCCGGTCAGCCGATGGCAGACTCCTATTGCTCGATCAATTCGCGGCTCTCAAAGACCATTTCTAAACGGCAGTACTAGAAGATTTGGACCCCGCTCCTAGTACAAAGTCCATGGCGCCGCCGCATCATGATCTGTTCCGGATTCCCTTAAGCGCCCTACGATAGAGGAGTAGGAGCGCAAAGGATGTTGAGCGCCCATTTCAGTGCATACCCGAGCAGTTTGGGAACATCACACGATGCCGCGTGACCCGTTTCGATGGGAAGCGCCGTTCGCCTGGCGACGGGAACTCCAGCCGGCGCTGGTAAGGAGACGAAGCATATCGGACGATTTCCTCATCGGGGCGGTCTGCGTGCTGGTTCTTATCGGGGTCGTGAGCTGGGTTGCGGGTCCGGGCGCGGGACCGCCCGTGCCGATTCTGACCAAGCCGGCAACGCACATCACCCTCGGCTCGACGAAAGCGGACGTGGAACGGATTCAGGGCCGACCGACCCTTCGCGCCGAGTCCACCTGGCAATACGGCAACTCACTCGTGTTCTTCCGCGAGGGTCGCGTGACGGGATGGCACGTGGCGAAGGGGTCGGCGCTCAAAGTCAGGCTGGCGCCGTCGACCAAGGTCCGAGCGGAGCGCATTCAAATCGGATCGACCAAGGACGAGGTGGCCGCCGTGCATGGAACTCCGGGCGCCTTGCGCGACGACGTCTGGCACTACGGGGCCTCGAAAGTGCACTTCCGGGATGGCAAAGTGGTGGCATGGTCCAATCCCACCGCCTACCCGCTCAAGGTGCAGGGAAGCTCAAGGCCCGCGCCCCGTCCTTGAGCCCGTTATCGGACCATTGCCGCCGACCGGCTCACAAAGCCCAAGACAACCGAGGGGAAGATCCCGAGCAGCAGCGTTCCCGCCGCCGAACTCCACAGCGCCGCCTTCAACCCGGATGACGGCGCGGTGAGCCCTTCCGCCGCCTCGCCCGGCTCGTGCATGTACATCACCACGATGATCCGCAGGTAGTAGTAGGCGGCCACTGCGCTGTTCAGGAGTCCCAACACCGTCAGCCAGACGAGGCCGGCGTCCAGCGCCGCCCGGAAGATGTAGAACTTGCCGAAAAACCCGCCGGTAAGCGGCACGCCGATCAGCGACAGCAGGAACAGCGACAGCAGGGCGGCGGTCGCCGGCTGGCGCGCGCCGAGGCCCGCCAGGTCCTGCACTTCGAGATACCGCTCCCCTTTCCGCGAGAAGTGCGCCACCACCGCGAACGCACCGATGTTCATCAGGGCGTAGGCCGCCAGGTAGAACATCGCCGCCGCCGTGCCCACCTCGGTATGCGCGGTCACCGCCACCAGAACGTAGCCGGCGTGGGCGATCGAGCTGTACGCCAGCAGGCGCTTGACGTTGGACTGCGTGAGCGCGGCGAAGTTGCCGACGATCATCGTCAGCAGCGCCGACCCCCACACGAAAGGCTCCCAGCGATGGCCGATCGGCTCGAACGCCGTCATGAAAACGCGCAGCAGCACCGCGAACGCGGCGGCCTTCGGGCCGGCCGAGAGGAACGCCGTCACCGGCACGGGCGCACCCTGGTACACATCCGGCGCCCAAACCTGAAACGGCCAGGCGGAGACCTTAAACGCCAGCCCGACGAACATCAGCGCCGCCGCCACCGCCGCCAGAAATCCCGGAGCCGCCGGATCCGGCCCGCCTAACGCTTCGCGAATCACCGCCAAGTTCGTGGTCCCGGTCATCCCGTAAATCCAGGCGATGCCGTACAGAAAGAACGCGGTGGCGAACGATCCCAGAAGGAAATACTTCAGCGCCGACTCGTTCGCCCGCCGGTCGTCCCGCAGGAAGCCCGCCAGGATGTAGCTGGCGATCGACGAGATCTCCAGGCCGACGAAAATCATGATCAACTCGTTGGCCGTCGCCATCACGCACTGGCCGGCGATCGAGAACAGCACGAGCGCGTAGTACTCGCCTGACTCGGCCTGCTCGCGGCGCAAGTACGCAAACGAGCACAGCAGCGTCAGCAGCCCGACCGCGATCACCAGCACCCGGAAGAAGGTCGCGAATCCGTCGATCACCAGCATGCCCTGGAACGCCGTTCCGGGGGTGGCCTGTGCCGCCACCGCAGCCCAAAGGGCCGCGGCCAGGCCGGCCAGCGAAAACGCGCCCAGCCAGCCGCGCGCGTGCCTGCCGCTCACGCCCTCCAGGACCATCACCAGCGTGCCGACCACGGTCAGCAGAATCTCCGGCAGGATGCGGAGGATCTCCGCCGAACTCGGGATGAAATCAGCGGGCATGGTCCGCACCTCGCAACACGCCGCGGCCGGCAGGACATGGGCAAGCAATTGTTCGCCGCCGATGAACGCCGATGAACGCCGATGGCTCACAGAGCAGCAAACGACTGCGCATTGGGCTGGTTCTCTTCATCGGCGTTTATCGGCGGCCAAGATTTCCTTCCCAGCTCCCCAGGGAGCGGGAGTACGTCTCTCCACGTGGAAATCCACATTCTGTTGCGTCTGGCGCAAGATGCGCGCGTTAGCGGCGCTGATTGGCGGCAGAAACGTCTGCGTGGCCGTTCCCATCCACACCATAAGGACCAGCATCGGCAGCATCGCCGCCCACTCTCGAAAATTCATGTCGCTGACGTGCGCCTGCACCTCCTCCGGCGCCGCCCCGAAAAACGCCCGCTGGTACAGCCACAGCATGTAGCACGCCGAGAGGATCACTCCGATAGCCGCGTAAATCGCCCAGCGGAAATTCACCATCGCCGTTCCTTGCAGCACGAGATACTCGCCGACGAAGTTGTTCAGCGTCGGCAAGCCGATGCTGGCCAGCGTCGTGATGAGGAACACCGCGGACAGCCAGGGTGCGGGCGTGGCCACTCCTCCGTAAGCGGCGATCTCCAGCGAGTGCCGCCGCTCGTACAGGTACCCGACCAGCATGAACAGCGCGCCCGTCGAAATCCCGTGATTCAGCATCTGGTACACCGCTCCGTCCAGGCCCCACTGCGTGAACGTGAAGATCCCCAGCACCACGAATCCGAGATGGCTCACCGAGGAGTACGCCACCAGCTTCTTCATGTTCGGCTGCACCATCGCCACCAGCGCGCCATAAATAATCCCGACGATCGCCAGCCCAACCACCCATGGGGCCGCCTCCCGCGAAGCTTGCGGAAACAGCGGAAGACAGTACCGCAGGATGCCGTAAGTTCCCATCTTCAGCATGACCGAGGCCAGGATGACCGAGCCGGCGGTGGGCGCCTCGACATGCGCGTCCGGCAGCCAGGTGTGCAGCGGAAACAGGGGCACCTTGATCGCGAACGCGAAGAAGAACGCCAGGAAAAGCAGCAGTTCCTCGGTGGAATCGAGCATCAGCCGGCCGCTCGACAGCCGCGCGAGCAGCGTCGGGTAGTCGAACGTTTCCGCCCGCGTGTACAGCCAGATCATCGCCGCCAGCATCAACACCGATCCCGCCATCGTGTACAGGAAGAACTTGACAGCCGCGTAAATTCGACGCTCGTGCCCCCAGATGCCGATCAGGAAGTACATCGGCACCAGCGACACCTCCCAGAACACGTAGAACAGGAACAGGTCGAGAGCGACGAACACGCCGATCAGGCCGCACTCCATCAGCAGCAAGAATGCGTAGAACTCCTTGACCCGCTTGTCGATGTACGTCCAGGAAATCAGCACCGCGACCGGCGTCAGCAGCGTCGATAGCAGGACAAGCCAAAGACTGATGCCGTCGATGCCGGTGTGATAGCGGATGGCGGGCGAGGCGATCCACGGAACTTCGGTGACGAACTGATAGCCCGCCCCGCCGCGGACAGCCGGCACGAGCCCCACCGACGCCGCGAACACCACCACCGACAACGCCAGCGCGAACCCGCGGCTCCAGCCTGGCTTGTCGCGCGGGATGAACAGCGCCGCCAGGAATCCGGCCGCCGGGAGCGCGAGGCAAACGTCGAGCAGGTTCATCGCCCGCCTCCCAAAAAGGCGAATGCCACCAGCACCAGCACCGAGCCGGCCACCACCCAGGCGGCATAGCTGCGGATGTTGCCGGATTGGAACTGCCGCAGTACGCCGCCGATTCCGCGCGCCCGGGCGCCGATGCCGTCCACGGCGCCGTCGATCACTCCCACATCCACTCCGCGCCACAACACCTTGGTCGAGCCGTCCACCACCGGCTTCACCACCACCGCCCCGTAGATCTCATCCACGAAGTACTTGTTGTAGACAAGGCGGTACAGCCCGCCGAGGAGGTTCGCCAGCCGGTCCGCCAGGCCGGGCCTGGCGACATAGAAAAGATACGCGAGCAGGATGCCGCCGAGACCCGCGGCCACCGAGATCGCCACGAGCACGAAATCGTGCCCCTCCTCGGCCTGCGGGAACATCGGCGCCAGCCAGTGCGGCACGTTGATGTAGCCGCCGGCCAGCGAGAGCGCCGCCAGCGCCGCCAGCGGCAGGATCATCACCGCCGGCGATTCATGCGGGTGATGATGGCCGCGCGGCGAGCCGAAAAACGCGAGAAAGATTGCGCGGAACACGTAAAACGCCGTCATCGCCGCCGTGATCACTCCCACCCAGTACATCCACGGCGCGTGTTGATGGGCCGCCAGCAGGATCGCATCCTTGCTGTGGAATCCCGAGAACGGCGGCACGCCGGCGATGGCGACGGCGGCGCAGAGCAGCGTCAGGAACGTGTATGGGGTGTGCTTCCGCAGGCCGCCCATGTTCCGCAGGTCCTGCTCTCCGCTCAGGGCGTGGATCGCGCTCCCTGCCCCCAGGAACAGCAGCGCCTTAAAGAACGAGTGCGTCACCAGGTGGAAGATGCCCGCCGAGAAAGCTCCCGCGCCGAGGCCGAGAAACATGTAGCCGAGCTGCGAGACGGTGGAGTAAGCGAAAACGCGTTTGATGTCATGCTGCGTCAGCCCGATGGTGGCCGAGAACACCGCCGTCAGCAGCCCGATCACCGCCACTGCATCCAGAGCGAGCGGCGCGTGCAGGTAGACCGCCGAGCACCTCGCCACCATGTACACGCCGGCGGTGACCATCGTCGCCGCGTGGATCAGCGCCGAGACCGGCGTCGGGCCTTCCATCGCGTC
>CAZACK010000086.1:0-22875 GCA_964483455.1 uncultured Solibacteraceae bacterium
GACGTCCAGCTTGGGAAGCTGGCATTCTACCACTGAATTACTCCCGCTCAGCGGCGACACCCCAAGTTTACGAGGAATTGCTCCTTCCTGTCCAGGGCCTGAGGTGGCCGAATCGTCCCGCAAGGGCTTGGAGATTTGAACTGCGGTGGCCTTCAGGCCCGCGAGTGCAAACCAGACGAGCTGCGCCGGTGGTATCAGTAATACAGGAGGACTCATGCCGAACACTGCATTGCCGCTGAGCCGGCGCCAGTTCGGGCTTGCGCTCTGTGGCATCCCTTTCTCTCTCCAGTCGGGCGCCGACGAATGGGCGGCCTCGATGCCCTGGAACGAACCTGCCGCCGTCGCCAGAGTCTACCTCGCCGGAGACAAGTCCTATTGGCCCAAGCCCACTCTCGACGTCTCGCGAGATATTCAGGAAATAGAGGCCCGATTAGCTGAAATCCAACGCAAGCACGCCGCCAACGTTCGCTTCACAGGCGGCGAGTTGATCCGCACGGCGGAGGAAGTCCGCCCGTGGCTGGCGAAAATGGGCGATATCGACGGCGTCCTGATGATTCCACTGATGCAGCCGACCCCGCCGCTCGGCGCCATGGCGGATTCCCTCGAAGTGCCTGGCCTGTTCTTCTCGCGTCCGTACGCCACCCACGCCTGGTCGGCCATCGCCGGCCTGCGGAGGCAAGGCAAGAAGCTCGATGTGATCGCCAGTTCCAGCTATGGCGACCTCGACCCGTACATGCGGGCCTTCCGCACCGCCCGCCACCTTCGTAAGAGCAAAGTGCTCGTCGGCGACGCCACGCCGGCGAACCGGCAGAAATCGGCCGGCGCCTTCACGAAGCACTTTGGCATGTCATTCAAGTTCTTCACGGGCCCTGAGTTCAAGGACGCCTTCCACGCCGTCGACGAGCGCGAGGCGAGGAAAGAAGCCGACGAGTTCGTGCGCGGCGCCCTCCGAGTGGTGGAACCCTCGCCCAAGGAAATCCTCGACGGGCTGCGCTTCTACCTGGCGCTCCATAACATGCTGAAACAGGAGAAGGCCAACGCCCTCACCATCGACTGCTTCGGCACGCTGGCCGCCAACACCCTTCCCGGCTATCCCTGCATCGCCTGGTCGAAGTTCAATGACGCCGGCCTGTACGGGGTGTGCGAGGCGGACCTGGATTCCACCATCACCCAGATGCTGGTGACCTCCTACTCGGGCATGCCGGGCTTCGTCTCCGATCCGGTGTTCGACACCAGCCGCAACGAGGTGATCCACGCCCATTGCGTGTCGGCCACAAAGATGAAAGGAGCAAACGGGCCTGCCTCGCCCTACATCATCCGCAACCACCTCGAGACCAACGAAGGCGCGGTGCTCCAGGTCCTGATGCCGTCCAACGAGACGGTGACCGTCGCCCGCTTCACCGGCCCTGCAAGGTTCCTCATTTCGACGGCCGAAGTCACCGGCCCGGTGGACAGCGACCGCGGCTGCCGCAGCCAGATCCGCACCCGCGTCAGTGATGCCGGGAAGTGGCTACAGAGCTTCGGCTCCGGTCTGCACCGCGTGGTGTTCTACGGCGACCACGTGCGCGACATCGAACGCATGGGCCGGCTGATGGGCTTCGAGGTGGCACACGAGATCTGACGGTACACGAACCCGGCGTCGGCATCCGGCACATCTGACCGGGGCAGCAATCCTCTTCACCGGAGGCCGGCGGGATCTGGCCCTTCTCGTCGAGGCCCGCGCCCTCGCGGCGGCGATCGCATGCGTGGTGATCGCCTCCCCGCTGCGTGTTCCGCATTCTGTTCCGGTTCAACATTCGATCAGCTCGGATGGCAGGTGGTCGCGAAATGCCGCGTCCCGGGCTAGCCCACTGTGTTGTCAAGCTGTCCTGGCCTAGATCAGCACCTCCATGGCCTGACCCGGCCGCAACACAACATCTTCCGCGAAAGCCACCACCGTCATCGGCCCCACTCTACCGGCCTCGTGCGACACGGCCCTGCCGGCGACCTTCACCGATGAAGCGCCCGCGGCATGCCCGGCGAACCGCACCGTCCGCACCGGCAGCCCGCCCTCGGAGACCCTCAGCGCGAACCGCTTCCGGCCCGCTTGCGCCGCCAGCGAAAACGTCCCCCAGCCGGGGCCCGCGGACCAAAAGGAAGAGAACCTCGACGCGTTGATCTTCGGCGCCGCCGTCACGCTCTTCTCGGCGCCGTGATAGCGAAATCCGCTCAGCGCGAGAACACCCGACCAGGAGGCCATCGCCCGCGCGTAGTGGTGGCCGCATTCGGCCTCGTCCCACGGGTTGCGCCGCTCGCCGTCGTAGCGGCGGCGGATGTTCTCGATGCACTCCAAACCCTCGCGAACCATGCCCGCGTACAGCATGTGAACCGCCGCCTGGTACTCGAAGCCTGTCATCACCTCCGCGTAGTAGGGGAATGGAATCTCCGGCCGCTTGCCGCTCGCGTAATCGCAGATCACCAGCGCTGCCTCGTCGTTGAGGGCGAAGATCCGCTGGACGGAATGGTGATCGTAGAGCTGCCGCTTATAGTTGTACTTATAGATCGATCCCAGCGTCCGCCGGATGTTCGCGGGATCGACCAGCGGCCCAAGCCCGGCCACCTCCGCCAGGTATTGCCCCACCAACTGGTCCACCAGGCAGCCCTCGCCGAGCTGGAATTCCGGCGTGTCCTGCCGCTCCGAGCCCATGTCGCCGATCGTCGCCGGCGCGATCTTGCCCGCGGGAATGCTCCGTATCTTCTGGATGTAATACTCGCCGTTGAACAGGTTCTGGTCGATCCACTTACTCCCGCGCTCGAACAGCCGCCGGCACTGTCCCGCCGCCTCCGTGTCGCCAACCGCCTTGGCCATCTCCTCGGCCGCCCGCAGCCCGCCCAGGTAGTAAATGCCGCACTGTGGATTTGGCCCGTAGAACTCCACGTCGTACGTATTATGCTGGACGCCTTCCATCACGCCGTCGCGATCGGCATCCCATCCGCCCTCGACCCACGAGAACTCGATGCCGCGCTTCACCTTCGGCCAGTAACTCCGCAGCCACTCCGTGTCGCCGGAGAGCGTCCAGTCCAGGTAGGCCTTTATGATCTGGCCCATCTGCCCGTCCGCCGCCGCGTAGCCATACCTCTCCTTCCCGTCCGGCAGCAACTGGCGGTGGCGCATCGCACCTTGCTCGTCGGCGGAGAAGCCAAACGCCGCCTTGCGCAGCGACCGCGCCAAGGCAGGGAAGACATGCTGCGTGGCGGTCTCGTAGTTCCACACGTGGGTGCAGTTGCCGAAACAACAGCCGCGCTGGTCGTCGCAGCCCTCGAACCCGTGGAACTCGCCGTCGGCGGTGCGGAAAGAAGTTTGCGTCACCAGCGTCGACAGATTCGACATCGCCGCGTCCTTCACCGCCGGCGGCAGCGTGGTTTCCCGCATCGCGGCGACGAACCGGCGCGTCCGGGCCTCCAGGTCGCCGAGCTTCCCGGCGGCGTACTCCGCCGCCTGCCAGGCGTCGCCAAAGCGCGTGCAGTAATAGTTTCCGAGGTTGGCCTTTTCGTGGCCCTTCGGCGCTGCCCACCCGCACCACTCCGGCGTGCGGTTCGGAAAGTGCCAGCTCAGCAGGAACGTGTAATCCGCTTCCGCTCCTGGAGCGATCTCGCGCTTCAGGCAGAGCGACCCAACCGGCTTCAACTCCTTCGCCTCCGGCCCGAGTTCGCCGTCGCCCGTGAAATCGTCCCAGAACAGCATCGGGCTCGCCCACCACTTCGCGCTCGGCCACCCGCGGAGGTAAGTTACCTTTCCCTCACCGGCGCCAAGCAAACACAGTGCGAACGTGCCGGCGTACGGATCGGACTCCGGCAGCCCGGGATTGCGCATCAGCAGGCCGCGCAGCCCCGCCGCGCCGTCGCGATACTCGTTCACCCGCGTCAGCCCCGCGGGACGCCGCGTCACCGAACCGCGCTCGACTCCGACCGGATTGTCGATTGAGAACACGATCGACACGGCTGCGGTTTGCTTGCCCGTGTTCATCACCCGATACCGCAGCACGGCCACCGGGAAACCGGAGTCTTCCACGTCCAACGGAATGAACGGGCTGAAGGCTTCGAGCCTGATTCTCACCGGCAGTCGCGAATCGTGGAACGCGATCCCGGCCATTGGGAACTCGCCGGTGAATGTGGCTCTCTCCAGCCGCGGCAGACCCGGAGCATTGTCCGGACCGAGCCCGCGCTGCGCCTCGTAGGGCGGCATCAGGCGGGCCTCCAGCACGCGCGCCGCCGGCTTCCCTGCCCCGCTTTGCACCCAAATCGCCGGGAACGCATATTCCGGCGACCGCCCTTTGTCGGGACGATTGAAGATCTCCCAATCCCGAAGCTGGCCGCGCCCGCCCAGGCTGATGCTGCCCGTGCCGATCCCGCCCAGCGGGAACGCGAGCATGGCCAACTGGCGCCCGCTGAAGACGCGGGGATATCGGAAGGGCGGCTTCGGCGCCGCGCCCGCCGGCGGAACCGTGGCCGGGCCCGCCGCCTCGGGCTGCTGCGCCGCATTTCCCCGCGCGGCCACTCCACTCGCGAGCGCGACGGTCTTCAGGAAGCTCCTCCGTCCCGATGGCCTTTCGATCATCACATTTCCCTCCTTGCGTTACCGGTCACGTTGCCTCTCGAATTGCCTCATGACAGCGGGGGGACAGTCAAGCCGGCGACAGCGGTCCGGTGGGTCGTTTGTTCGGTCATTGACGGAGACGAACTGGAGCGGCCTCCGCCAGGCTTCTTTCCAGCGATTCGTTTCTTCCGATTCACACAATCAGGCCCGAAAAAACTAACCAAAGATAGTACTTTTTTCCGTTGACAGATGCATACGGCCGGCAGATAATAAGTCTATTACTAAATTGCTAGGAGTCATAGACAGTAATGGGAAGTTGGCCGGGTGGGACCGCAGTAGCGGTAGCTTTGAACAAATACACTTCCAGATCGTCGAGATGAACCTCCCTCTCCCACCTGCCAGGCCGGCCAACATCCATGAGCGCGGAGGTTTGCAGTGGAGGAGACACGGTCCTGCTACCCCTGGTACGCGCTGCAAGTTCAGGGGAATAAAGAGAAGCACGTAGCCACGCTGCTTCGGAACAAGGGATACACGGAATTTCTGCCGGTATACCGAGTGCGCCGGCGCTGGTCGGACCGGTTTCAGGAAGTAGAGGTGGCGCTTTTCCCCGGCTATTTGTTCTGCCGGTTTGACGCGCGGTTCCGCCTGCCGATACTGGCGACTCCGGGAGTACGGTGTGTCGTCGGCGCCGGGAAAGTCCCGATCCCAGTGGAAGAGTCCGAAATCGAGGCCGTGCAAGCGGTGGTTCGCTCCGGACTCGGCGCTCTCCCCTGGCCGTTTCTTCACCGAGGTGATCGTGTGTACGTGGCCGAGGGCCCGCTGGCCGGGATGGGGGGCCTGCTGGTGGAGGAGAAGCGAGGAAGCCGGCTGGTGATTTCGGTGACTCTGCTGAAACGGTCGCTTGCGGTGGAGATCGAGCGGGCGTGGGTGCGACCGCTGGAGAGCTGGAGAGGCGCGGGGGTGGAGAGGCCGGAGGCTGAGAGGGTGTGGGCATGGGGAGCCGCGAGGTAGGAGGAAGGGAGCGGACGAACAAATGACCGTGTTCGACCGGCGGAGCCGGACGATCAGTTTCCGGATTTCGGAGAAGGAATACGAGAACTTGCGAGTCGTCTGCCAGGCGCGTGGGATTCGGAGCATCTCCGACTTGGCGCGGCTGGCGGCGAAGGAGTGCGTGGCAACAAGCGGCGACTTCAGCGAGTGCCCGCTGGGGGCAAGGGTGCGGCAGTTGCAGGGACAGGTGATGCAGGTGGACGGCGAGGTGAAACGGCTGGCGAGGGCGGTGGAGGAGAGCCTGGAGTGCAGAACGAGTACAGCGCGGGAGCGGCAGGCCTGAGTGGGGAAGGCGAAATCAAGAGGCAAAAGGCAAAAATCAAGAGTCAAGAATGGCGGTGCGGCTGCGGCGGGCTTTGATTCAGGGAGATGGAGCAAACGGCTATGCGGTGCGTGAGTGAAATCAAGAGGCAAAAAGCGAAAGGCAAAAATCCAGAATGGCGTTGCGCCTGCGACGCTCTCTTGTTGATGGTGTTGGCGGTGGCGGGGGGGATTGGGTTTGGACAGGAAGTAGACCCGGCGCATGGGGCCGCGCCACCGGGGAGTTACGTGCTCGGACCGGATGATCAGATCGTGATTCGGGCGCTGGATGCGGAGGAAATCTCGGACAAGCCGGTGCTGATCGGGACGAACGGCAACATCAGCCTGCCGTTGATCGGACGGGTACAGGCGGCGGGGCTGACCGTGGAGGAAATCGAGTTGGAACTGGGGAACCGGCTGAAGAAATACCTGCGCGAGCCGCAGGTGTCGGTGACGGTCGTCGAGTTCCGGAGCCAGCCGGTGAGCGTGCTGGGTGCGGTGAGCAACCCCGGGGTGCGGCAATTGCGGGGGCGCAAGACGTTGTTCGAGGTCCTGTCGGAGGCGGGTTTGCGGAACGACGCGGGGACGAGCGTGCGGATCACGCGAAAGATTGAGCACGGGCCGTTGCCGCTGGAAGGCGCGGTGAACGACCCGACGGGACAGTTCAGCGTGGCGGAAGTGGGGCTGCGCGAGATCCTGGAGGCGCGGAACCCGGTGTTGAACATCGAAGTGAAGCCGCACGACACGGTGCTGGTGTCGCAGGCCAACGCGAACATGATTTACGTGGTGGGCGAAGTGGTACGGTCGGGCGCATTCACTTTCGGCCAGCAGGAGCGTGTATCGGTACTGTCGGCGGTGTCGCTGGCCGGCGGGCTCGGGCGGACGTCGAAACCGGAGAAGGCGAAGATTCTGCGGGAGGCAGCGGACTCGCCGAAGCGGATCGAGATCGCGGTGAACATCAAGCGGATGATGCTGGGCGAGGACGAGGACCTGCTCATGAGGCCGAACGATGTGCTGGTGGTGCCGTCGAGCTCGCGGAAGGCGTTCACAACGTATGTATTGCCGGCGACGGTTGCGGCGGCGGTGGCGGCGGTGATTTATGCGGGGGTGCGGTGAGGTGGCGGGGGACATGAAGGCAAAAATCAAAAGGCAAACATCAAAAATCAAGAATGGCGGTGCGCCTGCGGCGGTCGTTTGTTGAAGGAAGGCGGGCGTTTCAGGAGACAGGTGATGGAGAACAGGCTGTTGCCTGAAGGGAAGACCGGGGGACTGGCGCGGGCGCAGGCATATGATGTGCCGACGGCGGAATACTACGTCGAACAAGAGAGCCCGAGCCTGCTCGTGGAGTACTGGCGGATTCTGCGACGGCGACGCGGAACGGTGCTGCTGGTGACGTTTCTGTGCGCACTGGCGGCGGCGCTGTACACACTGCCGCAGACGCCGGTGTACCAGGCGCGGACGACGCTCGAGGTGCAAGGCATCAACGAGAACTTCCTGAACATGGGGAGCGTGAACCCGACGACGCCCGAGGGGTACTCGCCGTTCCAGGACATCCAGACACAGATCAAGATCTTGCAGAGCGAATCGCTGGCCGAGCGGGCACTGAAGAAGCTGGGCCCGAGGAAAGCGCCGGTGGAGACGGGCCGGGTTTCGGCGTGGCGGAGGGCTCTGGGGCTGACCGCGCCGGCGCGGCCGTGCGGGCGGGAGGCGGCGGTGCGGGTTGTCACCGAAAGCCTGAAGGTGCGGACGTCGGGGCAGACCCGGATCATCGAGATCCTCTACGACTCGACGGACCCGCGGGAGGCGGCGCGCTTTGCCAATGTCCTGGCGAACGAATTCATCGAGCAAAACCTGGAAGCTCGGTGGCAAACGACGCAGCGGACGAGCGATTTCCTGGCGCGGCAGCTCGAGGACCTGAAGATCAAACTGGAGAAGAGCGAGGAGGCGCTGCAACGATACGCGACGCAGAGCGGGCTGCTGTTCACGGGCGAGAAGCAGAACGTGGCGGACGAGAAGCTGCGGCAGTTGCAGGAGGAGCTGCTGAAAGGGCAGGCGGAGCGGGTGGCGAAGCAGTCGCGGTACGAGATGGCGGCCTCGACGGCGGCGGAGGCGCTGCCGGATGTGCTGGACGACACTAACCTGCGGAGCTACCAGGGGCGGCTGACGGAACTGCGGCAAACGATGGCGGACCTGACCAGCGCGCTGACGCCGGAGCATCCGAAGGTGAAGCGGGTGCAGGCACAGATCGAAGAAGTCGAACGGTCGCTGGAGAGGGAACGAGGGAACATTCTGAAGCGCATCCGGGCGGACTACGAGGCGGCCGGGCGGCGGGAGAAGCTGCTGGCGGCGGCGTACGGGGCGCAGTCCCGACTGGTTTCTGACCAAGGGGCGAAGTCGATCCAGTACAACATTCTGAAGCGCGAGGTGGACACGACGCGGCAGCTTTATGAGGCGATGCTGCAAAAGGTGAAGGAGGCGGGGATCGCCAGCGCGATGCGGGCGTCGAACATCCGGGTGGTGGACGCAGCGGAGGTTCCGGAGGAGCCGTACAGGCCGAAGCTGGTGTTGAACGCGGGGCTGGGGGTGATGGCGGGGCTGTGTTTCGGCGTGGTGCTGGTGATTGCGCTGGAGCGGGCGGACCGTCGGGTACAGGGGCCGGGAGAGGCGCAATACTGGCTGAACGTCGCGGAACTGGGAGTGATCCCGGCGGGAGACGCCAGGCCGCGGAGGCTCTATTCTCACCACAGAGGCGCGGAGGACACAGAGAAGAGCGCGGTGGAGCTGGCGACGTGGAAGGCGCGGCCGTCGCAGGTGGCTGAGGGTTTTCATGCGACGCTGGCGTCGATCCTGTTCATGGGGCAGAACGGCGACCGGCCGCGGGTGATCGTGCTGACGAGTCCGAATCCGAGGGAAGGAAAGACGACGGTGGCGAGCAACCTGGCGCTGGCGATGGCGGATGTCAACCAGAGAGTCCTGCTGATCGACGCGGACATGCGGCGGCCGCGGCTGCACGAGGTGTTCGGCGCGAAGAACGACTGGGGGCTGAGCGATCTGTTGAGGGGGAAGCTGCCGCCGGAGGGGAGCGGGCTGATTGTTACGGGGCACGAGCGGCTGGCGCTGCTGCCGGCGGGGACCGAGACCGCGGGGGTATCGAGCCTGCTGCATTCGCCGCGGATGGGAGAGCTGCTGCGGAAGATGAAGCAGGAATTCGACGCGGTGGTGATCGACACGCCGCCGATGCTGCAATTGCCGGACGCACGAGTGCTGGGGAAGCTGGCCGACGGGGTGATCCTGGTTGTGCGGGCGAACCAGACGATGCGCGATTCGGCGCAGGCGGCGACGCAACGGCTGATGGAAGACGGCAGCGTGGTGCTGGGGACGGTGCTGAATGACTGGGATCAGAGGAAAAGCGGCGGGTACGGATACGGCTACGGATACGGGTATGGGCCCTATTATTACCGTCCGGAACGGACGAGATCCGACGCGGAGAGCGCAGAGGTGTAAGGGCAAAGTCAAGAGGCAAGAATCAAGAGGCGGCGCCTCCAGCGGGCGTTGATTTGGAGAAAGTGAAAAGTGCCGAACGAAGCCAAACGCGCGGGGAGGGGGGACCCGCAAATGCGGGTAGCGGGAGAAGACACGACAAAGGCACGAAGGCACAAGGGACTTGGGGTCACGAGTTGGAGTTGGCACGGAGTTGCCGGAGGCGCTCGAAGGCACGGTAGTAGGAGCGTTCGAGGGTGGATTGCCAGCGGTAGAGCTTAACAAGGGTTTGCGAGTTTTCGGAATCGCAGATGAACGCCAGGGCCAAGGGGTCTACGGGGGCATCGGAGGGATGGGAGGCCGCAGTCTCGCGCTCGAACTTCTCAGCGCCTTCTTTGCCGAGGACGACCCGGCGGATGAGGGCGAAGGCTTCGACGCGGCCGTCACCGTGGAGGGCGTGGTGGGTGATGACGCGAGCTTCCATGGCGGTTAGGCGGTGTAGGCGCCAGGCGGCGAGAAGCATGCGATTGACGAGGAACTGCTCTTCGGGGCCGCGGGGCTGGAAGCGCCGGAGGAAGGCTTTTTGGAAGCGGAGGAAGTGGCTTGCATTCTCGTCGGGGAGGAGGAGGATTTGGGCGCGACCGCCGTGCCAGAGGGCGTTGAAGCGGGAGACGGCCTTCCCTTCGGCGGTTCTTGGGCCGGTGGATTTCCGGCTGTTGCGGCGGTTGGATTCGGGAGAGGGCATAGTTTTCACCGCAGCGTCGCAGAGAACGCCGAGGTCAACGGAGGATACGATCCTTGCGGCGGGCTTGCCAGTCGTCGGCGCGACGCTGAAGTTGCTCGTGGGGGTCAGGGAGAGTGGGAAGTCCGAGGTGGTGACGGAGGACGGGATCGTAAAGCTCGGGCCGACGGAGCTCAGCGCGTTGGGCAGCGAGGACGGGGTCGGGTTCGAGGCGCGGGTCGTGGTGTGGGGGAATGGATTCCGGGGGCGGAAGGTAGTTGGCGCCGCCGGGAGCGATTCGACGGATTTCGGCTGAGGTTTGAGTGGAGGCGACGGCATCGCGTTCGAGGCGCTCATTGACGCCGATGAGTCCGGTCAGGATGGGGCCATGGTAGCGGATGCCGAGGCGGTCGATGCCAGTTGGGTTCTGGGGCATTTTGAGGCCGGTCTTGCTTTTCCTGGCATAGGTTGAGTCAGACATGGTTTTCTCCTCCGGCAAGAGGGTAGCACGCGCACGTGGAAATCCAGCGTACGGGATTGCTGCATGTTGTTGATTTCTGGACGTTTAGAAATTTGACCTCGTTCGTGAATGGTGTTTGGGCGCCCTTGTGATTTCACTCCTCGATTCTCACGCCCGCCAAGGTGTGGGTCAGTCCGGTGATTGGCGGCGAAGGCCAGGCATTTCATCAGCATCCCTCCAGAGACACTGAAGCGCCGAGTCTTCGCTGCCGGTCACAGGATTGGCGAGGTAGCGAGCAGAACTTCTCTTGCATGATTGAACTTTCACTGGTTCCTCCCGACTCCATTGCATTGGGGATGGGTGCAAAGGTGGCCGCGGCCAGCTCCAGCCAATGAACCGAAGCCTCGCACGCACGACTTTGCAGAGCGTCGCGTACAGCCTTTCCGGTATGGCGTCGCTCAACGTCCTGCAATTTCTTGCGCTGGCGATGTTGGCCCGCATCCTGAGTCCGGCGGACTACGGAATCATCGGCACGGCCCTCATTGTGACCGGCTTGGCGGCTGTTTTTTCCGACATAGGTTTTGGTCCGGCTCTCGTGCAGAAGAGCGATTTGACACCCGCTCATATCCGGGTGGCATTCACGCTTTCCGTCCTGTTGGGTGCCGTGGTCTGCGGCATCATCATTCTGTCGGCAAAGGGCATCGCCCTGTATTTCCAGCTCCCCCGACTTGTGCCAGTACTCTGGGCCCTTGCATTCATTTTTGTATTTAGAGGGATCGCAGTTGTCTCCGAGTCCCTGTTGCAGCGCGAGATGCGGTTCGGACTTCTCGCGGGCATCGAGGTGACCAGCTATGTGGCTGGTTTCGGTGTAATCGGGATTCCGCTGGCGTTGGCAGGGTTTGGAGCGTGGGCTCTCGCGGCCGGCTACCTTGGACAGGCTGTAGCGAGAACCGTTTTGGCAACCTTACTGAGAAGGCACCCAACGGCTCCGTCGTTCAATTTTGCAGTCTTGAAGGAACTGGGGTGGTTTGGCTCCGGGCTCACGATGGCAAGGGTGGCCAATTATGCGGCGAATCAAGCGGACAACCTGGTCGTGGCGCGGTACCTTGGCGCAAATGCACTGGGGATATACGGGAGAGCTTATCAACTGTTGGTGACACCAGCCACATTGGTGGGACAGGGCCTGGACCGCGTGCTTTTTCCGGTCTTTGCCAGCGTGAAAGAGGACGTTGGGCGGCTGGCACTGGCCTTTTGCCGGGGTTCCGCCGTCGCCGCACTCATCACAATTCCCGCCAGTGTGTGTCTGTATCTGTCCGCAGAAGAACTGATTTGGGTAGTTCTCGGGGCAAATTGGATGCCTGTCGTGCCGCCGTTCAAAATCCTGGTAATCGGGCTCCTGTGCCGCACGTCGTTCAAGTTGAGCACATGTCTGGCCAGAGCCACGGCAGCGGTATTTCAGTGCGGCTGGCGTCAAGTGGTCTATGCCGCGGCCATTTTCGCCGGCGCCACGGCCGGGGCGCATTATGGGCTGCAGGGAGTAGCCGCGGCAGTGTTGGCAGCGCTAATTCTGAATCACGTCCTGATGACCGGCCTAGCCCTCCGAATCACCGGCATCGGCTGGGGCGGTTATCTGCTGCTTCACACTCCAGGAATTACCACGGGCACAATTGTGTGGCTGTCGTTACAGGCGTTGGCAAGTTTGGGCGGTCCACTGGCCGCACGACCTCTCACGACACTGTGCTTGAAAATCGGGGTGAGTGCCATTTCGGCATTGTCTGGCTGGCTGCTGATTCCGCAGTTCGCGCTGGGCAGCCACGGCACGCGGATGGTTTGGCTCCTGCGTGAACAAGCCAGGCAGACCGGCTTGGCGGCTCCAGCGACAGGCGGTCTCATGCGACGCTTTGCGCGAGCGGGGCTCACTCAACACTGAGAACCAACGAAGCGGCGATGTCCGGACTGGAATCGGTGAAGCAATATGGCGACTACCGCGACTCCCACCAGGGGAAAGGCGCTGACTATCACAACAGCTTTGTCAGGAACCGATATCGGGCATTGCTTTGGTCCCATGAGAGAAGATTTCTGCGCCGGTTCGTCAGAGACCACTTTGACGGTCAGCCGGTCCATCACCTTGATGTGGCCTGCGGCACTGGCCGGGTACTCACCGCCCTGGAGGACACGGTGACGACGTGCACCGGCATTGACATTTCCGCCACCATGCTTGCGGAAGCCCGCAAACACACGAAGCGAGCCAAGCTTGTGCACGCCGACCTGCTTGAGGAGCCGACGCTGGCGCAGCCGCGATACAACCTTGTCACCGCCTTTCGCTTCTTTCCGAATGCAGAACCCTACTTGAGAGGCGCCGCGCTGCGGCGGATAAGGACGGCGCTGACCGACAACGGGTACCTGATCTTCAATAACCATAAGAACTCGACAAGCCTGACTTTCCGTCTACTACGGCTATTTGGAAAGCCGTTCGGCCGATCAGGCATGACCCGCGCGGAAATCGCATCCATGCTTAAAGAGACGGGTTTTACGATAGAAAGCACCTATCACGTAGGGCTGACGCCGGCGACGGACAGCCGCACTATTTGCCCGTTGTTCGTAATGCGCACCGCAGAGGCAATCACGGTGCGATGTCCCCCACTGCGCGACCTCTGTACAAATGTAATCTACGTATGCCGGAAGACAGGCGACATACAGTCATGTTAAGTAGCTCGATCGTCGTTGAGTTCATCGGTCCGCCGGGAGCAGGCAAGTCCACGCTCGCCGAGTTGGTGGATAGGAGACTGAGAGATCAGCGCATCCCGGTGACGGGTCCATCGGAAGCGCGGTACGCACTGGAGCAGGTATATTGCACGAGGCAGCCGGCCTACTGCGTTATGAGACGCGTGGGTCAGAGGCTGCGCACGCTCGCCTCATGCCCACGACTCGCATTGTGGGCATACTCATTGGCCTCGGCTGTCAGGCCGTTTCAAGTGGACCGGGTGGGCGCGGTCGATGCTCTCTTGCGATTTCACCGCCGAGTGGAGGAAATGCGAGAGCGGGTTCACGGAATCCTGTTGCTTGACGAGGGATGTGTGCACTTGCTGTGGTCCCTAACGTTCGGGGGAACGATCCCCGGTAGCAGTTCGGCGGCGCGCCAGCTCTGCGCGGTATTTTTCAACCGTCCGGCGAGCCTGTTCGTTCATGTGGACACCCCCGTGAAGACCTGTCTGGAACGCATCCAACGCAGACACGCAGAGCGGACACGATTCAGCTCGTCCACCGCCGAGCCAGTCAAGCTCCGCCTCCAAAATTGCGCGAATTACGCGCGGCTGCTGGACATCGCCGGAGCCAGTGTCGGCGAACGGCTATTTCGAATCCGGACAGGCTGTTCCGCGGAATGGGACTCAGCGACGATTGTCGACTGGCTCCTGAGCCGCCTAACAGGATGGACTCGCCAGCCGAGCGCCGCAAATGCGCTCTCGGCCAGTTGTGAAAGCGCGGGGTCATGACGCGACGAGCGAAGCTGAACACCGCCACGGTGCGCGGCGCGATTGCGATTCCCAGGCCCGCAGGGCTTGACGTTTTAGACCGGGCGGCAACTCTGGGATCGCTATGGCTCATTTACCCTGTACTCCTGTTTTCCCTCAGAGACGATGCCCGTATCGCGGGTGTGCCACTTGTTGCGCCGGAAACGGTCATCTTGGGGGCCCTGTACTTGTTCTTCCTGCTGACAGGGGGCGCGGCCGTGGTTCAGTGGTTCCTGCACGCTATCGCCAGGACACCTCGCGCTCCGTGGGCGCTACTGGTGGTAATTGAAGCGTGCAGCCTCTATCGAGAGGATTGGGCCGTCGCCAGCCGGGTGGTTGTGTGGGGTGCGACGTATGCATTCGCCTGTGCTTACGTGCAACTTCCGGGACAGGCTCGTCGTCTACTGCTCGTTTGGCAAGGAGTCGCCATCGCGGAAGCTACGTTTTACTATGCCTCGCCCGAGTTGTGGGCACAGCAGGAAATCAACATATTTGCGTGGAAGCATCGAACGACCTTTTCCTATTTCCTTGCTGTTCCGTTCCTGTACCGGGTCCTTACACAAGTTGCGGCACGCGTGAAGCCGAGTTTTATCACGTTTGCCGGTGGAGCGGTCTTGGCCCCAGCGCTCATCCTCTGCTTCTCGCGAGGCCCCTGGGCGGCCGTTGCCGGTGGGTTGGCCGTTTGCCTGGCTGCCTCGCGAAGATACCTGCTCGCCGTGGTGATAGTGATCGGAATGTTGACCGCCGGCGCGGCACTGTGGGGCTCCGATTCACCATACTGGCACCGAATTCGAAGCGTTGTCGACCTCAGCGTGAGCTCCTCAGCCGGATACCGTCTGGACTTGTACCGGGCGGCGGTCCGTTTGACGCAAGAAGTCTGGCTGACAGGTTCCGGCACACAGCAGGCAGGATCACTGCTTGGCAGCCGCACGGATGTGCGATACGGCTCCCTAGCGCGAGAAAAGGTGGCCGTTGATTCGGATCTGATCTGGGCACTTCTCGAAGGAGGAGTCGCCGCGGTTCTTTCTCTGGTTTGGATCAGCATCTGGTGGCTGGGGAAGGCGATGGGGATCGTGCGGCGGCAACGGGCGGCCCTCGGCTTCGGGAACTTAGGATTAGCCATTACCTTCCTGATATTCATCCTTTTTGATAATAGCTTGGGCACTCCTCTGGGATGGTTCATGCTGGGTGCAGGGATAGGCATGACATCGAGTCTTCGAGGGGCGTTGCCTGTTTCCGCATGCCGGACAGGCAACGTACAGCGGTGGCCGGCTCCGCCTTCGCGAAGGGCACAGTCGCGGGGCCGGCTGTACCCCAAACCAGTCTGCTCTTAATCGACGAAGGACATCCAAGGAAACGCCGGAGAGGGCCTTATGCCTAAGATACTGCTTCTCGGGGGAACTGAAGCCACTGTCGGCGGACTCGAGCGATATTGCGAGCGGTTCTTGGATGCGCTGGGTGGCGAACCGGGTGTTTCTGTAAGCTGGCAAACCGTGCAGACCAGCGTCGGTTGCAGAGGGTGGTGGCGGGGTTTGGCGGACATCATTGGCGTCTGCGGGGGACTGAAGCGCGCACTGCGAGAACTGGACCCCCGATCCGACGTTGTCTGGTTCCAATACGGAAACGGGCTGGACATGCTTGTACTAGGTTTCCTGCGGTATACCTACCGCGGCCGGGTTCTCTGCACCGTGCATGTGGGAAAACAGTGGAAACATGTCCGGTCAAGGTGCGGGCAGCGGGCGATGGCACGTGTTCTGCGGAGCGTGGATCTGGTGTGCGTCCTTTCGGAGGCGCAGAGGCAATGGATGTCCGGTCTAGGCGTCGGGCGATTGACCAAAGTCTTGACCTTGCTGCCAGGTTGGGTGTCAGCGGTCCCGCCGCGTCCAAAGGATCGCCGGCAGGGTTGTCTGTTCGTGGGACGGCTTATTGAAGAGAAGGGGATTGCGGACTTGATCGAGGCCGTGGGATACGCAAAGAGACTTGGCGAATCGTGCACACTTGACATTGTCGGCAGCGGCATCCGGAGCTTCACGGTGAAGATGCAACAGTTGGTGGAACGATTAGGCCTGCGGCAGCAGGTGACGTTTCATGGCCCCAAGGAGGAGCCAGAAGTTCTGGAGTTCATGCTGACACGCAGGTTGTTCGTCTACCCTTCCTATGCAGACGCCTATCCGCTCGGTCTTCTCGAGAGCATAGCAGCGGGCATGTATCCGATCGCATACGGGATACCGGGAACCTCCGAGATTGTCGCGGAATATGGCGGGTGCCTTGTCCGCAAGGGAGACGTTGAAGGGCTGGCCCGGGCTGTGGTTTCGGGCTTGAGACGTGATGACCCCGCATGTTCTTGGAGGGTTCGGCAGCGCCTGGATCCACGGTGCGTGGCACGCGAATACAGGCAGCTAGCGTTCCAGTAATAGCGGTATGATCATGACTCATGTTTACAGTCTTGACTCGGGAATAACTGTGGAA
The DNA here is from genome assembly GCA_964483455.1 of uncultured Solibacteraceae bacterium. GTDB lineage: Bacteria > Acidobacteriota > Terriglobia > Bryobacterales > Bryobacteraceae > CAYZJD01. The sequence continues at coordinate 16,569 of CAZACK010000086.1, forward strand.
GACCTGGTTCCGGACCAACTGTTGCGGGAGGCTGAATCCCGGTTGGCTGCGGGCCGTCCGGTGCACTATTGCACAGTGAACCCGGAGATCTGTGAGTTAAGCCGTCTGCGCTCGGATTATTGGCGGGCAATCATGTGGGCGGACCATCGAACGATTGATGGGGTTGGAATCGTGGCCGCGGTGCTGGCTCGGTGGCATCAGTTTCCCAGCCGCCTTACGGGGGTGACCCTGACGAGTCACTTAATCCGGTGGGCGTGCGCTCGCGGAAGGGAACTGATGATCGTGGGAGCGTCCGAGCGGGCACGCCGAGCGGCCGAAGAGGAGCTGAGGAAAGAGGGTGTCCGTGTTCTGCCGGGGGCATCGCCCGAGGTGTCACCCGACGGAACGATGATTGATGGAGGCGTTCTCAGACTGCCGACTGGCGGAGTGGTCCTGGTGGCGCTTGGGGCCCCCAAACAGGAACTGTGGATCAGACGGCAGATCAGGGAGGGCGCTCCGGCGAACATCTATGTGGGGGTCGGCGGGGTGGTTGACTATATTAGCGGACTGGCGCCGGAACCATGGGGTTGGGCGAGGAGCATCGGGTTGGAATGGCTGTACCGTCTCATTAGAGAGCCACGTAGACGTGGGAGACGACAGCTCACAACTCTGCCGAATTTCCTGTGGCACGAGGTGCTCCGCCCAGTGCGGCTCATGCCGATCCCGGGAGTTGCCGGACGCGGCGGATCATGGCTTTGACCGGCTCGAATCGACGGATTGTGCTGTTTCACAACATGGTTGCTCCGTACCGGCATGCGCTGTTTGCGGCACTTGCGCAGCGGATAGACCTGACGGTGTTGTATTCAACCCGTGCTACCAAGGACCGCCACTGGAATACTCAAATTCCTGACACGTATCGGGCAAAGGTGCTACAGAGCGTGGTGGTGTACTGGCACGGGCGGCCAATGATTGTTTGCCGCGACTTGTACCGGCAATTGGACTTCGAACAACCCAGCGCAGTGATATCGGTGTTGACACGGTCGAACATCGTTGATGTGTTGAAGCTGTCCTCGTATGCCCGGAGGCGACGAATCGCGCTCCTGTTGTGGATTGGGGACGTTGAGCGTGCTGCCTATCGTGACGACGTTCCAGCGATGTTGGACGGATTTTGGGAGTGGTATTTCAAGAGAGCTATTCGCGCGGCATCGGGCTTCTTGTACTACTCATCCTTGAGCAGGAAGTGGGCAGAGCGCAGAGGCGCCCAAGGGCCATGCATGGTGGGTACGCAGGTGCTCTCTCCACCCACAAGTGCTCCTCGGATCCGCATCGGCGCGGAGCGCAGTGGAACCCCCGTGAGGCTGCTATTCGTGGGCAAGATGGAAGAGCGGAAGGGGCTCGACATTCTGATCGGCGCACTCCAGCGCCTGGCGGGGTTGAATGGGAGCGCTGTCGATCTGGTATGCGCCGGCGACGGACCAATGCTGCCGCTGCTGCTTGGCAGCGCGCCAGAACATGTCCGATTTCAATGGCTCGGGCACGTCGACCGGGAGCAATTGTGGGAGGAGTACCGAGAGGCTGACTGCCTGGTTCTGCCAACCCGTCACGACCCATGGGGGTTCGTGACGAACGAGTCGATGTCTGCCGGCACGCCCGTGTTGGCTACGAAGCAGGCCGGCAGTTGCGAGCTTGCATCCCGAGCCGGCTGGGCGGCAGACTGCCGCGACCCGGATGGATTTGCCGCCACGCTGGCGAGGGCTCTGGCCGAGTGCCGGGACGAAAGGCGCCGTGATCGGGCGGCGGCCGCCGAAGCCGAATACAGGCCGGATCCCTGTGCCGAACGGATTGCCGACCTTGTCGAGGAAGCCCTGCGGGTCCAGGCTGAACTGCGTCCTTCGATTCCACCAACAGTTGCTTAAGAGAAATCAGCGAGATGCTCGATCGAATTGCACTGATCCGTTTGGAACTCCACGAGTATGACGGCAGCACACTGCGGGCGATGAGTTCGTTTCCGGCGTTCCTGAACGCGTTGGCGTCACACGTGGACAGGCTCAGTCTAGTCTTGCCGGTGAGGACGACCGCGATACGCGGCCGCTGCCACGACCTTCAGCGTTCCGGACTAGGGTACAGGTTGCGGCCGAGGGACTCCCTTCTGAAACTCCCGGATGTAACCGGTTACTTCAGAACATGCGCTGCCCTCCCCTTGGTCGTTCTTCAGTTAATCCGCTTGCGAGCGAGAGGCCGCGTGGTGATCTGCCGGGCCCCGGAACACGGCAACCTCTTTGTTCTGCCGCTCGTTCGATTGTTGGGATTCACGCCCGTAATCTGGATCGTAAGTGACCGTGATGAGGTCGCCTATGCTTATGAAGTCCGGAGGAGGAATGGTTTCCGGATGGTCGCTGGAAGAATCCTCGGCCGCATTATCGGCGCCGTCGAGAATCACTTCGTTCGCCGTTGCGCTGTTGTGGCGAATGGAGAGGAGTTAAGCCGGAAAGCGCGTCAGTTGAAGGTGACCAATACGGATCAGGTCCTGCCAGTCATCTCAACTACGTTATCTGCCGTCAACATTGTCGGAAAAACAGGGCAACGTCCAGCAGATGGAACAAAGGAACTGCTCTATGTAGGGCGATTGGCGCCGGAAAAGGGTCTTTATGACTTGCTGCCGGCGTTCCGCCAACTTCTGGACCACCATGAACAGAAGCTGCGTTTGCGACTGGTTGGTTGGGGCGCAGCGGGCGAGGAAGGGAGATTGCGCTTAGAAGCGGAACGGTTGGGACTGACGAGCTTGGTTTCGTTTCAAGGCCTGGTTCCCCATGGTCCCGAGTTGTTCAGTTATTATAGGCGGGCCGAGATATTCGTACTCCCATCGCGTGCGGAAGGAACACCGCGGGTCTTGGTAGAGGCGATGGCGCACGGGCTCCCGATCGTTGCCACTGACGTTGGCGGAATTCCTTCGATGGTCCGCTCCGGCGAGAATGCGTTATTAGTGCCGCCTGGGAGGCCAGCCGCCCTAGTGGAGGCGCTGGACAGGTTGCTCAGGGACCCGTTCCTTGTGGCGCGAATGTCCGATGCGAACGTGAAGAGGGCCAGGGATTACACCGTCGAAGGACTAGCCAGGAGGATGGCGGGTTTTCTGGCGGATCGAATTCCGGAGGGTGTGGCCGGCAAAATCGCTTGAGCCGATGTAGTGTGGCGAGAGCAAGGCGCACGGGCCCGATCGATCGCTTGTGAGGTAGGCGATCCGCTTATGGCCAAGAGTGCAGCCGGTCAGCGTTCTCCACGGCCTGCCGAGACTATGCGAACCCGATTCCAGGTCGATCGGGGCTAAGTCATGCACTCGCTGTTATTCCTTGCAGTCTGTTCGTTCGTGCTCTCGTTTGTGCTGACTCCGGTATGCCGGAACATGTTCCGGTGGCTGGATGTGATGGACCATCCGGACGGGGCGCGAAAGGTGCACGGGGAGCCGATCCCGCGCGGGGGCGGGCTGCCGATCCTGGTGGCGTGCGCGGGGGCGTACGGGCTGCTGCTGCTGTTGCCGTTGAACGCGAGCGGGACGGTGGAGCGGAGCCTGCCGCTGGTGCGGGCACTGCTGCCGGCCGTGTTGCTGATGTTCTTGACGGGGCTGCTCGATGATGTTTTCGGCCTAAAGCCATGGCAGAAGCTGGCGGGGCAGATGGCGGCGGCGTTGCTGGCGTACTCGGCCGGGGTCAGCATTGAAGGCATCGGCGGATACCGGCTGGAGAACTGGTGGTGGACGCTGCCTCTGACGGTTGGGTGGTTTCTGATGTGCACGAACGCGTTCAACCTGATCGACGGGGTGGACGGGCTTGCGGCGGGGGTGGGACTGTTCGCGACGCTGACGATGCTGGTGGCGGCACTGCTGCGGGACAACATGGCGCTGGCGATGGCGACGACGCCGCTGGCGGCGAGCCTGCTGGCGTTCCTGCGGTACAACTTCAACCCGGCCTCGGTCTTTCTGGGGGATTCGGGGAGCCTGCTGATCGGGTTCCTGCTGGGCTGTTACGGGGTGATCTGGAGCCAGAAGACGGCGACGGTGCTGGGGATGACGGCGCCGCTGATGGCGCTGGCAATCCCCATTCTGGACGTGGGGCTGGCGATCGTGCGGCGGTTCCTGCGGGGGCAGAAGATCTTCGGGGCGGACCGGCGGCACATTCACCATCTCCTGCTGGACCGCGGGCTGACGCCGCGCCGGGTGGCGCTGCTGCTCTACGGGTTCAGCGGGCTGTTCGCGGGGCTGTCGGTGCTGCAAAGCGTCGGGCACAGCCATTACGGGGGGCTGATCCTGCTGCTGTTCTGCGTGGTGACGTGGATCGGGGTGCAGAACCTGGGGTACGTCGAGTTCCGGGTGGCGCGGCGGATGCTGCTGGGCGGGGCGTTCCAAGAGAATCTGAACGGGCAGCTCGCGTTGCGGCGGGTCGAGGAGAAACTGGAGCAGGCGGAGTCGGTGGAGGAGTGCTGGCAGACACTGCGTGAAGCCTGCAAGGACTTCGGGTTTGTGAGCGTGGAGATGGTGGCTGGCGGGGAGGAGTACTATCACCGCAGCGCGGCCGCAGGCGAGGCGGCCTGGCAGATCCTGATTCCGATCGGCGAGAACGAATGGGTGAATTTCACCCGCGCGCAAGGAGGGAAAGTGCTGCCGATGGTAGTTCCTTTCGTGGACGCGGTGCAGAGCAAGCTGCTGGAGAAACTGAGGGCGGTGGAGGGCAGGGCTGTGATCGAGACGGTGAGGGCGGGGTCAGCGGCGGCGGATTGACGGAAGGCAAAGGCAAGAGGCAAAGATCAAAAGGCAAAAGTGATTTGGAAGGGTGTCTTTACCAGTTGGGGTGAGAACGGCGGGGGATGGCGAGGTGAGGCGAGGAGTGGCAAGGTGTGGATAGTCGTGGACGGGCCCGCAGGCAGAGGGTGCCGGCGTGCGGGCCATGGGCCAACGTCAACAGGAGGTATGGCATGATGTCGAACTGGCCGGATGCGGTGCTGCTCGCCGAGGGCGGCTTCACTTTGATTTTCTGTCTACTGCTGGTGTCCCTGCGAAAGAGGATGGGCACGGCGGATTCCTTTCTCTGGAGCCTGGTATGGCTCACCCGGGTGCTGTCTTCCCTGAGCGGCTCGCGGAACCTGCTTGGGGCGCCGACGCCTGATCTCACCCGCTACATCGGCATGCAGGGCTGTGCGGCCGTCGCACTGACCATCATTGTGGTGCGCGGGGAGACGCGGGTCATGCGGGAGAGAACGCTCCGCGGGATCTGGGCCCAAATCGTGGGGTTGTATACAGGACCGCGAGAGGAGGATAGCCGGGGGAGGACGCAGGAGGCAAGTGGAGGGCAGGACAGCGAGCACGTTCCTCCTTACGTAGAGAAGGAGGGGTGACTGGAGGGGGAGGCGGCAAGAGGACAAAAAGACAAATCAAAACGGCAAGAATCAAGAAGCAAGAATCGAGAGGCAGAAGTTCGGGCATGGGTTATCTGATTGCGCTGGGAGCGGCGTTAGGGGGGCTTGCCTTGCGCAAGGCAGGAGTCGAGCGGGCCGACTGGATGGCGTGCGCGGCGGCCGTAGGGTTGTGCGGGGTGGTGAGGTGGCAGGCCGGCCGCGCGAGCGGCCATTGGGAACACATCGCGTGCCGCCGCTCGGCGGTGGTGACCCTGGCGGTGGCGCTCGCGGGGTATGCGGCGCTGTTGCTGATTCCGCTGCCGCAGGGGCTGCTGCGGTTGGTTTCGCCCGCGAGGGCGGAGCTTGCGCAGGCGGCCGGGACGGCGTGGTCGCCGCTGAGCGTGACGCCCGAAGAAACGCTGGAGCACGTGGTGCGGCTGGCGGCGTACATTGTCGTGTTCCTGATAGTGCGGGAGATGGCGGCGCGGCGGGGGGGATGGGCGGCGGCGCCGGTGGTTGCCGTGGCGGGGGTCGAGGCGGCGCTGGGCCTCTGGCAATGGAGCGGAGGCGCGCCGGTGCGCGGCACATACGTCAACCGGAACCACTTCGCGGGCCTGATGGAGATGGCCCTGCCGCTGGCGGCGATGGCGGCAGTGGCGGCGATGCGTCGGCGGCCGCCGCGCGGACATTCGCCGTTCGGGCCGGTGCTGGGGGCGTGCGGACTATTGGCGCTGGCGGCGCTGATGCTGACGGCGAGCATCCAATCGCTCTCGCGGATGGGGTTCCTGGCGGCCCTGTTCGGCCTGTTGGCAGCATGCGCGGCGGCCACGGGCGCCGGGCGGGGGCGGCGGGTGAAATGGACGGCGGTGGGCGTGGCAGCGGCGCTGGCAGCGGCGGGATTCCTCTTCCTGCCACCGGACCAGTTGATCGCGCGGTTTGCCGA
>CAZACK010000087.1:0-22351 GCA_964483455.1 uncultured Solibacteraceae bacterium
GCACCATCTGCGCGCCCATGTTCTCGAGCGGATCCTTCAGCTCGATCTCCTTGGCCACCGTCACGCCGTCCTTGGTGATGGTCGGCCCGCCGAATTTCTTCTCCAGCACCACATTGCGGCCCTTGGGGCCGAGCGTGACTTTCACCGCTTCGGCCAGTTGGTTGACGCCGCGCAATATCGCCTGCCGGGAACTTTCGCTGTAGACAATCTGTTTCGCTGCCATCTCAAATCCTCCTTACTTCTTCCCCTTCGCGCTATTCTCGAGAATCCCGAGAACTTCGTCTTCCCGCATGATCAGGAACTCTTCGTTGTCCAGCTTGATCTCGTTGCCGGAGTACTTGCCGAACAGTATCCTGTCGCCGACCTTCACGTCGAGCGGAATCACCTTGCCGTCTTCCAGGCGCTTGCCTTTGCCGACGGCCACCACCTCGCCCTCCTGGGGCTTCTCTTTCGCCGAGTCAGGGATGATGATGCCACCCTGAACCGTTTCCTTCTCTTCGATCCGTTTGACCACGATGCGGTCATAAAGCGGACGAACGTTCATCGCTTAACCTCCATTCGCAGATTCAAAACTTGGACTTGATGGGGGCTCCGGCGAACACCGGAGCCAAGAGATATTATTAGCACACTCCTGGGTAGAGTGACAAGATATTCCTGTAAGTTATTGATAATAAAGGCAAAAAAGAGCGCAGGGGACGCTCTGGTAAACGGACCGGGCCTTGCACATGCGAGGCGAGCCCTCAAGACTACATCGGCTGGTGCACCAGCGGTTCGACGTCTTCCAGCGGCCCTCGCCAGCTGCGTTCGACGGCCGGTGAGATCAGCAATCTGCGCATGAGGTGCTGGGCTGGCAAGTGCGACTCCACGTACTCAACTCCTTCGGCGGTGATTTCATAGTTGCCGTTGTGCTCGACCCGGACATGCTCCTTGCCTTTGAGGAACCAAAACGTGAACATCAGGTGCTCGCGCGGGAAGGACATCATTCTCTCGAACTCGAGAACGGAAAGGCCGGGATTCTCCGGGTTCAGGCGGCGGCGATTGTACAGAAGGCACAGGATTCCAAGCCGTCTGTTCTCCTCGCCGTCAATGCCTCCGATGAATTCCTTGAGCTCGAAAAGCCGGATGGGTCGTAGCTGCCGGTGCTGGTAAGCCGCGTCGTAAACCGCTCTCTTTTCCGGATTCGATAAGGTCTGGTAGGCCCGAGTGAGCAGCAGGAATCGCTCCGCGTCGCCGGTTTCGGCGTTGTCGGGGTGGTAACGAGCCGCCAGCATTCGGTAGACCCGATGAACCGTTTCGGCCTCGGCGGACGGACTGATCTGCATCAACTCGTAGAAATCAACAAGGTCGTCATCCTCCGCGGGGACGTGCGGCCCCTGGCCTTCGGTCAGTTCGAGTCCGAGGACAAACTTGAGTCCGCGACGGGAACAATGGCGGACCATCGCGCATCCGACCAGGCCGTAGTCGTCTACGCGGACAAACACTTCCGAATTCGGTTCGACCGGTTCGCTCGACTCAATCCTTGCCCCCGATTCGGAGATGTCCAGGCCGCGGGCACGAACGAATCTCGTGTCCCCGGCCTTGTCCCGCCAGGAGAGGGAGAGCATGCAGTCGATCGGCCGCCGCCGGTGCCGTCTTGTATCTCCGTTGCCGTTCATCTTAACCTGCCGTCCAACTTCAGAATTGACCAACATCCACGCATCGAAGCGAGCCTGTTCAGCGGCCGGTGATGGCCCAACAGCGGCGATGGAAGAAGCCCATCCGCTACCGGCGCGGGACAGCGGCTGCTAAAAGCCGCGCGGCCCAGGACACGATCGCGTTTCCCCATCGATCCTGTTCAGCCGGACTGGCTGCCGACCAAGTCCGCCAACTGGCTGATGACAGTTTGGCGCGGACAACCGTGTTCCTTGAAGAGGACTGCGGATACATTTCCAGGTCAACGGGTACTGAAACCCATGTACTAATGTCGCTCGGGAATTCCGCCGATAAGGGCAGCTAAGTGACTCAGACCACGGGGATCGCCGCTGTCCCCTTCAACTTCTTTCGGCGCAATGAGCGAAAGGATACTGGTACAAATACCTTCTAAGGTCCATTCGGGCGGCGGCCCGGTCCTTGTACGATGAGCCTCCGGGATTTTGTCCCCGAGGCCCCTCATGCGGCCGGTCCTTACTGCCATACTGAGCTTTCTGCTGCCGGTTCCATCGGCCGGGAGTAGCCCGCCCTCGCCGGAAGGCCGGAGACCGGACTACCTCGCCCTGATGCTGTTGCTGCCAGGGCTGCTGTTCTGCTTCGCCGCCGCCACCTACTGGTCGGGCACTGAGCAGATCGACAACAGCCTTCGGGTTCTCGGCCGTCAACTGGAGCTGCTTCGAAGTCTCCCCGTCGCCCACTCGCGAGGCGCCGCGAAGGAGCCTGAAGGTGCACCGCCGGGGAATGCGATCGAGGAATTCGACCAACTGCTCGCCGAGCTGAGGACACAGACGTCGGCGGACCTGACTATCATCCCGCTGCCTGCCGGCGCGGCGGATCTGATGGAAGCCCAGGGCGTGCTATGGAAGGACCTCCGGCCGCTCCTGCGCCCGAGCGGCAAGCTAGACGCCGAGCAGTCCCGGCAGAAGTCGGCGCGGCTCGCTGAACTCGCGGAATCAGCCGGCCAATTGCAAGGGCTGCTGCGTGACAGGAAGGACCTGGCCCGCAGGTGGCTCCTGGTTTTGTGCGCGAGCGTCTCCATGCTGTGCCTGCTGATGTTGTACGTCGGCCTCGGCTCCGTTCGGACCTTCCTGTCAGGCTTCTCCCGCATGGTCGAGACCGCGCTGGAGAAAACCAAAGGCAGACTCCTGCTGGAGGCGCCCTCGATCCTGACCGAACAGGACATTCGGCAGCTTCGCTCGGAGCTTCCGGTCGCCTCGGCGAACTTGGGGCCGCTGCTGGAGTTCATCCAGCAGCACTGCCGGAACGTCGAGAAGATCCTCCAAGATGTCCCCTACGGTCTGCTGCTGGTCTCGGGCGAACTCCGGGTGTTCACGGCAAACCGTTTCTTTCGAAACCAGCTTGGCCTGCCGGCGGATAACATGGTTGGGCGTGCGCTGGGGGATCTGCTGCCCTCTCCAGCGCTAACCAGTGCCGCCCATCGGGTGCTGCAAACTGGGCGTCCCGAGGGAGATTATTCCGTTCATTTCAGCGGCCCGCATGGCCGGAGCCTGCTCCGCGTTTCCCTGGCCCGGATCAGGCAGGGAGAGCCGGCTGGAGCTTGCCTGCTTGTGGGCGTCGAGGACGTGACGGAGCTGAACAACGCAAGAACTGCCGGCCAGGAGTACGAAGAACTCAGCCGGCAGTTTCTGGAAAACGTCTGTGAGCCGGTGATTCTGGCCAATGAGGCCTGCCACGTCGTCGGCCTCAACCCGGCAGCCGCGCAATTGCTCGGCTACACGAAGGACGAGCTTGCCGGGGAATCGGTTGAGTTCCTGGCGCCGAAATATCGGACGCGGACATCGGCGCTTTCTCTGGTCTCCAGGCTGTCCTCCTGCTTCTGGAAACTGGACCAGTCCGTCCTGGACGTCCAGCTTCGAAAAAAAGACAAGACCGAATTCCCCGCACAGTTGCGGCCGAGGATTTGTCGAACCGGGTCGCGTACTTACTTCCTCATCAACATCCGGGACGTTTCCGACCAACGCCGCTCCGAACAGCTCGCCAAAGACCGGTTGGACGTGCTGGAAATGATCGCAAAGAACCGGCCGTTGGAGGGGGTGCTGGCCCGGTTGACCCAGATGGTGGAGGGGCAGCTTGCCGATTCGGCCTGCGCCGTCATGCTCCGACGCGACGACCGGTTATACCCGGCGGCGGCGCCCAGTCTTCCGGAAGCATTCGTGAAGGCGATCGAAGGCATGGTCGTCGGGCCCAAGGCGCCGTCATGCGGCGTCGCTGCGTTCCAGGGCGCCATCGCCGGCTGCCTGGACATCGCCGCTGATCCGGCCTGGGAACCGTACCGCGGGCCGGCTCTGGAGTACGGGCTTCGCGCCTGCTCCTCCGTGCCGATCCATTCGAGCGACGGCACGATCGTCGGGACGGTGGCCCTCTACAGCCGGAAGACGCCCGGGGTGGAGGGCACGCAGGTGGAACTGCTGCAAACGGCCAGCCGGCTCGCCGCCGTGTTCCTTGAGCAGCGGCAACTGAACGGGAGGCTCGCCTATCAGGCGCAGCACGACGCCCTGACCGGCATGGCAAACCGCTTCACGTTTCAGGAGCACATGAGGAGGGCGATCGCGCACAGCCGCCGGACAGGGGACCTGGCAGGCCTCCTTTCGGTTGACATGGACCGTTTCAAGCTCGTCAATGACACCCTCGGGCACGCCATCGGAGACGGCTTGTTGAAACAGGTCGCCGCGCGGATGCAATCGGCGGTCCGCGAAACCGATATGGTCGCCCGCTGGGGCGGCGACGAGTTCATTGTCGGCTTGTCAGGTCTCAAACACGCGAACGACGCCGAGCTGGTGGCTCAGAAGCTCCTCGTCGCGATGAGAAGCCCCTTCGAGGTGGATGGCAACGAGCTGTTCCTCACCGCCACCATCGGCATCAGCCTTTGCCCGCGCGACGGCTACGACTTCGCCGAGCTCCTCAAGCACGCCGACCGCGCCATGTACCGAGCCAAAAACCAAGGCCGCGACAACTTCGAGTGTTACCGTCCGGACATGGAGGAAGAGGCCGGCCGGCCGCTGGAACTGGCCGCGCATCTGCGCCGGGCGCTGGAGCGCGAGGAACTGGTTCTGCTCTACCAGCCTCAGTACGAGCTGAAGACCGGCCGGCTGACGGGCCTGGAGGCCCTGCTTCGCTGGAATCACCCGACCCTGGGCATGGTGCCGCCGGCGAGGTTCATCCGGCTCGCGGAAGATACGGGATTGATTGTCCCCATCGGCGCCTGGGTCATCGAGCAAGGGTGCCGCGAGGCTTGCGCCTGGCGCCGGAGAAATCGTCCCCTGAAGATCGCCGTCAACGTTTCCACGTTGCAGTGCGCACGGACCGAGTTCGTCGACGTGGTGGCCGACATCCTCGACAAGTCGGGTGTCGCGCCGGGATCGCTGGAACTGGAAATGACGGAGAGCCTGATCATGCGCAACGTGGAGGAGTCTTCGCGCCGCCTGGGCAGACTCCGTGAGCTCGGGGTGAGCATCGCAGTGGATGACTTCGGCACCGGCTATTCCTCGCTGAGCTACCTGCGGCGGCTTCCGATCGACGTCCTGAAAATCGACGGCTCGTTCGTCCGCGATATCGCCGCGCCGGCGAGCACTCTGCCCCTGGTGGAGTCGATCGTCGGGATGACTCGAAGCCTTAGCATGCAAGCGACCGCCGAAGGGGTGGAGACGGAGCCGCAACTGTCGGCGCTGCGCGATATCGGGTGCAACTTCGTGCAGGGCTATCTGCTGGGCAAGCCCTGCGCCGCCGACCAAGTCCAGCCTTACGCCGAGCCCCTGGTGAACCTGATCGCCAACTCCAGCCCCACGCTTTCGCCAACCGTGTCGCCTCGCCGAGGTCCCGACGGCGCGCTGAGCACCCATGCTCCGCAGCCGGTCACCGGCCGCCAGGCGGTCCGCCCGCTGCGATCAAACCTGAAGGTGGTCCGCACCCGGAGCGCGTAGCGAGCCGCCGCCGTGAACAGTGGCTGGGGAGGAATCGCCGCCGCTGCCCGCCGATGGGGATGAGAATCCAATGCGCGTCATCTGAGGTTGCCGGCTCGGGGAGAGCGTAGCCTGTCACCGAATTGGATAATGAAGCATGCGGCGTTTTCGCCCGCTTCTGCTCCTGGCTATCGTCGCGATTCTTGGAGGAGTCGGGATCGTCTACCAAGCCGCCCGGAAGCGGCAGGACAGCCGCATACCCGCCAGCCCCAAACCTCTGCCGCAAAACCTGAGCGCGTCGGCCAACGACTGGAGCTGGTCGCACACCGTCGGAGGCCGCCCGGTGGTCGAGGTCCACGCCGGCGAGTTCAAGCAGGTCAAGGAGCCGTCCACCTTCGAACTGGAAAGGGTAGAGTTGCGCATCTTCCACAAGAACGGGCAGGGCTACGACAAAGTGCGAAGCGCCAAAGCGCAATTCGACATCGGCAGGGGCGTGCTGTACTCCGAAGGCGAAGTGGAAATCACCCTGGGGGTGCCTGCTGAGGAAGCGCCCGCCGGCCGGCTGGTCTTCATCCGGACGTCGGGTGCAACGTTCGAGAGCAAGACGGGCAAGGCGTACACGGACCGCCCGGCTCACTTCGTCTTCGAGCAGGGAGAGGGCAATTCGGTCGGCGCGGCCTACGACCCCGCGTATCGCGAACTGCATCTCCGATCGCAGGCCGAGCTGGTCTGGCGAGGCGGCGCCAGGCCCATGCGGATCGAGGCCGGCGAGCTGATCTACAAGGAACGGGACTCGGCGGTGCTGCTCGGCCCGTGGTCGCGGATGAGCAAGGGCGCGACGGCGATCGAGGGCGGCAGGTCGATCGTCTGGTTGACCGAAGGGGCCATCCGGCTTGTGGAAACCGAGGCCGCTCGAGGAACGGATCGCCGCGCCGGCCGTGAAGTGGAATACGCGGCCGACCGGCTCTACCTGAGCTTCGCGCCGTCCGGCGAGATCCAGAAGATCGACGCGGTCACGAATGCGCGCATGGTGTCCACGGATGGGCCGTCGATCACAACGGTCGCCGCCGATCGGGTCGAGATCGAGTTCGACGTCTCCTCCGGCGACAGCATTCTTCGAAAAGCGTTTGCCAAGGGTCGCGGGGTGGTGGAAACCAAACCGCGGCCAGCCGGCGGCAAGCCGCTGCCCGAGACCAGGCTCCTCAAGAGCGATTTCATCGAGTTCGCCATGCGGGCCGGAGGGCGGGAACTGGAATTCATCACCACCCACGCGCCGGGAACGGTGGAGTTCCTTCCCAACCGGCCGGGGCAGAAGCGCCGCACGCTGGAGGGCAAGCGGCTCTTCTTCTTCTACGGCCCCGACAACCAGATCCGCTCGTTTCGCTCGGACACCGCCTCGAGCCGAACCGAGTCACCGCCTGCGGCGGGCAAGCCGGCAGACCCGCCGGCGCTCACCTGGAGCCGCGAATTGCTCGCGGACTTCGACGCAACCGGCGCGCTCGCGCGCGTCCAGCAACTCGGGGAGTTCCGCTACCAGGAGGGTGACCGCCGCGGGCTGGCGGACCGGGCCGAATTTGAACCGGCCGGCAACCTGATCACCTTGTTTGGACCCGCCCGTCTCTGGAATGCCTCTGGCTCGGTGTCCGCCGGCCGGATCTCGCTCGACCAGGCGCGGGACGAGTTCACCGCCGAGGGCAATGTCCTGTCCGTCCAGGCGCCTGACCGAAAGGCGCAGTCCTCGGGCATCCTGACCGGCGACGCCCTGTTACAGGCGAGGTCGAACCGAATGGCAACCAGCCAGGGGAACCGGTTCGTCCGCTACGAGGGCAATGCCGTTCTCTGGCAGGGCGCCAACCGCATTCGCGGCGACTGGGTGGAGATCGACCGCGCCAGCCGAAACCTGAAGGCCCGAGGCAGCGTCGCCACCCAGCTTGTCGAGGAGCAGGCCAAGAGCCCCGCGTACACTACGATCGAAGCGGCAGAGCTCCTTTACACGGAGGAGGACAAGCTGGCGCACTATCGCGGCGGCGCCAAACTTCAGCGAGGCGCGCTGACGGTTCTTGCAACCGAGCTGCGGGCGCGGATCGCCGAACCAGGCTCCGCGAGCCGGATCGAGAGAGCCGATGCCGACGGGAACGTCCGGATTTCGCAGCCCGGACCGGACCGCGAGCGCAAGGGTTCCGCCGACCACGCCGAATACTACGCAGGCGAGGAGAAGATGGTGCTGTCGGGCGGCGAGCCCACGTTCACCGACAGCGTCAAAGGCTCGACGAGCGGCCGCAAATTGACCTGGTTTGCCAACAATGATAGGCTCCTCGTGGAGGGCGGCGGCGATCGCCCCGCCGTCAGCCGCCTCCACCGCAAGTAGCCCGGCATGCGACGGCTCCAGACCTGCGAAATCTCCAAAACGTACGGTGGACGGAAGGTCGTCGACGACGTCTCGATGATGGTCGAGCAGGGCGAAGTGGTGGGCCTGCTCGGACCCAACGGCGCGGGCAAGACGACCTCGTTCTACGTCATGGTGGGGCTCATCAGCCCGGACTCCGGCCGCGTCCTGCTCGATGACGAGGAGATCACCTCCCAGCCCATGTACCAGCGGGCGCGCCGCGGCATCAGCTACCTCCCCCAGGAGCCTTCGGTCTTCCGCAAGCTGACGGTGGAGGAGAACCTGATGGCGATCCTCGAAACTCTCCGCATCAGCGCCCGCGAGCGGCGCGCGCGTCTGTCGGCGCTCGTTGAGCAACTCGGCCTCGAGACCGTGCGGCGCAACAAGGGCTACGCGCTGTCGGGGGGAGAGCGCCGGCGCGTGGAAATCGCCCGCTCGCTGGTGATCGAGCCGTCGTTCCTGTTGCTGGACGAGCCGTTCTCCGGCATCGATCCGATCCAGGTGCTCGAGCTACAGCGCATCATCTTCGACCTCAAGCGAAGCGGCATCGGCATCCTGGTGACCGACCACAATGTCCGGGAGACGCTGGCGGTGACCGACCGCGCCTACATCATCAACAACGGGAAGATCTTCCGGGCGGGGAGCCCGGAGGCGCTCGGCCGGGACCCGGAAGTGAAGCGCATCTACCTGGGGGAAAACTTCGATCTCGACTGAGGCGCCGGCGCCGCGGTGAAGTCCACTCGCCGCGCCACCCCACACCGCACTTGCTAGAATGAACCCAGATGAGCTTGCTTTCGCCCAGACTCCAGCTCAAGGTCGCGCAAAAGCAGATCCTCACCCCCAGCCTGGTGCAGATGGTCACCGTGCTCCAGTTGAACAGGCTGGAGCTTCGGGAAATGATCAGCCAGGAAATCGCGCAGAATCCCGTCCTCGAAGAGGCCACCGATGACGGAACGGAGGAGCTGGCGCCGGGAGAAGTCCAGGCTCTGCTGGAGACCGAAAGGGATCCGGCCGAGCCGCCGCCCGCCGACCAGGGAATCCTCGAGGCTGTCAACGGGGCGGCGGAGCTCTCCGAGGGGGTGCCGGAAGTCGAATTCGAGGCCACCGAGGCGCAGGCCCCGGCAATCGGCCCGGACACCGACGTCGCCGAAAGCGCCGAGCCCAAACCGGCCACGGACCCGTTCGAGGAAATCGACTTCGGCACTTACTTCGACGATTACCTGGACCCGCCCTACCGCTGCCCGGCCTCCGAACAAATCGAGAAGCCTTCCTTCGAGACATTCCTCTCGGCCCCGGTCACCCTCCCCGATCACCTGCATTCGCAGCTCCGGTTCATGGTGATGCCCGAAGCGGTGCGGGACGCCGCCGAGCTGATCATCGGCAACCTGGATGAGAGCGGCTACCTGACCATGTCGCTCGAGGAAATGGCTGGCGGCGGCGAATACCGCTTGGAGGCGCTGGAGGCGGCGCTCAAGGTGGTGCAGTCGCTCGATCCGGCGGGAGTCGGGGCCCGCGACGTTCGCGAGTGCCTGCTGCTGCAACTGGAGAACCGGAACGGTCGGGGCGGGGTTGCCTGGCAGATCGTGTCCGACCACCTGAAGCTGATTGAGCTCAAGCAGTTCAACGAGCTGGCCAAGATCCTCGGCCGTCCCCTGGAGCACATCAAGATCGCCGATCACGCCATCCGCACGCTCGACCCCCGGCCCGGCGTGCGCTACTCGGGTCCGGGCGCCCGCGTGATCGAGCCGGATGTGTACATCTTCAAGGAAGGCGACGAGTACATCATCCAGATGAACGACGAGGACCTGCCGCCGCTGCGCCTCAACCGGCAGTACCGGCGCATGCTGGATCGCGATCAGCAACCCAGCAAGGAGGTCCGCAACTACGTCAAGGAGCGTTTCGCTTCGGCGATCCAGTTGATGAAGAATATCGAGCAGCGGAGGCAGACCATCCAGAAGGTGTGCCAGGCGATCGTCCGCCGCCAGACGGACTTCCTGGACAGCGGAATCGATTGTCTGAAACCGATGATGATCAAGGACGTGGCCGAGGAAATCGGAGTTCATCCTTCCACCGTGAGCCGCGCCGTCGCCAACAAGTACGCCCACACGCCGCAGGGCGTGTACGAGCTGCGGTACTTCTTCTCGGAGGCCGTCCAGGGACCTTTGGGCGCGGGCACGCCCCTGCTGCTGTTGAAGCGGCGGGTCAAGAAGATGATCGAGGAAGAGAACGCGGCGCATCCTCTCACCGATGAGCAGATCACCGCCCGGCTTCAGGCGGAGGGAATCCACGTCACGCGCCGCACCGTCGCCAAGTACCGGGAAGACATGAAGATCCCCTCGACGCACCACCGAAGAGTCCGACACTGATCCTCAAAGACCGGAGATTCCCATGAAGATCATCTACACCGGCCGCCGCGGAGAACTGGCCCCCGCCCAGGAGAAGAAGCTGGCCGCCCGTTTTTCGAAGCTGGGGAAGCTGCTGGACCGCCGTCAGGACGAACGGGAGGCCCACGTCATCCTGACCGCCCAGCGCCACCTCCAGCAGGCGGAGATCACCGTTCGATTCGACGATCAGTCGCTGGTGGGAATCGCCAGCGGCGCCGACCAGTTTGCGGCTATGCTCGCCGCCGCCGAAAGGCTCGAGAAGCAGGTCCTGAAGCTTCGCACCAAGCGGCGGGATACCAAACGTTCCCCCCGCCAGGAATGGGAAGAAGAAGAGACGGCGGCCGAAACCGAGGAGCCGCTGGCGCCCGCCGCCGCGGGTCCAACCGATATCGAAAGCCGGGTCTTCCGTCTCAACAGCCGCGCCAGCCGGAAACCGATGACGCTCGAGGAAGCGCTCCTCGAAATGGAGGGCGACCGGGACTACCTCGTCTACCGGGACGCGCAGACCGACCGGCTTTCGGTTCTGCTCCGCCGGCGCGACGGCAATTTCAACCTCATCGAATCGTAGTACCATTCCCGGAAATGTCGCCCGCGAGGAACATGGGCCCGGAGCTGGTGGTGATTACCGGGCTCAGCGGCGCCGGCATGGTGACGGTCCTGAAGAGCCTCGAGGACCTGGGCTACTACGCGGTCGATCACCTGCCGATCGATCTGATCTCCAAGTTCGGCGATCTGATCCAGGATTCGCCGACCATCCGGCGCGCCGCCCTGCTGGTGGACATTCGCGAGCGCGAAGGCCTGGAGCGGTTTCCCGGCATCCTCAAGCGGCTGCGCGGCGCGTTCCCGACCTCGCTGCTGTTTCTGGAGGCCGACGACGATACGCTCGTCCGGCGCTTCAGCGAGACGCGCCGCCCGCATCCCCTCGGCGCCAGCGACTCCGTGCTGCGCAGCATCCGGCGCGAGCGCAAACGCCTGGCTCCCATCCGCGCGCTGGCCGACCACACCATCAACACCTCCAAGCTCAACGTCCACGAATTGCGGGAACTGGTGGCCCAGAAGTTCACCGGCACCCGGGAAGAATCGAAAATCCAGGTATACGTCACCAGTTTCGGCTACCGCTACGGAGTGCCGGCCGACAGCGACCTCGTGTTCGACGTGCGCTTCCTGCCAAACCCGAACTACATCCCGCAGTTCAAGAAGCTCAGCGGCCGGCACCCGAGCGTCGCCCGCTACATCCGCTCGTTCCCGCAAACCGCGGAGTTCATCGAGAAAATCTCCGAGCTCCTGGTGTACCTTCTGCCGCACTACATCCGCGAGGGCAAGAGCTATCTGACGATCGCCTTCGGCTGCACGGGCGGCCGCCACCGCTCGGTGATGATCGCCGGCGAAATTCGCAAGCGGCTGGCCCGCTCCGGCTTCCGGGTCCGGTCCACCCACCGGGACATCGCGAAATGAAATCGGCGACAGGCTACGCTGACCCCATTTCGATCGGGCTGAATCCCTACGGCCTCACTTACTATCTGGGCCTCCAGGGGGAAGGGACGCCGCGGGCCAACCGGGACGGCCGCGGGCTCGATGGCTTTCTGGCGATCGCCGGGGAACTGGGCGCCGCCGTCGTCGAGTTACACGCCGCGTGGCTGGCCGCGCTTTCGGCGAGCGGGCTGGCGGCGGTGCGGGAGCGCATCGAGCGAAGCGGCTGGATCCCGGTGATCAGCCTGGGACCGCCGCTCGAAGGCGTCGGCACGGCGATCCGGTCGGCGGTGGCCGTTGGCGCGGCGATCGTCCGCCTGGGTCTCACCCCGGTGCTCTGCGGGGACCGGGCGGCGCACGGACCCCGGTGGACGGAGATGGTGGCGCACGCCCGCGCCACCCTCCGGGAGTTCGCGCCCCGCGCGGCGGATCTCGGCCTGACCTTTGCTATCGAAGACCACCAGGATTTCGGCAGCCGGGAGCTGCTGGACTTCTGCGAGGAGGCGGGCGACAACGTCGGCGTGTGTCTCGACACGGGCAACCCGCTGGCCGTCGGCGAGGAGCCGCTCGCGTTCGCGCAAGCGGTGGCGCCGAAAGTGCGCCACGTGCACCTGAAGGACTACCGGGCGCAATTCACCGGCGAGGGCTACCGCCTGGTGCGCTGCGCGATCGGCGACGGCGCGGTCCCGTTCCGGGAGATCGCCGAAATCCTCGGCCGTCACCACGCGAGGTTGACCGCTTCGATCGAGCCGGGCGCGCTCGAAGCGCGGCTCATCCGCCTGTTCCGGCCGGAATGGTGGGACGGCTACCCGGAGAGGACCGCCCGCGAGCTCGGCCCCGTGCTCGCCGCCGCGCGCGTGCGCCGCCTGCCCGAGGATGCCGATTGGCGGACACCGTGGGAGGCGGAAGCCGCACCGCAGGCGATCGTCGATTACGAACTCGACATGATCCGGCGCAGCTTTACGAACATGGAGGCTTTAGTCACACGATGAATCACTCACTCTCTGGCCGGACGGCCTTTATCACCGGCTCCGGCCGCGGCCTGGGCCGCGCGATCGCCGATCGCCTCGCCGAATTTGGCGCCGCGGTCGCCATCCACGACATCACCGAGAAAGCTCCTGCAACGTTCGGCGAGGCGCCAAACCTCGCCGCGGTCGCCGAGGGCGTCCGCCGGCACGGCGGCGCCGTGGCCGCCGTCACCGGCGACATCAGCGACCAGGAAACGGTTCGGAAGATGGCCTCCGACGTCGAGCGCGCGCTCGGCCCGCTGGACATCCTGGTGAACTGCGCCGGCGGCGACATCGGCGCCAAGGGCGGCAAGCCCAATCCGAACAACGCCCTCGACATTTCCGTGGAAGACATGCGCGCCCTGATCGACCGCAACTTCATCGGCACGATGCTCGTCTGCCAGGCCTTCTGCAAGGGGATGGTGGAGCGGCGGCGCGGCTCGGTGATCAACATCGCTTCCGTGGCCGCGCATTTCGGCACGTCGCCGGAGGTGGTCTATTCTTCGATCAAGGCCGCAATCGTCCACTTCACGCGCTGCCTGGCGTTCGAGCTTCGCCCGCACGGCGTGCGCGTGAACGCCGTCAGCCCCGGGCCCACGAAAACCGGACGGTTTCTGGCGACGCGCAAAGTCGATCCGGCGATGATGGAGGAGGCCGGCTCGCTCATCCGCTACGGCAACCCGGCCGAAATCGCCGACGCCGCGGCCTTCCTGGCCAGCGACGCCAGCCGCTTCATCCACGGCCAGGTGCTGCGGGTGGACGGCGGCATGACCCTGTATCCGGGCTAGGAGCTGCCGTGTACAATGCAGTCAGGAGCTGAGATGGCGTCAACCGTTCACCTGATGACGGTAGCCGAATACGAGAAGGTCACGGCTCCGCCCGGCGGCCGCTACGAACTACACCACGGGGAGCTTGTCTTCGTGACCTTTCCAAGACTCACTGACAGCCTGGTTCAGCACCGCCTGCACGCACTGCTCAGTGCGCGCCTGAGCGACTATGGGTTCGTAGGCATCGAGATCGCTTTTCGCCCAGAGCGCGAACACGAACTCTGGGCAGCCGACGTCGCCGTGGTTTCCGGGACCCGCCTGGAGGAATCCAGACACAAGGATTGGCTCTTCGGCGCGCCGGATCTTGTCATCGAGGTGCTCTCGCCCTCGAACACCGCTGCCGAAATGAACGAGCGGGAGCGGATGTGCCTGCGCCACGGCTGCCTCGAATTCTGGGTTGTAGACCCGAAGCTGCGCATCGTGAAAGTATCCACTCCCGATGGGTCCACGGTCACGTACCCCGAGGAGGGCCGCATTCCCTTGAGCGTCTTCGGCGCGGACAGCCTGCCGGTGTTCGAGATCTTCAAGCGCTGATCCCTTCCGCCAGCCGCCACTCGCAATGCGCTCTGATCCCTTCGCGCACGGGCACGTCTTGCTACGTCACAAAGCACACGGGGATGCCTCGTGGAGGTCCGCTTCAGCCTCTTTGCTTGGGGACATCCTTTACTGCGTGACCGCGCGCCTTCCCCAGCAGGAACGCGGTAATTCACCCATGAACCATGTGAGAGGGAGCTTCCTCTCCGTCGCTGACGCGCCGAATGCCTCCTGGCGGGACATTCTTGAACTTCTACTCAAAGCCGTCCTCCAAAGCGACGACATCGGCGCCAAGCGGTCCTCCGGCTACGGACGTTTCGCGTTTTCCTGATCCGGCACCCCATCAGTTACAAGGGTTAATCATCAGAAAACAAAGGAAATTGGAGCTCTCCGCTTGTGTCCACGTGGTATAATGCTTCCGGAGCGCCGGGCGGACCTTTCGCCCCGCTCCTTTCCGCCTTCGGACTGGCCAACCGGGACCCGGTCTGGGCTCGTTTTCTCCGTTTTTCCTTTTCCAATCACCCGGCTCTCCCGGGTGGCGCAAAGTGGTCTGAAAACGGCCAAATTTGCGCCACCCGAATGATCTTTGACAATCGAATCAATCACTTACAACGAAGAAAATCAATACACACCCCGCGCCTTTTGCGCCACCCGAGGCAAACATGGCGGCGCCGGAACCGGAGCGGTCTTCCGTTCCGCCCCCAGGGCGTCCGGTGGTCTTTCGGGTGGCGCATCGTGGTCGGAAAATGGCTAAGAATGCGCCACCCGATCGGTTATCCATCTATCGAATCAATCGCTTACACGTGAAAAGAATCGGCACACACCCCTCGAGCGATGCGCCACCCGTACCGCGCGGCGACGATCCTCAACCTCTGATCCCTGCCGGTCGTCGCCGTCGGCAAGCACGCCGTCCAACTCCCCCCGACAGGACGGAAGCTTTCCCGCCGTGGTATACTGGGCGCATGCCGCGATCATGCGGCGTCTGGGACAGCACAGCCAATTCGACCGCGTTACTGACACCCGTTCCTGCCCTCCCTTTTTCGGGCAAGTTGTTGAAATTGAATGATATTACGGATCACAAGGAGACTGTTGCGCGTGGTGCTGGCGCTCGCCGGCTTCCTGCTCGCCCACTCCTCCGCCAGCGTGGGCCAGCAGTTCGAGCCCCCAACCTACGATGAAGATCCCAGATTCTTGATATTAAAGGATTTCCTTCAACGACACCGCTCCCCCGTCCAAGACTTGTCGGATGAGTTCCTGGAGGCCGCCGACCGGAACAAGCTGGACTGGCGGCTGCTGCCGAGCATCGCCGTCATCGAGTCCGGGGCCGGCAAGACAAGCGAAAACTACAACATCTTTGGCTGGGATTCGGGACGGACCGACTTCTCGACCTACGAGCACGGCATCCACTACGTCGCCCGCCGCCTGGCCCGCTCCGCTCTGTACCGCGGCAAGTCGCTGGATGGGAAGCTTCGAACCTACAATCCCTACCCGGATTATCCGGCCAGGGTCAAATCGGTAATGGCACGCCTCGGCCCTCGCCGGGGGCCTTCAACACCGGCTTTGAACTGACGGCGCTACTCCAGCATCCGCACGCCGAAGTACAGGCCGCCGAAAACCAGGATCGATACCACGACCACCGCCAGATACCGGAGCCAGCGCTCGGTTGACGTGGTCTCCATTTGCTCGTCGTGCTTGATGTGCTCGTCGAGGCTCTCGAACATCTTCGAAACCTCCTGCCCAGGGGCACGCCCCTGCAAGAAAACGTACGTATGAGACCGAGCTACCCAAATTGTACCGCTGGAACATCCCAAAAGCACGGAAAAAAGACAGTCGAAATCGCTACTGGCGAAAACCCACCTCAATCAGGATGATGCCGAGCGTCCGGTGGTCTCCGGGAACGGCGAAGCTCTTGTCTAGCGCGATGGTGACCAAAGCGGTCTCAGCGGGGGCGGAGTAGGGCGCCGACGCGAGGATGTAGGTTCCTGGTCCCTCGTAGGTCTGCTCGGCGACCTTCGCGCCGTCAACTGACACCGTGACCCGGCGGGCGGGCGACTGGCGGGGAATATGGAACGCCACGGCCAGAGGTAACGGCCGGTCGGGCCGCTTCAGCAGCACGACCGCGCGGTCGCTCATCCAACGCCAGGCGCCGCCTTCCAGTTCGTAAACCCCGCTGACGATCTGTTGCCCGGCTTCGGGAGCGTTCATGGACAGCCGCGACGACGCGGGCTTGCGCTCGACGACCACCTGCATGCGGAGACGATCGATGGGGCCGGTGGATAGATCGAACGGGCGCAGCCCGAGCGCCGCGGTCGAGTACGCCGACCGGCTGCCGAGACCGGCGATCCGAAACGGGAGGGAGGCGCGGATTTCCTCCTCCGCCACCGGCGCGAGAACTCCGCCGCCGGTGGTGAACTCGATCGGAAACGCCAGCTCGCTCGATACCACCCTGTCGCCGGGCTGCACCGCCTGGCCACGCTGAATCGGCAAGCCGCCGTTGGCTTCGAAGTAGAACCGCAGTCCCCATTCGCCGTTGATCCACACCCGGCGCTCCTCGGTCTCCTGGCGGAATCGGGCGGCGAACCTGCGATAGCCGTCCCAGTGCTGGAAGTTGACGGCGCACATCGCCAGACTGACCGCGAGTTGCGCCAGCACGCCGGCAGCGAGCCAGCGCGGGCGGCCCTCCAGAGCCCGCGTCGTCAGAATCGCGGCGGGCGCCACGGCCGGCAACAGGTAGCGCGCCGAGCCGGCGAAAAACAGGACCAGCGCGCCGCCAAAGAACACGAGCAGCCAGGCCGCGAGAAAGCGCTGGCTCGCCTCTGCCGGCCTCCACACCGCGCGGATGCTTCCGGCGAGCACGAGCACGCCGATCCCGAAGGAGGTCCAGAAAAGCGGATGCGGGTCGAGATGAGCGGCGACGGCCGCCGCCGGCCCGGCCGCGATCCACGGAAGCCGGCGCCGCCCCGCAAAAGCGGCCGCGGCGAGCAGAGGGAAGATCAGCCACGCCAGGTGCGCTGTCAGCGCGGCGGCGTTCGTCAATTTCCGGGCGAGAACCTGAAGTCCGTATTCCTGGAAGTACCGGCTCAGCACCACGACCGGCATGTCCCCGGTGGCGGCGCGCTCCCAAACTTGCCAGCCGGCGAGCACCGCCGGAACCACAAGCACCACCAGCCAGGCCGGCCGCCAGTCTCGCCGCCGTGTCCAGAGATAGAAGGCAAGAACCGGTACGAGGAGAGCCGATTGATAGGCGGCCAACGCCGCCAGGCAAAGGGCCCCCGCGGAGGCAACCAGCCGCCGGCCATCCCGAGCATCTACGGCGCTCACGAACAGCGCCGTCGCAGCCAGCCAGAGCGCCAGGAACGGCACGTCGGCTTCGAGCGAGGCGCCGTTGACCACGAACGCAGGTGTGGCGAGGAACAGCAATGTTGCCAAGAACGGTCGTGGCGAGAACCGCCGCGCCAGCGACCACATGCTGAAGACCGCGACGAGCGAGAACAGCAGGTACGCCGCATGGAAGGGGACTTCGCGGATGTCGCCGAACAGCGCGAGCAGCGCGCCGAGGAACCAGGCGTTCAGCGGCGGGTGCGGATGCCCTCGCATGTCCACAACCTGTCCCAGGAAGACATACTTCGCGTGGTTGGGGTGCAGCGGATCGATCTGCGCATGCTGCGCCCCGGCGAGGTAATAGATGTCGTCGCCCTGGATGGCCTGGTCGAGAAAGGGGAGACGCAGCAGAAGAACGGCGGCCAGAAGGAGGATGATTCTCCTGTCGAGCCGGGCCGCTCTCACCGGACGTCCAATTCCACCACCGGGTCGGGCCCGGCGCCGGCGGCGGTCTTGAACTTGAGGACCACCTTCCGCTCGGCGACGGAGACGACGTAAACGGTGTCGTCGTCCTGGGCGGAAGCGAAGGCCAGTTTCCCACCGGGGGAGAGAGTCAAGGAAACCGGCCGTCCGTCAAGCGCCACCCGGTCGAGGATCTTCCGAGCGGCGGGGTCGGCGAACTCGACTTGCCGGTCATGCATCAGCGCGTACACGAGTTGCTTGCCGTCCGGCGTGACGGCGATGCGGACCGGACCCTTGCCGGTGTGGATCTCCCCGACCAGCTCCCTCTTTGCCGTATCGATGATGCTGATGCGGGCCGCCTCGCGGTTCACTACGTACAGCCGGCTGCCGTCGGGCGAGAGCGCGCTCCCTTCCGGCCGCTCTCCGGTCGGGATCAGCTTCACAACGCCAGTGTGAGTGTCGACGGCGGCGACGCTTGCCGAACTGCTGTTGCTGACGAAGGCCCAGCGGGAGTCCGGCCCCCACTTGACCATGTGGGCCGTTTTGCCGCGCGTCTCGAAAGTCCGCAGAATCCGGCGAGTTCTTGTATCGATGATGACCAGCCGGTCCGGGAGCTCGGTCGAGACGGCAAGCAGCCCCGAGTTGTGGTCGAGATCGATGCCGTGCGGCCGGCGGAATTCGCCCAGCGAGATCACCGCAACACGCTTGCGCGCCGCCAGGTCGATGACGGAGAGGCTGTTGCCGCCTGGTCCCGCTTGCTCGATGCGCATCGTGCCGTTGTCGGTGACGTAAGCATAGCGGCCGTCGGCGGAGACCGCGATCTCGTGAGGGTGCCGGCCGACGGCGACGTCGGAAAGATGCCCGCCCGTCGAGGTGTAGAAGCCGAGGGAACTCGCTCCTTTGTGCAGAACGGCGAGGGTTGGCCCGGCGGAACAAGCCGGCGCGACCGACAGGAGCGCGGCCAGCCAACTCCCCAAGCCGCACAGACGCCGGCTCATCCGCGGTACTTCTCCCGGCATTCCGGCGAGCAGAAGTACACCAATTCGCCATTGACTGTCTTGGTGGGACTCGTGGCGGCGGGGACGTAGGCTCCGCAGACGGGGTCCTTCTTGAGCTCGCCGGCGACCTTCGGAGGTTGGGCTGATGTCCGCCCGCCGGCGGAAGAACCCGGCTGAAGGAGGTCGCCGACCGCCCGGCCGATGATCCCGATGAACGCCCGCACCAACGTAATCAGGAAGACCGCAACGAGGAGATAGAGGATGGTGCGGATCATGTCGCGGAGCGCCGCCGGCGCTCAGCCTGGGGCGGCGCTCCTGAAGGGAACCGAACGGTTACTTCTTGCCTTTCTTCTTCTTCTCCAGGGCGGCCGGATTCGCGTATTCCGTCTGGATGGTCTGTTCCATCGAGGCGATCATCGCCTTGGCCGCTTCCGCGTTGGGGCCGGCGGGCTCGAGTTCGATGTACTTCTCGAAGGCCTGTCGCGTGCCCTCGGGCGGGACCACTCGTCCGTCCGGCGTGGTGGTGGCCTTCGACATCAGGTAAATGCCGTACTGGAAGTGCGCCGGCGCGTAGTTCGGGCTGACCTCAATGGCCTTCTTGAACGCCTCGCCGGCGGGCTCAAGCTGGCCGATGTTGGTCAGTACAGCGCCGAGATTGTAGTAGTACTTGCCGGCGTTCGTCGGGTCGAGGGTCGCGGCCTTGGTCAGTTCCGCCTGCGCTTCGTCGAACTTCTTCGCCTTCGCCAGAGCAAGCGCGTAGTTGTTGTGATAAGCCGCGTCGTCGGGCTTCAGTTCCAGCGCCTTGGCCCAGTTCTCGAAGCCCTTTGCCATCAGGGGTTCCTGCTCCGCGCCGACCTTCCCGGCCGCCAGATTGATATAGGAATCGGCGAGCTGCGCCCAAACCACGTGCTGCTTCGGGTCGATTTCGCTGGCCTTGGTAAAGCTGGCGATGGCGGCATCCCACTGCTTGGTCCTCATCGCCTCCATGCCGGCGTTGAAGGCATCGTTCAATTCCTTGTTCTTGGTCAACTGCTGCTGGCGTTCCTTGGCCTGCCTCTCCAGGGCGGCACGCTGTTCGGGGGTAAGCTCACGCGCCTGTTCCCGGGTCAGTGTTCCGGATTCGGCGGCGGCTTGGAGCGCCTGCTGCTTCTTCTTGAGTTCCTGGAGGTTGAAATTGACGACCGTGCTCTCACCGAGCGAAGTGCGAACGCCGTCGACGGCGTCGACATCCTGCCCGTTCACCTCGCAAATGACCTTGTACTGACCCAGGGGCAGGCCGGCGTGGAAGAAGTCGCCCTTCTTCTTCGTCTTCACCTTGTAGTTGCCCTTGATGTCCTTGCGCTCGATCTTGATGAGCGCATCTTTGAGCGGCTGTCCGTCCTCGCCGGTCACCTTGCCTTCAATGGAGCCGGTTTGCGCCATCG
Source organism: uncultured Solibacteraceae bacterium (assembly GCA_964483455.1). Classification (GTDB taxonomy): domain Bacteria; phylum Acidobacteriota; class Terriglobia; order Bryobacterales; family Bryobacteraceae; genus CAYZJD01. The sequence goes on from CAZACK010000087.1 coordinate 20,423, forward strand.
AAAGGCCGGCGAAGAACAAGAGCCCGGGCACAATAGCCCCGGCTGCCTTCATGCGGATGCTTATCATATAAGGAATCTCCGGCTCTGATGTAGTGCTTACCACTTCAGCATACTACAAGGCAACCACATGGGGGGCTCTGCGCATCCCATACAATGGAAACAGGTTACGTGCGCGCTTTTTTCTTTGTCATGCTGACGTCTGCCGTGGCGGCAGCCGATGCGCCCGGCCTCGTTCGTGCGCTGGCCGAGTACCACCAGGCGCGCTACGACGAGGCCCTTCGCATCCTGGATGGGTCTGGAACGAAGGATGCCGCCGCCTGGTCGCTGACCGGCAAAGCGCAATACATGCGCGGCGAATTCAAGAGGGCTTCGGAGGCCTTCGAGAAGGCCGTCGAATTGGAGCCGAGAGATTCCAGCCACCACCAGTGGCTCGGCCGGGCGTATGGCCGGCGCGCGGAGAGCGCCAGCTTTCTCACCGCCCCCGGGCTGGCCTCGAAGACGAGGCGCAGCTTCGAGAAGGCCGTCGAACTCGACCCGAAGAACCTGGCAGCGATGAGCGATCTGCTCGAGTACTACCTGGAGGCGCCCGGCTTTCTCGGCGGCGGCGTCGAGAAGGCGGAGGCGCTGGCACGCCGGATGGAACCGATCGACGCGGCTGAATTCGAGCAGGCGCGGGCGCGCATCGCCGAGAAGCGCGGGCGATTCCCGGAGGCGGAAACGCACTTGCAGCGCGCCGTGGAGTTGGCGCCGGGACAAGTCGGCCGTCTGATCGACCTCGCCAAGTTCCTGGCGCGCCGCAGACGGTTCCAGGAGAGCGACGCGGTTTTCGAGAAGGCCGCGCGCCCGGCGCCGGACAGTCCGAAACTGCTGTTCGAGCGCGCCGGCGCTTATGTCGGCGCGAAACGCAATCTCGAGGAGGCGCGGAACCTGCTCTCCCGATACCTGAAGTCGTCGTTGACGCCGGACGATCCGCCGCGCTGGGAAGCGGAGCGCCTGCTGAAGAAAGCGCAGAAAGGCTGAGGCGGCATGCACTTCCGCGAAGCCCTTCGATTCAGCTTCCACGCCTTGCGCGCCAACAAGGTGCGCACCATGCTCACCGCCTTGGGCATGGTGATCGGCAACGCCTCGGTGATCCTGGTGGTGACGATTTCGCTCACCAGCCGGGACTACATCCTGGAGCAGATCCGCGGCGTCGGCTCGAACATGATCTATGCCTACTACGAGACAGGCAGCCAGACCGCGACTCAGGTGGAAGCGGACTTCGTGAAGCTCGCCGACGTCGAGGCGGTGCGGCGGCAATTGGGCCCGCGCATCGTGGCGGCCACGGGCGTGATGACGATTTTCGACCGCATGCTGATCGAAGGCAGAGAGCAGGACGTCAAGGTGATCGGCTCGGATGAGCACTACGCGGCGGTGCGGAACCTGGTGCTGCTGTCCGGCCGGTTCCTGGACTGGAGCGACGTCAGCCTGCGCAAGAGGGCGGCCATGCTGACCGAACGGATGGCGATCCGCCTCTATGGCAGCGCGGCCGCCGCCGCCGGCCAGACATTGAAAGTCCACGACCTTCAATTCACGGTCATCGGTACGTTCCGCGAGAGAGTGGAAAGCTTCGGACTGTCGGAATTGTCTCGGGAAACGGTCCTGATTCCGATCACGGTGATCCGCTACTTCGCCACGGTGGAGCGGATCGACCCGATGTACGTCCAGGCGCGCGCGCCGGAGGATGTCGAGCCGCTGACGTCCGCGGTGCGGGAGATTCTCGAGAACCGGCATCGTCCCGGGGCGCGTTACGTGGTGGAGAATCTGACCGCGATCCTGGACGCGGCCAGGCGGATCGCGCTGGTGCTGACGCTGGTGCTGATCCTGATCTCGGCCATCGCGCTGGTGATCTCCGGCATCGGCATCATGAACATCATGCTGGTGACGGTG
>CAZACK010000088.1:0-22049 GCA_964483455.1 uncultured Solibacteraceae bacterium
ATCCTCTCGGGGCTCATCACCGATTTCGAGGGGGAATTCCTGCTCGCCGGCAAGGCGGAAGTGGCTTTCGTTGGGTTCCGGCCGCCGGCCGCCCAGCCGTGTCAGTTGAACTGCTATTTGAAGGCGAAGTCGCCGGAGTCGGTTCCGGAATCCGTGGATGGCTGAAGCGACGCTGTACTTCCGCAAGACCTGCCGCCGTTGCCGGTTGCTGGCGCGGCTCAGCGTGATTGCCTCTTTCCGCGCGCTGCGGGCGGTGCCGCTGGACAGTCCGGCGGCCCAGCGGCTGTACGAACGGTATCCCGCGACGCGCGGCAAGCTGGCGCTGGTCGACGGAGACCGCTGCTATTGCGCCTGGAAGGTGGTTCCGGCGGGGCTTGCCGTGGCCGGGCGCGGGGCGGCACGACGGCTTCGAATGCTGCTCTCGGGTCTCAGCCCGGGATAGGACGAGACCCCGACGGACGCTTGCCGGTCCCGATAAGGTGAACCATGAAGGCTCCGTCGTGGCCGGCCTCCAGGCGCTCAAAAGCCGCCGAGAGCGGGGCGGTGAAGAACTCCAGCGGAGGACTGGTCATGTGATGTTCCCCGCCGGAATCGCGGTAACCCCAACGGCTGAAGTCCGGCGTGCGCGCATACGTGCGGAAGCCGGTGGCCGCCGCGTACCGGGAGGCGTTGAAGCTGGCCACGTCTTCGGGGAGAAGCGCCTCCAGGTAACAGGCGCCCCCGGGCCGCACCCAGCAAATCAGGTTGTCCAGGAATTCGCCGATCCCCTCCATGCTGTCCAGGTAGCAGTAGCCGGCCCAGAAGTTCGTGACCAGATCGAATCTCTCGGACGCAAGCGGGCTCCGGATCATGTCGCCACAAACGAAAGCGGCACGTGGGCTGGCCTGCCGGGCGAGGAGCAGTTGCGGCATGCTGAGGTCCAGGCCGACTTGGGAGACCCTGGCCGGAAACTGCGTGAAGTGCCAAGCGGGGCCGCATGCGACGTCGAGCCAGCGCGGATGCGGTTCCGGCAAGGCGGCGAGGATGCGGCGAAGGTTGGCGACGTTGCGTTCGTGCTTCCGCCGCCAGGGCGCAATATAGAGGCGGGGATAGTCGCCGGCGTACTCTTCGCCGTAGATCACCGGCAGGGTCATTGGCGCGCGGCGTGCGGTTTCACCGCACCACGCCTTCCACCGGGCTGCTGGCCGTGGCGTACAGCTTCTTTGGGATGCGTCCCGCGAGGTAAGCCAGCCGGCCTGCTTCCACCGACAGCTTCATTGCCAGGGCCATCTTCTCGGAATCCTCGGCGCCGGCGATGGCGGTGTTCATGAGTACGCCGTCGGCGCCCAGCTCCATGGCTACCGCCGCGTCGGAGGCCGTGCCCACGCCCGCGTCCACGATCAGCGGCACGGCGGTGATCATCTCGCGCAGGATGCGCAGGTTCGCCGGATTCTGCACCCCCATCCCGGAGCCGATCGGCGCCGCCAGCGGCATGACCGCAGCCGCCCCCGCGTCGATCAGCTTGCGCGCGTACACCAGGTCGTCGTTCGTGTAGGGCAGCACCACGAAGCCTTCCTTGACGAGCACGCGCGTCGCCTCCAGCAGTCCTTCGTTGTCCGGAAACAGCGTCCTCTCGTCGCCGATCACTTCCAGCTTGATCCAGTTCGACAGGCCGACCTCCCGGGCCAGGCGCGCCGTCCGCACCGCTTCCTCAGCCGTGTAGCAGCCGGCGGTGTTCGGCAGAATGAAGAACTTTTCGCGATCGATGTAGTCGAGCAGCGACTCCTTCGAGCGGTCCGTGAGGTTGACGCGGCGCACGGCCACGGTCACCATCTCCGCGCCGGAGGCCGCGTGGCAGCGCGCCATCTCCTGAAAGCTGCGGTATTTTCCGGTGCCCACGATCAGCCGGGAGCGAAACGCCCTCCCGGCGATCACCAGATTGTCTTGCATGATTCCATTGTACGATTCGGGCGGGCGCTCCCGCGGCCCTGATACACTGAAAAATCGCGCGCATGCGAACCCTGTTCCTGAACCCTCCGTCGTTTGAGCGCTTCGATGGCGGCGCGAGTTCGCGCTGGCCGGCCACGCGGGAGATCGAATCGTACTGGTATCCCGTCTGGCTGTGCTATCCGGCGGGCATGCTGCCCGACAGCAAGGTGGTGGACGCTCCTCCGCACGGCATTACCATCGAGCAGACGGCGGCCATGGCCGGCGATTTCGAGCTGCTCGTGCTGTTCACCTCCACACCGGGCTTCGAGGTGGACGTGAAGATCGCCGAAATGATGAAGGACCGGAACCCGAAGCTGAAGGTGGCCTTCGTCGGACCGCCGGTCACGGTGGAACCCGAGCGGGCGCTTGCCGCCTCCAAGGCGATCGACTTCGTCATCCGCCGCGAGTTCGACCGCCAGATCGTCGACTACGCCGGCGGCAAGCCGCTCGAGGAACTGCCCGGCGCCAGCTTCCGCAACAACGGCGGCTTCACGCACAACCCCGAGGGGCCGGTGATCGAGGACCTCGATGCGTTGCCGTGGGTCACCAAGGTCTACAAGCGCGATCTGGATTTCCGCCGCTACAACGTTCCGTTCCTGCTGCACCCGTTCCTCGCCTTCTACACCTCGCGCGGCTGCCCTGCGCTGTGCACGTTCTGCCTCTGGCCCCAGACGCACTCGGGCCACCGCTGGCGGCTGCGTTCAAGCGACGATGTGGTGGCCGAGGCGCGCTGGGCGCTTGAGAACTTCCCCGGCCTGAGGGAAATCTTTTTCGACGACGACACGTTCAACTATCAGAAGGCGCGCACCATCGAGTTGTGCCGGAAGCTCAAGCCCCTGAAGTTCACCTGGTCGTGCACGTCGCGGGTGACCACGGACTACGAGACGCTGAAGGCGATGAAAGAGGCCGGTTGCCGGCTGCTGATCGTCGGCTACGAGTCTGGGGACCCGCAGATCCTCAAAAACATCAAGAAAGGCGCGACCGTGGACATGGCGCGGCGGTTCACGGCGAACGCCAAGAAGCTTGGCCTGGCGATTCACGGCGATTTCATCGTCGGCCTGCCGGGCGAAACGCGGGAGTCGATCCGGCGGACGATCGATTTCGCCAAGAGCCTGGACGTCCAGACCATCCAGGTGTCGATCGCCCACCCCTATCCCGGGACCGAATTCTACGACTACGTCCAACAAAACGGCTTGATCACCATCGACTCCATGACGGACGAGTCCGGCCACCAGTTGCCGAATATTGTCTACCCGGGCCTGGACCGGGCGGAGCTGGTGGACTGGGTCGAGCGGTTCTACGGCGAGTACTTCTTCCGCCCGCGGGTGGCCTGGCGGGTGGTGAAGAGAGCGATTCTCGATTCCAGCGAGCGGCGACGCCTGTATAAGGAAGCGCGCGAGTATCTGGCGCTGCGTTCCCGCCGGAAACGGTTCGTCAAGGAACACAAGCAGGCCGCGCCGGCATACGCGAAGGCGAACGGGCGGGCCCTGCCATGAGCGCTCCCGCCGGCCACATCAAGACCCGCCTCTTCACGGCGGCGGTCGTACTGGCAAACGTTCTCGGCAATCTCTCGCTGAGCTGGGGACTCAAGCAGCCGGGCGCGGTCCTGACCGCCGCCCCGCTCAGCTATCTCAAGACGCTGTTCACCCCGTGGGTGGCTGCCGGATTACTGCTGCTGATCGTCTGGATGCTGAGCCGGATGGCGCTGCTGAGCTGGGCCGACCTGAGCTACGTGCTTCCGGTCACGGCGATGGGGTACGTAATGACGGTAGTGGCCGGCAAGGTTTTCCTGCTGGAGCAGGTGTCGTGGCAGCGGTGGACCGGATCGCTGCTGGTGATGGCCGGGGTGGCGATTGTCTCCAGCACGCCGGTGCGCACAAGGACGCGAGGCGGCGCGCACGGATGACCTGGGCCTTGTTGGCGGTCGTGGTCGTCACCACCGTGTTGAGCGACACGCTGCAAAGCCGCGGCATGAAGCGGCACGGCGAGATCCATGACTTCCGGCCCGCGGCGCTGAACGGCGTCTTCCGCCGGGTGGCGCGGAACCCCGAGATCGCGCTCTCGGTATTCTTCATGGCTGTTTCCTTCTTTGCGTTTCTGAAGCTGTTGTCGGTGGCCGATCTGAGTTTCGCGGTGCCGGCGACGGCAGCTAGCTACGTGATCCAGGCGGTGGTGTCGAAGTACGTGTTGAAAGAGGCGGTCGGGCGGCGGCGCTGGGCGGGCGTGTTGTTGGTCGCCTCCGGCGTGGCGCTGCTGGCGATGTGACCCTACTGCTGCCAGCGGTCTTCGTGGCCGGCGCCTACCAGGCGCTGGCGCTGGTCGCGGCGGTCCGCCACCTCCGGAGGCGCGAGCCCGAGCCCTTACGGTTCCCCGGCGTCTCCATTCTCAAGCCGGTTCGCGGCCTCGATCCCCACTTCTACGAAGCCATCCGCTCGCACGCCGTGCAGGATTATCCCGAGTTCGAAATCCTGTTCGGGCTGAGCGACCCCGCCGACCCGGCGCGGAAGGAAATCGAGCGGCTCCAGGCGGAGTTCCCCGAACGGCGCATCCGGATCGTCCACAGCGAGACCAAGATGCCGAACGGCAAGGTGGGCGTGCTGATCGACCTCGCGGCCGAGGCGAGCCATCCCCTGCTGCTCGCCGGCGACAGTGATGTTCGCGTGCCCGCGGAGTATCTCAAGCGGCTGGTGGCGCCGCTCGAAGTTCCCGGCGTCGGGGTGGTGACTTGCCTCTACGGCGCCCTGTCTGACGATGGCGCCGGGCGCTGGGAGGCGCTCGGGATCGCCAGCGACTTCGCGCCTGGCGTGCTGGTGGCGCCCTACATGGGCGTGCGGGATTTCGCGCTGGGCTCGACGCTGCTGTTGCGCGCCTCGGACCTGCGGCGGATCGGCGGCTTCGAATCGGTGGCGGACTACCTCGCCGACGACTACCAGCTTGCCCGGCGGATTGCTCAACTGGGGCTGCGAGTGGTGCTTTCGACGGTGGCGGTCGACACCTGGCTCCAGGGACGAAGCTGGAGCGAGGTGTGGCAACACCAGGTGCGGTGGGCCCGCACCGTGCGGGTGTCGCGTCCGGCCGGCTATGCCGGGCTGCCGGTGACGCAGGCGACCCTGTGGTCGCTGCTCGCCGGACTGGCGGGGATGTGGTGGGCGGCCGTTCCGCTGCTGGCGCTGCGGCTGGCGGTGGGCCTGGTCGTCGGCGTGGGGGTGTTGAAGAGCCGCATCGTGGCCCGTCGGTTCTACCTGATTCCGCTGCGCGACCTGTGGGGCTTGGCGGTGTGGGTCTGCGGACTGTTCGGCGACACGGTGGTGTGGCGGGGGCGAAGGCTCCGGCTGACGCGGGACGGAAGAATTCGGTGACAGGCTACGCAATCCCCAATTTCCGGCGCGCCCCGACCCGGCGCCGACCAACCGCGAAATTGGGGATTGCGTAGCCTGTCACCGATCCGTACAATGGCCAACGTGGTCGTGCCCAAACCGGCGGTTCCGGGAGTCCGGATGGAGAAGCCCGAAGCGCTGCTCCGCCAGCTTGGCATTGTCAGCGCCACCGCGCTGGTGGTGTCGAACATGGTCGGAACGGGCATCTTCGCCACTAGCGGATTTCTGGCGGGCCAGTTGGGCGCCCCGGGGCTCGTCGTCATCATTTGGCTGGTGGGGGCGGCGTTCGCCCTGGTCGGCGCTTTCTGCTACTCGGAGCTGGGCATCAATTTCCCCAGTTCCGGCGGCGAATACGTCTACCTGACACGGGCCTACGGTCCGACCTGGGGGTTCATGACCGGCTGGACGTCGTTCTTCGCCGGCTTTTCGGCCCCGGTGGCCGCGGCGGCCCTGGCTTTCTCCGACTACCTGGGTTACTTTTTCCCGGCGCTCAAGCAGGAGAATGCGCAGTACACCATCGGTTCCGGCACGTGGTCTTTGAAGTTGGGCGGCGCGCAACTCGCCGCCTCGGCCCTGGTGGCGGCGTTCACCATTCTCAACTGTTTCGGCGTGCGCCGGGTGGCTCGCATCCAGAACGTGCTGACGGCCACGAAAGTACTTGTCTTGTGCGCCTTCATCGGGCTCGGCTTCGCGGTAGGCACCGGAAGCTGGCAGCACTTCTCGATGCCGACCGAGCGAACGTCGACCATTCCGCTGGCCGCCCAGTTTGCGATCAGCCTGTTTTGGATTTACGTCAGTTACAGCGGCTGGAACGCGGCCACGTATGTCGCCGAGGAACTGAAGCAGCCGGAGCGCACCTTGCCGCGAGCGCTGGCGGCCGGCGCCGGCCTGGTCGCGGCGCTGTACATGGGATTGAACCTCCTTTTCATCTATGCGGCGCCGCTGGGGGAAATGAAAGGGGTACTGGCCATCGGGGCATTGTCGGCTTCCAAGTTGTTCGGCGCCGGGGTGGCCGGCATCTTCAGCGCCTTGATGGCTCTGTCTCTTGTATCCACCGTGAATGCCATGGTGACCATCGGGCCGCGAGTGTATTACGCGATGGCGAAGAACGGCGCGTTCCTGCCCATCGCCGCCAAAGTGGATCCGCGCTGGCACACGCCGGTGCCCGCCATCCTCTGCCAGGGTGTTTGCGCGATGCTGATGACGCTCACCCCGTTTCCCGAGCTGGTGGTTTATATCGGCTTCAGCTTGAATTTCTTCGCCGTCATGTCGGTGGCTTCGCTGTTTGTCTTCCGGCGCCGGCCCGAGTGGCAGAAACTGCGCGTGGTCAGCTTCGCCTGGCCACTGCTGCCGGCCGTCTTCCTGCTGGTCGGAGCGTGGATGACCGCCTACGGCACGCTGCTTCAGCCGAAAGTCTCGATCGCCGCCATCGCCACGATCCTTGTGGGCGCCGCCGTCTATCATTTCCGGTTGAAGGCCGCCCGCGGCTGACCCGATTCACTGGATTTCATCATTAATTCCCGGGAAAGTTCCACCGAATTGCGATAGAATATCCTCACTTTCCTTGTTGTCGCGGGTTGGTTCCGCATTCGGGTAGGGGACGGAGGAGTGCATGACGAGACGTCCCTTTTGCCGGCCCTCATCGGCTGCCCTGGTAGCGCTTCTGGCGGCAACACCATGCTTCTCTCAGGGGGTAACCGGAAGTATCGCCGGGCTCATCAAGGACCCCAGCGATTCCTCGGTCCCCTCCGCCAGGGTGGTGGCCAAGAACGCGGCCACTTCGGCGGAAACAGCCACCACCTCCGGACCTGATGGACTGTACCGCTTCCCGACCCTCGCGCCCGGAGAGTACAAGCTGTCGGTCGAAGCGAAAGGATTCCGCACGGCGACCAGCCGCCCGATGCGGCTCAGTATCGGCGACACGCTCCGGCTGGATTTCTCGCTCTCCGTTGGGGAAGTGACCGAATCGATCACCGTGGAGGCGCCAGCCGTCGCTGTCAACACCGAGGACGCGCAGCTCGGCAAGGTGGTTCGCGACCCCTCCGGCCTTCCGGTTCTTTCGAGCGCCACCGGCCGCAACGCGCTCTGGCTCGCCGGGATTATTCCCGGCGTGGTGTTTGCAGGACAGTTCGCCTCGCAGGAAGGCGGGAGGTTCTCGGTCAACGGGCAGCGCGCCCAGTCGAACAACTACATGCTCGATGGCGCCGACTCCAACGATCTCGCGGCCAACACCCCGGATTCGGTGCACCTGATATCGCCCTATGCGCTCGGCGAGTTTCGCATCATCACCGGCGCCATGAAAGCGGAATACGGCCGGAACACCGGCGCGGTGATCCAGGTGACGACGCGCTCGGGCGGCAACGCGTTTCACGGCGGCGTCTCGGAGACATTCCGCAACACCAGGCTGAACGCCGTGCCGTTCTTCCAGAAATCGGTGCCGGGCGGGACGCGGGAGCAATTCTCGAGCGGCCTGCCGCGGAAGCCGCAGTGGAACAGCAACGACTTCGACGCAAACCTCGGCGGACCGATCGCCCGCGACAAGACGTTTTTCTTTCTTTCCTATCTCGGGTACCGGCGTCGCCAGGGCGTAACCCGGTCGGCGGTGGTGCCGAACGACGCCCAGCGCGCCGCGATCGAAGCCCAGGGCACGACGGAAGCGAAGGCGCTGCTGGCGCTGCTGCCGAGAGCGTCAACGGGAAACACTCTGTTCAGCGCTCCGTCCAATGCCCGGAATCGCGACCAGGGCCTGGCGCGGGCGGACCACAATCTCTCCGACGCCAACCGCTTCTCGGCGACGTATTTCATCGACCGCATGTGGCTCGACCGCTCGCCGTTCGCCTTCGGCGGCAGCGACGCGCCGGGCTTCGGCATGAACACCGAGCAGACCTTCCAGAACCTGGTCCTGCGCGACACGCACGCCTTCTCGCCGTCGCTGCTGCACGAGTTCCGGGCTTCGTATCACCGCAACGCGTCGGTCGGGGTCGTGCCCATCAATCGCACGACGCTGGGCAGCCTCGGCCTCGGCAAGATCGTGCCAGACGACCCGGAAGGGGAAGGACCGCCGTACGTCATCATCAGCGGCTTTTCTCCGTTCGGCAATAGTTTTCAGGGCCCGCAGGGACGCGCCGACAACACGTTCCAGTACATCGACAACCTGAGCTGGACGCGCGGCCGGCATTATTTGAAGCTCGGCGGCGAGTTCCGAACCTACGCCCAGAACCAGAAGTTCGATTTCATCAACAACGGCTGGATCGCCATCGACGGCAGTGGAACGGCGCTGGGCTATGCCCCTCAGATTCCCGGCCTGCCGGCGGCGCTGAACGACTTCGCCAACGGATTCGCCACTGCCTTCTATCAGAACTCCGCCGGCCGGCCCGGATTTCGCACCCGCTCCGCCGCCCTCTTCTTTCAGGATGATTGGAAAGTCCGCCCGAACTTCACGCTGAACGCCGGCCTGCGCTGGGAGTACAACACCGGCCTGAAAGAGCTCCAAGATCGAGTGGCGGCCTTCCGCCGAGGACGCAGTTCGAACGTGTTTCCGACGGCTCCCATCGGCATGGTCTTTCCGGGCGACGACGGGATCCCACGCTCGACCTACGAAGAGGACCTCAACAACTTCGGCCCGCGTCTCGGCTTCGCGTGGGACATCCTCGGCAGCGGCAGGCTGAGCCTTCGAGGCGGGTACGGTATCTTCTACGACACCGTCATCACCGAGCTGACGCTGCCGTTCATCACCACCGCGCCATACTCCATCCAGCCGTTCACGGTGTTCACCGACTACGCCAACCCGTGGGAGACATCGCGCGTCAACCCGATTGAGCAGCCTTTCCCGTTCCGCGCTCCCTCGCGCGGCGATGCGTTCGACTTTCAGGCAATCGCGCCCATCGGCCTGACCGTCATGGACCCTGATTTCGCCACGCCCTATGCCCAGCAGTGGAATCTCCAAGTGCAATACCAGGTGACGCAGGCCTGGATCGTGGATGTCGGCTACGCGGGTAGCCGGGGTGTCAAGCTGTTAAGCCGGCGCAATTTCAATCCCGCCATTCCCGGGCCTGGAGCGACTACTGGAAACACCGACCGGCGGCGCGTGATCAACCAGGACCATCCCCAAAGAGACGAGTACGGCGGCGCGGTGTTCTCCGGAATCACCCACCAGCTTACGGACGCCAATTCGAACTACAACAGCATGCAGATGAGCGTGACGAAGCGGTTCTCCGGCGGGCTGGCGATGAGCCACGCCTACACGTGGGGCCATGCGATCGACAATATCTCGGGCATCCGCGGGGCCACGTCCCGGGTGGACAACACCGGCGCCGATCGCGGCAATTCGGAACTCGATGTCCGCCACCGCTACGTGATGACGTACAGTACGAGTTCCCGTGGTGGAAGGAGCAACGCGGCGCTCTGGGCCGGGTGCTCGGCGGGTGGGGTGTCGCCGGCGTAACCACCTTCCAGACCGGCCTCGTCTTCGACATCACCGAGCCGACGGACCGCTGCCTGTGCGACAGCGGCGGCCAGCGGCCCGATTACATTGGTGACGCCGTGGTGTTCTTCGATCCGCGAAGAACCGACGCGGTGGCGAGCCGGCCGAACTCCTGGTTTGACGGCACCGGCGGCGGCTCATCGACGGCGGCGACGAGCCCGTTCTTCCGGCGGGTCGGCTCGGCAACGATCTACGAGCGGGGCGCAGGACGTTTCGGCAACCTGGGGCGAAACGTGTTTCACGGCCCCGGCCTGAACAACTGGGACTTCGCCGCGTTCAAACGGTTCCGCGTCCGCGAGCGGCACCAGATGCAGTTCCGCGCGGAGCTGTTCAACCTCGTTAACCACGCTCAGTTCGACAATCCGAATGGCAGTATTGGGTCGGTGAACTTCGGGCGCGTGACGTCGACCAAGGATCCGCGGCTGGTCCAGTTTTCACTGCGGTATTTCTTTTGAAGTCGGGCGACCCCCTCTACCCCTCGAGTGCTTGGTCCAGCAGCAAGGAGAATTGCTCCGTCTTCTGCTCGACTCGTTGTCGGAGGGCGGCGAGGTCGCGCTCGAGGGCGCGCAGCCGGTCGGCCAGATGCAGACACGCGAGCACCGCCACACGGGAGGGATCGGCGGTGCCGCTCTTGGCGCCAATGCTCGCCATGAGGTGATCCACCTCGCGGGCCAGTTCCTCCACTTGTCTGGGCTCTTCGGTGACACGGAGCGTGTAGGCCTGACCATAGATGGTCACGCGAACGGACTTCTTTTCCGAGTCCATGTGATATCGGGTCAGGCGCTGCCGCCTGTCCGTCCTATTCCGCGCTCAACAGATCCAACTGTCCCAGCAGCTTCTCGATTCTAGTCCGAACCTGGCGCCGCTCGCCCCGAAGCGCTTCCAGCTCCACGGCGAGCACTTCGGCCCGTTTCCGCGCCTCGCCGGCCTCCTTGACCGCGGTGTCGCGCTCGTGGAAGGCAGACTGCTTTGCGGCGACGGCCGCGTCCCGCTCGCGACGCAACTGCGTCACCAGTTCGGCGGCCTTGAGGATCCGCTCCTCCAGGCTCGCCAGCGAGTCGGCTTCCTCGTCACGCAGCAAGTCCGTCATTGTGCCAGGGCCGCCTTCGCCTTGTCCACCAGCAACCGGAACCCGGCTTCATCGTGGATCGCGGTTTCCGCCAGCACCTTGCGGTTCAGTTCGATACCCGCTTTCTTGAGGCCGCTCATGAGCCTGCTGTAGGAAAGGCCGGCCTGCTTCGCCGCCGCCCCGATCCGGGTGATCCACAGCGAGCGGAAGTCCCGCTTTTTGAGCCTGCGGCCGATGTAGGCGTGGCGCTGCGACCTTTCCACGGCCTCCTGGGCAGCCCGGTGCAGCTTGCTCTTGGTGAGGAAAAAACCCGACGCGCGATCCAGGACCTTCTTGCGCGCCGCTCTTCGTTTTGTACCTCGTTTGACTCTGGGCACGTTTCACTCCTTCGTTGGGATGGGAGCCAAATCTCCCTGCTCAAGGCGGAACGGGCACGTGCCACGCGCTCCGGCCGCACTTGCGAAAAACTAGGGCAGCATCAGCTTCAGCTTGGCCTCGTCCGCCTTGTCGACAATGGCGCTCTGCGTCAGCCGTTTCTTGCGGGCGCGCGGCTTCGACGTCAGGATGTGGCGCGCAAACGCGTGACGCCTGGCGATCTTCCCCGACGCCGTCTTCTTGAATCTTTTGGACGCACCTTTGTGAGTCTTCAGCTTCGGCATGACTGGACTGTTCCTTGGATCTCCCCGACGGGGAAGGAGGCTAGCTGCGAATCAAACAGTATAGCACGCCGCGGCGGATCGACCGCTCGCATCCGGGCGCGGGCAGACTGAAGGTGGGACCGGCCTCCCGGGCGGACCTACCTCGAATTGATCTTCACGATCACGTAGGTGATTTGTCTGCCCGGCTCGAGCAGAACCTGGTGAGGCGTGTTGGCGGGGATGTGGGCGATGTCACCGGGTGCGAGCCGTCTGTTCGCGCCGCCTTCAATCGCCGTCCCGCGGATTTCGCCCGGCGCGGTGCTCTTGCCGCCGACGACCTTTCCGCCGACCACGAGCGTCCCCTCGCCGCTCTGGACGACGAACACGTCCACCAGGGACTGGTGCACCTCGGATTCGCCGCTCGCCTCGCGGTGGACGACCACTACCTGGTGATTGTCGTACCGGGCGAGCGTCTCGCCGGCCGTTTTGGTTGCGCCCACCTTAGCCGCAAGCTTCTTCTCGAAGCTCTTGAGCGCCGCGCTGGGCCAGTGAGTGAATCCGGGCGGGTCCTCCGCGGTCAGCGGCGCCGCCAACAGGAAAGTGAACAACGACACGAGAGCCTTCATCGGGGCCTCCTCAGGCGGGTAGTCTCACTCGCGGTATTCTGTCGGCCGCCGGCGGCAGCGGCGGAAAATCCGTGTACGGCGCATCCTGATACCAGTAGCATACGGAGAAGAAGTTATCGCCCCTGTCGTTGGCGTGGCCGTGCTCCATGGTGTGCTTCAGGTAACGGGCGAAGGTGACGGGGTTGTCGCCGTGCCAGCGGTAGCAGCAGTAGCGGCCGCCTGTGCGCTCGGCCATGACGATCTGCGGCGCGCCGTAGTAATGATGGCCGAACGCGGTGGCGCCGTCGCGCCCGCCGAAGTTCCAGCTTCCGAGGAAATAGTCTTCCGATCCGGTCCCGATGATGACGGGCTTGCTTTCCTCGTCGACGAAGATCATGTCGTCGCCTTCGCCCATCCAGCCGTTGGCGTTGATCAGCACGCCGAGCGTGACCCCCATCAGGTGGCCGCGGCCGCGCGTCTCGGCGTAGACGTAATTCAACTTGCCGTCGGGATTCAGCTTCGCGGCCTCGCCCCTGCTCGGTGGGCACGGGGCAAGCTGCCGGTATTGCGCGTGGAAATAGAGGGCGTCGTCCGGCAGGGAGGGCACCGTCAGGTAGTCAATGTTCGAGTAGAACGTATTGACCCTCTGGCTGCTTTCGTTGGCCACGGTCATGCGCGCCGACTTCCGGAACGGCATGGCGAAATAGCAATTCAGCGAGCGGCCCGGCGAGCAGGCCAGGTACGCCGATTGGTAGATAAAGTACTCGCCGAGATTCAGGCCGAAGAAATCCCCGACCGGGGTTTCGATGCTCGCCCGGGCGTTGCCGTCCCAGTACGCGCGCAGCACCAGCTCCTTGAGGTGGTTCGGGCTGGGCGCTGAGATCGTGAACCAGATGTGCGTGATCACCCCCGGTCCGGGTGAGTTGAAGAGTTCCTGGGTTTCGCCCGGCTCGATGGTGAAGTAATCGCGATTGCCGCCGGTTCGGTCGTGGCTCGACTGCTTCAACGATCGGTGTCCCATGGCTCGGGCGTAGCGAGGTAGGACTCTGAAATCGCCGGCCGCCGGGCTGGACTGAGCCGCGAGCGGTACCCCGCCCGCCAGGCCCGCAGCCACCGGGATACCCTTCAGGAACGACCGCCGTCTGGAATTCTTGTCGGTATGCATCAGGCTTCTCCTTGGGTGCACGTCCTGCTGGATGGCGGCATTATATCCAAGAATCAGATCACGCACACAGCACTAGGGACTTGGTACTGGCATTGGCACCCTCCTCCTGCGGGTATGCACTTTCGGTACTCCCGCTGGTAGATTCCCTAACAAATTGAATCTATTGCGCCTTTCCGCTATTGACTTAGTACTAGATCGTCTATAGAATGATGTTGTTGCAGGCGGAACACCATGAACCGAGCAGGCGCACCCGTTGAAGAACCTGTCTCCGCGAGCGACCCCGGCGCCGAGGCTTCGACTCGCATCCGCGTTGTGATCGCCGATGACCACCCGATTGTCCGGGAAGGTCTGAGGAAGCTTCTGGAGCTGGAAGAAGACATCGAAGTCGTCGGAGAAACCGGTGACGGCGAGGCCACCATCGCCGTCGTGGAAGAGAGGGAGCCGGACATCCTGTTGCTGGACTTGCGCATGCCCGGCATTGACGGCCTGACGGCCCTGCAACGCATCCAGCGGCTCAGCAAGCCCACAAAGACCATTGTGTTGACCGCCTCGGAGGATAAGAACGAGTTCGTGCAGGCGATGAAGCTAGGGTGTTCGGGCATTGTCCTGAAACAGACGGCCTCCGAGTTGATCGTCAAGAGCATCCGCAAAGTTCACGCCGGGGAAATCTGGCTTGATTCGCATACCACGGCGGCGGTGATGCGGCAGTTCGCGGCGCCCCCGGAACCGTCAGTCCCAGGTTCGCCGAGAGGCCGGGATCGTTCTCCGTTAAGCCAGCGCGAGCGCGAAATCGTGGCGCTGGTGGCGCAGGGTTACAAGAACAAGGAAATGGCCGAGAAGATGTTCATCAGCGAGCAGACGGTGAAGAACCACCTGCACAACATCTTCGACAAGCTGGGTGTCTCCGACCGCCTGGAACTGGCCCTTTACGCAATTCACAAAGGGCTGCACACCGAAGAGCAGGGCTGATCCCCGGCCAGCCTCCTTCGCGGCGCTTGGCTCGTGCCGGCGCGCGAACCTTCGGCCACAAGCTCTTGCATTCCACAGGGTTTGGGAATAGCATCAGTGGGTGAAAGGAATATTCCAGATGAAGCCGTCTGTTGTTCCCGTTGCTCTGGTGGCCCTGGCGCTGGCCTCTTCATCCATCCTAATTCCCCAGGAAGCGTTTCCACGCATGACGACCGTCGAGCCGCCCAATGGGAAGGTCGGGGACGTGCTGAACGTGGCCGGAGAGAACTTGGGCAAGGCGACCGTGGCACAGGTGTTCCTGACGGACGGGAAGAACGACTTCAAGGTCGAAGTCACGGAGCAAGCAGACACCGCCATCAAGTTCAAGATCCCTA
Organism: uncultured Solibacteraceae bacterium; assembly: GCA_964483455.1. GTDB lineage: Bacteria > Acidobacteriota > Terriglobia > Bryobacterales > Bryobacteraceae > CAYZJD01. The sequence goes on from CAZACK010000088.1 coordinate 14,649, forward strand.
CCATCAAGCCGGGGCGGTTCAACCTGATGGTCCTGACATCGAGCAAGCCGCCCAAGCTGATCGAGCAGCCGGTGAAGGTGACGGTGGAGGAATAGCAACGAGGCCGGGCTCGCGCCGCCCGCGTGCACTCAACTCTTCGGCTTGCCCCTTCGATAGGGGACGGACAAGAACTGCTTTGACAGCTTCGCTGCGTCCGATTCCGGCGCCAGTCGGATCGATTGCCGATACGCGTCAACCGCCTGCGGCCTTTGTCCTTTGAGATCGTGGATCTGGCCGAGCCGCAGCCAGGCATAGGTGCCGGTATTCAGATCGATATCGTGCGTCCGCGCGGTGACTCGCCGCAGGTTCTCGAGCGCCTGGTCGAGATCGTTGTACCAGAACTGCACCGTCCCGCGGGCGTACCAGATCTTCTCCGGCAACAGCCGGGCGAACCCTGACGAGCCGGCAGCCTTCAACTCCTCGATGCGCCGCAGCGCGGCCAGCGCGGCCTTCTTGTCGCCGTTATCGCTGTGCATCTGCGCCAGTTCGAAACGGAGAAGGAAGTTGCGCGGGAACCGTTCGATCAGGCTGTCGAGCAGCGGGATCGCCTTCTTGGCCTCGCGCTCCCGCCGGTAGATGGCGCAAAGCAGGATTTGCGCGTCGTAGCGGTTAAACCGCCCGTTTTGCCCGACCTGCTCCAGCGTCCGGATGCCGCCCTGCTTGTCGCCGCGAAATCCCACCAGGAAGCCCAGCAGCTTGATGTGCCACGGCAGGCTGCCGACGACGTAGTCGTGTACGCCCTCAATCAAGCGGGCATCGACGTTCGCAGCCTCGAGTTCGGTGACCTTGTTGTGCAGCTTGCGTCCCGAGGTCGCGTCGCGCAGCGCATCGAACCAGGCTTTGCGAACCAAGAAATTGTAATTCGCGCGGAGGCCGTAGGCAACGCCGAGATGGTACATAGCGCCGGTGTCTTTCGGGGCGGCGCGAAGCCGCGCTTGCGTCAGTTCCATCGCCTTGCGGATCGCCTCGTCGAACGTCCGCTCGTCTTCGGGCGATGGGTCCATCTTGGGACGGCGGAGGAACGGATTGCCCCCGGTCACCAGCTCGGTTTCGAGCGCGCCGGCTTTGAACATCTCGCGATACAGGATCGCCGTCGCCAGGTGATTGTAGCCGGCCGGGTCATCCGGGTTCATCCGCGTTTCGCGCTGGAACTCGGCGATCGCCTCGTCGTACTCGAGGTTGTAGAAGTGCTCGAAGCCCTGCCCGAGCGATACATCCGCGGCCTGGAGTGGCGACAGCAAGGCGAGAACCAGAAGAACAGCGGATCGCATTCCTATTTCTCATTTTCTCCGATTTGGCCCAATGCCCATCGGGCGTGTTCCGCGACGAGCGGATCCGGCTGCGAGGCGAGCCTTTCGAGCGGAGCGCGGAACTTCGCCAGGCCGCTGGCGCCCATCGCCACCGCCACGTTGCGGAGAAAGCCCGAATACCTGGTCCGCGTCACCGGCGTCCCGCGGAACATCTCGCGGAACTCGTCCTCGCCGAGCGCCGCCAGCGTCTCGAGCGCCGGCGCGAAATGCCTCGGTGCGAACGCCTGCTCCAAAGTCATCGCGGCCTTCCGGTTCCACGGGCACACATCCTGGCAGATATCGCAGCCGAACACGTTGTTGCCGGCCAGCGGCCGAAACGCCTCCGGCACCTCACCGCGCAACTCGATGGTGAGGTATGAAATGCACCGGCGGGAGTCAAGTTCGTAATCCGGCCCGCCTTCCCGGCCCGTCGGGACAATCGCCGTCGTCGGGCAGGCGTCGACACACCGCGTGCACGAGCCGCACCGATCCGGGGGCGGTGCGTCCGGCTCAAACTCGAGCGACACCAGCAGCTCGCCGAGAAAGAACCACGAGCCGGCATGTTGGTTGATGAGGCAGGCGTTCCGCCCGATCCAGCCCAGGCCGGCACGGCGGGCGTAGGTTCGTTCGAGGACCGGCGCCGTGTCCACGCAGATCTTCCACTCGAACGGCTCATGGGTGGCATCGGCCAGCTTGCCGGCGAGTTCGCGTAGCGCCTTCCTCATCAGCCCGTGGTAGTCTTCGCCCCAGGCATAGCGGGAGATCCACGCCGCGTCGCCCGGAGGCAGATCCGCCGAGCAAGGCTGTGGGCCGTTATACAGCTTGCCGATGCAGATCACGCTTCGGGCGGACGGCAGCAACGACTTCGGGTCCAGGCGCGCTTCCGCCCGGCGGCCCCTGAGATAGCCCATCTCACCGGCATTCCCCCGGCGGACCCAGTCGAGATAGAACAGCGCTTCGGGCAAGGGCTCGGCAGGGGCGATTCCGGCCAACTCAAAGCCGCACTCCCGGGCCAGCCTCTTCACCATCGCCGAACTGGGCCGCCAGGGTGTGCCCACGGCTTTGATGGTACCAATGGCGGGATGGGTTCCAGAAGCGGCCCGTTCAACCCCCGAAATCGCCATACGGCATAGAAAAGAAGCAGTTTAATTCATTCGGATGGAGACTGCGCCCCGGCGTCTTCTATACTGGTCAGGAAGCTGAACCTCCCAAGTGTTTGCAGTCATTTAGGCTTGGTGTGCTGGGCGAGGTGATCGGCGGATCACCCTGGATTCTTAACTCATTGAAAAGCGAGAGGATATGCATAGACCGATCAAGTACGCGGAAAAGCTCCTGACGTACGCCGCCAAGGGCGCTTGGGTGGTCTTCGACCGGTTGAACCAGATCAGGCCCAACCCGTCGTTCACGCCGGCGTGGTCCGATAAGCCGCTCTTGAAGTCCTGGCAAAAGGTGAAGCCGCCGCTTGGCTGGCCGCGCCAGACCGACTCGCTGTGCCCCAGGTGCGTCCCCGAAATCCGCCAGGAGATTCTCGACGGCAAGCGGCCCCTGTCCGACCTGATCGACAGCAAGCCCGGCGAGATCAAGGCCCAGATCATCGAGCGCGACGGCAAGATCCTCATGGTGAAGGATTGCCCGATCCACGGCCACTTCGAGGACGTAATGGCGATCGACACCGCGTTCTTCCGGCACCTGGAGGAATCCTTCCCTGGCCGCGACATCCGGGCCCACAACGACGAGAAGCTGCACCGGCACGGATCGAGCACGGTCACCCACGGTCGCGGAGCGGTTCTGACGATCGACCTGACCAACCGCTGCAACATGATGTGCGACCCGTGCTTCATGGACGCCAACCAGGTGGGCTTCGTCCACGAGCTGAGCTGGGAGGAGATCAAGACTCTGCTCGACAACGCCATCACGATCAAGCCGAAGCGTCAGATGTCGGTGCAGTTCTCGGGTGGCGAGCCGACCCTGTCGCCCTACTTCCTGGACGCGGTACGTTACGCGCGGAAGGTCGGCTACAACAGCGTGCAGGCGGCGACCAACGGCATCGAGTTCGCCAAGAGCCCCGAGTTCGCGCGCGCGGCCGCCGAGGCGGGGCTGCGCTACGCCTACCTCCAGTTCGACGGCATCGGCAACGCCGCCAACTCGCACCGCCACGTTGGCAACCTGTTCGACGTGAAGCTGCGGGCGATCGAAAACCTGCATAAGGCCGGCGTGGACATCGTCCCGGTGATCACCATCATCAACGGCATCAACAACGAACAGGTGGGGCGGGTGGTGCAGTTCGCCCTGGACAACCCGAAGAAGATCCCGTTCCTGGCGTTCCAGCCGGTGTCGTTCACCGGCCGCGACGAGGCGGTGAGCGACGAGCGGCGGACGGCGCAGCGCTATACGCTGTCGCATCTGGCGCACGACGTCAGGAACCAGACGGGCATCGGCGTGCCGGCGCGGGACTGGTTCCCGCTGTCGTTCATCAGCACCTTCTGCGACTGGAGCGACCTGGTGCACGGGCCGAAGGCCGACTGGGGGCAGTTGAGTTGCGGCTGCCACCCGAATTGCGGCATCGGCATGGCGGTGATGGTGGACAAGATCACCGGGGAGGCGGTGCCGATGACGGCGTTTCTCAACGGCGACCGGTTTGCCGAGGACATCAAGCGGGTGAACGACGCGGCCCGCGGCAAGTGGCTGTCGATTCTGGGCATGGCGCTGGCGCTGGCGCGCAACTACGATCCGTTCAAGACGCCGAAGCACTTCAAGCTGGCGGACATGCTGAAGAAGATGGACAAGACCTTCGGCGCCACCGGCAAGAGCTACGGCGACGTGACCGGCACGCGCACGATGGCCGACATCGAGTTCCGGCGGCAGGACCGCTGGAACGTGTTGCTGATCGCCGGCATGTGGTTCCAGGACCTGTTCAACTACGATTTCCGGCGCACCGAGCAGTGCATCATCCCCTACGCCACGCAGGAGGGCGAGATCAGCTTCTGCGCGTACAACACCGGCATCGGCTGGCGGAACATCGTCGAGAAGATGCACATGACGGCGACGCTGACCAAGTGGTACGAGGAGAAGGGGCGTCATGAGATTTTCGCCGGCGGCAAACAGGTGGCGCTGGCCAGCACCGAGCACTCGCTGGTGCTGCGGGAGGAGATCGTGACCCGGGAAGAGCAGCACGATCTGGACCGCCTGGGCATCGCCAAGTACGCGCGGGACGAGAAGCTGAAAGCGCGCAACGAGAGGATGCGCCGCGAGGCGGAGCGCGACGCGCGGATGGCCAAGCTGTACCGCGAAGTGGTGCTGAAGGAGAAGCCCGCCGAGCCGCTGGTGCAGATCGGCGCGCTGAATGGGAACGGCAACGGCCGCAACGGCGCCAACGGCAAAGTGCACGAGGTCGAGCGCGAGGAAGTGTTCACGGATTGAGTGGCATTGATTGAGCGACACCTGCAGGGAACAATTTCGGCCCGTTGAACCCGTGGTGTGTATTGTTGTCAGGGCACCGATTCTTGCCCAGCCCAGACGACATGGGCTGGTCAACCGCGCGCAGACAAGCCTGAGCCCCACGATGGGGAACCGTGTCAGCTTCGCAAGGAGTTCACATGGGGCCACCTGGTAGTTGCACGCCCACTGAAGTGGCTCAGATTTTCGGCCAGTTCTCCAAGTCAAAGGACTTCACGAACTCCCAGAGGAAATCGAAATCCTGCTCCGTCGGGGTCTTTCCCTTGACTGGGTGCATGACCGCGTTCCGAATGCGGTTAAGCCGCTCAAGACCGTTCAAGAACTGCCTCTTTCTCGACCTGACCGAAGCAGGGAGGAAGTCCGCGGCACCGAGCGGCCCGGGTCGTACTGCGCTATGCCGCCGAGAAGATGACGCGCCGGCACCGCGAACAGGTCCTCGCTCGGTAGGTTGTCCGGCTCGCATTCGCGGAGAACACTACGTTTTGACGGGCACGCCGAGTTTGAAACCGCCGACGATTACGAAGATTCGTGCCAAGTGATGATCTGCGTGCGTGACCAGTCATTTGGCCCGTACTACTTGAAGGACGGTACGTTTACGGTGTCTTTAGAGTAGAGGCTCGGTTGTTCGGCAGTTCAGCTGCTTTCGGCGGAGTGGGGACCGTTGGCGGGCCGGCCGGCTAGCGTTTGATGGTGGCGAGGGTGGTGATGGCGCCGTCGGGCGCGATCTTTTTGACTCGCGGAATCCATGCGGTTCGGTCGTCGCCGGGGGTGTGCAGGTATTCGAGGGCGTAGATTTCTCTGCCGGCGATTGCGACGCCGGTCGGCGACCAGGGTGCGCCAGCTCTGAGCACGGTTCGGATCCTTCCTTTCGCGGGTATCTGGATGACCGCGCGACAGCCGCTGGCGGCGGCGTAGATGGTGCCGTCCGGGTGCACGGCGAGGCCGCGCAGATACGGAAGTTTTGGTGTGTCTGGAAGCGGATCAGCGCAGTCAGGCGCCTGAATTCCGTCTCGGAATGTGGTGACCTCTCCCTTTTGGTCAATCTTGCGTATGGCGTCATTGTCTGTGATGTACAGTGACCCGTCCGGGCCTGTGGTGATGCCGTTGACCCACATCATGGGTTTGGGACTTGGGTCGGTTGGGAGGCGCGCGAAGACAGACCTCTCACCATTTGGTCTTCGGCGGACAAGTTCGCGCGGGCTGTTGGGATCGTATGGGACGTAGTAGAGCGTCCCTTCTTGGCCCACAGCGATGGGGTAGTCGCTGGAGATGATGAGTGTGGGTATGGCGCCAGCCGGGGTTATGCGCTCGAAGGAGCCCCGATCGAAGTTGCCCAGCCCTTTGGAATTCGCGAGGTGGCCTTTCTCGTCGAGCGCCATCCAGTGGTACGACTGTGTGTGAATGAGGATGAGCCTGCCTTTGGCGTCGATTTTCCAGACGCCTTGGCCGGTGTCCGTGAAGTAGACCTGCCTTTTGGCATCCACGACGATGCCGGAGCCGGGATGGGCGGCGGCGGGTGCTCCCATAAACCCGAGCAGGGTCAGGCTGCTTACGATGACGTACTCAAACCCTAATTCCCGGCGCGATCTCGTCATCGTGCGCTCCTCCTTGCCGCGTCGGTCAACGCGATTCTACGGCTCGGTTGGGCTCGCAGCTTCATGACATTACCGGGAGTCTATCATGCCTTCGGGCACCGCCTTTGCGGCGGCGAGGGCTGACGTCATCATCTGCTCCATCGCCTCCTCAGTCTTGATTAGAAGCGCGGCTGAAGCGGCGGGGCTTCCCGGGGCGCCCGGGGCGGCTTCCGGAGGACGGAGGCCACCCTGCGCAAGCCGGCCTGACAGCGTGACCAGGAGCCCGCCTGGCCTGGGGATGAGACCTTCAGTCCTCCGCAATGCGCCTGCCGGGCGCCTGGCGGCGTTGGCGAAGTAGGGAGCCATCGACCGACGGCGCCAGCCCGTCCAAGCAAGGGGATAACCGCCGCCGGCTGAATCCAATACGGAAACCATCGCGCAGCGGGACGATTTGCGGCTTGAGTCGTGCGGGGAGTTCTCCGGCGGTCTGGCGCCGTGGCGCCGCAGGAGGGCGGGCGGCGTCTCCTCCCATGCAAGGCGCACGAGGTCGAGCGCGAGGAAGTGTTCACGGATTAGCTTCGCTGCCACAGTCAGGCATCGCGGATCAAAGGCCGCCGGCAACCCCGGCGGCCCGCTGGTTTCTTGGCAGACCCTCCGTCCCCCGACAAGAGTTGATACTGTTAAGAGGCGGGCAGGTTGTTCCGAGATAACCGCATGCACTTCTCCGTTTCCGGCGTCGATTGCTCTCCCTTCGTTCCCTTCCTCGTGGCGCTGGCGGTCTCGATCGTTGCCGCCCCCGCCGGCATCTCCGGCGCCTTTCTGCTGCTGCCCTTTCAGATGACGGTTCTCGGGTTCGCCACGCCGGCGGTCAGCGCGACCAACCTCCTGTACAACATCGTCGCCACGCCGGGCGGAATCTACCGATATTTTCGGGAGCGGCGCCTGGCTTGGCCGTTGGCCTGGGTGGTGATTCTCGGGGGGTTGCCCGGAGTTGTCCTTGGAGCGCTGATTCGGGTCTACTGGCTGCCGGACCCACGCCGGTT
>CAZACK010000089.1:0-19829 GCA_964483455.1 uncultured Solibacteraceae bacterium
CGCCGCTTCTTCAGCGGCGGCGACAACCAGATTGCCGGCGTCGGCGACGGCTTCGCGCGGAACCTGCCGCCATGGGTGCAAACGGTCAAGGAGGCGTATCCGGATATCCCGGTCTACGGCAGCGTGTGCGAAGGACACGAGACGCTCTGGCGCATCATCGGCACCGAGAACGTCATGCTGTGGATCGGCGAATTCCCGGACGAGGTGGCGCGCTTCGTCGAGCGCATCAACGAGTATTCGCTCGAGCTGGCCAAGGCGCAGGTCAAGGCCGCCGGTGGACAGCTCGCCGGCATGGTGATCTGGGGCGACGTGGCGTATAAGCGCGGCTGCTTCTTCTCACCCGATTACTGGCGCAAGTACTTCAAGCCCGGAGTGAAGGCGATCGTCGAATACTGCCACGGCGAGGGCCTCCCCGTGATCTATCACGGCTGCGGCAACGTCAACCGCATCTTTGAGGATTTCATCGAAACCGGCATCGACGCCTACAATCCGCTCGAAGCCAAGGCGGGCATGGACGTGGTGGAGTTGCGGCGCAAGTTCGGCCATCGCATCGGCTTCTGCGGCAACATGGACGTCGTCGCCTGGGCGCGCGGCGACAAGGACGAGCTGCGCCGCCTGGTGCTGACCAAGCTCAACGCCGCCAAGGGCGGCGGTTACATCTTCCAATCCGATCACTCGGTGCCGAGCAACGTGAGCGGCGAGAGCTACGAGTACGTCGTGAATCTCGTCCGCGAAAACGGCCGCTACCCTCTTCAGTTGGGCGAATTCGACCTCCCGGAAATCCGGTGACAGGCTACGCAATCACCAATTGACCGGCCGCGCGGACGGCCGCGAACCGCCGGCCGGCGAAACGGGAAACGTAACACGCCGCCGCGCGTCTGAAGTAGTGCGCGAGTGAATCGGAACCCCTGTGCTATTCTGGACTCAACAGCGGGGCCAATGATGAGGTGGCGTATCTCCATCGCGGCGTGTTGCCTCGCAGCTCTTCTGGGGAGTGTGATGCTGGCGTGGCAGCAGCGGTCGCGCCCCCCGTTCTTGCCCGAGGAAGAGGATACTCCCGCGCCGATCCCGCCGGACGCGAATGAAAAGACGGAGTTCGTGTTCACGCGCCTGCTTTATCCGTCCGTGCGCTATGGCGGCTACTGGGGCTTTCGCGGGGCATGGTCTACCGACTATCCCAAAGCCGACCGGCAGTTCGTCCAGGGAGTGCGGCGGCTCACGCGAATTCACGTCCGCTCGGTGGAGCACGTGGTGGATCTCGACGGCGACGACATCTTCAACTACCCGTGGCTCTATGCCGTCGAAGTCGGCCACTGGAGTCTCTCCGACGCGCAGGCCCACAAGCTCCGCGAGTATCTCCTGCGGGGAGGTTTCCTGATGGTGGACGATTTCCACGGCTCCTGGGAGTGGGACATCTTCATGTCCAGTTTGAACAAGGTGTTTCCGGACCGGCCGGTGGAGGAGATCGAAGACAAGGACGCCGTCTTCCATGCACTGTACGACCTCGACGAGCGATTCCAGGTGCCGGGGATCATCATGTTTTCCACCGGACTGACCTTCGAGCAGGACGGCGTGGAACCTCGCTGGCGCGGGATCTATGACGACAAGCGGCGCCTGATGATGGCGATCTGCCACAACATGGATCTGGGCGATGCCTGGGAATGGGCGGACTGGCCGCGGTATCCAGAGCGCTATGCGTCGCTCGCTTATCGGGTGGGGATCAACTACATCATTTACGCGATGACTCACTAGCGGTCCGCCGCGCGGCGCGCCACCATGTTCGAACTGCTCTTCAAGTACCCGCTGACGGTTTTCACGAAGGGCCGGTTCGTGTTCTCGACGGGCTGGCCCGGGTGGCTGCTGGCCGCCGCCATCGTGGCCGTCGTGGCTTTGCTCGGGCTCCTGGTCTGGAGGAATCGCGGCGGGCTGGCCAACACGCGCTCGGCGATTGTGTGGGCGCTCGAGAGTGGACTGGCGGCCGTGATCCTCATCCTCTTATGGGGTCCGGCGGTGAGCGTCGCCACGCTGAAGCCGCAACAGAACATCATCGCCGTGGTTGTGGACGACTCGCGCAGCATGTCGATCCGCGAAGAAGGCAAGACGCGCCTGCAACAAGCCGTCGAGGCGCTGAACGGAGGAGTCCTCGGCGGCCTGAGCGAGCAGTTCCAGGTGCGTCTCTATCGCTTCGGCGGCTCGCTCGAACGAATTCAGCGCCTGGATCAGCTCGCTGGAGCATCGCCGTCCACGCACATCGGCGCGGTCCTCAAGCAGGTTGCCGCCGAGGGAACCGGGCTTCCCATCGGCGCGGTGGTTCTGATGACCGACGGCGCGGACAACTCGGGAGGCATCGACCTGGAAACCATCGACGAAATCCGCCGCCGTCGAATCCCCGTGCACACCGCCGGATTCGGAAAAGAAAGGGCCGAGCGCGATCTCGAGATCGGCGACGTGGGGCTTCCGGCGAGGGCGCTGGCCGGATCGCGGCTGAGCGCCCACGTCACTCTCCGGCAGCGCGGGTTTTCCGGACAACGAGCGCGCCTCACCGCCTCCGACGGCGGCCGTTCGCTGGCGTCCCGCGAGATCACCCTCAAGGACGACGGCGAGCCCCAAATCGAGACGCTCTCCTTCAGCGCGGGCGAAGCCGGCGCCAGGGCGCTCGATGTCGCGGTTGCGCCGCTCGAGGGCGAGGAGAATGCCCGCAACAACTCTCTCCAGCGTCTCGTCAACGTCGAGGCGCTGAAGCCGAGAATCCTCTACCTGGAGGGCGAGCCCCGCTGGGAGATGAAGTTCGTTCGCCGCGCGGCGGAGGAAGACCGCAGCCTGGAGCTGGCCTCCATCCTCCGGACCACCCAGAACAAGATCTATCGCCAGGGCATCCGGGACCCGAAGGAACTCGAGCAAGGCTTCCCATCCACCGCCGAGGAGTTATTCGCCTACCGCGGCCTGATTCTCGGCAGCGCCGAAGTGAGTTACTTCACGCCGGCGCAACAGGAACTGATTCGCCAGTTTGTCGATCGCCGGGGCGGCGGGCTGCTGTTGCTCGGCGGCCGGGCCGCGCTCGCCGACGGCGGGTACGGATCGTCCCCACTCGCCGACCTGCTTCCGGTCGTCCTGCCTTCCCGCAAGAGGACCTTTCGCCGCGACCCGGCGGCGGCGGAACTGACCGCGGCCGGCCGCGACAGCCTCATCTGCCGCCTCGAAGAAGATCCCGAGAAGAACGCCCAGCGTTGGCGGAAACTGCCGGCGCTCGCCGACCACCAGGAGTGCGGGCAGCCGAAACCCGGCGCCGTGGTCCTGGCGGAGGCTGTCGCGGGCGGTCGCCGCTTTCCGCTCCTGATCGTCGAGAACTACGGCCGCGGCCGGACGGCAGTGTTCTCGACCGGAGGAAGCTGGCGCTGGCAGATGCTCCAGGACCACGCCGACCGTACGCACGAGATGTTCTGGCAGCAACTCCTGCGGTGGCTCGTGTCCGACGCCCCGGGAGAAGTCTCGCTCACGACTCCCCGGCAGGTGCTCGACGACGAACCGCGCGTGCCGCTCCGCGTCGAGGTCCGCGACAAGTCGTTTGCACCCGCGCTCGACGCCCGCGTCGAGGTGCGGATCTCCGGGCCGGACGGCGCGATGGGGTTTGTGGAACTGGGCCCGTCATCCCAGGAGCCGGGCGTGTACACCGGCGAGTGGCGGGCGGAACGTCCCGGCTCATACCTGGCGGAGGCGGTGGTGTCTCGCGGCGGCGAGGAGACTGGCCGGGACGTGCTGGCCTTCCGCCGCGAGGACGGAGCCGCCGAGAATTTCCGCACGGAGCAGAACCGCGAACTGCTGGAGAAGCTGGCGCGGGAAACCGGCGGCGAGTACTATCGGCCGAGCGACCTGTCGCGCCTGCCAAGCGAAATCTCTTACTCGGAGGCAGGCCTCACCATTCGCGAGACTCGCGAGTTGTGGAACATGCCGGTCGTGTTTCTGCTGCTCGTCGCGTTGCGCGCGGCCGCGTGGCTGCTGCGCCGGAGGTGGTGCATCGTATGAGAGCGCCCCCGCTTCTCCTGGCCGCTTGCCTCGCCGCTTGGCCGGCCACGCGCTTCCTGACCGTCGCCGGACTCGGCGGCGAGCCGGATTACGAGCAGCGCTTCGCGGGCTGGGCGCAGGAGATCGACCGCACGCTCAAGGCCAGCGGCGGCGAGATGCGCGTCGAGACGCTGTCCGGGCCGGCGGCCACGCGCGCCCGCGTCCAGTCGTCGCTCGAAGAACTGGCTCGAAGCAGTGGCCGAGAGGATGCCCTGGTGGTGATCCTGATTGGCCACGGCACGTACGACGGTGTCGAGTACAAGTTCAACCTGCCCGGACCCGACCTGTCGGCCACCGAGCTGGCCGGCTGGCTGGATCGCGTGCCCGCCGTCCGTCAACTTGTCGTCAACACGACCAGCGCCAGCGGCGGTGCGCTCGACGCGCTTCGCCGTCCGAACCGTGTAGTCATCACCGCCACTCGCGGCGGCCACGAGAAGAACGCCACTGTCTTCGGGCGCTACTGGGTCGAGGCCTTGCGCGACTCCTCGGCGGACACCGACAAGAGCGAAAGCATCAGCGCCCTCGAGGCGTTTCGCTTCGCCGAGCGAAAAACGGCCGACTTCTACGCATCGCAGCAGCGGATCGCCACAGAGCACCCGGTGCTCGAGGACGGCGCCGCCGAGGAGGTCCGCGCCTCGTCGTTTGCGTTGCTGCGATTTGGCGCGGCGCAGGCGGCGGCTCAGAATCCCGCCAAGCGCAAGCTGCTCGACAGAAAGGAAGAGCTCGAGCGGCAGATCGATCGGCTGAAATTCCGGAAAGCCGCCATGCCGACCGAAGAGTATCGCAAGCAGCTTTCCGCGCTGCTCCTGGACCTCGCCCGCACGCAGGAGGAGCTGGAGAGATGATCTCTCACCACAGAGCCACAGAGTACACAGAGATTCTTAAAGGAACTCTGTGTACTCTGTGGCTCTGTGGTTTATTCGCCCTCCCTCTCTTCTCGCAGACGCTCGACACGTGCCGCGATCTTGCGCATCGTGGCAGAGCCAATGAGTCCGGTCCCTGCTTCGAGCGGCTCGCCTCCTCCCACGATCCATACCTTCGCGCCGAGGCCAACTGGGCCTTGGCCCGATATCGGGAAGCGAACGACAATTTCCGACTGGCCGTGGGGAGGCAGCCGAAGAATGCCCACTACCGGGTCCGCTGGGGCCGGCTCTTCCTCGACCGCACGCAGAGAGCCGACGCGGCCAGGCTGTTCGAGGAGGCGCTGGCGATCGACAAGAACCACGCCGGCGCATTGCTGGGCCTGGCGATGGTGGCCTCCGAGGGCTTCGACGCCAAGGCGATCGAGCTCGCGGAGAAGGCGCTCGGCATCGATCCGAAGTTGTCGGAAGCTCGTGTGCTGCTGGCGAAGCTGGCCCTCGAAGACGGGAACATCGATCAGGCTCGCGAGCAGGCCGACAAAGCGCTCGAAATCCGCTCCGAGGAGCTGGAAGCGATGGCGGTGCGCGCAACCGCGGATTGGCTGACCGGCCTCGACTCGACCCCGTGGCTGGAGCGCATCCTCAAGATCAACCCCACTTACGGAGAGGTTTACGCCGTCGCCGGCCATTTCTTCGTCATCAACCGGCGCTACGAGGAGGGCGTTCGCTTCTACCGCAAAGCGCTGGAGTTGAATCCGAAACTCCTCCGCGCGAGAGCCGAGCTCGGCGTCAACCTCATGCGCCTGGGACAGGACGAGGAAGCCCAATGGCAGCTCGAGTATTGCTGGACAAACGGCGAGCGCTACCCGGCGGTGAACAATCCGCTGAGGCTCCTGGAGAGTTACAGGAACTTCCAGACTTATACAACGCCGGAATTCGTTCTCAAGCTCCACAAGCGGGACGCGGACTTGCTGCGCCCGTACTTCGAGACCGAGATCAAGCGGGCCATGCGGGCCTACGACGGGAAGTACAAGATGAAGCTCGATCGGCCGGTGCGGCTGGAAGCGTTCCCGGACCATGAAGATTTCGCCGTGCGCACGGTGGGGATGCCGGGACTCGGCGCGCTCGGAGTCACATTCGGCTACGTCGTCGCCATGGACAGTCCGAACGGCCGCAAGCCGGGCAGTTTTCACTGGGCGAGCACCCTGTGGCATGAGCTGAGCCACGTCTACGTGCTTGCCGCCACCCGCCACCTGGCGCCGCGCTGGTTCACCGAGGGAATGGCCGTCCATGAGGAGACCGCCGTTTCCCCCGAGTGGGGCGACCGGCTCAGTCCGGAAGTGATCCGGGCTATCGAGAAGAAGCTGCTTCTGTCCGTGGCCCGGTTGGACCGGGGATTTTTGCGGCCCACTTACCCATCGCAGGTTGTTGTCTCTTACTTTCAGGCCGGCAAGATCTGCGATTACATCGCCGGACGCTGGGGCTTCGACAAGCTGCTCGCCATGATGCATGCATTCGGGGCGCCCAGGACGACTCCGGAAGTGATCGAAGCTGAACTGGGACTGAAGCCCGAGGAATTCGACAAGCAGTTCCTGGAGTGGCTCGAAGCCGGCACGAAAAAGACGGTGGAAGGCTATGAGACATGGAAGAAGGACAAGGCAAGACTGGGGGAACTCGCGCGGGCCGGCCGTCACGACGAGGTGATCCGGGAGGGCAAGGCGGTCCGCGACGTCTACCCGGAGTATGTCGAAGCCGGCAGCGTCTACGAGTTACTCGCGGACTCATACCTGGCGCGAGGCGACAAGACGGCGGCGATCGACGAGCTGAGGCGCTACGCCCGCGCCGGCGGGCGCAGCCCGGATACGCTCAAGAAACTGGCGGCCCTGCTGGCGGAGGCGGGGCGGAACAAGGAAGCCGCCGAGACACTGGAGCGCCTGAACTTCATCTTCCCGCGCGACGAAGAGTTGCAGCGAAAGCTCGGCGACTTGTGGCTGGATGTCGGTAACGCGCCGGGAGCGATCCGAGCGTACCAGTCGCTGCTTGCAATGAAACCCCTGGACCTGGCTGCGTCACACTTCAGCCTGGCGCGCGCTTATCGCAGCGCGAATCAGATCGACGAAGCCAGGGAACACGTGCTGCTGTCGCTCGAAGCGGCGCCGGGCTATCGCCCCGCGCAAAAGATGCTCCTGGAGATCAGCCAATGATCCTGCCAACCGGCCAGCCGCCCAACCGAACACCCAAACAACCGACTAACCGATCAACGCCGTAACCAATGAACCGAATAACCGAACAACCGACCAACCAAGCAACCGATCAGCTCAGCGCTGTCGAGCTCAGAGCGAGAATCGACCGCTTCCAGAAGGTTCAGGAGGAGATTATCCGGCAGGTCCGCAGAGTTATTGTGGGCCAGGAAGAGGTCCTGGAGCAGGTGCTGATATCCCTCTTCGTCGGCGGGCACTGCCTGATCACCGGCATGCCGGGCACCGCCAAGACGCTGATGGTGCGCACCATCGCGCAGACGCTCGGACTGGTGTTCAAGCGGATCCAGTTCACCCCCGACCTGATGCCCTCCGACATCACCGGCACCGACATCATTGAAGAGGATCCGACCACGGGCCGCCGTACCTGGACGTTTGTGCCCGGGCCGATCTTCGCCAACGTGCTGCTGGCGGACGAAATCAACCGCACGCCGCCGAAGACGCAGTCGGCGCTGCTCGAGGCCATGCAGGAGCTGTCCTGCACGGTACGGGGAAACCACTACTCGATATCGCGGCCGTTTTTCGTGCTGGCGACGCAGAACCCGATCGAACTCGAAGGCACTTACCCGCTCCCTGAGGCGCAGCTCGACCGGTTCCTGTTCAACACGCTGCTTGGGTACCTGTCGGCCGGCGAGGAGATGAAGGTGATCGAGCTGACCACCACCACCGAGGTGGCCCAGGCCGAAGCGGTCACCAATGCCGAAGAGATTCTGGAGTTCCAGTCGCTGGTGCGCATGGTGCCGCTGGCGGATTCGGTGGCCCGCTACGCCGTGGACATGATCCGGGCGACGCGCCCGGCCGACCCGAGCGCTCCCGATTTCGTGAAGAAGTATGTCAACTTCGGCGCCAGCGTGCGCGCCGCGCAGTTCCTGGTGCTGGCCGCCAAAGCGCGCGCGCTCATGAAGCGCCGCTACCACGTCACGTTCGAAGACATCCGGGCGCTGGCGACCCCGGCGCTCCGGCACCGGCTGTTGCTGAACTTCCATGCGGAGTCCGACCGGCTCAAACCCGACGACATCCTGGAGCGGCTGCTGGAAACCAAGCCGTCTCCGCGAGGGGAATAGTCTGACGCTGAAGGCTAGGCACGCGCCCGAAATCAGTTACTAGTCATGCTTCAACGTTTCCTCGATCCCGCGGTTCTGGCCGGCATCTCAGGGCTGGACCTTGTGGCCAAGACGGTCGTCGAGGGCTTCATCGCCGGGCTGCACCGCTCGCCGGATTTCGGCTTCAGCCAGGAGTTCGCCGAATACCGCGCGTACTCGCAGGGCGACGACCTGCGGCACGTGGACTGGAACGTGTTCGCGCGCACCGAGCGCTGTTACCTGAAGCGGTACCGGGGCGAGACCAACACGCGCGTCACCGTCATGCTCGACTCCAGCGCTTCCATGGCCTATGGCTCGCACAAAGTGAACAAGATGGACTACGCGCGGTACCTGGCCGCCTCGGTGTTCTACCTGGCGAACCAGCAGCGCGACGCCGCCGGCCTCATTGTCTTCGACGAGGAAATCCGAGGATACCTGGCGCCGTCGACGCGGCACGGCCAGCTCCAGCGCCTGCTCCACGGGCTCGAGCACGCCGCGCCGGGCGGACGCACCGACTATCGGAAACCGTTCTTCCACTTCCAGCAGTTCCTTCACCGGCCGGGCATCGTGGTGTTGATCTCGGATTTTTACGAAGAGCCGGACGCGGTCATCCGCACGGTCGAGCCGCTGCGATTTCGAGGCAACGAGCCGATCCTGTTCCATGTGCTCGATCCGCAGGAAATCGCGCCGGGATTCCGCCAGCCGCTGCTGCTGGTGGACATGGAAACCAGTGCAAAGCTGGAGATCAGCCCGGACTACGCGCGGGAGGAGTACCGCCGCAAGATCGACGCGCACATCGAGGGCCTGCGGGCGAAGGCAAAGGGAGCGGGCCTGGATTATTTCTTACTGGAAACCAACCGGCCGTTGGACGCCGCGCTGCGCGAGTATCTGACGATCCGGCAGGGGAGGATGTAAGTTACTTTTCTCACCACAGAGTCACAGAGAACACAGAGGAATAACATGCTCAAGAAACCTCTGTGTACTCTGTGCCTCTGTGGTTAATTGAACGGCTCTGCCTATGGGACTCGCCGCTCCATGGTTCCTCGCCGGCCTCTTGGCCGTCGCCCTGCCCGTGTGGCTCCACTTGCTTCGCAAGCACACCAGCGACCCGGTCCCGTTCAGCTCGCTGATGTTCTTTGAGCAGCGGACGCAAAGCTCCATCCGCAGGCGCAGGCTGCACTACCTGCTGCTGTTCGCGCTGCGCGCCGCTCTGCTCGCGCTGCTGGCGCTGGCCTTCGCCGGTCCGTTTCTGAAGGGCCGGCCGGCCGCCGCGGACGGCCGGCGGATGCTCGTGCTGGCCCTGGACGAGTCGTTCAGCATGCGCCAGGGCGATCGCATGGGCCGGGCCCGGCGCGAGGCGGAGGCGGCGCTCTCGCGGCTTCGCGGCGGGCAAGCGCAGGTCATCGCGTTTTCCTCCCGCACGCGGCTGCTCGCCGGCCCCACCAACGACCTTGGCGCGCTGCGGGCGGCGATCGCTTCCGTTGAACCCGGAGACGGCCAGGGCTCGCTCGCCGAGTTCTGCCGCGCGGTGCGCTCGCTCGCGTCCTCGTCGAGGCAGCCGCTCGAGGTCCACCTCTTCAGCGATTTCCAGAGGGCGTCGCTGCCCCAGTCGTTCACGGACCTGGAGCTGCCGCCAGGCGCAAGAGTCGAGCTCCATTCCATCGCGGATTCGCCCGCGGCCAACTGGACGGTCGAGAGCGTCACCGCCCCGCGGCGGCTCCACGGTGACCGGCGCGGCAGGATCCAGGCGGTGATCGCGGGATTCGGGACGGCGGCGGCGACGCTGCCGGTCTCGCTGGTCGTCGGCGGCAAGGCACTCGAGACGAAGCAAGTGCCGGTGAGCGCTGGCGGTCGGGCGTCCGTCGAGTTCCTGTCGCTCGAAGCGCCCTACGGTCTGGCCAAGGGGGAAATCCGGATCGACGCCGGCGACGCTTTCCCCGACGACGACCGGCGCCTGTTCGCGGTCGAGCGATCCGAACCGCGCCGGGCGCTGTTTTTGCGCGAGCTGAACGACACCCGGTCCCCGCTGTACTACCGGGCCGCGCTCGAATCGGCGGCAGCCGGAGAGTTCACGCTGGAGGACATCCCGGCTTCTCAAAGCCCGAGGCTGCCGCCCGCCAGGTACGCCTTCATCGTCCTGTCCAACGCGATGTCGCTGCCGCGCGCCGCGGAAGCCGAAATCGAGAAGTACGTAAAGGACGGCGGATCGCTGCTCATCGCCCTCGGCCCGTCGTCGGCTGCGCGCGGCGCGATCCCCGTGTTCGGCGGATCGGTGCTGGAGTCGCACTATGCGTCGCGGGATGGCCGGCGATTCCTGACGGCGGCTCGTCTTGACGCGGCGCATCCGGCCTTGTCGCGCGCCGGCGGCTGGGAGGCGGTGAGGTTCTACCAGATCTTCCGCGTGGACGAAAGCGGGGCGAGCGTCCTGGCGCGGGCTGCCGACGAGACTCCGCTGCTGCTCGAGAAGCGCGCCGGCGCCGGACGCGTGCTTGTGTTCGCCTCCACCTTTGACAACATCTCTAACGACTTCCCGCTGCACACCGCCTTCGTGCCGTTTGTCGGGCAAAGCGCGCTTTACCTGGCCGGCCTGGACGACCGGTCCTCGAGCCTGCCGGTGGATTCCTACCTGGCGCTGCGCGCCGGGCGCGAACAGCGGACATCGGTCGAAGTGATCGGCCCGGACGGCCGCCGTGCGTTGGACCTGTCGGAGGCGGCGACGGCGCCCGCGCTGCTGCTGTCGCAGCGGGGATTCTATGAAGTCCGCCGAGGCAACGGGCGCAACGAACTGGTGGCGGTCAATCCGGACCGGAACGAATCCGACCTCGAGCCGGCGCCGAAAGAAACACTGTCGCTGTGGGCGAAGAACACAGGCCCGGCCGGCGCCGGGCCGGGCGCCTCCGGCGTTACGGCGAGTGAATCCAGAAGCCTCTGGTGGCCGCTGCTGGCGGCGGCCATGCTCCTGGCGCTCGCCGAATCGCTGGTGGGGCGCCGGTATCTTACCCCGAGGGAGCAAGGACCATGACCTCACTCGAACAACTGAGCGTGTATCTCCGGCGCCTGGAGAAGCGGTTCAAACTGGCGGCCCTGGCCCGCGGTTTTGCCGCCGCCGCCGCGGTCGCGCTGGCGGCTACGATCCTGGCGGCGCTCGTCTCGAACCGGTTCGCGTTCTCCGAGCGCAGCCTGACCGCGGGACGACTGCTCCTGTTTCTCTCGGTGGCCCTGGCCGCCGGTTTCGGGCTTGTCATTCCGCTGCTCCGAGTCAACCGGCGAAAGGCCGCCCGGTCGGCCGAGAAGAAGTTCCCGGGATTCCAGGAGCGCCTTCTCACTCTGGCCGAAGCCTCGGACCGCGGCACGCCCGATCCCTTCCTCGAGCTGCTGGCGGCGGATACCGTGCAGGTTGCGGCGGAGGCCGATCCGCGCCGCATCGTCAGTCCGGGCTTCCTCGCCGGCTTCGCCTCGGGCGCGGTCGCGTCGGTGGTAGCGCTGGTTTGGCTGATCGCCGCCGGTCCGGGTTTTCTCGGCTACAGCGCGTCGATGCTCTGGGCCGGCCCGTCGCGCGACACCTTCCTGCCGTTCTACAGCATCGTGCTGGAGCCTGGCGATCACACCGTGCGGCGGGGATCGAGCCAGGCGATCACCGCCCGCGTGCGCGGCTTCCAGCCGGACAGCGTGCGCCTCGTCGCCCGCTTCCACAGCGCTTCGAAATGGGAAGAGGCGCCGATGCTGCCGCAGGAGGCGGCCGGAGTCTACGTGTATCTGTTCGCCGGGATTCCTGAAAGCGTGGAGTACTACGCCGTGTCCGGCGTGGTTCGCTCGAAAACCCACACGCTGAACGCGATCGATCTTCCGGTGGTGAAGCGGCTCCGCGTGACCTATCGCTACCCAGCCTGGACCGGCCTGAAGGAATTTGTGGAAGATCCCGGTGGCGACCTGCGGGCTGTCGAAGGGACCGAAGCCGAGGTGGCGGTGGAAACCGACAAGCCGCTGTCGAACGGCGTCCTGGTCCGGGACGACGGGACGGAAGTCGAGCTTGCCGGCTTGAGCGGGAACCGGCGCAGCGGCTCACTAAAGATACAGAAGGACGGCTCTTACTACGTCGCCGTCCGCGAGCGCGGCGAGCTTGTCCGGCTGACAGAGGACTACTTCATTGAAGCGAAGAAGGACGGGGAGCCGGAGGTGCGCATCGTGCGGCCCGGCCGCGACGCCAAGGTCAGCCCGATCGAGGAAGTTACAGTGGCCGTAACCGCAGACGATGACTTCGGACTGCGGGAACTGCAATTAAGTTACTCGGTCAATGGCGGTCCGGAGAAGACGATTCCGCTGTTGCCCCGGCCCGGAGCGCAGACGGCCAACCAATCGGCCGTGCTGTCCCTCGAAGACTTCCAACTTGTGCCTGGGGATATGGTAGCGATCAGCGCCACCGCCCGCGACGCGCACGCCACCGCCAAGACCGACATTTTCTTCCTCGAAGCACAGCCCTTCGAGCGCGAGTACAGCCAGTCGCAGATCATGGGCGGCCAGCAAGGCGAGGACGAGGGGCGCATCTCGCAGCGGCAGAAGGAGATCATCGCCGCCACCTGGAATCAGCTCCGCAATTCGCGGGACCGGGCGCCGGCGGCCGAAAACGCGAAGTTTCTGGCTGAGATGCAGACCAAGCTCCGCGACCAGGCGCGGTCGCTGGCCAACCGCATGCGCCGCCGGCAGCTTGCCGGCGCGAACCAGGAATTCCAGAGCTTCTCGGACAACATGGAGAAGGCCGCTGCGGCCATGGAGCCCGCGGCGGAGAAACTCCGCGCGCTCGGCTGGAAGGAGGCCTTGCCGCACGAGCAGAAAGCGTTGCAGCACCTGTTGCGCGCCGAGTCGGTCTTCCGCAAGATCCAGCTCGCTTACGGCGCCAGCCAGGGGGGCGGCGGAGGCATGGGGCGCGACCTGGAGAACCTGTTCGATCTCGAGCTGGACACCGAGAAGAACCAGTACGAAACCGGGCAATCGGCCTCCACCGAGCAAAGGTCGCGCGACATCGAGGAAGCGCTCCGGCGCCTGGAAGAACTGGCGCGCCGCCAGCAGGAGCTTGCCGAACAGCAGCGCCGCACTCCGCACGCGTTCCAGCAGCGCTGGCAGCAGGAGCTGCTGCGCCGGGAAGCCGAGCAGCTCCAGCGCCGCATGGAACAGCTTGCGCGCGGTGAGAGTTCCCAACAAGCGGCTCAGAGCCAGCAGCAGGGGCAAAGCGGCTCAGAAGGCAGCCCGTCCGGCAGCCAGCAGCCGAGCATGGAGTCGCTGAGCCGGCGCGGCCAAGGCGACTCGCGGCTCGAGCAGGCCTTGCGCAATCTCCGCGAGGCGACCGAGGAAATGCGCCGCGCGGGCTCGGCGGAAAGCGGGCAGCGGCAGGGCGACGCCGAATCGCGACGCGCGGCCGAGAGACTGCGGGAAGCGCAGGAGCTGATGCGCGGCATGCGCCGGCAGGAGAGCGCCGAGCAGCTCGGAGAAATCGCCAGGCAGGCGGAGGACCTAATCGCGCGGCAGCGCGACTTCACCGGTCGGCTCGAGCAGCTTTACACCGGCCTCCCGCCGGCGGACCCCGGACGCAGGGTGCCCGACCCCAAGCGCAAAGAGGCCCAGCAGATGGCCGTCGAGAAGCTCCAGCTTGCCGAGGACCTGGAGCGGGTCGAACGAGGCATGAAGTCGGCGGCCCGCGACCTCGCCCAGACCAACCCCAAGGCGGCCGGCAAGCTCCGCGACGCGCTGGGCGATCTTCAGAAGAACGAGCTGGCGCTCCGCATGCGCTACAACCATGAGATGCTCCGCCGTGGCTGGGGACGGTACACGCTGCCGCGCGAAAGCCCCATCTCGCAGGGCCTGGAGGCTTTGCGCAACCAGTTGCGCGAAGCGCAGGAAGCGCTCGAAGGCGGCGGAGAGAGCGGGGGCAAGGAAAGGCTGGAATCGGCTTTGGCGGAAGTCGAGCGCTTGCGGGAGAGCGTCGAGCGGATGGCGAGAGCGCAGCGCGGCGGCCAGCAGGGCGGCGATCAACAATCGGGATCGGCACAGCGCGGTCAACGCGAGGGGAGCGGGCCGCCGCAAGAATCGGCGCAGCGCGGCGAACAGGGCGGCGGCCAGGAAGGCGGCGGCCAGCGATCGGGCGGCCCGGTCTTCTCGGCGATGAATCGCGGCGATTTGCGTCCGCCGGCGGGCGGAGCGGAGCCGCGTCCCGGCAGCGCCGCCGACCTCGCCCGCTTCCATCGCGGGGCGATGCGCGACCTCTCCGGCCTGCGCCAATCGCTCCAGGACGACCCCGAGGCACGGCGAGCGCTCGAGGGGCTCATCCGGGAGATGCAGCGGCTCGACCCCGGCCGCTTCCCGGGCAACGCCGGCTTGCTGGAGCAGATGTACGCGCAGTCCCTGCCCGCGCTCCAGCAGCTTGAAGTGCAGCTTCGCCGCCGTCTCGATGAGAAACGGCAGGATCAAGTCCGCATCGGCGCGCCGGAGAAAGCGCCGCCCGGCTACGCTGACGCGGTGGCGGAGTATTTTCGGAGGTTGAGCAAAGGCAAGTAGACAGGCCTGAGCGCCTCACTGCGCGGCTACGCCAGGTGCCCCGCGAGCTCCCGCGCGATGTCGGTCGGGCGCAGGGTCTCGCCTTGGTTCATGCGGTCCAGAAGCCGCTCGATGATCGCCTTGGCCTGGTCCTTCTGGAAGTCCTTGAGGAACCCGTCGAAGACGTGCTGCCCGGCCATCGCCCGGTTGATCTCGGTCTCCTTGTTGTGCTCCTGGAGTTCGGTGAAGTAGACGACCTTGTATCGCCCCGTGTACGCGGTCTCGCGATAGATCTCGAACATCGTCTTGTTGGACTCGAGCCCCATATGAGATAGGATTAGCACAACTCGCGAGCTCATCCGGCGGTCCCCGACCCCGCACGAGCGCACCCCCTTACAATCGGCGTGCAACGGCGTTCATCGGCGGCTGATAATCTCTGTCGCGTGTCTCGGACATCGCCGCCTACACCCGCTTCAACGCTTCGCGTTCCTCCAGCGTGCGCGGCCAGTCCTCGCGCAGCAGCCGCGACAGCGCCCGGTCCGCCAGCAGCTTCCCGCCGGTCTGACACGCCGGGCAGTAGTTCGTCTCGTTGTCCGCGTAGCGAATCCGCTGCACTTTGCCATTGCACCGCGGGCAGGGCTCGCCGTAGCGGCCGTGCACGGCCATTCCCTCGCGAAATGGGGTGACGCGCTCCGGGAAGCCCCCTGCCGCTTCGGCCCGGAGCCGCTCGATCCACAAGAGCAGCGTTTCGCGCGTGGCTATGTGTAGCCGCCGGATCTCCTCCTCCGACAGCTTTTGCGTCAGCGTCACCGGTGATAGCCGCGCCCGGTGCAGGATCTCGTCGGAGTACGCGTTGCCGATCCCGCTGAGGATCCGCGGATCGGTCAACGCGCGCTTCAGCGTGTGGTTCTGCGACGCCAGCGCCCGCGCGAAATCCTCCGGCGTCGCCTCGAGGACTTCCAGCCCGCCCGGATCGAGCGCGCGCAGCCCGCTTTCCCCAGCGACGACGTGCAGCGACGCCCGCTTCTTCGAGCCGGCCTCGGTGAGCACCAGGCTCCCCTCGGCGAAATCGAACGCGGCCAGTGTCTGCCGGCCGCGGACCGGAGCGCCCGGCTTGCGCCAATGCAGCCGCCCCGCGATCATCAGGTGCAGCACGAGCCAGACGTCGCCCTCCGTGCCGATCGCGATGCGCTTGCCGGCGCGGCGCAGCGACTTGATCCGCTTTCCCTCGGCCGCCGCCACGGGCGGCTCCACCGTACGCACCAGGAACGGGCTGCCGATCCGAACGCGCTCGAGAATGCGCCCGCAAATCCGCGACTCCAGCGCCTCGATATACACGACGATATCGGGCAGTTCAGGCATGCCACGCTCTCAGAATGTATAGCTCAGCCCCGCCATCGGCGTGAACTGCTGGAACAGCCCGCGCCCGGTGCCGAACGGCGCCGGCTCGATCAACTTCTTCGGGAACGGCGAGAGGTAGTCGCGAAAATCGATTCGGAACAGCACGTTCCTCGAGACCCGCCACTTCACACCGCCGCCGAAACTCGCCAGGAACTTGAACTCGTCCTTCGATCGCAGCCTTGCGATCTCGCCCAGCGGCGGCTGCGGGTTCTCCGGGCCGCTGACAACGAACAGCTTCGCGCCGGCGCCCACAGCCGCGTACAACCGGATTCTCGCCTCCCTCGGCCGGGAGTAGAACAGCAGGTCGTAATGAAACGCGTGCGACTGCCCCTGAATATTCGTCCGAACGCCGCCCGCGCTCAGAAACGGATCGCCGTCCTGATAGGTGTAGCGCACCTCGCCGCCGATCCGGTCGTACAGGTTCTCGCCGATGAGGGCGCTGATCACGTAGCGGTTCCGGAAGCCCGCCGCCGCCTTTCCGGCCGGCGAATAGACGCTGGCGTTGCGGTAGATGCCGTAACCGGCCGCCAGACCGAACTCGCCGTCCTGCGCCAGGCAGGCGCCGGCGACCGCGAACCCGCAGCCGAGAACAAGCCACCAGCCGCCGCGCCCCGCCTGTATAATTCGGGCATGAACACAAGCCACGACATCATTCTCTTACGCCGGGAATTCCTCAAGCGCGGCTCGCTCCAGCTTGCGGCCGTCGCGAGCCCGCTGGTGGCGGCCGCGGCTAGCAAGAAGGTCCCCGTTGCGCTCCAGCTTTACTCCGTCCGCCAGGATTGTGAAAAGGACCTTCCTGGAACATTGACCGCCGTCGCCGACATCGGCTACAAGGCCGTCGAGTGGGCCGGCTATTACGGCCGCACGGCCAAGGAACTACGCGCCATGCTCGACCAGCGCGGCCTGAAGTGCTGCGGAACGCACATCGGCCTGGAAACGCTGATGCCGGACAAGCTGGCCGCGACCATCGAGTTCAACAAGACGCTCGGCAACCCGAACCTGATCGTGCCGTGGCTCGATCCCAAGAAGCATTCGACCAGGCAGGCCTGGCTCGAAACGGCCAGGACGTTCAACGAACTGGCCGACAAGGTGAAGCCGCACGGTATGCGTGTCGGCTACCACAACCACGTTCACGAATTCCATGCCATCGGGGGCGAGCTCCCGTGGGACATCTTCTTCGGCAACACAAAGAAGGACGTCATCATGCAGTTCGACACCGGCAACGCGATGGAGGGCGGCGGAGAGGCCGCGCCGTTCATCAAACGCTATCCGGGCCGCGCCATCACTGTCCACGTCAAGGAGTACTCCAAGAGCAACCCGAAGGCGCTCATCGGCGATGGCGACATCAACTGGAAGGACCTCTTCCACCTGCTCGAAACCGTCGGCGGCACCGAGTGGTACATCCTCGAATACGAATCCGACGCCTATCCGCCGGTCGAGTCCGTGCGACGCTGCTTCGAGAACATGAAGAAGATGGGCAAGGTCTAGCGGGCCCAGCCGTCGCGGCTCGCGCCTACTTCACCGAGATGTATGTCTCCGGCCCGGCGACATTGTTGACCGAGATCACCAGCGGCACCAGGTCGCCGGGAATCGCCTCGTTCGGGATTCTGACGTTGACCTGGAGCAGTCCGACGAGGCCCGGCGTCATGCCCGCAAACTCCACTACGGCCGGCTGGCCGCCAACAGTGGCGGTGACTCCTCCAGCCAGGCTCAGCGGGTCGAGCAAAGCGGGCTGGCCGGTGGCGAGCGGCGGCTGCACCAAGCCCTGCCCCGTGCCGTACGCCACGATGACATCCCCCCGCGCGATGGGGTCGATCGTCGAATTCAGCCTCCCGTTCGCATTCAACACCCCGCTGAGAAAGACCGCCGGATTGGCGGACACAACCGGCAGAAAGACCTGGTCGGAGCGGCCGGCGTATCGGATCTCCACCCTCGCGGCCGCGCTCCCGGCGACCTCGAAGGGCGCCTGGCAATTGATCTGCCCGCTGGAGGCGTAGTACAACGGCGCGGGCACCCCGTTGAACTTCACCGACACGCCGCCGAGGTCGGGAGACAGCCTGCCGGTCGAGTCGAATCCTGTCGTTGAGATTCCTGACAGCGGACCCATGCCCACACCGAAAATGGAAACGATCTCGCCCGGCGCCACGCCGCCCGCCTGATAGCTGGCCGCATTCACCGTTCCCGAGGGTGTGAACCACGGCCCGGCGGGACGAATGCGCAAACCCGGCCTGAGGATCAGGCTACCTTGGGCCCGCACGCCGACGGCGCCGGCGGCCCAGTCCTCCTGGGGCGCGATGTCGAACACGGCCCGGAGCCAGCCGCTCTTGTCGGCGCCACCTAAGAAGTGGAACTCGACGGAGTCCGGCCGCAACGCCAGGCCCGGACCGAAAAGAAGGACGTCCTCCGTCGCGATTGGCGCGTCAAACCCCGAGCCAAACAGCAGCAACTCGACGGGCAAGCCGGATGGCAGAATGCCCCCCAGTGAGCCGGCGCTGTCGTCCCCAACACTCAAGAACAGAAAGTCGAATGTCACAGGGCCCGGAGTTTTCTCAACCGTGAACTGGACCTGGCTCTCGGCGCCCGCGGACACGGTGACCACAGCGGGCGCGCTGTTCCCGCCAAAGAACGCCGGTTGCCATGCCGCGGCTCCTACATCCTCCGACAGCGGATCGGGCTCGGCATAAACGAAATAACTGCCGGGCGGCAGGCCGCCAATCCGATAGGCCCCGGCGGGCAGCGGATCGGCCCCGACCACGGCGCCGTGGGAACGGTCGATGGCAACGACGTGCCCGCGGTTGACCGGGCTCTGGTTGATTCCCTGCCTGAGGCGTACGGAGATGGCGCCCATCTGGGATGGGCCGGACAACGGGTACGCATCGGTCACGAACGCAATGTCATCGGGGGAAAGCCAGCGCTCCGCCGTCTCCTCCGGCGAGGCGTACGGGTACATGGCGGCGGATTCCAGCGGGGAGTGGTCCGCGCCGAGCGCATGTCCCAGCTCGTGGGTGGCGATCGACTGGATGTCGAACGCTCCGAGCGAGGGAATCGTCGAGAAGACCATCGTCGGATTAAAGACGATGTCCGTGTCGATGATGCGCCCGCTGTTCGGGTAGTACCACGACTGCGCCACGGCGATCGCCGAGCCGACCATCTCGCGGGCCTCGGGCGTGTCCTCAAAGTGGAAGACGTTCAGGCTGTCGGCGCCTTTCAGCGATCGGTCGCCGATCCCGAGAGGGCGGAAGCGCGCCCTGGATGCCGCAACTCCGTTCCAGGACTCAAGGGACGCCTGGAGCGCCGCCACGGGATCGCTCTCGGGCGTGATAATCGGCTGGCCTGCTGAGTTCGTCAGTCCACCCACTACTGCCGGCGCCACCGAATAGAGGATGCCGGCAAAATCGCCGCGTGTCAGCGGCATGCCGTTGTCGCGCAGCCGTTGGTAGGCGAGGGCCGCCGAAACGACCGAAAGGGCCAGGCAGACGATCGGAGAGAGTCTGTGCAGTATCCCGTGTCGCATGGCTCACCTCGCACCGAGAGTGACGGCCCTCCGTACCCGTGTCTTGAATTCCTCCAGCTCCATTCCGTCGAGACGCTGGAGCAGGGACTCGCTCGTCATCCGCCTCGGTCCACGCGACGCGGAG
>CAZACK010000089.1:19929-21977 GCA_964483455.1 uncultured Solibacteraceae bacterium
TCCTCCTGTAGCGATCCTACACCCGAAACAGGGCTCAGACGCACTTTTCGGCGGACCATCCCCTTTTTCCTGATTGCATCCCTGGCGTCCGCCCAGACAGCCCCGCGCGGGTGGAACACCTACCAGGTCATCATGTGGAGCACCGGCGACCCCCGGGACGGCCCCCTCTGGATCGACCGGCTGCGCGACCTCGGCTTCACCGCCGAGCAGTGCACCACGGGCTGCAACCCGGCGGTATTCACCGGCAAGTCCTTCGGTTTCTACGTGGAGAACCTCGTCTCGGAACTCGCGTTTCTCCATAGCCGCCGGCCGATCTACGACGCCGACTGGACCGGCTACACCACAACGCGGAACAAGTCCTACCTCGTTCGCAGGCCCTGTTTCCACGATCCGGCGTACTGGAGCACCGCCCGCGCCGACATCCAGCGCAAGGCGTCCCCGTACATCGGACTGGCGCCGCTGCTCTACGACCTTCGCGACGAACTGTCACTCGGCTCGTATGCCTCGCCCATGGACTACTGCTTCAGCCCGCACACGCTGGCCGCGTTTTGGGAGTGGCTGAGGACACAATACGGCACGCTCGAGGCGTTGAACCGCGAATGGGAGACATCCTTTACCTCCTGGGAGCAGGTCGAGCCGATGACCACATACGAAGTCAAGGACCGCGAGCGCGCCGCCCTCTCCGCCAGCCGCCTGGAGAACTACGCGCCCTGGTCGGACCATCGTGTCTTTATGGACATCACCTTCGCCCAGGCCATCGACCGCTACCGCGGCTACCTGCGCGAGATTGACCCCGTCACCCCGGTCGGGATCGAGGGCACGCAAATGCCGAGCGCCTGGTGCGGCTACGACCTGTGGCGGCTGTCGCGGGTAGTCGATTGGATCGAGCCGTACGACATCGGAAACGCGCGGGAGATCTTCCGCTCGTTCCTCGGACCGAACGTGCCGATCCTCGGCACGGTGTTCGGCGACGACATGCCCCGCATCCGGCGCCTCGCCTGGTGGCGGCTGCTGCACGGCGACCGCGGCTCGCTCGTGTGGGACGACGAGGAGAGCCGCTCGATCGAGAAGACGAAGGACGGGCTGCCGGCGACGGATCGGGGCCGCGGGCTGGCGCAAATCTTCGCCGAGATCAGGCCCGTGGCGCAGCGCATGATCGGTCTCACACGCCTCGACGACCGCATCGCCATTCACTATTCGCAGGCCGGCCTACGCGCTCACTGGATGTTCGACTCCCGCGAAGACATCGACACCTGGCCGCGGCGCTTCTCCTCCTACGAGGCCACGTTCTCCCGGATCGCCCGTGTCCGCGACAGCTTCGTCCGCGTGGTCGAGGACCTCGGCCTCCAGTACAACTTCGTTTCCTACGAGCAGATCGAGAACGGTGAGCTGTTGAACGCAGGGTATCGGGCGTTGCTGCTGCCGCAATCGGTGGCGATGTCAGCGGCCGAGGCGCGCGCCATCGAGGACTTCGTCCGGGCCGGCGGCCTCGTCATCGCCGACAACATGACCGCCACGATGGACGAGCGCTGCCGGCGGCTGCCTGCCGGCCAACTCGACTCACTGTTCGGCATCCGGCGAAACGGTGTCGGCTGGCGTCCGGCGCCCGCCGGCGGCGTGCTCGACCCCGGCAATCCGGCCTTCGCGCCGCTGGAAGGTTTCGAGCCGGATATCGTGAAGATCACCGGCACGTCGCAACAGACCTCGAGCGGCGTTCCGATGATCATCGAGAATCGCGCCGGCGGCGGCCGCGCCGTCTACCTTAACCTCGACATGCACGACTACGGCCGCCACCGCCTCACGCCTCCGCGTGGCGACGCCTATCGCGACTTGTTCGCGCGCCTGCTGAAGGACTCCGGCATCGAGCCCGCCATCCGCGTGGTCGATGCGGCGGGCGGCGGCCCTGTGCCTTGCACAGAAGTCTGGCGGTATGCCGGCCCGACGAGCGAGTACATCGCCGTCATGCGCAACCCGGAGTTCGGCGCCGCCAGCATCCTTGCCGAAGCCGGCTATCCCGACAACTCGGCGATCGAGACTCCCGTCCGCAT
>CAZACK010000090.1:0-21759 GCA_964483455.1 uncultured Solibacteraceae bacterium
CTGTATGCATGGTGCGGCGCGATCGGCGCCGCCATGCTCGAAGCCGAGGAGCGCCGCAAGCGGTCTTTCCGCGACATCCACCGCCTGAACCAGCACGAAGCCCAGGCCGTCTTCCAGGACAGCCGGCCGCTCACGATGGCGAACGTGGTTCTCCTCCGCGACCGCGTCGGCCAGTACGTGCCTCCGCCCGGCAACCAGCCGATCCCCGCGTTCCTCGGCATCGACGTCGGCTCGGTTTCGACCAACGTCGTCGCCATGGACGAGTGGGGCAACGTCATCCACGACGTCTACCTGCGCACCGCCGGGCGGCCGATCGAGGCCGTCCAGCAAGGGCTGGCCGAAGTTGAGCAGCTTTGGGGCAAGCGGCTGGTCATCCAGGGCGTCGGCACCACCGGCTCGGGCCGCGAGCTCATCGCCGAGCTGGTCGGCGCCGACTCCGTCAACGACGAAATCACCGCCCACAAGACCGGCGCCTGGCACGTCTCCACCACCATGACCGGCGAGCCGGTGGACACCATCTTCGAAATCGGCGGCCAGGACTCGAAGTTCATCGCCATCGAGAACGGCGTGGTGGTCGATTTCGCCATGAACGAGGCGTGCGCCGCCGGCACCGGCTCGTTTCTGGAAGAGCAGGCCGAGAAGCTCGGCATCAGCATCAAGGGCGAGTTCGCTAGGCTGGCGCTCGCGTCGCCGGCGCCGACGCGGCTCGGCGAGCGCTGCACGGTCTTCATGGAACGCGACGTCACCGCCTGGCTCCACAAAGGCGAGACCGTGCCCGCGCTGGTCGCCGGCCTCGCCTACTCGATCGCGCTCAACTACCTCAACCGCGTCGTGCGCGGCCGCCGCATCGGCAACGTGATCTACTTCCAGGGGGGCACGGCGTACAACGACGCCGTCGCCGCCGCCTTCGCCGAGATCCTGGGCAAGCGCATCACCGTCCCGCCGTACAACGGCGTGATGGGCGCCATCGGCATGGCCCTGATCGCCCGGCAGTGGTGGCTCTCCACCGGACAGAAGAGCCAGTTCCGCGGCTATGACCTGTCGCGCCTGGAGATGAGCAGCCGGGACTTCGTCTGCAAGGCGTGCTCGAACTTGTGCGACATCAAGGAATTTACAATCGAGGGACAGAAGAGTTACTGGGGCGATAAGTGTTCGGATAAGTTCCGCAAGCCGTCGCCCACCGGGCGCAAGCCGGTGATCGAAGACCTGTTCGCCTTCCGCGACAAGGTGCTGGAAGAATTGGCGCCGGGTGCCGCCGCGCAGCGCTCGGGCCGTCCCCTGCGCGTCGGCCTGATGCGCGCCATGTCCACCTTCGACAGTTACCCCTTCTGGCGCCGCTACTTCGCCGAGCTGGGGATCGAAACCGTGCTGTCGCCGGCGACTGATCCGAAGATCGCCGCCCGCGGCGTCGAGCTGGCGCTGGCCCAGCCCTGCTACCCCATCCAGGTCGCTCACGGGCACGCGTCGGCGCTGCTGGACGCCCGCGTCGACTATATCCTCGCGCCCAACGTCATGAACGCCGAGGCGGACAACGAGACCTCCTGCACCTCGCATTACTGCCCGTGGAACCAGACGCTGCCGTGGGTGCTGATGTCCGCGCCGGGCCTGGAGGAGCACGGCTACAAGTTCCTGGCGCCGACGCTGCACTTCCAGCTTGGCCGGGAGTGTGTGAAATCGTCGCTGGCGGAGATGGTCCGGAAGCTCGGCGTGCGAAGGCGCGCCAGCGACCGCGCCGTCGACGCGGCCTACGCCGCGCAACGCGAGTTCTCCGCGCGGCTGATCGAAGCCGGCCGCCGCGCGCTGGCCGTGCTAGAGGAAACCGGGGAGCCAGGCCTGATCCTGGTCGGGCGCGGCTACAACATCTACGATCGCGCCATCAACTGCGACATCCCGCGCAAGCTGCGGCACCGCTACGGCGCTAACGTCATCCCGATCGACTTTCTGGTGACCGGCCGCGAGTCGGTCGACCATCTGCACGACAACATGTACTGGACCTCGGGCCGCAAGATCCTCGCCGCTTCCCGGATGGCCGCCGAACGGCCGAACCTGCACCTCATCTATGTTACAAACTTCAAGTGCGGGCCTGATTCCTACATCAAGCACTTCGCCCGGGTGACGGCCGGCACGCCGTTCCTCATCCTCCAGTTCGACGGGCACGGCAACGACGCCGGCTATATGACGCGCTGCGAGGCGTATCTCGACAGCAAGGGAATTCTGCGATGTTACCAGGCGGGAACGCTAACCCACAGAGCCTCGGCGGCCACCCACTAGCAGGCAAGAAAGTCTACATCCCGCCGATGGCTTACGGCGGCGCGCGCGCCTTCGCCGCGGTGTTCCGCGCGCTCGGCATCGACGCCGACATCGTGCCGCCCTCCGACGAGCGCACGCGGGAGCTGGGCGCGAAGTACACCTCCGGCGACGAGTGTTATCCGGCGAAGGTGACGGTCGGCGACTTTATGAAGCTGCTCGAGCGCCCCAATCTTGACCCCGCCCGCCTGGCCTTCTTCATGCCCACCGCCGACGGGCCCTGCCGCTTCGGCCAGTACGCTCCGTACCTGTCGCAGATTCTCAAGGCCAACGGCTACGCGTCCACCACCGTCCTGTCGCCGTCGAGCAGCAACTCCTACGACGGCCTCGGCGACCTGGCCGGGCCGTTCGTCCGCACCGGCTGGCGGGCGCTGGTATCGGCCGACATCCTCCAGAAGCTGCTGCTGAAGACGCGCCCCTATGAGCGGTCCAAGGGCGAGAGCGAGGCGATGTACGAAGAGTGCCTCGACGACCTCTGCGCGACCATTGAAAGCACCACCACCGATCCGGCGCCGCAGCTCAAGGCGATGCGCGCCTCGTTGGTCCGCTGCCGCGACCGCTTCCGCGCCGTCCCCACCCAGCGCGATCCCGCCACGCCGCTGATCGGCATCGTCGGCGAGATCTTCTGCCGCCTCAACACCTTCTCCAACGAGGACCTGATCCGGAGACTGGAGGAGTACGGCGGCGAGGCCTGGCTGTCGGACGTCGCCGAGTGGGTCTGGTACACCAACGCCGAGCAGTTTCGCAAGCTGAAGCTGGAAGGGCGGCTGTACTCCAAAGACGGTCTGGGCGCCTGGATTCGCAAGCAGGTCCAGCACCGCGACGAGAAAGCGCTGTTCGAGCCGTTCCAGGAGGACTTCGCCGGCTACGAAGAGCCGGACATTCGCGAGGTGATCGAGCACGCACGCCCCTACCTGCCGGTGGACGGGGCGATGGGCGAAATGGTGCTGAACGTCGGCAAGGCCATCTACCTGGCCAAGAAGGGCGCCGCCGGCATCATCGACATCAGCCCATTCACCTGCATGAACGGCATCGTCTCCGAGGCCGTCTACCCGCGCATCAGCCGCGACCTCGGCGGCATCCCCATCCGCAATTTCTACTTCGACGGAACGCAGAGCGACCTCGACCGGGACTTGGGTGTGTACCTGGAGTTAGCACGGAGCTATCTGAGAAGAAAGAAACTGGGACGCCAGACTCATTAGCCGGTCTTTCCAGCGCCGGAACTTCTTCCTGCCTTGTCTTCACTTGCGCCAGAGTCGAGTTCCAGCCGCTCCCGCGGGGCTACGATGCTTCGTAGGCGTTGAGGACATCTTCCCGCGGGAGCAGCGTCTTGAGTCGAACGAGCGGCGGTGACGTGCCGTGATCGGGCTTGAGGCTGACAACCCGACGGCGGGCTCGTTTCGGCTCCGCTTGAGAACAGGCCCTCCCCATTCTCCGGTCTTTTCACTCCCGCGGATGGCGACCTCCGCACCGCGGCGAAGGTCCTCGTCCGCCCACCAATCGCGACCGCCCACGTAAAGAAAATACCCAGGCCGTTGCGCGCCACTGTACCCGCGAGGCAGCGAGTGGAGGCTACTTCACCAAGATCTCCGCGTCCGCCGGCATGTTGGATTTCAATTCGCGGTCAGGATTCGGAACGTCGATCTTCACCCGGTAGACTAACTTGACGCGCTCTTCGGTGGTCTGAATTTGTTTCGGCGTGAATTCAGCCTGCGAGGCGATGAAGGACACTCGCCCCGAGTAAACCTTTCCGGGAAAGGAATCCGTGGTTACCTTCACGCGAGCCCCGAGCTTCACTCGTCCAAGGTCTTGTTCGTTGATGTAGCCGCGAAGCCAGGGGTTGTCGATGTCCCCGATACTGACGATCGTGGCGCCGGCGGAGACGGTCTCGCCCGGTTCCGCCGACTTCACCAGAACTACGCCATCGATCGGCGAAACCACCTCCGTGTCCTTGAGCTGGGACTCGACCAGCGCGATCTGCGCGTGCGCGCGTTCGATCTCAGCCTGGCGGGCGTCGGTCTCCTGCTGTTTCCGCTTCAGTTCGAGGCCGGCGGCCTGGGTCAAGCGAAGGCCCGCCTGGGCGCGGGCGACCACGGCCCGCGCCGACTCAATGTCCTCCTTGCGGGGGCCCTCGACGAGCAGCGCGAGCCGCTGTTCGGTCTGGCGCAGGTTGGCTTCCGCCCTTTCCCGCTGCGTCCGGAACTGGTCGTATTGTGCCGTGGAGATGTCCTCGTTCTTGTACAGGGCCTGCCCGCGCTCCCAGTCCTTTCGCGCCCGTTCCGCCTCGGTCCGGGCAGCATCCACCGCCGCCCGGGCCTCCTGGATCTGTTGGGGTCGGGACCCCGCCAGCAACTCCTGGAGCTTGGCTTCCGCCTGCCGCAGTTCCGCCATCCGCGCCTGGACTTCTCCGTCGATCGTCTGCCGCTGAAACTCGATGGCGGTTCGAAGCTGCGCCAGCGCCGACTCGGCCGCCTTCAGCGCCGCCTGCTCCCGCTCGCGCTGCCGCAGCAGTTGCTCGTTGTCCAGACGGGCAATGAGCATGCCCTTCTTCACCGGATCTCCTTCGTTCACCGCGAGCTCCGTCAGCCTGCCCGACATTTTGAAAGCGATCTTGACTTCCGTCAGCTCGATGTTCCCCGAGATCACGATCTTGTTGGACGGTTCGCGCTCCAGCCAGCGCCAGGCATAGACGGCGGCGGCCAGCACGGCCGCCAGCGCTACAACGACCAGAATGGTCTTCTTCATGATTGCGGAAGCTCCTCAGGGAATCATCTGCCGGATCGTGCCCATCGCATGTCCCAGGTCGATGCGCGCCTGGTTGTAAAGATAGAGCGCGGCGATGTGGTTGTCTCTGGCTCGAGCCAGGCGTGTCTGCGCATCGGTGACTTCGAGGCTGCTGGCGACGCCCGCCTCATACCGCCGGCGGGCCTGTTCCAACTCGCTCTCCACCTGCGTGAAGCCCTCCTCGGCGACCTGGACCTGGTCCTGGGAGGATCGCAGGCTGTCGAGCGCCAGGCGGATCTCCAATTCCAGTTGCTTGCGAAGATCGGCTGTGCGGACCCGTTCCTGATCGTACTGAGAGTGACTCTCGGAACGGCGTGCCTCGATCATCCCACCGTCGAAAATCGGCACTCGCACGGCGATGCCGTACGCCCGAGTCGGCAGCGCGTCGTTGACGCCTCTGCCGATCGAGCCGTAGTCGGCCACGGCCGCGACGGAGGGGAAGCGGGCCATCTTCGCGGCGCTGTAGTTCGTGCGAGCGGCCTCCTCGCGTTTCGCCTGAGCCTTGAGGTCGGCCCGCGACTCGAGCGCGGAAGCAATCGCCTTCTCCAGCGGCGGCGCCGAAAAGGGCGTGTAGGCCAGTTTCTCCGTCAGCTTGATCTCCGTATCGAGCTTCAGTCCCATCGTCTTCATCAGCCTGAGATGCGACTGTCTGCGCTCGTTTTCGGCCACCAGCAGCAGTTGCCGCTCGTGGGCCAACTGGACCTGCGCCCGGGTGACGTCAATTCCCGTGCCGGTGCCGGCGGTCTTCTGGTTCATGGCCAGGGTCAGCAGGGATTCGGCCAGTTTCACGTCGGCGCCGACCGCCTCCACTCTGGCCTCGGCCCGCAGCGCCGCGAAGTAGAGGCTGGCCACCGCGTGCGCCACTTCGTCCCGAGCAGCGTCCGCTTCTCCGGCCGCCGCCTGGACCCCGACCTGCGACGCCTGGAAGCGCCGGATCGCGCTCGCATCGAGGATGTTCCACGCCACCCCCCCCCGCGCGTCGAAGATGTTGTAAGGCCCGACCAGCCTCGGAATCTGGATGATCGGGATCGGAGACTCGATTTCGAGACCGAGAAACGCGGAAAGGTTGCGAGTCAGATTCTGCTGGCCGACCGACGCGCTGACGTTGGGGAGCAGTGCGGCGCGGGCCTGCGCCGATCGGGCCTTGGCCTGATCGATCGCTTCGCGCACCAACTGGATGCGCACGTTGCCATCGGGCGCCGTCGCGATCTCGACGGCGCGCCTGAGGCTCAATTCCAGGATGGCGCCGTCCGCCTGCGCCCGCGCGTGAAACACGAATGGAGACCACAGCATGGTCAGGAACAGGGACTTCCATAACTGATTCGTCATAGATGCTCAAGCTCCGATGTGGGGATGACAGGCCAACGGATTCGCTTCGTTGATGAATGCAATCATCCCATTGTCGCATCGGGGAGTGAGAAAGGTCATGTCCGCGGGCAGCGAGGAGTACTGAACCGTTTTGGCTAGGCCCGGTCTGCGCCAACCGCTTGGTACATTGCCTCCCACTGCGCGACCACGTTGTCCATATCAAAGTGAGCGACGGCTTGGGCGCGGGCGGCTTCCCCCATTCGCCGCCGCTCCTCGGCTGGCATTCCCATCAACCGCGACATCGCCGCAGCCAGAGCCGCGGGATCGCCGGGGGGAACGACGAATCCCGTGTGCCCGTCGAGCACAATCTCCCGGACTCCGCCGACGTCCGTCGCAACACAAGGCAGGCCGCTTGCGGCCGCTTCCAGCAGAACCATGGGCAGCCCTTCCACCACGGAGGACAGCACGAACGCGTCGCAGGCGCGCATGAGCGCCGCGATATCGTCGCGCGCGCCGAGGAAACGGACGTTGGCGCCGGCCAGGCCGCGCAAAGCGTCTTCCTCAGGTCCCTCCCCGGCGATGAGCAGGACGCCTCGGCCGAGCCAAGCAAACGCGCGCAGCATCGTCGGGTAGTCCTTCTTCCACATCAGCCGGCCGGCGGCCAGCCACGTGAACTCGCCGCGCGGGCCGCCTTCTCCGGGAAGGAATTCATTGCAGTCAACCCCGTTCGGAATGACGCGCAGCTTGAGCCTTGGAACCGCCCGCGCCGCGGCATGCCGCTCGGCGGCGGCCTGGCAGACCGCGACCGTGACATCGGCGAGCGGATCGGTGAGGCGATAGACGAAGTCGCGCAAGCGGCACTGGCCGGACCGGTGACCGCTCTCGGCCACGCTGTGCAAGGTCGAGATGACGACCGGAGCGGGGTAGACCAGCCGCGCCGCGCGAGCCAGCGAATTGGCGTGAAACAGGTGGCTGTGCAGGATCTCGGGCCGGATCTCGCGCAGCAGCCTGAGCAGCTTCGCCAAACCGGCCGGATTCGCCGATCCCGGCTGCATGTCGAGAGAGTGCACGGGCACGCCGGCGGAGAGCAGTTCCCGCCCGAAGGCGGTCGGTCGAATCAGCGAGATCACCGAAACCGGCCAGCCACGCGCGCGCAACGCGATAGCGAGCCGCGCAACCTGTGTCTCGGCGCCGCCACGGGCGAGGTTTGTCGTGAGCAGGACAACTTTGGCTCTCATGCGGACGACCGTGCGGATCGCTCGAACAGAGCCGCGTAGGCGGAGATCATCGGCGCCGCATCGAAGCGGGCCGAAGCCGCGCGGGCAGCCTCGGCCATTGACCGGCGGAGGTCCGCGTCTCGAGCGAGTGATGCGAGAGCCTCCGCCAGCGCCGGCGTGTCGCCGGGCGGCGCGAGCAGTCCCGTGATTCCATGTTCCACCCGTTCCGGCACGCCGCCGGCGGACGTGGCGACGACGGGCAATCCGGCGGCGGCCGCCTCCATCACTGCGATCGGGCTGCCTTCCCAAAGCGACGCCAGCGCGAACGCGTCGCACGCCGAGAGCAAGTCCGGGATGTCGTCCCGAACGCCGAGCAAGTGGATTCGCTCAGCGAGACCCAGCCGTTCCGCGCAGACGCGAGCGGCCTCCCGCAGACTTCCGTCGCCGGCCAACAGCAAATGGCTCCGCCGGTCACCCCCGAGCGCGCGCGCAAAGGCCTCGATGAGGCCGAGCGGGTTCTTCTGCGGCTCCAGCCGCGCCACCGAAGCGACCAGGAGCTCCTCCGGGAGGAAGCCGTGCTGCTGCCGCCAGCGTTCTCGCGCGGCCGTCTGCCGGTACAGCCCGGTGTCGATGCCGTTGGGGATAACCGCAGCAGGATCGAAGCCGTAAACCTCGCGGAAGGAGCGGGCCACCTCGCCGGACACGGCGACCGGCGTGACTCCGAAGCGGAACGCCAAACGGTGCAGCCAGCGCCCGGCGAAGTCCACTTCGTGGCGCGCCAGGTTGTGCACCGTATGAACGATTCCGCCGGTGCCGGCCGCTGCCGCCGCCGGCCAGACGTAACGCAGCACGTAGGAGTGCGTGTGGATCACGTCCGGCCGCAGCTCTCGCAGCAGTCGCAACAATCGAGGATACATGCGCGGATCCAAGCCTCGGCGCTTTCCGAGATGCCGGACGGCGATGCCGCTCGCCGCCAGCACCGGCTCGAAGCCGCCCGGAAAGGGATCGTAGAGCGAGACGACGGCGCATTCAAATCGCGACCGGTCCAGCCCGCGGGCCAGCGAAACGGCCAGCGTCTCGGCCCCGGCGCGGCGGAGCGTGGCGAGGACCTCAACGATCCGGATCATTCCTCGTGTGGGCGGGCCCGGCGGATCGCGCCCAGGCGGTCAGGATGAGGCTGAACAGCAGCCAGGCGGGCTTGCGGTGCTCCCAGGTCAGCGTGCAAACGCCGACCGCCCACACGGCCAGCATAACCGACCAGAGCGCGCGCTCCGGCGACGGCAGGATCCAAACGAAGAGCGCCAGCGTCGCGAGCATCAGCCCGAAAAGACCGAAGCCGATGGCGCCGCTCTCAACCAGCACCGATAGGAAGGTGTTGTGGGCCACATACTCGTGCCCCGCGCTGGGCGGCATGCCGATCCACGGACGCACCGCTTGGGGAAACGCGCCGGCACCGACGCCGACGATGGGACGCTGCTTGAGGGCTTTCAATCCGCTCTTCCAGATGCGGGTTCGCTTGGCCAGCGTGCCGGTCGCCAGTTCCGACGGCAGTGTCGCCAGCCGCTCGCGCGAGGCCGAAGGCGCCAGCCGCCAGGCGCCCACCAGCAGCAGGCAGAACAACAGCGTGCTCCAGACGTTGTGGGACCGGTCCGAGCCGCGCCACGTGGCCAGCGCGAGAATGAATCCGAGGGAGCTCACCACCAGGGCCGTCCGGGAGGCGCTCAACAGGATGGCGAAGATCGCCATCGCCAGAGCGCCGCGCCAGAGCCATCGGGCCGGCCCGCGGGACCGCCCGGCCAGGTACAGGCCGAGCGGGATCGACAGCGCCAGCGTCAGGCCGAAATCGTTCGGATCGAAGCCACCGGCCGCATAGCGGCGCCAGTAGGTCTGTTGTCCCTGGAAGTAGCGGACAAACGCGTACGCCGAGGACGGAATGGTTCCCAGCACATAGGCCCGGATGATCCACAGGTCGCGCTCGGGGGTCCGGCAACTCTCCCAGATCATCCACGCCATGCCCAGTAACTGGACGAACGTGAAGGCTCGCGCGGCAGTGGCATCCGGCGAGTAACTCCAGAACCACGTCAGCGCATTCCAAACGACATACACCGCGGCCAGGACGAGCGCGAGGTTTGGACGGCGCGGCTGCCGCCGCTGGATGATGCCTGCCGCGACTGCCGCGAAAGCGAGCATGCCGAGGAGCCGCGAGATGGTGCCGACTCCGGGCACGTCGACGCTCTTCTCCCAGGGCAGCGAGAAGACAAACGCGCACAGCAGAGCCGAGGCGGCGCGGTCCGTCCATCCGGCGCGAGTCGGTTCGTTCATGCGGAGGCCGCCTGCCGGTTCATGGCCAGCCTGAGGATCCAGATCTCGCCGGCGATCTGGACGGAGGCGGCAATCGCCACGGCCAGGGCTGCGCCGTTCAATCCCATCAACGGGATCAGCGTCCAGCTTGCGGCCGCCGAGGTGATGGCGACGGCGGCGAGCAGCGGCGGCTGAACCGCGAATGACCGCGCGCTCGTCACGACATAGCCCAGAGCGACTGCCAAGTAAGTGCAGATCCCGGCGCCCATGATGGCCGCAAGCAGCCCGGCGTGCGCCGCGAACTCGGGGCGATAGATGACGGCGAGCACAAATCGGCCGGCGAGGACCACGCCAAGGACTCCCAGCAAGCCCAGCAGCAGGGACAGCCCGGCCAACCTGAGCGCGAGCCGTCGAAAGCCCGGAATATCTCCGGCGCTGAACTGGCTGGCCAGCCGGGGCGTCGCCGACTGGCCGAGGGCGTTGACGATGGTAGCCCCGGCGGTCATGAAGGTCACCACGGCCGCGAAGACGCCGACATCGCGTGTCCCCAGATGGTGCTGGATCGCGTATCGCGGGATGTTGGCGGTCAGCGACACGAGCAGGAGCGAGACACCCAACGGCAACGCGGAGCGAGCGATCTCCCACCGGGCTCGCGCCGTCGTCCGCGCCAGATCCTCGCCCTGTGAACCGACGGGACGGTCATACGTCAATAGGATGACGATGCGGCCGGCAGCCAGCGCCAGAACCGCCGGCGCGAGTTCGCGGGTGAGCCACAACGCCAGCCCAAGCGCGCCGACGGAGACGACCGCCCGCCCCATCATCGACCGCGCGATCTGGTCCATCCGTTCCCGCCGCTGCATCAGCCCGTAGTAGATGTCGCTCACGTTCTCGGAGCTGAGCGAAAGACCGAGGAGAAGGACCGCGGCCGAGACGGGCGGCGACCGGCGGACAACGAACGCCAGCAACGCGATCGCGGCCAGGCCGAACGCAGTGGTCGCCAGCCGGACGGCCAGGTAGTCACCGAACGGGTGACGGCGGCTGGTGTCGGTGGCGAGCACCGATCGCAGGTTCATGTGGGAAAGCATCGCCACCGGAGCGGCCAGCGCCAGCGCCAGGGCGTACTGGCCCAGCATTTCACCGCCGCCGAGCTTGGCGATGAGGCTGAGAACCGCCCACTGGCTGGCGCCGAGGACGATGTTGCCGGCCAGCGTCCAGGCGAAGCTGCGGCGGAGGGAGACGGGAGCGGGAGTGGTCGGCACCCTCGTCACATTCTACAGTTGCACGGTTAGCACGGTTGTTCGGCTATTCGGTTGTTCGGTTGAGCGGCGGAGAGTTGACAAGGGTCCCTCGCTCTCCGGAGTAGCTTCTCGTGTGGCGGAGACCGGAGTTACCGCCGCGCTCATCCCGGCAGCCGACTTCCGCCGCTGGGCCCGCGGTCATTGGCCCGTGTGCGCGTTCGTGCTGGCGCTGACCGCCCGCCGGCTCGTTGCCTTGATGCATCTCGTCGGGGACGTCGCCTTCCACCGGAAGGACAGCCGGCTTGCGGAGTTCCTGCCCGGGCGCTTGACTGCCTTCCGCGGCAGAGCGACGCTCTGGAGATCCGGCACGAGAAGATCGCCTCGGGACTTGGGTCGGCGCGGGAGGTGATCAGCCGCGTGCTCAAGGCCGCGGTCCGTCGTACAATCGAGGCTCGGAAGAGAACCTATGAGTTTCTATCGCTTCGTCCTCCTTCTTTCGACTTTCGCCCTCGCGGCGGCGCCGGCTGAGACCGCCGGGCGCGTCCGAGTGCTTTTCCTCACCGGCCAGAGCGACACGCAGTATCACGACTGGCGAGTGACCACGCCGTTCCTCCGGAGCGTTCTTGACAACACGGACCGCTTTGAGGTGAACGTCCTCGAAGAGCCGCGGGGGATGACTGCCCGCACGCTTGAGCCTTACGACGTGCTGGTTTTGAACTACAACGGACCGCGCTGGGGCGCCGAAACCGAGCAGGCGGTGGAGCGGTTCCTGCGATCGGGCAAGGGCATGGTCGCGGTGCACGGCGTCAGCTACGGCGCCTTCTTCGGGATGGAGTTCAGGAACAACCGCTGGGCCGCCTCGAGCACGGGCGACGAGGGCTGGCCCGCGTACCCGGAAATGCTGGGCGCATCCTGGAAGGCCGAAGACATCGGCCACGCAGTACGGCATGTCTTCCCGGTCAAGTGGGTGGATCGGGAGCACCCGATCAGCAAGGGCATGGACGAGACCTTCCTGGCGAACGACGAGCTGTATCACAAGATGGATCTCCGCCCGAGCGCGCGCGTGCTGGCGAGGGCGTACAGCGACGCAAAGCTCGGCGGCACGGGCCGGGAGGAACCGATCGTGTGGACGGTGCCGTTCGGCGCCGGCAGAGTGGTGCACATTCCCCTGGGCCACGACACCGCCGCGATGTTCCAGACCGGGTTTGTGACGACGTTCGCGCGGAGCGTGGAGTGGGCCGCCACGGGCAAGGTGACGTTGCCCGCCCGCCTGCACGCCGTTCCGCCGCCGGCGAAGGACGCCGTCCGGGCGCTCGTCGTCACCGGCGGACATTCCTATCCGGCGGACTTCTACACTCTGTTCGAGGGGCAGCGCGATCTGGTCTGGTCGCACGCCACGACGCCGGCGGAAGCATTCACGGCGGACTTGAAGGACCGATTCGACGTCATCGTGTTCCACGACATGCTGGAAGACCTGCCGGAAGCCCAGCGCAGGAACCTGCGTGACTACGTGGAAAGCGGGAAAGGCGTCGTTTCGATTCACCACGCGATCGTCGATTACACGGCCTGGCCGTGGTGGCACGAGGAGGTGATCGGCGGCAAGTACTGGATCGAGGCCCGCGGGCCTCACGGCAAGTCATCGTTCAAGGAAGGCGTGGAGATGACGGTGCTGCCGGCGAAGGGCGCCGGAAGCCATCCGGTGATGCGCGGGGTCGGGCCGATTGTGGTCGAGGACGAGATGTACAAGAACATGTGGCAGTCGCCGAAGATCACCGTGCTGATGGAGATGGACCACCCGCTCAACGACCGGCCGGTGGTGTACATCGGGCCGCATCCGAAGGCGCGCGCGGTGTATATCCAGATCGGGCACAGCGCGGAGACGCACCACCATCCGGGGTACCGGCGGCTGGTACGGAATGCGATGTTCTGGGCGGCGCGGCGGGGGGAGTAGGCAGGTCCAGCGGATCGGTTCTGAAAGCCGCGCTTACATCATTCGACGCGATCCCGCCAGTAGCCAGGGCGGCGCCGTCCGTGGGCTACTGCAATGATTTGCACACCCGTGGAGAACGACGAGGTAGGGCAACCTTTGAGAGAGAAGAGCACAAACGCCGAAGGCTCCAGTCGTTCTCGTCGAGTGCACTTGGGAGCTGGACTATCGGCTTCAAGAGGATTATCAGCCCAGTCCGGAGGCCCTTAAGGCATTCAAGGACGGCAATGTGATTTTCAACTGCTGGCCGTACTTCCGCGAATACCTGCAAAGTACGGTCACCCGCATGAATCTGCTTCCTCTTACCGTGCCGCTCCTTCGCCTTCTCCCCAAGCCGCCGCGTAAGAAGCCGACCCAGACCCCAGCGGCCGTCTTGCCGGCGGAGGAAACAGCCAGCGAGCAGAGATTTCACTGCCGCGGTATCTCCCAGAATTCTGTTTTCCGATACAGTAATCTGTTGATCATCGTTCAGAAGAGGAATCGAGAAGCATGGCTCGGCTAGAAGAGCTGAGGCAGGGCACCACCGTCCGTGGGATTCTGCCGAACTGCGCGGTTGCGGTCATCGACGTCAAGTGGTACGGCGCCGACGCGGTCGAGTTGACCTACAACGACCCCGGCGGCCGCCTCGGCAACGAACTGCTTTACCGGGATCGCGAAACGACGCTGGAGATCGTCGAGAGCGGCCGGCCCTGGTCTATGCACGGGGACGGCGGGCAGTTCAAGCTCGACTCTGAAGCCTGGCTAATCCGCCTCGCCTACCTGTTCGACCCGGTCCTGGCGGTCCACACGTCGCTGGTGGACCCGCTGCCACACCAGATTAGGCTACAGGCTGAAGCCTACCCATCTACGGTCGAAGGTTCCTCTGCGCGCAGCGCGATGCCATCGAGTGTCGGAATCGGCAGTCCCTATTGCAGACTCAGGATCAGCCAACCTTCGAGTTTCTCCTGAAGTTCCCGCCGACGTCTTCCCACTTGCCCAAACGCCCGGACAGTCTGGGATTTGCGTCACCGGGCGCATGGCCGCAGTAAGATATTCGGGAGTCATCGCCCCGAGTCCGATTGTATCCCAGTGGCCCACCCGTTCATGGGCGTTCTCACCCCATCGCCAGGCTCTTCAGGTTCCACCCGCAGATCGTGGACGCCAGCATCTTGTCGCCGCCGGGGCCGGGCCAGTGTGTCTCCAGGCTCACATAGCCGCGGTAGCCGTCGGCGAGGAGCGCCGCGATCTGCCCCTTCCAGTCGATGCCGCACGTCCCGAGCGGCCCCCACTCGGGCGCGTGGTCCTCGACGCGGCAGTCCTTGGCGTGCACATGTGCGATGCGATTGACGGGCAGCAGCCGGTAGCCGTCGGGGTATGGCGCCTCGCCCGACACGTACGCGTTCGCCGGATCCCACACGAGCTTGAGGCTCGGATG
Source organism: uncultured Solibacteraceae bacterium (assembly GCA_964483455.1). Taxonomy (GTDB): domain Bacteria; phylum Acidobacteriota; class Terriglobia; order Bryobacterales; family Bryobacteraceae; genus CAYZJD01. The sequence continues at coordinate 14,557 of CAZACK010000090.1, forward strand.
ATCCACGGCCGCGAGCACGCGCGCCGACTCCGCCGCCGTCGCGATGTTGCAGGCGTGCTCGTTTTCAAGGCCGATGGTCAGGTCCTCCTTGGCCGCCTTGTCCGCCAGGCCGCGCAATGCGGCGACGACGCCGTCGAAGCACTTCTCTGGCTCTACCGTTCGCCAATAGGAGAACACGCGGATAATGCGAGCGTCCATCCTGTGCGCGATGGCGAACGCGCGGTCCGCCAGGCGAGGCTGGTCGTCGTAGGTGTGCTTTGAAGCGAAGATGTCATGCTGGAACCGCTCGTCCACCGGCGGCGCGCCGGGCAGGACGCACTTGAGCATCGGCGAGGCGATGGAGATGACCCGCAGGCCCTTGGCGTCAAGGATCTGCTTCGCCCGGTCCAGCTCGGCGTCGCTCAGGTCCATGATGTTCTTGCCCCACACGACACGCAACTCGGCCCCGGTCATGCCGATCCGCGCCATCGGCTCGACGGCCGCCTCCAGATCCGGCGAGAATTCGTCGGTGATTCCGGCTATGGGTAGCTTTAAGTCCATGCCCCGATTATGCCAAGATCAGACCAATACTCCTATGATCCGACGCCGATTTCTCACCACAAGCCTGGCCGCGCTGCCCGCGCTTCCAGCCACTGCTCGCGGTCAAAGCAACAGCCCAAAGTTCAAGCTCAAGTACGGCCCTCACCCCGGTATGTTCAAACACTCGGCCGGCGAGGACATTCTCGACCAGATCAAGTTCGCCGCCGGCCAGGGCTTCACCGGCTGGGAAGACAACGGCGCCATGCAGCGGCCGCCGGAGTTGCAGACCAAGATCGGGGAGGCTCTCCGGCGGCACGGCATGACGATGGGCGTGTTCGTCGCCCACGCTGACTTCCAGACCTCCGATTTCGCCACGAAGACCGACAACGCGTATCGGGATCGGCTGCGGGAAGTGGCCAGGAAAGCCGTCGAGGCGGCCAAGCGACTCGGGGCGAAGTGGACAACCGTCGTCCCAAGCACCGTTAACAATTCGCTGGACCCGGGGTTTCAAACCGCGAACTGTGTTGCGAATCTCAAAGTAATGGCGGAGGTCTGCGAGCCGGCGGGATTAGTCATGGTCCTGGAGCCGCTCAACTGGTACGCCGATCACCCCGGGCTGTTCCTGCGCTCCGTCCCGCAGACTTATCTCATCTCGAAAGCCGTCAACTCTCCGAGCTGCAAGATCCTCGACGACCTGTACCACCAGCAGATCGACGTCGGCAACCTGATCCCGAACATGGAGAAGGCCTGGGACGAGATCGCCTACATCCAGGTCGGCGACAACCCCGGTCGCAAGGAGCCGACCACTGGCGAGATCAACTACCGCAACATTTTCCGGTGGCTTCACCAGCGCCGTTACGACGGCGTCATCGGCATGGAGCACGGCAACAGCAAGCCGGGCAAGGAGGGCGAGCTGGCGGTGATTGCGGCTTACCGCGAGTGCGACAACTTCTAGCGCCGGGCGGCGATAACGCCCCACCTTGACCTCGCTCGCCCCCGCGTTGTAACCTCGCCTTTCACTCACACAGGACCGCCATGACTCTCCCCGATTCCTACACCACCGCCCTGCTGCTAACCATCCTCACCATGCTTTGCTGGGGCTCTTGGGCCAACACTCTCAAGCTGGCCGGCAACTGGCGCTTCGAACTGTTCTATTTCGACTACTCCCTCGGCGTCCTGCTGGCTTCAGCGATCGCCGCCTTCACCTTCGGCACCCTCGGCTTCGACGGCTTCCTCTTCCTCGATGACCTGATGCGAGCCGGCAAGCGGAATATGGCCTGGGGCTTCGCCGGGGGCGTCCTGTTCAACCTCGCCAACATGCTGCTGGTGGCGGCGATTTCCGTCGCCGGTCTCGCCGTTGCCTTCCCCGTGGGCATCGGGCTGGCCCTGGTCATCGGCGTGGTTTGGAACTACGCCCTCAATCCTCAGGGCAACCCGACCTTCCTGTTCACCGGAGCCGGCCTCGTCGTCCTGGCGATCATCGTGGACGCGATGGCCTACCGCGCCCTCGCTCTCCACCGCGAAGAACAGCGCATCAAAGCCGGAAAAAGCCGCACGCTCGTGCCGAAGGTGTCCATGAAGGGCATCCTCCTCAGCCTGGCGAGCGGCGTGCTGATGGGCTCGTTCTACCCCATGGTCGAAATGGGAAAGGCCGGTGACACAGGCCTAGGGCCCTACGCGATCGCGTTTGTCTTCTCCTGTGGAGTCTTTACTTCCACGTTTATCTTCAATCTTTACTTTATGAATCTTCCGGTCCAGGGCGAACCCGTCGAGATCCTCGATTACTTCAAGGGGACCCGCCGGCAGCATCTGCTTGGCCTCCTCGGCGGCTTGATCTGGTGCGCCGGCGCCGTCGCTAACTTCGTTGCCGCCAGCGCCCCGCCCGAGGTTCAGGTCGGCCCGGCGATCAGCTACGCCATCGGGCAAGGCGCCACCATGGTCAGCGCCCTCTGGGGTCTGCTCGTCTGGAAGGAATTCGCCGGCGCGGACGCCAAAGTGAAGTCGCTGCTGGTCATCATGTTCGTCCTGTTCCTGACCGGCCTGAGCCTGGTTTCAGTGGCGCCGCTGTTCGCTGCCAGGTAGGACGCGGGCAGCATGGCTCCGCTCTCCGACACGGACCGCAAGCTGCGGCGTGCCCGCCTCATTTCCCTCCTCGGCGAGCAGAAGCTGGATGTGCTGCTGGTGACCAGCCTGCCCAACGTGCGCTACTTGACCGGATTCACCGGCAGCAACGCCGCCCTCGTGGTTTCGGGCGACCGCTCGGTGCTGTTCACGGACCCGCGCTACCGCATCCAGGCATCCGAGGAAACAGGCTACCCCGTGCGTGTCGCCAAAGGCCCGCTGATCACCGCCGTCGCCGGTTTCCTCAAAAACGCACGCTGGCGAGCCATCGGCTTCGAACGCGCTCACACGAATTACGACGCCTGGACGATCCTCGACGAAGCCTTCCCCTCCGGAGCCAGGCTCAAGCCCACCGCCACTCTCATCGAGCGCCTGCGCATGGTGAAGTCCGACGAAGAAATCGCGCTCATTCGCCAGTCGATGGATGCGACGGTCCGGGCGTTTGAACAGGTCATCCACCGCGTCCGGCCCGGCCGGACGGAACTGGAAATCGCCGCCGAACTCGACTACCGCATGCGCAAGAGCGGCGCCGAGCAGCCCGCCTTCGAAACCATCGTCGCCTCCGGTCCGCGCTCGGCGCTGCCTCACGCGCGCCCCACCAACCGGCGGCTGGCCGAAGGCGACCTCCTGTTGGCAGACATGGGCGCGTTCCGGGAAGGCTATGCCAGCGACATGACGCGGGTGGCTTTCCTCGGCAAGCCGCCCGCCCGCGTAAAGCAAATGTATAACGCCGTGCTCCTGGCCCAACTCGCGGCTCTCGAAGCGGTTCGTGAAGGAGTCGCCGCCCAATCGGTCGATCGAGCCGCTCGGCAGGTTATGCGTAACTTTAAATTAGACAGACAATTTGTTCATTCCACTGGACATGGACTTGGATTGGAAATTCATGAAGCCCCCCGGCTCGGCAAGCGGGACCGAACGGTTCTCCAGGCCGGCATGGCGGTCACCATTGAGCCTGGCGTATACTTGCAGGGCTTCGGCGGCATTCGCATCGAGGACACGGTGGCCGTCACCCGAACCGGCTGCGAAGTGCTCACCCGCGCCCCCAAGGAGCTAATAATGTTGTAGGTTGTTCGGTTGGGAGGTTGTGCGGTTGTTCGGTGGGTTGCGCGGCTGGGTGCGCATCCCTGCTATGCTGAAACGTTCTGAATGACGATTGACGAAATCCGTGAGCTGATCAACCTCGCCCAGGAGACCGGGGTCGCCGAACTGGAAGTCCAGCGTGGCGAGAACAAGGTGCGCATCCGGCGGAGTCTCGGTTCCACACAGGAAGTCCTCCTCCAGGAGGTTGCCGCCAGAGCCGGCGTCGTTCCCAACCCCGGACCCGCTGCTCCTGCCCCCGCTCCTGCGGCCCCGCCTGTTGAGCCGGTCGCGGAAGACAATCTCGTCATGGTGAAGTCCCCGATCGTCGGCACTTTTTACGAGTCTCCGTCGCCAGGGTCGCCTCCGTTCGTGCAGCCCGGTGATGTCGTGCATCCCGGCCAGGTGCTCTGCATCATCGAGTCGATGAAGCTGATGAACGAGATCGAGGCCGAGGTCGCTGGAACGGTCGTGAAGAAGCTGGTCGGAAACGCGCAGCCGGTCGAGTACGGCGAAGCCCTGTACGCCATTCGTCCCGCCTAGGCGCCGACGCCCCGATCCGCATGTTCAACAAGATCCTTATCGCCAACCGCGGGGAGATCGCACTCCGCGTCATTTGCGCCTGCAAGGAACTCGGCATCCGCACGGTAGCCGTGTATTCGGAAGCTGACCGGGACAGCCTGCACGTGCGCTTCGCCGACGAAGCGGTCTGCATCGGGCCGGCCAAGAGCGCGAAGAGCTACCTCGACATCCCGTCGGTGATCAGCGCCGCCGAGATCACCAACGTCGACGCCATCCACCCCGGCTATGGCTTCTTGAGCGAGAACGCCGACTTCGCCGAGGTCTGCGAGCTGTCCGGCATCCGCTTCATCGGCCCGTCGCCGGAGCTCACCCGGCTGATGGGAGTCAAGGACAAGGCTCGCGCATCGATGAAGAGCGCGGGTGTGCCCGTGCTGCCCGGCTCGGAGGGCGTGCTGAAAAGCGCCGAGGACGGGCTGAGCCTGGCCGCCGCCATCGGCTATCCGGTGATTCTCAAGGCGTCAGCGGGCGGCGGCGGCCGCGGCATGCGGGTCGTTCGCGAGCCCGCCGACCTGCCCGGCTTGTTCACGCAGGCCCAGCAGGAAGCCCTGAATGCGTTCTCCTGCCCCGACGTCTACATCGAGAAATTCATCAACGCCCCGCGGCACATCGAGTTCCAGGTGCTGGGAGATCTCCACGGCAACGTCCAGGTCTTCCCCGAGCGGGAGTGCTCGATCCAGCGCCGCCACCAGAAGCTGATCGAAGAATCGCCCTCGCCCCGCCTGAGCCCCGAGCTGCGCGCCGACATCACCGCTCGCCTCGCCAGGGCGATGCGCGATGTCGGTTACACCAACGCAGGCACGGTCGAGTTCCTGATGGATGAGGACGGCGGGCTGTACTTCATCGAGGTCAATGCCCGCATTCAGGTGGAGCACCCCGTGACCGAGGCCATCACCGGAGTCGATCTGGTCAAGGGACAGATCATGGTTGCCGCCGGCCTGCCGCTCGCCGAGATCCTCCCGGAGCCGGTCCGGATCCGCGGCCACGCCATCGAGTGCCGCATCAACGCCGAGCATCCCGAGACGTTCGTGCCGTCGCCCGGCCGCATCACTGCGATAAACGTTCCCGGCGGCATGGGTGTGCGCGTAGACACGGTCGCCCACACCGACTGCGTGATCCCGCCCTATTACGATTCCCTGGTGGCGAAGCTGATCACCCACGGCCGCGACCGGGCCGAGGCCATCGCGCGCATGAGGCGGGCGCTCGAAATGTTCGTCATCGAAGGAATCCACACCTCCATCCGCCTCCACGAGCGCATCCTCGCCCACCCTGGCTTCCAGGCCGGGGATTTCGACACCACCTTCATCGCACGTTTCCTGGCGGAGAAGGCCCCTGCGGCAAACTGAACTCCACCCACCACCCCCAACCGGTCAACCACCCAACCAATAACCGCCCAACCGAATAACCGAGACCTACATCTCCAGCCTCCCCTCGTACACCATGTCCTTCAACTTGAAACCGCGGCGGATGTGGATCGCGCCGAGCTTGAGATGGAGTTCGACCTTCCCGTCAGCGCTGCTGATCGCGTTGTCTCCAGCCCTGGGGAAATAGAGGAGCACCCGTGCCTTGTCCCCCTCCGCCGCCGCCTGGCAATCCTCTGCCGCGATGTCCGGGCGGCCTTTGATCTTCAGCAGCGCGCCGGATCTCAGCGCGGCGGGATCGGACGGCAGCGCCCCGGCGGGCAGGCCCCACACTCCGACGACGTACGCCGTCTCCGGAGCGGCCAGACACGCGGCTGCCTCGGCGCTATCGACTTCATCGCCGAAGCGAAGCTTCGCCAGCGCCTGCTTGACGGGCAGAGCGCTGTGCCAGCGAACGATGACCTGAGTGGGCTCAGCCAGCCGCGCGACATTGGCGGTGGCGATGGCCGGGGCTCCAGACTTCACCTCACACCGGGAGCAGGCCGCCTGCAATTCCTCCGAAACGGCTTCGAAACCTGCCGCGGGTATCAGGACGGGTCGAGCCCAAGGAGAGTCCGTGAGGATTTTCTGAACGTCGCTCTTGCTCCAGTCCGGAAACTTCTTCTTGTGCCAGAAGTCCGCGCCGAACGACAGCGCTGCGGACAGGCTCACGAGAATCGCGGCCAGTGCTGCCTGCATGTTGAGCCGCCTCCTTCCGCACCTTGAGCATACGCCGGACGATCACCGAATTCAAGATGAACATATCCGGATTTGAACGGTGAGGGGCCGCCCAGGCGTCGATCGGCGGGCGCGCAAGAACGGCCAGTGCCGGCGCACGTCTCCCAGCCGGCGCGGATCGATCTCTGCGATCAGCGTTTCCTCGCGGTCGGGAGGGCCCTTCGTAGCCGAAACAGCTCTTCCAAGCCCGGCACTCCTTGGATCGCAGCCCGGTTCCCCTGCCTTCCCGAACTGCCGCCGAGGCGCAAGCCGCTAAGGCCAAACGCGGGAATGCCAGTGGGAACGTCTTGCCGCGGCGCCCACCCGGAATCCGCCGCCACCGAACGCCTCGCGCCGCCCGATGCACGCCACCCCGCCGTCCACTCGGTTCAGCCCGCCGGCCGCAACCCGCCAGTCAACTCGCGAGATCCTCTTCCACCACCCGGAAGCCCATCAGGCTGCCCAGTCCCTTGAGCCCCCGCAGGTGATCGCCGTAAAACACCGACCGGTGCAGCATCGGCATCGCGCCCGCATACTGCGACAGGTCGCCCGGGCTGCCCGGGTGCACAATCGCCCCGCCGCCCCAGTTCAGGAACAGGTGCCGCGCGTCGCGGACCGATTGCGTGAACTGCGTGCGGCAGGCCAGCGGGCTCGAGCCGGTCTCGATGATCTTGCCGGGGACCGCCAGCATCGTGTCGAGATTCACCAGCTTCGCCATCGTCACCGGCTCCCCGACCTGCCACTGCACCTGCAAGGCGACCCCGCCTCCGCTGTCCGTCTGGTTCCGAAT
>CAZACK010000091.1:0-10411 GCA_964483455.1 uncultured Solibacteraceae bacterium
CGCGGCGCCGGCGGGATGCCGACAAGCTGGAACACGCCGAGCAGGCGGTTGTCGGCGGCCATGGCTCGTTCGCCCTGGTACACCTTGATCTCGACCGACGTCTGGCTGTCGGATGCGGTCGAGAAGACCTCGCTCTTCCGCGTCGGGATCGTCGTGTTCCGATCGATGAGCTTGGTGAACACGCCGCCCAGGGTCTCGATGCCCAGCGACAGCGGCGTCACGTCGAGCAGCAGGACGTCCTTCACTTCGCCGCCGAGCACGCCGCCCTGCACCGCGGCGCCGATGGCGACCACTTCGTCCGGGTTGACGCCCTTGTGCGGCTCGCGATTGAACAGGTCGCGCACGATCTGCTGCACCCGCGGGATGCGCGTCGAGCCGCCCACGAGCACGACTTCGTCGATCTTGTCCGGCGTCAGGCCGGCGTCCGACAGCGCCTGCTTGCACGGGCCGACGCTCCGTTGGAAAATGTCCTCCACCATCTGCTCGAACCGCGCCCGCGTCAGCTTCATCACCAGGTGCTTCGGTCCGCTGGCGTCGGCGGTGATGAACGGCAGGTTGATCTCCGTCTCGAGCAGGGTGGACAGCTCGATCTTCGCCTTCTCGGCGGCCTCCTTCAGCCGCTGGAGCGCCATCTGGTCGCGAGACAGGTCGATGCCGTTCTCCTTGCGGAACTCGGACACGATCCAGTCGATGATGCGCTGGTCGATGTTGTCTCCGCCCAGGTGCGTGTCGCCGTTGGTCGACTTCACCTCGACCACGCCGTCGCCGACCTCGAGGATCGAGATGTCGAACGTGCCGCCGCCGAAGTCGTACACGGCGATCGTTTCGTCCTTCTTCTTATCGAGCCCGTAAGCGAGCGCCGCCGCCGTCGGCTCGTTGATGATGCGCATCACTTCCATGCCGGCGATCTTGCCCGCGTCCTTGGTGGCCTGCCGCTGCGAGTCGTTGAAATACGCCGGCACGGTGATGACCGCTTTCGTCAGCTTCTCGCCGAGGTACGCCTCGGCCGCCTCTTTCAGCTTGTTGAGGATCATCGCCGAGATCTCGGGCGGGGCGTGGCGCTTGCCCATGATCTCCACCCGCGCGTCGTTGTTGTCGCCCGACACCACCCGGTAGGGCACCATCTTCATCTCCTCGTTCACTTCGGAGACGCGGCGGCCCATGAAGCGCTTGATCGAGTAGATGGTATTCTCGGGGTTGGTGACTGCCTGCCGCTTGGCCACCTGGCCCACCAGCCGCTCCCCGCTCTTGGCGAAGCCGACCACCGACGGGGTCGTTCGGGCCCCTTCCTGGTTCGGAATAACCACAGGCTGCCCGCCTTCCATCACGGCCACGACCGAATTCGTGGTCCCCAGGTCGATGCCGATAATCTTGCTCATTGATTCGATTCCCTCCCCATGAATGCGCCGGTCGATGACAACCGGATCCGCTGGCGGCGAGCAATCGCGCCGCCGCTCATTAGCACAGTTTTATTATCAAACTTTAGTGCATCATTGTCAAGATTGTCTGCGCAGGATCTTCTCGTCGCCGCCGCCAGCGACCTGGCGCCCGCGAAAAACGCCCTCGAAACGGGCTTTCGGAAGACTGGCGGCGGAGTCACCGTGACGCTCGGCTCCAGCGGGATGCTCGCGGCGCAGGTTCGCCAGGGCGCCCCGTATGATGTCTATCTGTCTGCAAATGAACGGTTTGTCAGGGAACTGGAGGAATCCGGCCACGTCCTCGCGGACAGTGTGCGGGTCTACGCTAACGGGCGGCTCGGGCTTTGGTCCAGGGACGGCTCGATTCGCTCGGTTGCGGAATTGGCTGGCAGCCGGGTTCGACACGTCGCGATCGCGAATCCGCGCCATGCCCCATATGGCATGGCTGCCAAGGAAGCCCTTGGCGACCAGGGTCTTTGGGACAAGGTGAAGCCCAAGGTGGTGTTTGGCGAGAACGTCCGGCAGGCCTTCGAATTCGCCGACGGCGGCAACGCCGAGGCTGTCATTACTTCCTGGACGCTGGTTCACGACAAGGGAGGCATCTTGCTGCCGGAAGCGTGGCATCAGCCGATCCGCCAGGCCGGCGGGATCGTGCGCGCCAGCCGGCGGCAAGAAGCGGCGCGCCGGTTCCTGGATTTTTTGGCCGGCCCCGAAGGCCGGCGGATCTTGCGGCGTTACGGGCTTTTCGAGCCGTGAGCCGGATGAAGCAGGGACCGCGCCGCCGCCCAAGCCGTGAAGCGGCCCCGGACAGAATTGCAGACCGGCTGAAACGCTACGCCGTCGGGCCTCATTAAGTAGTAAGATTATTCCGGCTCCTGCTGGGCTATTCCCGTGCGGGGATGTTTCTGCCGGCCCTGATTCGCGGCCGGCTGTTCCCTCCGAGGGGCGGAACGCGGCACGGGCTGGGTGAGCCAGTCTGAAAGGAGATTCCTTGCTCAACCTTCCCGTTTCCTCCAACACTTTCAAGCGGTCGTTTCTGGGCGGTGACGGCCAACTCGAACTCGGCACCGATCAGGACGCCTGGGGGAAACTGTTCGACAGCAACGGCACGTTTGACCGCAGCGTTGATCGGGTCGCCGACGTGAAGGTCAGCCTCGGGACCTCGAGAGAACTCACCTTAGGCCGCGCCGACACAGTGAAGATCGGCGTCTCCGGCGGGGTGGAGGCGGTCCACCAGATCCAGCTCATGTGGCCGGATGACCAGATCGAGCCGAGCGTTACGCGCGGCCTCCAACCGGGCAGCAACGAATTCCTGATGCGGCTCCTCCTCCAGGGCAAGGCCGATGCGTCGGTCGAAGGGAGCGCCCCGATTGGCCCCTTGAAGTCCACGTTCGGAATTACCGCGGGCGGAAGCATAGCCTACGAGCGGCTCAAGATCTATCCGCAAACGCAACCGGCGCGAGAAGTGCTTATGGACCTGTTGGCCGGCGTCCGGCTGCCGCAGCAATTGGACGCCGTGCCGGAGGTTCCGGCCCCCGGCGAGGTCGTGGTCACGCGCTTCGGAGGCTATCTCAAGCTGCGCGGGGAGGTCAGCTACGGCTACTCGCTGACCGGTTCGAGGGAAATCGACGTCGGGAAGCTGAACCTGGACCTCGATTACAGGCTGAAACTGGCCGCGGGCCTCAGCGCAGCCTACCGGCTGGCGGGGGAATTCGAGCTGGAGGCGCGCGCGGGAAGCAGTCCCAACTTTGTCCGGTACGTCGTCCGGAAAAGCCGCGACTCGGAGTTCAACTTCGCCGCGGACTTCGGTTTCGATGCGGAACTGCATCTCAAGGGATTACCCGACACGGCCGACGAATTCCTCGTCAAGGCGTTCGGCGCGCACGCCGAGCGCGCGCGGAAGCTGTTCGGCAAGGCGCAAACTTACTCGAACCTCGACGAGCTGGAGCAGGCCGCCGGCAAACTGGTGAACAGCACCCTGCGAGAGCTCAGCCAGAAGCTGCTCGAGAAGGCGCTGAGCAACGACACCCTCAACGAATTTCTGGCAAAGATGCGTCAAGTCGTCGATCTCTACGACAACATCGACAGCCGGATCATCGACCTCTACGAGGACTTCCTGGACCGGGTCCCGCAACTGAGCCGGGCCTTGGATCTCCTTGCCGGAGCCGCTTCGCCCGACGGACTTAAGGACATCTCCGACGGCGAGGCGTGGAAGCTGGTCAAACGCCTCGCCGGCGGACGCCTCTACGACATCTTGATGGAGCAGACGGCTTTCGGGGAGTTTTCCAGCCTGATCCAGCAGGCCAGGAACTTCCTGGAGGACGGCGCCATGCAGGGTATCCGAGACGTCATTGCGACCTTCAACGTAGCCTTTCCGCTGGCCGATCTCCTGAATCAACTGCGAGGCATCTCCACGCCGGAGGGCTTGAAGAACCTGGCGGATGAGAAGCTGCAAGGGCTGGCGGAGCAGATCCTGGGCAAGGCCTTCGATCAAATTCGCTCGAGCGACGCCGGAAAGGCGCTGGATCAACTGCACAAGACCATCGACCAGGTAGCCGGCTTCAAGACCAGGTATTACGACGAGCTCAAAGAGTTGGCCAACCGCAGCTTCAGCGCGCAGCTTCATCTTGCCTACGCCCGCGCGAGCTCGCGAACGGCCTTGCTGGATGTCGAGGTGGATGTCAGCACCGAAGCCGGAGGCAAGCTGGCGCGGCTGGCGGCCGGCGGCGACTTCGCGGACTTGCTCGGCCAGTACAGCTCGCGGCTGGTCAGGATCAACAAAGGCGTTTTCACGCATTCGGTATCGGCGAGCACGCAGGTGCAGATCAACCTGTTCGGCTACGGCATCGAGGGGATGACGCGCGTGCTCCAGGACACCGAGGAGGCGCTGGAGGGGCACGACGGCGGGCTGCTGCACATCTACTCGACCAAGACGATGATCGAGGAGCGCCGGAAGCATGGCGGGGAGCTGACCGCGTCGTCGTTCCTGCTCGCGACCATCGCCAAAGCGTTCCAGCCGGAGGGTTCGCGCAATTATCTGATCAAGACGCTGCCGAAGATGTCGGTGCAGTACGACTTGCTCAAGGAGGACGACAAGACCAAGCCGGGCGAGATGCGGCAGATCCTCGAGCTGGCGGCGCTGCTTGGGATCGCCGGCGACAGCGCCCGGTTCGCCGAGCAACTGGCGAGCGAGTTTCCCAACGGTCTCGGGAAAGTGAGCGCCCGATACGTGGTTCGATACGACAGCGATGCCGTTGGCGCGGCGTTCCTGCTGCCGGATGGTCCGAGCCGGGAAAACCTGCGCCGGATCGCGCGCGAGACGATGCGAAACTTCATCGCGGCAAAATACACCGGGTTGCCGCAGACCCATAACGCGGCTCTCCTCGGGTTCGCTTATGCCGCGCCGGCCACGTTTGTCCTGTTTCAGCAGCTCGGCTTCGCGGAGTTCGCAAGACGTCACATCACTGTCACGCTGCCCGCGTCGTTTACCCGAGGCGCCGCGGCGACCGTCGAACTTCCAAGCGTGCTGAAGCAGTCGCTGGTGACTCTCTACAACGTCGAGCGGAAGTTTCTGGAGCGCCTGGTCGAACTGGACGCCGCCGTCGACATGCTTCGAAACGAGACGGGCGGCGTGACGGCAAACGATCTGAACAGGCTGGTCAAGCGATTCGTCGAGACGGCCGACGACCTGACCTTCGGCCGCGAAAACACGTTCTTCGCGGTGTTCGACCGGCTGGTGCAGGAAGGCGGCGGCGGGAAGGCGCGGCGGAACAGCGTTCTGGTGCTGGAAATCACGCCGCCGGGCGGAGAAATGGTGACCAAGGTGCTGACGGCGGCAAAGCCTGCCCCGGCCGGCGGCGAATAGGGCGGACACTGCGGGTCCGGTCTTCTTGGCTTCTCGCGAGTATTGCTGTTTGCCGGCGAGGAACAGCTTGTGTCCCGGACGAAAGTGATGTAGACTGGCTTAGTATTCTGGGTTCCACACAGATAAGACGCCCCAATACCGATCACTAGGGGGAAAGCGGTCAGCCGTCTCTGCGCGCCGTTTGCTCCCGGTATCCTGAAGTTGGCAGCAGCCGCGACATGCGTCCGGCTGAAACTGGATGCCCGTGTGTCCGTTCGGATGCACAGGTCCGTTTTGTGACCGGATATAGACACTCAGAGGAGACAAGAGATAAAGAAGCAGTGGAAGAACGGGCTTGCCGTCACTTTCCTTATTTTGGCGGAGGCCGCCTCCTTACAAGGCCAGGTAAAAACTCTCTAACTGTCGATATCCCCTTCGAGTTTACCGCGGGGGGAAAGGTGATGTCGGCGGGCGCCTGTCAGCTTACGCGCGAAGGACCGGACCTGTCGCTCTCGATCCGCAGCGCCAGCGGCAAGAACAGGTTAAACCTTCCGGTCCTCACGCGGGATTCCTCGTCGGAGCAATCGGTGAGAGCGGTGTTTGACAGGGCCGGTGACACCCGTTTCCTCTCCGAGGTATGGTTGCCCAGTGAGGACGGGCTGCTGCTGCGTGTGTCCTCGAAAGAGCACGTGCATGAGGTTCTAGCTCCGAAGAAGAATTAGCCCGGCATGTCTTCTCGGGCGCGCGCGACGCTCTGGAAGAGCCTTGTTCCGCCCAACGCGATTGTCGGATGCGTCGGCGGATTATGCGAAATCGACCATGCCGGCCGCCTGATCTGTTCGAGGCCCCTTCTTCCGAACGGGGGGATGATACGCTAACGGTGGGCGGCGCAGGACTGCCACCCCCTCAGGAGCGTAGGCAACATGAATAGGCTTGGCGCGGGCATCATCGGAACCGGGTGGGTTTCCGACGAGTATATTAAGGCCTTTCAGAAGAATCCCCACTGCGAGGTGGTCGCGATATCGAGCCGGGACGGCGAACGGGCGCGAGCGAAGGCGGCGGCGTACCGCCTGTCCAACTGCGCCGCGTTCGCCGATCCGGCCGACATGCTGAAAGCGCCGGGACTCGACATCGTGGTCGTCTGCACGCCGCATCATCTGCACGTCGAGCAGGGTGTGGCCGCCGCCCGCGCCGGCAAGCATGTCATTGTCGAGAAGCCGATCGCCATCAGCGTGCCAAGCCTCCGGGAGCTTGACCGGGAGATCCGCGCCGCCGGCGTGAAGAGCATCGTCAGCTTCGTGCTCCGCTGGAACCCGATGTTCGACAATATCCGGGCGATCCTCGACCAGGGGCTGATCGGCAAGATCTTCTACGCAGAAGTCGACTACCTGCACGGAGTCGGGCCCTGGTACCAACTGTGGTCCTGGATGGCCAGGAAGGAATACGGCGGCAGTTCCCTGCTGGCCGGCGGCTGTCACGCGGTGGACGGGCTCCGCTGGTTCGTGCGCGACGAGGCCGTCGAGGTGACTGCGTATGCCAACACCAGCCCCCAGAACCCGCTGAAGTACGAGTACGACCCGAACATTGTGGCCATCATCCGGTTCGCCGGCGGCGCCATCGGCAAGGTGGCCTGCTCGCTCGAGTGCCGGATGCCGTACGCGTTCAACGTGGAGTTGTTCGGCGACAAGGGAACCATCCGCAACAACCAGCTCTTCACCACCCAGTGGCCGGGACAGAATGCCTGGGCGGCGATTCCTGCGGTCCTGCCCGACAGCGGCGACGTCTCCCACCACCCGTTCCAGCAGGAAGTGGACCATTTCGTGGATTGCATCCTGAACGACAAGGAGTCGCACGCGAACGTGGCGGATACTTACAAGACCCACGAGATCTGCCTGGCGGCGGACATCTCGGCGGCCGAGGGCAGGACGGTCCGGCTGCCGCTGCCGTAGCCCCCGCCGCCGCTTCAGGCGGCCGGATCGAGGCGGCCGGAAACGCGCTCCAGTCGGCGAATGCCCGAGCGGGCCACGGCAAACAGCTTCAACTTCGTCGCCATCGTCAGTTCGACCTCCGTCATCCGGCGCAGTTCCTCCAGAACGCCATCCAGCTTCCGGTTCACCCGGGAGATGCTCTGGTCATCGATGGGGATCGGGCGGAGCCCGGGCGCCGGGGCCTGCCGCGGCGCCGTCTTCTCCCGCAGCGCTTCCACCGCCGCATGAATCTTCTCGCTGTTTTCCGGCGTGATCGCGATCGTCTCCCCTTGATACTCGAGGCCCTCGTCCTTGACTGCGCCTGAAATGAGCCGGTAGGTTTCCGGGGCAATACGCACGACCTCGGAAAGGCGGAAGAAGTTCGGACCAAGCTCTTCCAGTTGCCGGATGACGTGGTCGGCGTAGCGCCGCGTCATCCCGGCATGCTTGGTGCAGAATTCCTCCCAGCTCATGTCGAGCGACCTGTACAGCTTCTCGTCCCGGATCTTGCGCAGGCACTCCACATCGGCGGCGGAGCAGCGGCTGGCGATGAGGTTGAACGCCTGCCGGCGTCCGACCCAGGCTCCGAGTTCAAACTGCGGGTTGTCGTTGTTGCTCATGAGTCCTCCGGAAAGACCGGAAATATTTCCGGTTTGCTTACTGAAAAAAAAGCACTTACAAGCCGAAAACCGGAAATATTTCCGGTTTTTCGATTTTTCTCCGCCCGAATGAGTGGATCGGCGCGGGGAAAGGCGCGTGGCTGGTGGCCGCTTTCCGCAGCCATCATCGCATGCCATCGGCGCGCGCCCACGTTTGCTTGTCAGGGCGGACTCCGTGCAACTGCTTCACTACACGCAGCTAAAGCGCGGTTACGGGAATTTGGTATCGGCTGTGACTGAGGAATCGGGGGCTGTTACGAAGGGCCGCGCGGACCGCTGGCCCCGGGGCCGCGAGCCCTCGACTACCGAGCCTTGGCGTAATCGACCATCCCCTGGAAATCCACCACGACCGCCGGCTCGTCTCCCACCACCCAAGCGTCATGCCCTGAAGGGAGAAGGGACACGTCGCCCGGCCGGCAGTCAAACTCGCTTCCATCGTCCATCCGAACCCGCAGCACCCCCGACACGTGATACTGGAAGTGCGGGGCTTCGCAGCTCTTGGTCTTGGCGATCGGTTGAACCGACGTGGCCCATCGCCACCCGGGCTCGAGGACAGCGCGACCGACGGTTGCGCCTCCGATCTTGAGCAGTTCCAGTCGTCCCTTCGGAAACTCACGAACCTCGTCGGGAGTCCCGAAATGTTTCAGTTCCGCATTGTTCACGCCGCTGTTCCTCCTCGTGAGTGATTGCCGCCGCGTGCCGGCGGGCTCCTGTTCTGGCAGTCAGCCTGAAGGAGCCACCCGCGCCCGGCAGCGGCCGCAGATGTTCCCGATTAGACCGCAGCCCGGCGTTCGAGTCAAGTTCGTGCGTGATTCCTCGGAATCCTGTCGCACACGGCCCGGCTTGACGTCCTAATCACGGCCGCAAGGCACAACGGCGGCCATTGCCGACAGCCGCCGGTAATTCCACCTGATGCCCCGCTCATGGATTGAGGGAGCGGGATCACACCTTGCCGATGAGTCTGTTGGTATTCCGAGTGCGGGCCAACCCAGAACCCACGGCATCCGCCTCGTGCTGAACGGCGAGCGCGCGGTAGTGCAAGCCAACCCGGACAGACCAGAGGAGGCCGATCCTCTTGAACTGTAAAGAGGGATGCCAGGGGTCTTCAAGCAGCCGGTGATAAGACGCGTCCGCCATTCGCTGAATGTCCTGCGGGAGCTGGCGATAGCAGCGCCAAAACCTTGGGTTGGCGCGGTGCTTCACCGATCGGTGCAGCGACCCTCGCGCAAATCGGGCAAGGCCTCCTCTGCCAGCGCGTCAAGACGACCCGCCGCGACATCTTCCTCAATCTGACGGTCCCACAGGACAGCGTCAAACTGGGCGAACCACCTTCGAAACGTGGCCAGCTCCTCGGAAGAAAGCCGGCGAACGGCATCCTCGATCTGCTCGACTGTGCTCACGCCGCCAAGTCTACTTCCCTGTCCGAGTGGGACGCAACCGGCCTGTAGTCTCGGTGGTTCTGTCCGCTACCCAACCGGCGCTTAACAGGGAAGCCGGCCACCGCCGGCCCGAGCCGGAATAGTATACACATAGAAGTCATCGAGGAAGCGAGGGTATGTATCATTTCGGTGCGGAAGGCTACCAGGCCATGGACTACTGGGAGGCGCAGCGGTGAAGAAGGAATACGATTTCTCAAAGGGTCAACAGGGCAAGTTCTTTCGTCCAGGCATCGAATTGAACATCCCTGTTTACCTGGATGCCGACCGTTGCTAAAGCGGTGCAAGCGCGCGCCCGAAAGACGAACACCAGCATGGGGATGGTGGTCAACGAATGGCTGCGCGAGGGTATGCGACCCGGGGTCAAACGCGGAAGCTGAAGGCACGGCAGCCGCCTGGATCCTACAGCGGCATCAGGCTGGACCCTGCTTCCGCCGATTCGCCACGAGCAACTCGCCGGTCATGCAACCACTGTGAGAACCAGGCGTGTGTGGGGCGGGACCCACCTCAGACCACTGTCGTGCAATCCCTCGTGAAGCGAAGCGGCCTACCCCAACCGCACGGCGGCGGTCACCACCGACAGCGGCGGCAACTCCACCCTGATGCCGCCTCGCGTCGCCTCCGCCTGGTGCTCGCGCGGCACGACGACATCCGGCTTGTCGAACGTGTTGCAGGCGTTCAGGTCGGGATGGTGCAGGATGCGGGCCGAGGCGCCGGCGGCGACGGCGGTCCCGGTGATCGCGCACTCGACATCGAGCGCCTGGTCGGGACTCGGATTCACGAAGGTGATCGCCAATTCCGTTTCCGATCTCGACGCCGACACCGACAGCCCCACCGCGTCCTTCTCGTCGCTCTCGAAGCGCAGTGCCGTCTTTCCCCGGTGGGGCTTCTGAAGCTCGTAGGCGTAATAAGCGGGGGTGCGGATGCACTTGTCGCCTTCAGTCAGCAGCAGCGAGTGCAGCACGTTCACCGTCTGCGCGATGTTGCACATGGTGAGCTTGTCCGCCTGGCGGTGGAACACGTTCAGGCCGAGCGCCGCCGCCACCGCGCCGCGGGTGGTGATCTGCTGCCACAGCGCGCCGTAGCG
>CAZACK010000091.1:10511-21758 GCA_964483455.1 uncultured Solibacteraceae bacterium
CGCGCCAGGTAGGTCGAGAAGCGCCGGTACTCGGCGGCGTACTCCTCGGGGGTCATGGTGCCGCCGCAACCCCAGTTCTCGTTGCCGACACCCCAGTAGCGGACCCGGAACGGCTCCTTCGCGCCGTTGGCGATCCGCTCGTCGGAGAGCGCGCTGCCGGACGGGTAGTTGCAGTATTCCACCCAGTCGCGCAGCTCCGGCGGCGTGCCGCTGCCGACGTTGCCGGCAAAGTAGGGCTGGGCGCCGATCAGCCGGCAAAGCTCGATGAATTCGTGCGTGCCGAAACTGTTGTCCTCGGTGTAGTAGCCCCACCAGATGTTGACGCGCTTCGGCCGTTTCTCCGCCGGACCGATGCCGTCGCGCCAGTGATAGTCGTCGGCGAAACACCCGCCCGGCCAGCGAAGGACGGGGATTCCCAGGGCCTTCAGGTACTCGACCGCCTGCTTGCGGAGGCCATGGATGTTGGGGACGGCCGAGTTCCTGCCGACCCACAGGCCGCCGTAGACGCAGGAGCCGAGATGCTCGGCGAAGTGGCCGTGCAGCTCGGGGCGGATCGTGGCGACGGGTGAATCGGCGCGGACGGCCACCTTCCGGGCCGCCCGCTGAAAGCCGAGTCCTTTTCGGGAAGTGGCAAGATGAAACGCGGCGGCGGCCGCCGCGCCGGAGAGGATCGTGCGCCGGGTCATGGTGGACATCATAAACCAGCCCGAAGGCGGACCACTGGCCGGCCTGCTTACAATGGACTGGATGATTCCCACGGTCCGCAAGGCGGTGTTCCCCGCTGCCGGTCTCGGCACGCGGTTCCTGCCCGCCACCAAAGCGCAGCCCAAGGAGATGCTGCCGCTGGTGGACAAGCCGCTGATTCAGTACGGAGTGGAAGAGGCGATTCTGTCCGGCATTCAGAACATCATCATCGTCACCGGCCGGGGCAAGTCGGCTATCGAGGACCACTTCGACGTCAGCTTCGAGCTGGAACATCTGCTCGAATCGCGCAACAAAACGGACCTGCTCGCGGCGGTGCGCGGCATCTCCGACATGATCAACGTCGCTTACGTTCGCCAGAAGGAAGCGCTCGGGCTGGGGCACGCTGTGCTGCGCGCCAAGGAACTGGTAGGCCCCGAGCCGCTGGCGGTGGTGCTGTCGGACGACGTCATCTGCTCGGAGACGCCCTGCCTCCGCCAGCTTCTGGACGTGTACGAATCCTACGGCGCTCCGGTGGTGGCGCTGCTGGAAGTCCCGCCGGAGAGCGTTCCTTCCTACGGCATCGTCGATGCCGAGCCCATGGTCCACAACGGAGAAAGCGACCGCGTGTATCGCATCCGGGACCTGGTGGAAAAACCGAAGCTGGCGGAGGCGCCGTCGAGGCTGGCCATCATCGGCCGCTATGTGCTGACGCGGGAGATCTTCGACTCGATCGAAGCCATCGAGCCGGGCAGCGGCGGGGAGATTCAGTTGACCGACGCGCTGCGGCACTTGCTGGGTAAGAGGCCGATCTACGGCTGCCGTTTCCGGGGAACGCGGTACGATGCCGGGAGCAAGCTCGGTTTCCTGAAGGCGACGGTAGAGTATGCGCTGCGCCGTCCCGATCTCGGGGAACCGTTTCGGGACTACCTGCGCAGCCTCAGGCTGTAACTGGTTCGGTTGTTCGGTCATTCGGTTGTTCGGTTATTCGGTTGGGCGGTTATGCGGTTGATCGGTTGGGTGGTTAGTCGGTGATTGATATGTCTCCAGACGTCCGCATTGAGGCCGGGGAGGAAGACGGACGGCCGGTCCTTCTTTGGACTGCGCCTTCGTCTTCGGCGCCGCCGGATGGGCTGTTTGAGGGGGTTGTTTCGCGCGGCGGCGGTTTACTTCCGGTATGGTCGATTCCGTTCGCATCGACCGACCATGCGAATATCCGGGCCTTCGCCGAGCAGGTGGACCGCGCCTTTCTGCCGCGGCCGCAGCGGGAGCGGCCGGCCATCGCCGCCGGCAACCGCCACCCGGAGATCAGCCTGCCCGCGGTGTTCGACGCCTACCGCCGCATACTCGCGGAAACCGGCGTCAATATGGCCTCTACTCCGCAGCTTTCGGCCACGCGGGAGATGACCACCGAGGAGGCCCTCGCCGCTCGCGACGGCGAGGATCCCGTCGCCCCCGGCCACACCCGCGTATCGATCCGGCGCCTTTACTACTGCGGGCTGTGGGCGGCGATCCGCGCCGGCTGGCGGGAAGGTTACACTGCCGAGGCCGACCACTTCATCATCTCGGGCGAGACGCCGGAGGAAATCGAAAGGTCGGTGGAAGCGTCGAAGGAGGCGATCCGCCACGCCGCCGGCTACACGAAGTTCACCACCGACACTTCCCGGCTGTTCGAGCTGCGCGCCGATCCGCGTCACCCGCGCGCGTGGAGCGACTCCGAAGTGGAGGACCGCTTCGGGCGGATCTTCACGGTGGACGAGCAAGCCTGGGTGCTCGACGAGTTTTCGAGGCCGTTCGACACGGGTGAGCGGGTCGTGCGCTTTTCCCGGAGCGAGGTCCTGCGCCTGGCCGTCAAGTTCGGCCGCAGCCTGCAACTCAACGAAGACCTCTTCGACACGATCCGGCAAGTGAAGGCGGCGGGCGGCGGCGCGGCCGAGTTCGATTTCGAGCCGTCACTCGACGAAGCGGAAAGCCTTACAACGCCGGCAGAGCTTTGGTTCTACATGCAGTGGTTGAAGGCGCGCGGGAGGCCGGCCCAGCTCGTACCGCCGAACCTCGGATTCAAGAAGCGGCAGGCCTACCCGTCCGCGATGGAAACCAGCGAGGCCGGAGGCGTCGGGCTGCGCGAGTACGTGCATCACAAGATGTGGCCGGAGCTCGAGCCGCGGGTCGAAAGCGAGTTCGGCGGCCGGCCGCTCGAGGAGCTGTTCGCAAGGGTGCGGGAGCTGGCGGCGGTAGCGCGCTGCTTCGACGGAACCCTCAGCATCCATTCCGGCAGCGGCAAGCAGGCCGAGGTGCTGGAGTGCATCGGCGAGGCCACGGGCGGCCGCGTCAACTACAAGATCTCCGGCGAACTTCAGCTCCAGCTCTTCGAAGTTCTCTCCGAACAACCGGCCGGATCGCCCTGGCGCGAACTGTACGAGCGGATGGTCGAGCGGGCCAACCGGTTCGCCGCCACCGGAGCGTTTGGCTCGGAAAGCGAGCTGGCGGCCAGATACCAGGAGATGGGCCGCGGGTCGTCTCTCGGCGACGCTTCGCGCGGCCGCGCGGACGGCAACTTCTTCCTGGTGTTCTGGCTCGGCAACGTCGTGGGCAGCCGCGATACCGGCTCGCCCGACGGCGACCGCCGGTTCTTTGCGGAGAAACTCGCCGAACTGCCGCCGGCTCTTGTGCGCCAGGCACGGCGCCGGAACTCCGACTACGTGGTTTGGCTGGCGCGGCGGTTGCGCGGATAATACGGAAATGCAACGCAGAGATTTTCTGGCGGGCGGGGCCGCGGCCCTTGCCGCCGCCGCGCCCCCGCCAGGGGAAACGCCTGTGAAACTCGGCATCGATCTGTTCAGTCTTCGCTCGCAAGGCTGGTCACCGCTCGAATACCTCGACTACTGCGCGCGATGGAAGGCCAAGGTCGTCCATTTCTCCGAGATCCGCTTTCTGGGCGGGCTGGAAGCGGAGCGGCTGAGGAAGGTCGGCGCCCGCGCGAAGGAACTGGGAATTGAGCTCGAGATCGGCATGCGCTCGATCTGCCCGACGTCGAAGGCGTTCGATCCGAAGCAGGGGACCGCGGAGGAGCAGATCGCCCGGATGATCGGCGCGGCGCAGGTTGCCGGGTCCCGGCTGGTGCGCGCGTTCCTCGGCACCGTCGAGGACCGGAAAGGCGCCTTGCCGATCGAGGGGCACATCGAGAACACGGTCCGGGTTCTGCGGTCGGTTCGCCCGCGGGTGGTGGATGCCGGCGTCAAGATCGCCGTCGAGAACCACGCCGGCGACATGCAGGCGCGGGAGTTGAAGATGCTGATCGAGGAAGCGGGCAAGGATTTCGTCGGCGCCTGCATCGACTCGGGCAATCCGCTTTGGACGCTGGAGGATCCGCACCTCACGCTGGAGGTTCTGCACCCGTACGTACTTACCAGTCACATCCGCGACACCGCCGTGTGGCGCGTGCCGGAAGGAGCGGCGGTGAAGTGGGTCCGGCTCGGCGAGGGCAACGTGCGCATCGAGGAGTTCATCCGCAAGTACGGTGAGCTTTGCCCGGGTCGCGCGCTGTCGCTGGAGGTGATCGTGTACGGCCCGCGCGTTTATCCCTACCTCGATCCGAAGTTCTGGGACGGGTACCGCAACCTGCGCGCGTGGGAGTTCGCGCGATTCCTCGCGCTGGCCGAGGCCGGGAAGCCGCACGAGGGGCTGCCGCCCGCGCCCAAGGAACAGGCTGCCCAGCGCGAGCGGGAGGACCTGGAGGCGAGCCTCCGCTACTGCCACAAGCTGCTCGGCGTGTGACGAGGACCATCAAGGTCCGCATCTCTAATAGTTGAATCGGTGATCTGGGGGCCGACGATGAACGCGGAGAGGCCCATCCCCATCATCGGCGTTCATCGGCGTTCATCGGCGGCTGAGATTCTCTCTCACACTTTCACCCTTTTGCCTTTTTCCCTCACGCGGACCTACAATCAAACCAGACGATGCCGGAACCTGGAAGGGTAAGAGGTGGCACATGGCGAATCCGGAAAAGCACAAGAAGAATCCTGTCCTGGAATGGCTGGAGGCGGACGAAAGCGACGTCCCGGCGAGCCCGCGCAGCGGGCACGTGATCGGGGCTTACGTCAAGATCCCGAAGCCGCTGGCGAAAAGGAGCAAGGTGATGCCGCCGAGACCGGCGGAGCCGAAGCCGGAACTGTCGCTGGCCAGGGAACCGGCAGCGCCCCCCAAGCCGGCGGCCAGACACTCGCAACTGGCGTCCTGGGATCATCTGAAGAAGCTCGAAAGGCTGCCGCAACTGCGCGCTCCCTACCCTGCCAGGGCCGCCAAGGCGAAGTCCACCGCCATCCCCGCAGCCGAGCCGAAGAAGAGCGCTGTCAGGGTTCGCCGGCGGTTCTCGACGCCCCGGACAGCGCCGTCTGCAACTGGCGGTAAGCCAACTCGTCGTAGTTAGTCTTCAGCCGCTCCAGCGACTGGGTCCTGGCGTCCCGCTTGCGGGGACGAGACTGCTTCAAGCACCTGCCGAGCATCGAAGTCGCCTGCATGTCCTCGGGAATTGCGGCGAGGACTGCTCGAAACCGGTCTGCCGCCTCCGCGAATCGACCCAACTTCCAAAGCACATAACCGGTGTTGAAGTTGTAATCGGTATCGGAAGGATCGCCTGCCAACGCGCGGCGGAAGCTCTCCAGCGCTTCCGGTCGGTCCAACCGCGATTGTGCCGCACCCAGGTTATTCCAGACCTCGTTCAGTGGAACGGACTCTGCCACCAGGCGGAACGCTTCGTCCGCCCTTTCGTACTCACCGAGGTGGAGGCGGCAGAGCCCCAGGAAGAACTGCGCCTCCAGGCGCCTGGCACCGGACGAGGCGGCTCTCGCCAGCCAATCGGCGGCCTGGCGGTATTCTCTCTTGGACCAGTGCAGTTTCCCCAGTTGGAAGCAGGGAGGAGCGAAGGCGGGGTCCAGGCGGACGGCCTCGAGCAAGCACCGCTGCTTCAGGCCGGCATCCTCCGCCAGCAATCCTCTGATGTAGTTCTCGATCGCCTCCGTCCGGGCGGGGTGGAACCTCTTGAGGTAGTCCTCCCAGGCCGGAACAGGGGTATCGAAACATCGAATAATGAGCCAGGCGAGCCGGTGTTCGAGCGCTCTCAAATCGGCCAGTCTTCCGTCGACCGAGAGGACCGGGCTTTGCCTGACGTGGTGGCGGTCAAGAACCTGAGCCCGAATGACCAGCACGGCGCCGGAATCGGAATCCTTCCCCGCAACGTCGAACGATCCGGTGACCACGGTGTCCGCATCGAGGGTCTCGCCGATGCGGAGCGCGGATGCTTTTGTCAGCTCCGCGCCGGGACGGAGGGACAGCCGCCGGTAGCCTTCGTTGCGGCTGTCGCGATCGAGCGCGAGCAAGCCCGCGTCGTACAGCGATTCCCACAGGCTGTCGGCGAGGGCCTCCCCGATCCAGGCGGAGTCCGCGGCGCGGGTGTGAAACGGCAGGACGACGACGGTTTCGGCCCTACCCGAAACAAGGAAAAGAACGTAGAGAACGCCCCCGAGAAACCGCTTCACCCCGTTAGTGTAACAAGCGGCCTCTCAAGAGGGGTGATCCTAGCGCATGGCATGAAAGCCACTGGGGCGCCAAGGACAATCCTTCCGGGCTGTTGGGATCGGCGAGAGGCCGGCTCATCGGCGGCCGGGGCCGATCGGTTGGGGCCGCGGCGGGAATGTCCCGCCGGGGGGGCGCTGGCCGCCGGGTGGGAACTGGCCGCCGGGAAAGAACGATCCGCCTGGCTGGAACGTTCCTTGCCCGCCCGGGCCGAGAAGCGGTCCTCCAGCCTGGCCTGGCACTCCCTGGGTGCCCATGCCCAGGCCGAGGCGAGCGCCGGACGCATCCTTGCGGAAGTCGTACACAAATTCCCATTCGTGGTACTTCGAACGCTCGTTGTAGACCTTGATTGCCTCAGCCTTCAGTTTTGAGGCGACGCCGGCGATGCCGCCGCCGATCTGCGGTCCGCCCACCGCTGCGGCCTGCTGCTGTTGGATGGCGGCGAGCCCGCGCGGGTTGGGCCTGGTCAGTAGGTTCTGAATCATCGCCAGAGGATCCTGTCCCTGGGTTGCACCGCCCGGTTGGACCGACCCGGTGCCCTGCGGAGCCCCGATAAAGGGCATGGGTCCTGGCTGCGATTGTCCGGGATTGCCTGGGAACAGCCCGCCGGGCTGCGGAAGGGGCTGGGAATAGGGAACTGGCTGGTTCGGCACAGGCTGGGGAGGGAGCTGCCGTCCCGGGAATGGGTACGGCTGTCCGGGCCTGGAAGATCCCGGATTCGCGCCGGGGCTGCCGGGGAACGCTGGGGGGAACATGACAGGCTGCCCCGGTTGCTGCTGGCCGGGTACAAACGGCTGCTGGCCCGGCTGGAGTGGCGTCTGCCCGGGTTGGATCAGCGTTTGCCCAGGGAAGAAGCTAGGCTGCTGGGCGGGCTGGTTCGGGTCGAAGGGCGGCTGCTCCTGCCCGGGCAGCCCCTGCTGTCCGCCCGGCTGCACCTGCAATTCCTCCTCGAAGTCGGGCGCATCCGCGGTAACTTCCTCGGCTTCGGGACCGGGCTGCCCCGCCATTTCGGTTTGCTGCTGCTCGGGCGGCGGGGGACCCCCCAACTCCGTGCCGGCTGGCGCCGGGAGGGGCGCGCCGCCTTCACTGGGGCGGCGGAGGCGCAGCGCCGCGGGAAGGTCGCCGGATTCGTCCTCGAGCGTCGCACCGACGGCCGGGCCCTCGGTGATGAAGGTGTTCTGGCTGCCTTCTTCCTTTTTCTCGCCTTCTCCCGGAGGCTTCTGAACGAGGGAATCGAGCAGAACTCCGCCGGGGCCGGCGTGAATCACCCGCCACTCGTCCTCGCCGGTCATCGGGTCCTTGTAGCGCCTGCGAAGGAAGCGGATGCTGTTGGTGTTCTCCAGCGCCTCCATGTCCGGCGGGTAGCGCCGGAACTTGCGGAAGTATAACTGAATGCCGCGCCGGTACTGCTCGCCGCGCTCGATCAGCATGTCCTCCTTGGTGCGCTGGCCTTCGAAGATGACGCGCGGAATTTCGACATAGAGTGCGATGGCGATGAAGGCGGCGAGAAGAAAGACGAACAGAAGGGCGAAGCCCGATTCGGGGTGGCGGCGGGTGGCCAGGCGCGTCTCGGCTTGAGAGCCGAGACGGCAGGCTGAGAGCCTGCGCCGCAGGTGTTTCATGACGACACCGCCTGGAGTGGAAGCGTCTGCTCGTGCTTGTGCTCGAGGTCCTCCACTACTACCGAGTTTACGCCTACCCGGACGATCCGGTAACGTTTTTTCAAAACCTCGCCTTCGGACCCCACCAGGATGTCGTCGCCGTCGAGAAAAAATGCCCGTTTGGCGGTTTGACGGGCGGGAGAGGAGTAGCCGTAGAACTTCAGCGGGATGGGCGGCGGCGGCGGTTTGGAGGCCGCTGTTTCGGGCTTGCTCTCCTGTAGCTCCGGCGGAGCCGGAGGTCCGGCAACGCGGGGCTTGGGAATGATCTTCGGCTCGGGTTCCTTGGGGAGCGGGGCGGCGGAGAAATCGAAGAGGCTGCGGGCGCCGCCTTCGACGCGGACTTCGTGGAGGCGCGCCAGCAGGTCCAAGCGAAGGGTCGGATCGATGGCGCTGAGATCCCTGCGCTCGGCGCCGCGCTTTGGCCGGAGGGATGGGCGGAAGTCCTGCAAGCCGGCACGGGCAGCGAGGCGCGGCTCGGGCCTGGGCGCCAGTCGGCCGATTTCCGGTGAGGTTGCCGGAGCCGCATCGGGTCCGGAGGCGCTCGGGATGGTCGCCGGCGCCGAGCCCGGCGCTCCGCCGAAGACGTTCGTGTACACGAAATAGCCGGCGGCGGCTGTTAGGATCCCGAGGAGGGCGACCTTCTTCGGCTCCGCGCCCAGTTTCACAGCGCCGGCCCCCCCTCCCGCATGAAGACACTCAGCTTGAGATTGACGTTGAGCGTGCCCGTGCCTTGTTGCGGGGTCGCCTGCATGCTCTCAATGGTCAGAAACCGTGGGGAGCGATCCAGGAGGTTGACGAACTTGATCAGGTCGCCATAAGCGCCCTCGTAGTGCCCGGCGATAATGAGCATCGCCAGGGTATCACTGCCCTCGACCGGCTCGACGGTGAGAGAGTGCTCCTTGGGCTTCAATCCGGCCTCCTGGGCGATGGCGGAAAGCTCGGAGGCGACATTCGAGTAAGTGGTCCGGCGGTCCAGGAAATACTCGTCGAGGAACCGGTCGGATTCCGAGCGCGCCTTCTCGACCTTGTCGGCCACCCCGCGGAGGCGCTCGACGGTCTCCTGGCGCTGCCGCGCTGCGGCGCGAAGCTGCGCCAGTTCGCGCTGCAAGTCCTCGGGCGAGCCGCCCCAGGGCTTGAACACGATCGCCGCCGCCACCAGGTTCGCCAAGAGCAGCGCGCCGAGAATCGCGCGAACGGCCAGGCGGGGGTCTTTGGAGAGGCGGGCGGCGATGTGGCGGACGTCAGGCTTCATACAAGGAAAAATCAAAAATCAAAAGGCAAAAATCAAGAATCAAGAATGGCGGTGCGCCTTCGGCGCTTTCTTTCCTACAGCTTCTGGCCATAGCTTACGCTGATCCGGTATCGAAACAGGGGTTCGGTCTGGGCCGGTGGCAGCCAGTTGTGGACCGCCGTCTGTCCGAATTGCGGCGAGCTTTCGAGCCGCTTCAACATGTCGATCACAGGCGCCTGCGATTGCGCGCCGACCACCATGTCCAGGAGCACGTCATTCTGCGCGTTCACCTGCGGCCGCACCGAGATCACGCGGACATTGTGCGGCACCACCTCCTCCAGGTCGGCAAAAATCTTCGTCCAACTGATTCCCTTTCGGTAGAGCAGGGTGTTGATGAACAGCACCTTGTCGAGGACTTCAGCATTCTCCGGCCGGCGGAGGATCTGCTCGAACTTCGCCTGCTCGGCGCCAAGCGTCTGCATCTGGCGGCGAAGCCCGTCGATCGCCACCCGCGTCTCGGTCTCCTGCCCCCGCTGCGCGAAGGCGATCGCCACCAGCATTGCCAGCAGCGCCACGAGCAGCAGGCCGACGACGGCGGAAGCCGCCAGCATCGGCCTGTCCCGCCGGAACGGCTCGCTCGCCAGGTTGACCTTGACCCGGATCGCCATGTCAGGATTCCTCCAGGGACTCGAGGTAGCCGAGCAGTCCGGCATTGTGCTCGGCGGGAACCCCGAATCGCGAAGTCACCGGCGCGGCGGCGATTCCAAGCTCGCTCTCCAGACGCGTCTGCGCCTCTGCGATCGCCTCGCCAAATCCGCAGAGCAGGATCTGATCGGGCCTGGCGGCGAGATGGTCCTCCGTGTATGCCAGGGTGGGATACAGCTCCGACAGCACCTCGGCGAAGCTCGGGGTCTCGATCGCGATCGAGCGGATCAATCGAAGCGTTTCGCCCTGGATCACGGCGATGCTCAGCACGCCGCCGGAGCGCTTCAACAGCAGCCTGACGCCACCGGGCGGCATCAGTTGGAGCGCCGCCAGCGTCGCGGTGGTGACCAGCCCGACGTGAAATTCGCAGGCGCGGAACGGCGCCTCGTAGCGCGCGATGATCTCCAGCGGCGCGACCGCCACGACCACGTCCACCCGCTTCGTGTTCGAGTTTTGCTGGACGTGAAAGCTGGTGGCCGCCGACTCCACGTCGAACGGCAGGCTCTTCTTCAGCCGGAAGCGAATGAGCGAAAGCTGGTCCTTGGCGTCGGATGGGAACGCATCGAAGTCGAGCACGGCGACGCGCACGCAGTAGTCCGGAATGATCAGCGCGGCGGTGCGGCGCTTGCGGGCTCCGTTGCCCGGCGCGGCTTCGCGGATGTGGGCAGCCAGGGCTTCCGGGCGTAGGACGTTGTCGCGCAGCGGATGGACCGCCAGCACGTCGTCTTCGAGCTGCCGGGTCTGGACCGACGGCGCCTTGCCAACCTGGGCCACGGCCATGTGCCCTGCCTCCAACTCGAAGGCATAGGCCGGCGGCGGATCTTTCAACAGCCGCGCCAGCGATGTGAGGGCGTTCGCCATAACGGTTCAGGGCTCGATAAATGTCACCTTGTTGATTTCGCGCAGCGTGGTGATGCCGAGGCGCACCCGCTCCAGCGCCGACTCGCGCAGAAACGTCATGCCCTCTTCGCGGGCGACGCGCTTGATCTCCGAAGTCGGGCGCTTGTCGAGAATCATTTCCCGGATGCGCTCGCTCAGGTCGAGCAATTCGTGAATAGCGGTGCGACCGCGGAACCCCGTGCCGCCGCACTCGAAGCAGCCCTGGCCTTCGTACAACGGCACATTCCGCCACACTTCCGGGGCGAGGCCGCTCTCCTGGAGGTACGAATCGGGGTACTCGACCAGCCGCTTGCAGAAGTTGCAGATCACCCGCACCAACCGCTGCGCCAGGATGCAGTTGAGCGAGGAAACGAAGTTGTACGGCTCGACGCCCATGTTCAGGAACCGGCCAATCACGTCGAGCACGTTGTTGGCGTGGACAGTGGTGAACACCAGGTGTCCGGTGAGCGCCGCGTTGATGGCGATCTGCGCCGTCTCCTGGTCGCGGATCTCGCC
>CAZACK010000092.1:0-21008 GCA_964483455.1 uncultured Solibacteraceae bacterium
CTAGCTCGTTTTCATGATTCAGGGTGGCCGGCCTTGCCGGCCATGAGTGGTTTATTCGCGTTCATCGGCGGCTGAAGAACATCGTCGGTCTGAGCCCGATCCTCGTTAGAATGTAAGTATGAGAATCCTCCTTTTCACCGGCAAAGGGGGAACTGGCAAAACCAGCCTGGCGGCGGCGACGGGGGTGCGGCTGGCCCAGCACGGGGTGAAGACGCTGGTGATGAGCGTGGATCCGGCGCACAGCCTGGCCGATTCCTTCGACCTCGGCGCGGGCCTCTTCCATGGCGAAACCGGCGACCCCTACCCGATCGACGATTGCCTCGACATCCAGGAAGTCAACATCCAGAAAGAGATCCGGCGGCACTGGAAGGAGATTTCCGCCTACGTGATCTCCGTGCTGCGCACCACCGGCATCAGCGACGTCGAGGCCGAGGAACTCGCCATCCTGCCCGGGATGGAAGAGCTGAGCGCAATGATGCACGTGAACCACTACCGGCGCGAGGGCCGCTACGAGGCGATCGTGCTCGACTGCGCGCCCACCGCCGAGTCGATGCGCTTCGTCAGCATGCCGACGACGCTCGACTGGTACATGAAGCACGTCTTCCCGTTCCAGCGCAGCCTGCTCAAGGCAGTGCGGCCGATCGCCAACCGCGTCTCGCCGGTCGAGCTGCCCACCGATCGCTATTTTGCCAACATCCAGGAGCTTTTCCGGAAGCTGGAGGGCATCGAGGAGCTGCTCGAGGATCCGGCGGTGACCAGCGTCCGGCTGGCGACGAACCCGGAGAAGATGGTCCTGCGCGAGACGCAGCGGGCGTTCGTCTACTTCTCGCTGCACGGGCTGACGGTGGACACAGTGATCGTGAACCGCGTGCTTCCCGGCGAGGTGAACGACGCCTGGTTCGACGAGTGGCGCCGGTCGCAGGAAGGAGTTCTGCGGGAGATCGAGGAGTACTTCGCGCCCGTGCGGGTGAAGCGCGTGCCCCTGTTCACGCGGGAAGTTCTGGGCCGGCAAGGACTGGAGGAACTGGCCGCGACCCTCTACCCAGGCGGCGAAAACCCGGCGGACACTGTACGCACGGATCGCCCGTACAGCTTCGAGAAGCGTGACGGGCGTTACGAGGTTCGGCTCCATCTGCCGTTTGCGGGCAAGGGGGAGATTGGGCTATTCAAGAAGGGGGACGAGCTCGTGGTGGAGGTTGGGACGCTGCGCCGCCACATCGGCCTGCCGGTGTCGATGACGGACCTGGCGCCGGCCCGCGCCCGACTGGAGAACAAGATTCTGACGGTCGAAATGAAGGAGGTTGCCTCATGAGCGAGAGCGATGAAAAAGCGGCTCCGGAGCCCCAGGTTCAGTGCCTGTGCATGGGAATGGGGCCGAAGGTCACGTCGATGCTCCAGTGCAAGTCCGAGTCGGCCCGGGGCCACCTGCGCAACGCCCGGGTGGAGTTACTGAAGGCGATCCGCAGCCTGATCGATGACCGGATCGAATACCTCAGCCGCACCGAGAGGAAAGGGACCGCCGTCCCGGTTGAGTAGTCCGGAGCGCCCGGCGATGGGGGCGCCCGAAGAGGAGCAGCGCCGGCGTGAGGCGCAGGCTCAGTAAGACCTCCTCAGGCGCCCGCGGATGCGCTTGGCGATCTTCTCGATCTCCTCGGTCTTCTTGAGCGAGGAGATGGAAAGGACGTGGCGTTCGTTCTTCTCCAGCTCGATCTTCAGATCTTCGGCGAGCTGGAGCAGCTTGGCCGCGTCGTCGAGGGTCTTCTTGAAATCCTCCTTGAGGATCTCGTCCTTCTGAAGCGAACCGCTCGGCAGCCGCACTTCTTCATCCCGCCCTGGTGTCTGCGGGACCACCTGCGCCGGCGTCGTCGCGCCGAGCGCGAGCGCCAGCGCGATGGAAACGCAAAGCGGCAGGAAACTCTTGTTTCTCAAGGAAATCGAACGTTTCATCGCTGCTGATATCATAGCCAAATATGCGCGAAGTGAACGTGGGAATCGTGGGGCTGGGCAACGTCGGCACCGGCACGATCACGATCCTGGCGGAAAACGAGGAACAGATCACCGCCAAGCTCGGTTTCAAGCTGCGGGTGAAGGCGGCGTGCAGCCTGGACATCGAGACGCGAACGCTTCCGCCGCAGCTCGGCCCAGTGTTCCGCACCGGCGACTGGCGCGAGGTGGTGCGGCATCCGGAAGTCGATATCGTGACCGAGCTGGTCGGCGGGACCACGGTGGCGCGGGAGATCATCGAGAGCGCGATTGAAAACCACAAGTCGGTGGTCACCGCCAACAAGGAGCTGATGGCGCTGTGCGGCGCCGAGATCTGGGAGAAAGCGATCGCCACCGGCATCAACCTGGCGATGGAGGCGAGCGTCGCCGGGGGGATCCCGATTCACGCCGTTCTGCGCGAGGGGATTTCCGGCGACCGGATCACCGCCCTCTACGGCATCCTCAACGGGACAACGAATTTCATCCTGACGTCGATGGAGGAGCGCGGCGAGTCGTTCGAGGCGGTGCTCGCGGAGGCCCAGCGCCTCGGCTACGCGGAGGCGAACCCGAGCGCCGACGTCGACGGCTGGGACGCGCGGTCGAAGCTGGCCATTCTGGCGGCGTTGGCGTTCGGCGAGAAGATCACGCCGGAGGACATTTACACGGAGGGCATCCGGCGGATCGCGCAGATCGACTTTCAATACGCGCACCGTCTGGGGCACACCATCCGGCTGCTGGCCGGCGCACGGCAGACGAGGGACGGCCTGGTGCTCTCGGTGCGGCCGGCGCTGATACCGAAACAGACGATTCTGGCCGGCGTGCGAGGGTCCTACAACGCGGTGTGGGTCAAGGGCCAGTATGGCGAGGACACGTTCTACTACGGGCGCGGCGCCGGGTCGCGTCCGACCGGAGTGGCGGTGGTCAGCGACCTGATGCGGGTGGCGCGGGAGATTCGCTCCGGAAGTCCGGAGCGGGTGTCGCCGTTTGCGCACGAGCGGCTCGGGGAATATAACCCGATCCCGGTAACTCGCCAGAAGCGAGCTTACTATCTCAGGTTCCGGGTCATGGACCGGCCGGGGATCATCGCCGCGCTGGCTGGCATTCTGGCGGAGAAGAAGATCAGCCTGGAGGCGGTGCTCCAGGTGCCGTGCGACGCCAAGAGCGACCTGCCGTTCGTGATCACGGTCGAGCCCACTACCGAGCAGGCGGTGCGCGAGGCGGTGGAGCAGATGTCCGGGCTGGACTTCCTGCTCGAGCCTCCGCTGGCTCTGCCGATGGAGCCGGGGCTATGAGACGCGCGTTTCTGGCGCTGCTCGCCTGCGCCGCGGCGTTCGCGCAGGTGGCGGAAAAGGCCAACAGCCACTACCGGACGGAGGAAGGGCGGGCCGGTGTCGCGAAGCTGCTGTCGTCGGCGGATCGCAAGCGGACCCACAAGCCGAAAGAACTGGTGGAGGCGCTTGCGCTGAAGCCTGGGATGACGGTGGCCGACCTCGGCACGGGTGTTGGGTTCATGCTCCCGTTCCTGAGCCCGGCGGTGGGTGAATCAGGGCGCGTGCTGGCGCAGGATATCTTCCCCGACTTCCTGGAGCAGGCAAAGAACAACGCGGCATCCGCGAAGCTGGGCAACGTCGAGTTCGTGACGGGATCGGAGAAGGATCCGAACCTGCCGGAGAACGCGGTGGACGTCGTGCTGTCGCTCGACGCGTATCATCACTTCGACTACCCGGCCGAGATGCTGGCGGGGATCGCCAGGAGCCTGCGGGCCGGCGGGCGGTTCGTGGTGGTGGATTACTACAAGAGCAAATTCGACGACCCGGACCACATCCGGCTGGAAGTGGAGGATGTGATCAAGGAGATCGGGGCGCACGGGTTCCGGCTGGCCGCCCGGCGGGAACACGTGCCGGAGAGGCAGTACATGCTGGAGTTTGGGCGGCGGTAGCGTGGATTCCGGCTAGCCGCGATGGGCGGCTCACTTCGACGCCAGCTTAGGTGCGGGCCACCGGCTACATGGCTCCGCCTTCGCACCACGACAGGGCGACACAAACGCAGCGGTGAGCGGGGAGGCCCGGTCACGGACGTTGGACAATCGAGGTGGGAATGCGTCCATGACCACAGCCTCAGGAATCGACTTGCCAGAGTGTGAGATTGCGGCGATCTGCCGCCGGTACGGGGTGAGGGAGTTGTCCGTCTTCGGCTCGGCGGTCCGCGGCGAATTGCGCCCGGCGGCGACATCGGTCTGCTGGTGGAGTTTCTGCCGGACGCGCGGCCCGGGCTGCTCGGCTTGTCGGCCATGATGCGGGAATCCCCGGAGGTTTTGGGCCGCCATGTCGACCTCGCCGTAAAGCCGGCTCTGAAGCCGTTGATCCGCCCTGGTGTCCCTGGCTGAGGCGCAGGTGATCTACGCGGCGTGATCACCAGCGACTTCACGACATTCCGGAAGCGCTGGTCTCGGTGGCAAAAATGATCGAACAGAGTTGGAGTTTCTTGGCGACGAGACCATCTGCATTGCTGTCGCCAATCGTCTCAAGTACCGTCGAATTCCACTAGAGTGACGCGCGCGAGTCCTGACTACTGAAGTTGAGCCGCCGGAGCGACGCGAGCGAGCGCGATCCGCGTCCTGCCGCCTTCGATCGCCAGGGCCGCGCTTGCGTAATTGCCGGGATAGTCGAAGCCGGGCACGTACGCCCACTCCTCGAACCGGCCGCCGTTCACGTTGCGGAGAATCACGCTCGGCTCCAGGCGCGGCTCGGCGCGGCCGCCGTTGACCAGGAGCACGTCGGTCCAGCCGTCGGCGTCGAAGTCGGCGGCGTGGGCCTCCATCGTGCCGTAGCAGCGGGTGAGACCGGCTTGCGCGGTGACTTCTTCGAACTTCGCTCCGCCGGTGCTGCGGAACAGCCGGGGGGTGTACTTCGCGGCGCGATAGTCTGGCTGTAACAGGGAGCGCACCGACTCCTCGTAGGGCGCCTGCGCGGTGACGAGGATGTCGAGCCATCCGTCCTTGTCGTAATCAAGAACGATGGCGCCGTGGTTCGGCCCACGAGTGAGGGACAGGCCAGCCGCAGCGGTAGCCTCCGCGTACCGCCCGTCGTCGCGGCCGAGGAGGAGGACCACGCCCCGCCACCATCGCACGACCAGAACGTCAGCTCGCCCGTCACGATCGACGTCGCTCGAAACACAGGCAGTGATGGTTCCATCGGGCAGCGCGCCCGCCCGGCGAAGAGTTGCTCGTTCCGGGCATGCCTCCCGAGGGCCCGTGGCGCCGGCCGACGCCTGGAGCGAACGCGCGCCGGCAGGCGGTTGGATGCGATACGCCGCCGGCGTGTCCGGCGGATAGCCGCCCATGCGGCGCGAACACCAGTAGAGAAACAGCAAGGACTTCGTCGCCGACTTCTCCAGCGCGGTCATCGGTTTGCCAGGCGCCGGAAGGATATCGCCCTCCGACATCACGCCGCGCTTGGCGATGGCCATTTCGTGCGCGTAGGTGTCGAGCACTTTGCGAAACGAACGGGCGGCCTCGGCGTGCTTTCTCTCGAGAAACAGCGTGTAGCCCAGCAAGAAATTCCCTTCGGGCGACTGGAAGCCGGCGGCGACGCGGAACTGCTCGCGGGCGGCGGTCGGATTTCCACGGCTCAATTCCAGCCGGCCGAGTTGCAGAAATGGTCCGGCCTGCTCGCGATTGATCTCGACGCTGCGTCCGAAGGCCGTGCGCGCGCGGTCAAAGTCCACCACCGCGCCGGGCGCGGGCGTCGAGAGGGTGTTGCCCAGCTCGGCATGGCCGCGGTTGCTGTGAGGATTCACCTCGATCAGCCGCTCGAACGCGGCCACCGCCGCCGCGTAGTCGCCAAGCTCCTTGTGGCTGGTCCCGAGGTTGTAGAGGGAGTCCTCATGCCGGGGATCCAGCTTCAGGCACTCCAGATACAAAGGAATTGCCTTCCCGTAGTCGCCCTTCGACCGCAGGGCATTGGCCTCGTTGTGCAGCGCCCAGAAGCGCCGGATGCGCTCGCGCTCGGGACTGGCGGCCGAACCTGCTTGATCCACCTCGGGGCCAGCCCGCCGCCAGAGAGTCACCGCCGCGAAGCCGGCGAGAAGGAACGCTCCGAGGCCGAGAAGCGTCTTCCTCATTCCTTCACGACCACGGTCTGCCCGGCGGCGACTTGCGCCAGTTCGCGAACGGTTCCGCTCGGAAAACGCACCACAACGCGCTCCGCCGCGCCGGCCGCTGCCAGGCCGAAGTGCGCATCGAAGGAGTGCTGCGACAGATACGACGGCTGGCTGCCAAGCTGCTGGATCTGCCGCTTGCCGCCGGCCACGACTTCCACCTCCGCGCCGAAGCCGCTGCGATTGCTCCTGGAGGCCGCGACGCGAACCTTCACCCAGTTCTTCTGGTTCCCGCCGTCGTTGCGCAGCAGCTCGGGCCGGTCGTCGTGATTGACGATGAACAGGTCCAGGTCGCCGTCGTTGTCGTAGTCGGCGACGGCCGCGCCGCGTCCGACGTGGAGTTCCTGAAACACCGGGCCGCTGACCGGGCCGACTTCGAAGAAGCCGTCCTCCGGGCTTTTCAGCCAGAAAAGCTGGTTCTTCATGGGCACAAGCTTCGACGGGTCCTTCTCCTGCTGGAAAGTGCTGCCGTTCACCGTGAGCAGGTCGGGCTGCCCGTCGTTGTCGTAGTCGAAGAAGGACGCGCCCCAGCCGATGGTGTTCAGTGTAATCTGGCCGATGCCGACCATGTCAGCGACGTCGGTGAAGCGCAGCGCGGCCGGCTTCGAGCCGCCGTCGTGGCTGAAGCGCAGGTTCCAGTACATCGCATTCTCCTGCGCCAGCCAGTGCGACACGTAGATGTCCTGGTCGCCGTCGCGGTCGTAGTCGGCGACGGCGAGCCCCATCGCGCCGCGGTAATCGGCCACCCAGGCGCTGTGCGAGATGTCCTCGAACTTGCCGTTGCCGAGGTTGCGGTACATCGCGTTGTCGGAGATGTCGTTGGCGACGTAGAGGTCGGGCCAGCCGTCGCCGTCGAAGTCGGCCCAGGCGGCCGACAGGCTGCGCCCGGTGAGATTCTCGACGCCTGCTTGCCGGGCCACTTCCCTGAACGTGCCGTCGCCGTTGTTGCGGAACAGCAGGTTTCGCTCGGGCTTATAGGACGACGGATTCAACATGAACGGGATGACTTCGGAATATTGTGTCGAGGATTTCCCCACGAACTCCGGCTGGAATTTGTACTTCACGTAGCCGCAGACGTAGAGGTCGGCGAAGCCGTCGCGGTCGTAGTCGGCCCAGGATGCGCCCGCCCAGAAGCCGCGATGTCTGTCGAAACCCGCCGGGCGCGAGACGTCCTCGAACGTTCCGTCGCCGCGATTGCGGTAGAGCAGGAGGCGGTCGTAGGAGGTGACGGCGAGATCGAGATGGCCGTCGTTGTTGAAATCCGCCCAGGCGGCGCCCATGCCGGCGCCTTTGAATCCCACGCCGGCCTCGGTGGTGACGTCGGCGAACGTGCCGTCGCCATTGTTGCGATACAGGCGGTTACCGCCGGGCGAGGCGGCCGCCTGCTCCGGAGTCGCCGTCAGCGGCGCCGCGATGTCGCAGACGTACAGGTCGGAATCGCCGTCGCCGTCGTAATCTCCCCAGGCCGCGCCCGAGCCCATGTCCTCGGGAAGCTGCGTCGTGCGCGCGCCCTGGAAATGCTCGAACCGGATCCCCGCCTGCTCGGCGACGTTCGTGAACCGCACGCGAGGATGGTCGGGCGGAATGTTCCGGGCCAGCTCGCTGGTGATCCCGTCCATCTCCTCTCCGGGAGAATACGGCTTCGGACCTTTCCTCCAGAGAGCCAGTCCAGCCCAGGCCGCCCCCACCAGTGTGAGCCCGATGGCTGTGTAGCGGATCATCAGCCGCCGGCGGCGGGAATAGGGCTTCGCGTTCATCAATCCGCACCCTCCCGTGGCCGCGAGGGGCCAGCCCCGGCGCCCACTTCCATCTCCCGCGTGATCTCGGCCATTTCCGTGATCGGCGACGTCTGCCCTTCCTTCTCGCCGAACATGAAGTTCAGCAGGTACTGGTCGATCTTGCGATAAAGGAGCCGCGCCCGGATCTGGAGCTTGCGCGCCCCGCTTCTCGGCGCCTGCACCTGGTAGGAGACATCCTGCGGGAACACTTTCGTCTTAACCGGGGCGAGCTGCGGGCAGAAGAAGGCGAACTCGGCCGTGTCGGAAAAGCCCGGGAACAGCGCCCGGCGGTGGCGCACCCCGACCATTTCCCAGAGATTGTGGCGGTCGATGAGGTTGCCGTACTGGTCCACCGGCTCGGCTTTGAACATGAACGTGCCGGGCTGGATGAAGCCTTTGGCGTCGACCGCGCCCGTGGAGTGCACCACCCTGCCCTGGTCGTCCTGGATGACCAGTTCCACCCATGACTGGATGATGTCGAGCGGTCCGGTGGGAAAATCGTGGCCGACTTTGTTGGAGGTGATGACGAGCTTGATCTCCGCCTTCTCGCCGGGGGCGATGCGGTCGGGCGCAATCATCTCGACCCCCACCACCGGCCCGCTCTTCCACTTGTGGGCGATCTCGGGGACTTCCAGTTTGCCTTGCAGCCACTGATGTGTCAGCTCGAGCTGCTTCTCCCAGCCCGGCAGCTTCAGCAGGGCCGGCATGAACTGGTTGGCCGCGATGAAGCGATGGCTGCGGTGTTTTCCGTCCTTCGGCGACCGGTTGTAGTCCTGGGCGTCGCCGCTGGCCGGGTCGCGCGAATCGATCAGCGGCATGTGGCACTCGCGGCACTCGATCGTCTTGCGCGGGTTGCCCGGGTGGTTCCAGCGGCTCTGCTTCCAGTTGTCGTACTGGTTCTGGAGCTGGACCCAGCCGACGCTGTTGATCTCCTGGTCGATGAACTGCTTGTGGCAGGCGGCGCAGTATTCGGGCGTCTTGAACAGCCGCTTGCCGAGATCGTTGACGTGCCGCCGCGGGTAGGCGCGGATCAGGAAATCGCGAAGGAACCGCGTCGCCTCCGAGGGCTTGCTGTCATATTCCAGCTCGAACATGTAGCGGGCGGGCGACGCCACCAGGTAGTTCGCGTTGCCCTTCACGTCCACCTTGCGGACGGAATGGCAGGCAAGGCAGGAGACGCCTTCCTGGTAGCCGTGGAGCGAAGTCAGCTTCTCGGTCTCGATGAAGAGATTCTTGGTTCCGGAGAATAGCGAAATCGGATCGTGGCAGCCGCCGCAGTAGCGAGTCGATTCCGGGCCGTTCTGCTGCGCCATGTTCATCTGGATCTTCTGGAAGCCGAGGTCCATGGCCGCGTAGCGGTGGGCGCTGGGTTCCCACTCTTCGACAATCTGCTCGTGGCAGCCCGAGGTGCCGCAGGAGCGCGAGCCGGACAGGATGCGGGCGTCCATCGGCTCGCTGCCGGGAGTGCGGGCCAGGCTCGGGGCGAACGGGCGGCTCTTGCCGTACTTGAAGCTGTAGTCGGCCGGGAAGTCTTTCTGCAAAGTTGGGGCGCGGTAAGCGTAGGCCGCCAGCGCCACCAGGGCGACGCACGCGACGGTCGCCAGCGCCACGCCCTTGCCGAAGTGCGCGGCAGCTCCGGCGATGTCCAGCGCGCCCGCTAGCCCGCGGGACTTGAAATCACGGATCGCGATCAGCAGAATGTGCGGCACGGCGAACGCAAGGATGGCGAACGTGGTGACGATGTGTACCGTGTCCCAGGCATAGCTGATCCGCGTTCCGAACGCTGCCTGGAGGGTGAGCACGACGCCGGAAACCGAGCAGAGAAGCACCATCGCCGCGCCGACGTATCCGAGCATCAGGTTGTGGCTCATCGGGCTGCGCCAGTACCTCAGGAAATGCCGCACCAGGTACAGCGAGCATGGAACCAGGAACAGCAATCCAAGGACGGTGTGCAGCAGCACCGAGACCTGGTTGGCGACGTGGAACGGCCCGAACAGAATGACCAGCCCGGTGAGTGTCAGAAACGCCACGCCGCCCGCGGTGATGATGGCCAGCGGCGAGCGCCAGCCGCGGATGCGCTGCAATTGTCTTGCGTCAGTGATCGGTTCTTTATCCCCCATGACGACTCCTTTGCGAGACTCTTCCGACCGCAGGCCGCCAAACGGGCCGGCCCGCCCAGGAGTTGCTGGCCGGCCAGCGAATCAGGGTGGTCGTGTCGCCAAGCTAACACGCCCAATCCAGGTGCGAATGTGACTGAAGTCACGACCCGAGAACTTATTGCAAACAAGGAGGAAACCTACTGAGAAGGCACTAGCGGAAATAGACTACCTCTGGCTTGCAGTGGGCGAAGCTTGGGCGGCGGGGCGATGAAGCCGGTCTTCCGAGGCGTGTTTCGGAAACTACCGTCTCCCGGTTGCCTTCCGCTGCGTGTCCGGAAAACCAGTGATACAGTGAATAGCTTCTGGTTAGGCCCATGGTGAACGCGAACGGGTTCTACGCAAGCGAGTTGGCCGTCCTGCGGACGTTGAAGACACCGGACAGAATCCAGTGGTTCCTCGACACGGAAATTGCCTACAACACAGAGCCGGACGGCCCGACGTGCCGGTCGCCGCGCCGGGTGTTGCGCGACCGGGTGGCGCAGTGCATGGAAGGCGCGCTGTTCGCGGCGGCATGTCTGCGCCTCATCGGTTACCCGCCTCTGCTGGTGGATCTCGAGGCCGTCCGCGACCATGACCACGTCCTGGCCGTCTTCCGCGTGCGGGGATGCTGGGGCGCGATCGCTAAGTCGAATTACACCGGACTGCGATTTCGCGAGCCGGTCTACCGATCGCTGCGCGAACTGGCGATGTCCTACTTCGAGCAATATTTCAACCTAGCGGGCGAGAAGACCCTCCGCACCTACTCGCGCCCGGTCAAGCTCAGCCGCTTCGACCGCATCGAGTGGATGACGGCGGAAGAGGACGTCTGGGCCATCCCCGACTACCTCTGCACGATCCCGCACACGAGGCTGCTGAAGGAAGGCATGGCCCGGCGGCTGAGCCGGATGGACCAACGCCTGTTCGCTGCCGGCCGTTTGGGAATGGTGGACTGAAGTCGCCGTCTCAAAACACCCCGCTCGAATGAATGCCCGCGGATTGCAACGCCGCCGCCATCTTCTCCAGCGCCGACTTGTGAATCTGTGAGACCCTGCTTTCGTTGACGCCCAACACCTCTCCGATCTCCTTCATCGTCATTTCGTTGGTGTAGTACAACACCACCACTTTGCGATACCTCTCCGGCAGCGCCCGCATCGCCTGCTGGAGATGGACGCGCAACTGAGCCTGGGCGCACATCTGGTCCGGCTGCGTGTTCGGCCCGGCGGGGAAGTCCGGAGCCGGCAGGTCCTCCTGATCGGCGGTGCGGGTGGAGGCGGAGACGAGGCCGACTCCGCGCATCTCGATCATCATCTGCCTCCAGCGCTCCGCGCCCACTCCCAGCTTCTCGGCCACCTCCGCTTCCGTCGGATTTCGTTTCAACACGCCCGCCAGATCGCGGGTGGCGGCCTCGATTTGCTTCTGCCGCCGGCGCATGTCGCGGGAGGCCCAGTCGAGTTGGCGCAGGCTGTCCAGGATCGCTCCTTTAATGCGATGCTTCGCATAGCTGGAGAATGCAACCTGCTTCGCCGGGTTGTACTTATCCACGGCATCGAACAGGCCGAGGATCCCCGCGTGCACCAGGTCGTCCAGATCGACGTGGACGGGAAGGTTTTCATGAACCCTGACCGCGATCGCCCGCGCCAGCGGCAGGTGATCCACAATAATCCTGTCTCGATTCTGTTGATCATCCTTGCCAATCCGCTCTTTGTGGACACTTGTGCCGTGCATCTGCCGAGTCCTCGCTTGGTTGATTTCGCGGCCCGCTCCGTTCCGATTCCGGCCCGAATCCTGCCGCCCGACAACAAGGCGAAGAGCAAACGAAACTCCAGGACCGGGATGAGAGCGCCGCGGCGCAGACTAGGGTGAGTTACCTACTGGATGGCAACAGCTTACGGATGTCTACAGGTCAACGGCCGAGGGGTCGATCACCGAATGGCCCCCTCGCGTTAGCTCAATTCGGTGCCGCCAGACGCGCCAAAGGCCCGAAACGGGACCACCAGTCCCGAAACGGTACGCCTGGGAAGGATTGTCACGGATCTCTCTTGGAATGAATCCACGTCTTCGCGGCCAGGGCGGCCAGGAACAACCAGACCAATACCCGAGGCTTCAGTTCCAAGGTGAATGCAGCCAGCAGCGCCAATAGGGCGTACGATGCCATAGCCGCCAGTCCTCGAAGGCGCATGGTAGAATTCCGATTGTCTCACGCGGACTGGCTCCGTAACCCTCGAACCGCCGACTACGTCATTGCCAGACAGGAGGGCTCTTAGAAATGAAGAAGTTCTATTTGGCAGCTCTGATTGCCGGAGCACTGGTTGTACCTGGGGCATTTGGGGACCGTCCGGCAGGGCGGCAAAAGGCGCAGCAGAAGCGCATCGGAGAAGGAGTGGAATCCGGGCAGCTCACCAAGAAAGAAACGCTGAAGCTGGAACAGCGGGAGGCGAAACTCCACCGCGAGATCCGCAAGGACCGCGCCGACGGAGGAGGCTTGACCGCCAAAGAGCGAGCCAAGATCGAGCACAAGCAGGACAAGCTCAGCGAGAAGATCTACAAGGAAAAGCACGACAAGCAAACCCAGAATCCGAAATAACGGATCCGCTCCCTGGCAGGCAGCATTCAGAGGCCGGACGGCTTGGGCCGCCGATTAACGCCAATCAACGGCCAGAGGTTGTTCCCTGTCATCGGCGCACGTCGGCGTTCATCGGCGGCTCAAAAATTCTTATGTCCGCTAGACGGTTTGCGTGAAACGTTTTCGTACGCAACCGGGGCCTACCCAGTCGCCGACTCCCAGACCCTCAGGCCAAAGCGGCTCAGGAAGATCGGGATGTTGCGGTAATTCCGGCCGTCGGCTTCGATTTCCCGGATCATGGCGCGTTTGGCGCTGCGGTCCGAGCCGCTGAGGATGGTCACCGAGCCGCCGTGGCCGCCCGCTCCGTTCACCTTCCAACCGTTGGCCCCGTGCGCTTGGGCGAGGTCGATGACCCGCTGGTGATGCGGACCCACCAGCGCCGGATGCAAGGCCCGCTGCGCTTCGGTGTTGTCGATCATCACCCGGCCCAACTCGTGGAAGTCGCCGGCGTAGAGCGCGTCTTTTGATCGGCCGGCGGTCCGGCGCAGCGGGCGGAGCTTGTCCGCCTCCGGCCCGGCCTCCTCCATCTCTCGGATCACCATCTGGTGCACTTCCGAAGAACTGTGCGCCTGGCCGAGATAGATGAGCGAAAGCCGGCTCTCCAGCTCCCACCACAGCGCGTCGTGAATCCGAATCGGACTGACCGACGCGTGAGGGTATTGGTACATGTCGATGAAGTTGATCCCGCCGTACGCCGAGGCGATCTGGTCTTGAATGCCGCATTGCTGCTGGAGCAGCTCGGTTTCGATTCGCTGAGCGGCCACGGCTACTTCGTGCGGTGTCATCCGCCCGGGCGTCAGGCAGTCGAGCGCGCCGATGAGGGCCACGCTGACCGCGGATGACGTGCCGGTCGAGCAGCCGCTTGGCGCCTCGCTGTAAATGGAAACCTCGATGGCGGCGTTGGCCGGGATTCGCATGTAATCCATCGCCGCCTCGAGCAGCGGGTGCTTGTCGTAGAGGCCATGCGGCTCGGAAATGGTGTACCGCTGGCCGTAATTCTCCGCGTGGATAGTGATCCGCGCCCGATCACCGTGGTGCTCGAACACCTTCATCTGCACCTCGATGTACGGATAGACGGCGATGTGGAAAACGTTGCCGTGCCCGGCAAACCACGTATCGGTCCATCCGCCGTTGTCGCAGATCCGGATGGGCGCCACGCTATTGACGATTCGAAGCGGTTTGACAGGCTTGGGCATGGGCGGAGTTGCAGAGTGTATGATAACGCCGAAACGCCGTCGGCGATCGATCCCACCAGCCGGTAACGTGCGAACCGTAATCCGTCGTCGGGCAAAATCGGAGTCCAACTGATCCAGGGCGTCCGCCCCACAACCCACTCGGGATCGCGACGGCACTGCCCTGAGTCAAGGCCAGGAGGCCTGTCCTGCGGGAATAGCACGCGCATCACTTGTCTTTTCTGTAGCAGAGGGGCAAGTCAGATGATACAAAACGTCGGTCGAGGGATGATCCCCGCGACATTCCTGTTGTTGGTCCTGGTGGGGACGGCAGCAGCGGACGCCGACCCGGTCAGAGACATCATGGCGCAGGCCAACCGGCACGAGCTCGAGGGCCGCTACGCGGAAGCGTGTGCGGCCTGGCTCTCCGCATTACAGCAGGCGGAGGAAATGCGCCAAGGCGCGCCCCGGGTCGCCGCCATTCTGAGTCGCCTCGGCGTGGCGTCGCAAACCCTGGGGAAACACATAGAAGCGGAAGAATTCTTCCTGCGATCGATCCGCACGATCGAGAGAGAACTGGGCAAGGAGCATCCGGACATTGTCTCGCCCCTGAGA
The DNA here is from genome assembly GCA_964483455.1 of uncultured Solibacteraceae bacterium. Lineage (GTDB taxonomy): Bacteria > Acidobacteriota > Terriglobia > Bryobacterales > Bryobacteraceae > CAYZJD01. The sequence goes on from CAZACK010000092.1 coordinate 14,468, forward strand.
AACCTGGGAACCCTCTGCCTGGAAAGGGGGCAATTGCCGCGAGCGGAGGCAGCGCACCGGCGAAGCCTGGAAATCGCGCTGAAGTCGCTGCCCCCGGATCACCCGGAAATCGGGCGGGCTTACGCCCTTCAGTCAATTCACGCTTACAAGCTGAATCGTTCGTCGGAGGCGGAGGCATATGCGCGACAGTCACTGGCGCTTTACCAGAGGACCCATCAGGCCGGCAGCTCGCAGGCTGCCATGGCCTACAACATTCTTGGTCTGTCGCTGATCGCCCGCAACCGAATCTCGGAGGGCCTGTCCTGCCTGCTCAGGAGCCTCAGCATTTGGGAACGGGAGTATTCGCCGGATCACCCGATCCTGGCCCGTGTGCTCACCAACATCGGCGCGGCGTACGCCCGGTTGGGCCTGCACGCGGAGGCGGATTCCGCCTTTCGCCGGGCGCTGGAGATCGCCGAAAGCAAACTGGGGCCGGAGCATACGGTTGTGGCGGACGCGCTGGCCGGCTACGCTGAGGCTCTCCGAAAAAGCAAGCGCAAGACGGAGGCCAAGGAGCTGGACCGGCGCGCCGCGGCCATTTACAACGGGTCCGAGATGGGCCTGCTTGCCCGCCACACGGTGCACCTGAGCGATCTCAGGCCGGCTTCAACGCGGCCGCAGGGCTATTCTCGGCGGCCCGTTGATACCTTCCATGCCGCTCCGCCGGCGGCATGGAACATCTTCCTTGAACAACCAGGCGCTAGTGCAGCGCCTCAATATTGCGGATCACCGCATCGGTGAACTCGACCGTGCCGGCGGCGCCGCCGACGTCTTGCGTGAGGTGTTTCCCTTCGGCGTAGACCCGTTCCAGTGCCTGTTGGAGTTTCCCTGCGGCGGCGTGCTCGCCGAGGTGCATCAGCATCAGCGCGGCCGACTGCATGATGGCGGTGGGGTTGGCGATCCCCTTCCCCGCGATATCGGGGGCGCTGCCGTGCACCGCCTCGAAGACCGCATGCTTCTCCCCCATGTTTGACCCGGGAACGATGCCGAGACCGCCGACCAGCCCGGCGGCGAGGTCCGACATGATGTCCCCGTACAAGTTCGGCATCAGTAGCAGGTCGAACGTCTCGGGGCGCATGACGAGCTGCATGGCGGCGTTGTCGACGATCAGCTCCTTGTACTCGATGTCCGGATACTCCCTGGCCACCTCCCGGCAGCAGCGCAGGAACAGGCCGTCTCCGAGCTTCATGATGTTGGCCTTGTGAACGGCTGTTATCTTGTTGCGGCCGACCCGCTGCGCGAACTCGAAGGTGTATCTTGCGATCCGCTCCGAGGCGCGGCGGGTGATGACCTTCAGACTGGTGACGACATCCGTGACTACTTCGTGCTCCAGCCCGGCGTAGAGATCTTCCGTGTTTTCACGAAAAATGATCATGTCCACCCGCGTGTCCTGGAAGCGCGTCTTCAAGCCGGGCAGAGTGCGTACCGGGCGCACGTTGGCGAACAGGTCGAGCCTCTTGCGCAGGGCGACGTTCACGCTCTGGAAGCCGCCGGCGACCGGCGTGGTGACCGGGCCCTTGAGCCCGACGCGCGTGCGCCGTACGGATTCAATCACCTCCTCTGGAACGCTCTCCCCGGATCGCGCGATGATGTCCCGGGTGAGCTCCACTCGCTCCCAATGGATGGGAACGCCGGTGGCCTCGATGGCGCGGACGGCGGCGTCCGCGACCTCGGGTCCGATTCCGTCGCCGGGGATGAGCGTGACTGGATGGGGCACAAGGAGATTATACGGTTGTTCGGTTGTTCGGTTAGGCGGTTGGGCTGTGCCAAAATGGATTGCCATGCCCAAGATCCAGAGCGCTTTGATCAGCTTGACTGACAAGGCAGGAATCGTGGAATTCGCGCTCGGCCTGCGGGACCTCGGCGTGGGCTTCGTCTCCACCGGCGGGACCGCCAGGGTGCTGCGCGAGGCCGGCCTGTCCGTTCGCGACGTCTCGGAAGTTACCGGCTTTCCCGAGATGCTCGACGGACGCGTGAAGACCATCCATCCGCGGATCGCGGGAGGAATCCTCGCCGTCCGCGGAAACGAGGAGCACCGGAAGGCGCTTTTCGCCCACAACATCCAGACGATTGACATGGTCATCGTCAACCTGTACGACTTCAACAAGATCGCCGCCAAGCCGGATGCGAGCGTCGAGGAGCTGATCGAGAACATCGACATCGGCGGCCCGACGATGATCCGCGCCGCGGCGAAGAACTTCCAGGACGTCGCGGTGGTCGTCCTTCCGTCGGACTACGAATCGGTCCTGACCGAGATGCGGATGACCGGCGGCGACCTTTCGCCGGCCACCCGCTGGTGCCTGGCAAGGAAGGCGTTCCGCCTCACCGCCGACTACGATCGGGCGATCAGCGCGCGGCTGGCCCGCATCGACGTCGAAGGCGACCGGTTCGTGGAACGCCAGCGGGATCTGCCCTGCATGCTCGACCTCCGCGCCGACCTGGCGCTGCCGTTGCGATACGGCGAGAATCCGCACCAATCGGCGGCCATGTACTCCAAGCGCGAGTCCGGCATTGCCGGAGCCGAACAGCTCCAGGGAAAGGATCTCTCCTACAACAACCTCGTCGACCTGGACGCCGCCTGGCAGCTCGTTCTGGAATTCGACGCGCCGGCGGCGGCGATCATCAAGCACACCAATCCGTGCGGCTGCGGGGAAGCGGCCAGTCTCGTCGAGGCGTACCAGCGCGCCCTCGAATGCGACCCGGTCTCGGCCTTTGGCGGCGTGCTGGCCTTCAACCGGGAAGTTGACGGCGACACGGCGGGCGAAGTCGCAAAGCTGTTTGTGGAGGCGATCGCCGCGCCCGGCTACTCACCCGAAGCGCTCGCCGTCCTCGGCGGCAAGAAGAACCTCCGGGTGCTGAACGTCAAGAATCCGGCGGCGGACCGGCTGGTCGTCAAGTCGATTAGCGGAGGCTTCCTGGCGCAGACGGCGGATCTGCACAGGCTCGATCGCGCTCAGGCGGCGGTGAAGACCGAACGGGCGCCGGCGGAGGAAGAATGGCGAGCCCTCGAGTTCGCCTGGAAAGTGGTGAAGCACGTGAAGTCCAACGCGATCGTCTTCGCGCGAGCGGGCCAGACAGTGGGTGTCGGCGCCGGTCAGATGAGCCGGGTGGACTCGGTGAAGGTGGCGGCGATGAAGGCGGTGCTGCCGGTGGCGGGGACAGTGATGGCTTCCGACGCCTTTTTCCCGTTCCCGGATGGAGTCGAGGAAGCGGCGAAACACGGCGTCACCGCGGTCATTCAGCCCGGCGGCTCGGTGAAGGATCAGGAAGTGATTCAAGCGGCGGATCGTCTCGGACTGGCGATGGTGTTCACCGGCGTGCGGCATTTCCGGCATTAGTTGACTTCGGGGGAACCCCCGCCCCCGCCAGGAACCAGTGTTTGCACCTGCTTCAGGAACAATTCCGCCACCTTTGGGGCGTCATACTGCTCGACGACGCGCCGGCCCTGCGCCGCCAGGGCCGCGCGCTCGTCCGGCTCGCGATGCATCCGCCAGATCGCTTCCGCGAGCGCGTCCGCGTTGTCCGGCTCGACGAGGAGCCCTTGCGGGACGACCTCCGGCACGGCGGCGGCCCGTGCCGCCACAACCGGTTTCCCCGCTGCCATCGCTTCTAAGAACACGATCCCGAAACCCTCTTGCACGCTGGGAAGGCAGAACACGTCGCAGCGGTTGTATTCCCGAGCGAGGTCCGGCGAAGAGACGTCGCCGAGAAACAGCACCTTGTCCTCGAGCCGCTTGGCGCGCCGCAGCGCTTCGAGTTTCGGATACTCGGGGCCGCCCCCGACGAGGCGGACCTCGAGGCCGGGGGTGCGATCCCGCAACCGCTCCGCGGCCTCGAGCAGAAGGTGGAGCCGTTTTCGGGGGTAGAAGCGGCAAACGGAAAGGACCGTGAACTTCGCCGGATCCGGCGCCGCCGGATTGTCTTGAAACAGCTTCCGCCAGCCGGCGAGGTCGATCAGCTCCGGCACGATGCTGCCGGCTTTCGGGATGCCGTAAAGCTCCTCGATCCGTCCGGCCGCGTAGCGGCTGGTCGTCATGACGAGGTCCGCGCGGCGCACGTGCTTGCGCTCGCAGGCGGCCTGGACGGCCATCGTCAGCCGTGTCAGCCCGCGCTCGAAGCGCATCTCGTCGGCGATGACCCCCTTGATGGAGGCGATGTGGGGCGGCCCTTCACGGCCGGCGACCCGATATCCGTCCATGTCGAAGCCCACCGTCGCGTCGCAGCCGCCGCCCGAGCGAAGGCTGAGCTGCTCATTGAAGACGAGGCGGGTGGCGGTGTACACCGGCAGGCGGATTCCGGGCGTCAGGATCCGCACCTCGACGCCGAGCTTGCGAACAGCGCGGGCGAGCGTCCCGATGCCGGCGAACGTGCCGCTGCCCATGACGATGTCGAGCGGCGTCGAAGTGAGAAAGCGAAGGCGCATGCCGCTCAGCCGAGGTACTCCTTCATCATGCTGAGGTAGCGGCGGCAGGTCCCCTTCATGTCGCCCGGGTGCTTGTCCTGCTCGATCGACAGGAAGCCGCGGAAGCCGGTGGCCTTGACCGCCTCGGCGATCGCCCGGAAATCCATCACGCCCTCGCCGGCGTGGACGAACCTGTGCATCAGGCCGTCGATATCGCGCGCGTGGACGTTCATCAGCCTGGGTCCGACCTTGTGAATCGCGACCGGCGGGTATTCACGCTGGCTCAACGTCCAGCCCGTGTCGAGGTTGTAGCCGAGGGCGGGGTCGCGGATGGCGTCCCAGAGCCGGAGAAAGCTGGCGGCGTCGGGGATCATGCAATGGGTGTGGTGCTCGATCGAGAGCTTCATGCCGTGGCGCTTGGCGCGTTCGAGGCAGGCCTTGGTCGTCTGGACGTAGAGGCTCCACAGTTCCTCCCAGTCGAAGCCGGGCGCGATGTCGATGTGGAACTTCTCTTCCGGCTTAGGCTCGCTGAGCTCGTAGTAGCGGGGCAGGTAGTCGCTCGGGCCTTTCAGTTCGCGGGCCCACGGCGCGACGATGTTGAGGATCGGGGCGCCGAGTTTCCGCCCCGTTCGGCAGCCGGTTTCGAAGTAATCGAGGCTGCGCTTGCGCTCTTCCGGGTCGCGGCTGGTCAAGCCCTCGACCACGGGCTGGAACAGGACGAACTGCGCGACCTGGAGACGGTTCCGCTCGAGCTGTTTCCGCAGCCGGTCGACGGTGGAATCCGTCCAGTAGGTCTCGAAGTCGCCGCGCGCCAGCACGATCAGGTCGATGCCTTCGAAGCCCAGCTCTCCGATGATGTCGATCGCCTGTTCCGGATTTGTGCCGGGCGCGAAGGAATGGAAGCACCAGCTCACGCACCCGATCCTGGCGCGGCCCGGCGGCGGGGCCGCGGCCGCACTTACGGCGAATTGCAGAAGTTGCCTTCGGGAAAGATCAAGGCTGTTGCTCATGGACAAAGCTCCGGGAGGCATTATGCCATGGCGCTGAGCGAAACGCCGCGGAAAGGCGAAAGGCAAGAATCAAAACGCAAAAATACTCGCGCGCCTTCGGCGGCTTACACCATCGGATGGGAACCGCGCGGATGGGGGCTGGTTCGCCTCACCCGGGGCTTGCGCGCGGCCGGCGCGCCGGCGCCCTTCTTGCGCCGGCCGCCGCGATGTTTGGCCGGCTCGGGCGGCGGCGGTTGCGGCTCGAAGATCGTCGGCTGGCCGGCGACGTACGGCTGCGGCTCGTCGATCTCCATCTCCATCTCCGGCTCGGGCGCGGGCGGCTCTTCCGGCGGCGCCGGCGGATAGAACTCGGCGCCGAGGTAGACCAGCAGTCCTTTCTCCTCGTCCGGTTCGACCCGCACCAGCAGCTTGTCCTGCGCGTAGTTGAGGAACTCGGCGAATTCCTGAAAGCCGTACGCGGCGGGCGCGAAGTCGGGATGATCCGCCTGTACCCACCCCTCGAGATCGTCGGCCAGGCAGCCGCTTTCCATCTCCAGCCGGTGCGTTTCGAGGACGTCGCGCAGCAGCGGCAGCGCTTCCTCGGGCTTGACCGCGACCGCCTCGGGCGCTTTGGCGGTGACGCGTTCGATAATATAGCGGCCCTCGCTGCCCGACACGTTGATGTAGCCGGCGCCCTTCAGCTTCTCGACGAAGTCGGAGAAGCTGCCCGCGCCGTAGGCCTTCTCGGTGAAGGCGGCGTCCAGTTGCAGCATCGTCGACTTGAGCAGCCCGAGCTGGGGCTGGACGCCGCGCCGCTCGACCACCTGGAGAGCGCGCTCGACCAGTGGCATGGCCTGCTCCAGCGCCAGCGGCGCCAGCCGCCTGCGGTCCCGGCGTTTCTCCCGCGACCCTTCCTCCTGCGCCTGCGGCCGCTGCTTGCGTGGCTCGTCGATCATCGACTCGTAGCTGATGAACTCGTGGCAGTTTTGCTGGAGGATAGTGCTGGTGAACGCCTTGCCGCCGACGACGAACACCGTCTTGCCGTACTGCTTCAGCTTGTTCACCAGCGGGATGAAGTCGCTGTCGCCGCTGACGATGGCGAAGGCGTTGA
>CAZACK010000093.1:0-20747 GCA_964483455.1 uncultured Solibacteraceae bacterium
AGGGCGGGAAAGGACTTTCGGGAGACAGTAGATGTGGAATCGCCAAGTCAGGTTTCCAAGAGCCTAACTGTCACGATCCAATGCCGGTTGATTTTCCTTGCCGGAAAGTTTACACGACTGTAATCTAGAACGCGGTAGCGATGGCCACCACCGATCTTGCACTCCAGAAGGGACTGCCGGCCAACCTCGACGCGGAGCGGTACGTGCTCGGCTCCATCCTTTTGGACACGGAGCTGTTCATCCAGGTGGCGGCCACCCTGGGCGCCGACGACTTCAGCCTCGAAAAGCACCGCCGCATCTTCCAGCGGATGGCCGATCTGCACGAGCGCGGGGAGAAGATCGACCGCATCACGCTCGCCCACGAGTTGATGAAGCACAACCAGCTCGAGTCGGTGGACGGGATGAGCTACCTCGTCTCGCTCGACGAAGGCCTGCCGCACATTCACAACCTCGACAGCTACGTCCGCATCGTCAGGGACAAGTCCACCATGCGGCGGCTGATCCTGGTTTCCCAGCAGACCATCGACCGCTGCCTGATGGGCGCCGAGGAGCCCGACGAGATCCTCGCCAGCGCCGAGGAGTCGCTGCTCAAGCTGGGCGAATCGAACGCCAAGGCCGGCTTGGTGACCCCGGCCGAGATCCTCGAGCAGTTCAGCGGCGGCATCAACGCGTTCCTCGACCCGAGCAAGCGCGTCCGCGGCCTCAGCACCGGCTTCAAACGCTTCGACGAGCTGACGGGCGGGCTGCACCCGGGTGAGCTGATCATTATCGCGGGACGCCCCGCGATGGGGAAAACGGCCCTGGCGCTGAACATGGCCCAGCATGCGGCCGTGAAGCTCGGCAAGACGGTGGCGGTTTTCTCGCTGGAAATGTCCAAGGAAAGCCTGCTCACGCGCCTCCTGTGCGCTTCGGCTCGCGTCGACAGCCAGCGGTTTCGCCTCGGGTACCTCGACATGGAGGAACGCCGCCGCCTCCAGATGGCCGCCACCGATCTATTCGAAGCGCCGCTCTATATCGACGACACCTCCGGCTCGAACCTCATTGACATGCACGCCAAGCTGCGGCGCTTGCAAGCGGAGCGCCCCCTCGGGCTGGTGGTGCTCGACTACCTCCAGTTGATGAGCGGCCGGGGCCGGTTCGAGAACCGCGTGCAGGAGATCAGTTCGCTCTCGCGAGGGCTCAAGCTGCTGGCCAAGGAACTGGACGTGCCGATGATGGTGCTCTCCCAGTTGAGCCGCGCCCCGGAGACCCGCCCCGGCGATCACCGGCCACAGCTCAGCGATCTCCGTGAAAGCGGGAGTATCGAACAGGACGCCGACGTGGTCGCGTTCATCTTCCGCGAGGAAGTCTACAAACCCGAGCGCGAGGACCTGAAGGGCGTCGCCGAGCTGATGCTCGCCAAGCAGCGCAACGGACCGACCGGGAAGATCCAGCTTGTGTTCCTGCACCATCTGACGAAGTTCGAGAACCGCCTGACCGACCTGGGCGAGGAGAAGACCGGAGAAGAGGATTAGCGCGGCCTCCGCCACAGACCGACCACGATCTTCCGCCGCCGATGAACGCGGATAACTACTTCTTTGTTATCGGCGTTGATCGGCGTTCATCGGCGGCCAATATCCTCTCTTTCACGTTTCCCAACCGGCTGCATGGGACGTCTTCTTTCCCGAGGCGCCAGCGGCGGCGGCTCCGCAACCGCCGTTTGTCGTAGACTGTCCTTTCCAATGCTCCTGGAACTCTCCGGGATTCAAAAGCGCTACGGCGGCGTGGTGGCCCTCCGCAAAGGCGACCTGTCGGTCAATCCCGGCGAGGTGCACCTGCTGCTCGGCGAAAACGGCGCCGGCAAGTCCACGCTCGTGAAGATCGTCGCCGGAATGGTCGAGCGCGACGGCGGCTCGATGCGCTGGCAAGGGCGGGAAGTGCGCCTCACGAAGCCCGCCGAGGCGGCCGCCATCGGCATCGCCATGGTGCACCAGGAATCGTTGCTCGCGCCGCATCTTTCGGTGGCCGAGAACATTTTTCTTGGGCGCGAGGACCGGCTTCCGCTTGGCTGGGTGAGCCGGCGCAAGATGCTCGAGCGGGCGCGGCGCGTGATCGAAGAGCATCGATTCCCCTTGCACGCCGACTGGCGCGTGGAGCGGCTGAGCCCGGCCGGCAAGCAGCTTGTCGAGATTTGCCGCGCCATCTACCACGGCTCGAGTCTCCTGATCTTCGATGAGCCGACATCGTCGCTCTCGGAAACCGAGACGGAAGAGGTTTTCCGGATCGTGCGCGCGCTGCGCGAGCGCAACATGGGGGTCATTTACATCACGCACCGGCTCGAGGAGCTGCGCGCGGTCGGCGATCGGGTCACCATCCTGCGCGACGGCGAGACGGTGCACTCGGCTCCGCTCGGCGAGCTGACCACGGATCGCATCATCCGGTACATGGTCGGCCGAGAGGTGGCCGCCTTCTATGAGCGGACTCCGCAGCCGCCGGGCGAAGAGCTGCTGCGGGTCGAGAATCTCACGCGCCGGCCGCTGTTTGAGGACGTAAGCTTCACGCTGCGGGCCGGCGAGATCGTCGGTCTGGCCGGGCTCATCGGGGCGGGACGCACCGAGCTTTGCCGGGCGCTGTTCGGGGTGGACCCTCGGGACTCGGGTTCGGTCCGGATCGCCGGCCGGGAGACGCGCATCCGTTCTCCGCGCCAGGCCGTCCACGAGGGCATGGCGCTGATCCCGGAGGACCGGCAGAAGGACGGCCTCGCCGTGCTGTTGCCCATCGGCCACAACCTCACGCACGCCAGCCTTCCCGTCTTGAGCGTGTTCGGATTCGTGAAACGCGCGGCCGAGAAGCGGGCCTGCGCCGAGATGATCCAGCGGCTACGGGTGCGCGCCGAGTCGCCGCGGCAGCTCGCCGGCCGGCTGAGCGGCGGCAACCAGCAGAAGGTCGTCATCGGCAAATGGGTTTTCCGCAAGGCACGAGTCTTCCTGTTCGATGAGCCTACCCGAGGCATCGACGTCGGCGCCAAGACCGAGGTGTTCCAACTGATGGACGAGCTGGCCCGCTCCGGCGCCGCCATTCTGATGGTCAGCTCGGAGATGCCGGAGCTGTTGCAGGTGGCCGACCGTATCCTGGTGATGCGGCGCGGGCGGATCACCGGCGAGTTGCCGAGGGGCGCCTCGCAGGAGGAGATCATGCGCCACGCGGTGCTGCACGGTGCCGGCTCGCAGCCGCGGGAGGAATTGCAGTGATCCAGAAGCTGCTGCCCGCCCTCAGCCTGGTGGTGCTGTTTGCCGCGCTGTCCATCGCTTCGCCGCACTTCCTGACGAACACCAACCTGTCGAGCGTGGTGCGGCAAACGGCGGTGATCAACATCATGGCGCTCGGCATGACGCTGGTGATCATCGCCGGCGGGATCGATCTCTCGGTCGGCGCCATCCTGGCCATGGGCGGGCTGCTCGGCACGATGGCCATGGAGCGCGGCTACCCGGTGCCGGCCGGCGTGGTGATCGGCGTCCTCACCGGCCTGTTCTGGGGCTTTGTCAACGGTTTCTTCACCACACGGCTGAAGATCGCGCCGTTCATCGTCACGCTCGGCACGCTCGGCATCGTGCGCGGGCTGACGCTGATCATCTCCAACGGCCTGCCCGTCCACAAGATTCCGCCGTCGTTCTCTTATCTCGGCGAAGGGAACCTGCTGGGCGTGCCGTTCGTGCTGTGGTTACTGGTGGCCTGCGCGGCGATCACCCATGTGATTCTCGAACACACACGGCTGGGGCGATACGCGTTCGCCATCGGCAGCAATCCCGACGCGGCGCTCTACGCAGGCATCCCGGTGGCGTTCCATACGGCGGCGGTCTACGCGATCTGCGGGATGCTCACCGGCCTGGCGGGCATGATCGAGGCCTCGCGCCTGATGACCGGCCAGCCCACCGCCGGCCAGGGCTACGAGCTTCAGGTGATCGCGGCGGTGGTAATCGGAGGCGGCAGCCTGCGCGGCGGCGAGGGCAGCGTCATCGGCACGCTGATCGGCGCCTTCATCATGGGCCTGCTTTCGAACGGCAGCGATTTGCTCGGCATTTCGCCGTACTTGCAGCAGGCGATTATCGGCGCGGTGATCATCCTGGCGGTGACGGTGGACGAGCTGCGGAAGCGGAAGCTGGGGTCGGCGTAGATCCGCCTCGGTATTATCAATAGCAGCGAGGCAAAGCCCAATGGTTCGCGACTACGTGGAACGGCGGGACAACTCCTTTTACATCGCCGGGACCCGAGTGCCGCTTGACGTTATCGTCCAGGAATACACCAACGGACCACCGGCCGAAAGCATTCAACGGAGCTTCCCCGTTCTCTCGCTGGAGCAGATTCACGGCGCCCTGGCGTTCTACCTTGCCAACAAAGCCGAAGCTTCCCTCCGCGAAACCGATAGGAAGTGGGACGAGTTTCGCGCGCAGCACCCAGCCCCGGCCGGCTTGAAGGAGAGGTTGGAGGATGCTCGCCGTGAGCTGAGCTCTCGCGGCTGAGAAAGCCTCATGATTCGCTTTCTTGCTGACCGCATGCCTCACCCAGCACATTGTGTCGGCCTGCCTGCGACGGGAGCCGGCCATCGATTTCGTGACCGCGCCGGAGGCGAAAGTCGAAGACGTTCCTGACCTCGAAATGGCCGTCGCTGAGGCTCTCATCGAGATCTGGGCGGCATCCGTGCCGAGCGAATGGGAAGATCGAATCCTGGAAATCCCGCTTTGAGAATCCCAGGGCTGACCGGGCTTTCAGTTTCCTCCCCAAAGTTGAGGCAAGTGCCTTGAAATCGGGTATGCTTGATCGCAATGCGAAGTTCGCTCCGATGCGCCGCCGGGCTGGCGTACCTGGTCCTGTCGGCGTGTGGGGAGAGGGTAGACCTTCGCCTGGTGACCGCTCCCGGCACCCTCGCCGCCGACGGCTTTTCGACGGCAACGCTCGTGTTCCGCTCAAGCGCTCCGGTGCGGACGCCGTTTGCGGACGTCGTCGAGGGGCGCCGGCGGGTCTCGGTTCAGTCGGTGGCGGCGGAAGGTAGCAGCGTGCAGGTCGTGCTGAGGGCCGGGGTGTTGCCGGGCGAGGCTGCGCTTGAAGTCCGCGCCGGCACGTTGAAGCCCGCTCGAGTTGCTCTCCGGCTTGTGGCCGACACCACCGATTCAGATAGCGACGGCACCCCGGATTGCCTGAGGCTTACCGACGAAGCGGACCGGCGCGCGTTCACCGAGTGGTTTACATTCCTTGCCGAGGCGCAGTTTTTCCGCTCACCGGATTCTGTGCCCGCCGAGATCAGCGACTGCGCGGCGCTCATCCGGTTCGCTTACCGCGAGGCGCTCCGCGCGCATGACGGGCGCTGGGCTGGCGACCTCGGCCTGCCGGACGTGCCGAACGTCCCCGGCGTGCGGAAGTATCAATATCCGCACACGCTGATCGGCGCGTCGCTGTTCCGTGTGACGCCAGGCCCGATGACACCGGACGATGTTGGCTCAGGCGCGTTCGCCGAGTTCGCAGACGCCGAGACGCTCATGCGGCGGAACACGTTCCTCGTCAGCCGTGACGTGAGACACGCCGGCAGGGGCGACCTCTTGTTCTACCGGCAGCTTGGGCAGAACCTGCCGTTCCACGCGATGATCTTCGTCGGCGCGAGCCATTATGAAGATGCAGGCCAACCGTGGGTGGTCTACCACACAGGATCGTCTGGCACGAACCGTGGTGAAATTAGGCGAATGCCGGTGGACGAATTGTCGCGGCACCCGATCCCGCAGTGGCGGCCGGTGGTTGGCAATGCGAATTTCCTTGGGGTCTTCCGATGGAACATTTTGCACGACTGAAGGCGAACAGGGAAGGGTCGGGAGGCCGCCGGGTGGCCGTGTGCCTTTTCGTCCTGGCGGCAAGTGCCGTCACCCTCGGTCAGGATGACGACCCGGGCCGCGGATTCTTCTCCGTCAGCAGCAACCGCACGTACGCTCCGGGCGAGAGGCCCGCCATCCAGCTCTGGGCGCACAACGTGAAAGAACTGGAGTTTCGCGTCTATCGCGTGCAAGACCCCTTTGCTTTCTTCCAGTCGCTTCCGGACGCGCATCGCTTCGGAGGACAGGCCCCGCCCCGTCCGCCCGAGACAACGACGCCGCTCGAACGCTTCCACCAGTTCAAGCGCGCCTGGCGCAACCGCGCGCGCGATCTCATCCGCGCCCAGTTCTCGGCGGAGTCGCGAGCGGAGATCCGCGACATGCTGGCGGCACGGGAGGCCGCCAAGGCGCGCCGCATCGCGCGCAAGGATTCCTACGCCACCGTGCCGCTCCTCAACCCGCAGCGGCTCGTCACCGTGTGGCGCCAGCCGGTAGGCACGTCGCAGCGATGGGATGCGCAAACCGTGCCCGTCGAGGTGCGGGACAAGGGACTCTACCTCGTCGAAGCCACCAACGGACGCCTGCGCGCGTTCACCATCGTGCTGGTCACCGACCTGGCCATCCTCACCAAGAGTGGTCCCGGCCGGGTGTTCGCGCAGCTTGTGAACCGCCGGACCGGGATGCCGGTTCCGCGTTCCGACGTGCAGGTGCTCGCCGACCGCAAGGAAGTCGCCCGCACGGCGAGCCGCGCCGATGGGGCCGTGGACGTGCCGGTGGCGGGGACCCGCATCGAATCGGTGCTCGTGCTGGCCCGGTCCGGCGATGACTTCGCGGTGAACGGCCTGTACGGCTACAACATCGGCGAGTCCTCCGACAATTGGATCGGATACCTCTACACCGATCGCCCCGTATACCGGCCGGGCCATAAGGTGTCCTTCCGCGGCATTCTTCGCCGCAAACTCGGGACGGGGTACGCCCTTCCCGCACTGCGCGAAGTGGACGTGCTCATCGAGGATCCCGACAGCAAGCCGGTCCTTCAGAGGCGGCTGTCCGTTTCCTCCGTCGGCACGTTGCACGGCGAACTGGACCTGCCCGTTTCCGCGGCGCTCGGCTACTACAGCCTCTCGGTTCGCTCCGGCCAGTCGCAAGCGTACGGCGGCTTTCACGTCGAGGAATACAAGAAGCCGGAATACGAGGTGAAGGTGCTGCCCGACAAGCGGCGGGTTCTGCAAGGCGAGCCGGTCGAAGCCGCCATCGAGGCGCGCTATTACTTCGGGGAGCCGGTGGCGAACGCGAAGGTCACATACGCCGTCCACCGCTCGCGCTACTGGTCGCCGCTTTTCTACGAATACGAACCGGACGAGGAAGAAGGCGAAGGCGCCGGAGACTACGCGGACGAGCAGGTCGTTGAGGGAGTCGGACAACTGGACGCCTCCGGCCGGCTGCGCATCCGCCTTCCGAATGAGCCGCGGGACTCGGACGTTCGCTACCGCATCGAAGCCCGCGTGACCGACCAGGCGAACCGCGAGATCACCGGTTCGGGCTACGTGGTGGCGACCGTGGGGACATTCCTGGTGCGCGCCGAGCCGGCGCAGTACGTCTATGAGCCGGGCGCGCAAGCCGCCGTCATCGTCGAAGCGCGGGACTACGACGGCAATCCGGCAGACCAGCCGTTCGAGTTGGAAGTCGCGGAATGGCGCTGGAACCGGCCTGAAGGCCCCCGGATCTTCTCGGCCCAGGGGCGCACCGGCCCCGAGGGGAAGACGAAAGTGCCGGTCACGCTCGGCGGGGCGGGATCGTACATCGTGCGGGTCAAGGCGCGCACGCCGGAGAACCGTGTGGTGTCGGACACGAGCCACATCTGGATCGCCGGAGCCGCCGGCGGGTGGTACTCGGCGCGGGAGCGCATCCAGATCGTCCCGGACCGCAAGTCCTACAAGCCCGGCGAAACCGCGAAGGTGCTGATCGTGACGGGCGTGCCCGAGGCGAGCGTGATCGTCAGCGCGGAAGGCGCGGACCTTCACACTTTGCAGGTTGTCCAGGCGAAGGGCCCGACGGTCACGGTCGACGTGCCGGTCCGGCGCGAGTATGCCCCGAACTTCTTCGTCACCGCCGCCTTTCTCCGCGACAACCAGCTCTACCAGGGAACGAAGAGCCTCCGCGTGCCCCCGCTGGAGCAGCAACTCGACGTGCGGCTCACTTCGTCCAAGACCGAATACAAGCCGGGCGAGACATCCGCCTTTCGGATCGAGGCGCGCGATCACCTCGACAAGCCCGTCCGTGCGGAATTCAGTCTCGGCGTAGTGGACGAAGCCATCTACGCCATCCGGAGAGAAATCGGCCAGGACATCCTGAACTTCTTCTACGGCCGCACTTGGAACCGGATTTACACCAGCTCTTCCTTGAGTTACTACTTCGAAGGTGAAGCCGGAACCCGCGTCATGCAACTGGCTAAAGTGCGGCGGCGCCAAAACCTCGCCCAGCTCAAGCCGGAGCGGCTGGTGGACCCCGCCGTGCGCAAGGCGTTTCCCGACACCGCGTTTTGGATTCCCGACTTGGCGACGGACGCGAGCGGCCGGGCGGAAGCGCGGTTCAGCTTTCCGGATGCGCTCACTACGTGGCGGGCGACGGCGCGGGGCGTCACCGCCGACACGCACATCGGCGCCGCTGTGCACCGGGTGACCGTCCGCAAGAATCTGATCCTGCGTCTGGCGCCGCCGCGCTTTTTCCGGGAAGGCGACGAGGTCACGATCCCAGCCATCGTGCAAAACTACCTCGCCTCTGCGAAGACCGTGCGCGTGTCTCTCGATGTGCAGGGCGCGGACGTGATCGAGGGCGCGACTCGAGACCTGGAGGTCGCCAGCCGCGCCGTGGCCCGCGCCGACTACCGGCTGAGAATCCGGCCGGGCGCGCGTGTTGTGTTACTCGGCAAGGCGCTCACCGACGAGGAATCCGATGCGCTCGAGCTTACCATCCCCGTTCAGCCCTACGGCGTGAAGTACACGGAGTCGCGCTCGGGCTCGCTGTCCGGTTCAGGACAGGCGACGGCCGAGCTGGCCTTCCCGGACAAGGCCACGCCGGGATCGCGCGCCGTCGAGATCCGCGTGTCTCCGTCGCTTGCGGGCGCGATCTTCTCGGCGCTCGAATACCTCACCTCGTATCCGTACGGCTGCACGTAGCAGACTATGTCGAGTTTCCTGCCGAACGTGATTGTGTCGCAGGCGGTCAAAGGACTCGGACTGAAGAGCGGCCTGGACGAGGCCGAGTTGGGAAAGAAGATCCGGATGGGGCTCGACCGCCTGTACGAATTCCAGCACGAGGATGGCGGCTGGGGCTGGTGGAAGTCGGATGACAGCGATCCATTCATGACGGCCTACGTGCTTGCCGGGCTGGCGCAGGCAAGCGAGGCGGGCGTCCGAGTGCGGCCCGACAGCATGAGCCGCGCGGCCGGCTGGCTGCGCCCGCGGATCGAGGGGATGACGCGTGGCTCGGATCTGTCAGCGTACGCCGCCTACGCGCTCGCGCTGGCAGGGACCAAGGACGCGGCCGTGTTCGATGCCGTGGCGCGGCGGCAGGACTCGATGACGGCGTACGGGATCGCGCTGTACGGCCTCGCTCTCCGGAAGGCCGGGCGGAGCGGCGCCGAGGAAATCGCCGGGCGGCTGGAACGGCTCGTCAAAGAAGAGGGCGGCGAGGCGTACTGGCCGGTGGATCGCGACACGCTGATGGACTTCCACGGCGAAACGACGGCGGAAGCCACGGCGTACGCCGTCAAGCTCCTGGCCAACGTGCGGCCCGCCAGCCCGCTGCTGCCAAAGGCGGCCGCCTGGCTGGTGAACCACCGGCACGGCGGCTACTACTGGAACTCGACCAAGCAGACCGCGATGGTGATCTACGGCACCACGGACTACCTGAGGATCAGCGGCGAGTTGAAGCCCGACATCAGCCTCACCGTTTCGGCGAACGGGCGGCTAACGCTCTCGCGGCGGTTCACGGCTTCCGATGCGTTCGCCGCCGCGCCGCACGTGATCCGGATCGCGGAGAAGGAACTCGGCGGCGCGAAGCAGTCCCTCGAATTCCGCACGAATGGGACCGGCACGTTGTACTGGTCGGCGGAGGCTTCGTACTACACGGCTGAGGACCGGCCGGCGCGCGAGGGCGGCTTTCCGCTGGGACTGCGGCGGGAGTATTTCAAGCTGTCGCCCGGCAGGCAGGAAGAACGAATCGTCTACGGCATCCATCCGCTCGACGGCCCGGTGTCGCCGGGCGACCTCATCGCGGTGCGGCTGGTGCTCGAAGGGACGGAATCGCATTACTTGCTGCTCGAAGATCCGATCCCGGCGGGTACGGAGGCGATCGAGCGCGACGATCTCTACGAGATCGCCGGCAGGTCCCGCTGGTGGAACTGGTGGTACACGCGCCGCGAGCTTCGCGACGATCGCGTGGCGCTGTTCCAGACGTTCCTCAACGCCCGCGATTCCGAGTTCTGGTATCTGCTGAAGGTGGTCAATCCGGGGCAATTCCGGATCAGTCCGGCCCGCGCCTCGGGAATGTACGAACCCGGCCGGTTCGCGACCTCGGCGCCGGCGAGCCTGGAGGTGCGCCCATGAAGATCTTCGGAGAAGCCGCGCGCGCCGTCTGGAACCGGAAAGCGCTGTGGGCCGTGCAGGGAGTGGGAAACCTGGTAGCGCTGACGCTCGCGTGGGCCTGGTTCTCGCTGCCGGACTCTGAGGTGTGGCAGGTGGCTGCCTCCGGTGTGCTCGGTGCGATTGCGGTGTGCGCGATCCTGTTGTTTCACGGCGCGACGCTGGCCGCGTACCACCAGGACGCAGGGGTGCCGTGGCGAGCCACGGTGAAACGCCTGCCGGCGCTGCTCGCGTGGCTGGTCGTCTTGGTCGGGGCTTTATGGGGTGTGCTACGGTGGATTCCCTCGCAGCGCTCCGTGTGGCGCACGGAGGCCATCGCCGGTGCAGTGATGATTCTGCTGCCGCTGCTGAACCACCTCTCGGCGCGGGGATTCCGGCCTGGTGGCTTGCGCGCATGCCTGAACTGGCGCTATCCGGCCGGCTTTGCCGTCGCTGCGATTCTCGGTGCTTACCTGCCGATGCGTCTGGTCTGGTGGGTACCTGAAGTCGAGGGAATTGCTTCGCAGGCGGCGAGCATGGGCGCGCGCTTCCTCCTCGCCTACTTGCTGGCCGTCGCTTCCTGGCTGCTACTGGCGTCCCTGGTCGGCAGGCTCTCGGCGGAGAACATCAGCCGGCAATCCTGAAGCGACCCAACCGAGGACCGCGGCCAGCCCGCGTTCTCGAACGAGCCGTTCGACCCGGGCGGGCGCCGCGGCGTCGCCGCCGCGCACAGACGCCAGGTGCTGCACCAGCCCCTCCCGGAACCACGGCGGCAGCGACGGATAGGCGCGGCTCTCCACCGCCAGGTGCAGCGCCTCATGAAGCACGGTGGCCTCCAGGATGCCCGCCGACCGGAGCACTCCCGCCGGCTGGAGTCGAGTGACGCGGCCCCGGGTTACGGCGGCCACCCGGCCCGACTCGCCGGTCGAATCGCGAAACGCGGCCACCGTCGGGTAGAACCTGAAGACTGGCCGGTACGACAGCCTGAACCCGGTGCGCCGCTCGGCTTCCGCGATCATCCCGTCGGCGATCGCCGGCAGGTCCGACTGACTCGTGTCCGTTACCCACACTTCGGATCGCTCGCCGCCGAGCACCCGCCAGGAGATGCCTTGCGCGGTGATGCCGAGCTTCGTTCCGGGGTAATACAAGGCCAGAATGTCGCGGTAGCTCAAGGCGGCGTCGCCCATGTTCGAAGCGCCCGCCTGGCAGAGACCGATGCCGTGGCCGAATCCCCGTCCCTGAAATGTGACCGCGCCGCCCGAATCGTGCAGGTCGAAGTACGTGCTGCGAATGTGCGTCCACCCGAGGGCACGCCCGATAGCATTGTGAAAGGCTGGAGCATCCATCCGCAGGTTGCCGATCAACAGGGTCCGGGCGCGTCCCGAGGGGGATCGCTCCAGCACCTCCAGGCGCGGGACGCCCGCCACGCGAAGCCCAGCTTCGCGAAGTGCGCGGGCAATTTCGGTCCTCGGCAGCACGGTGCTCCACTCGCCGCGATCAGTCGAAGTACAGTAACCGTCGTGCTGTTGTCGGAGATAAGGGCCGTGCGGATCGGCTTCGGTCACGCCGCCGCAGTGCCGGTGATAGAAGGTCGCGGCAGGCGCGCCCTCAAACCACACCATTTCCCCTTCGGTCGCTTCGACCGCGCGCGTGAGCCGGTCCGAGCGGGCAGCTAGCCGCAGATCCTGGCAATGGGTTGTATCGCAGAAATCGAAGCCCTCCCTGGCGTGACGCCCGCGGAAACGGTAAGCATAAGTGCGAGCCGCGACGGCCATGGCCTTCGACGCCTCCTCGGACCGGAACACGCTGCTCTCGCCGGCCAGCACGGAGGCGACATACTCTTCTCGCGGCAGGCAGATCGTGATGAGAGCTTTGTCGCCGCGACGGGAGACGCGGGCGTCGCGGCCGACCGCGACGTCGCCGTCCGGGGTTCGGACCACGAGGTCGTCGCCGCTTTGAACCACCTGCGCCGCGGCGGGCGGATTCGACCACCAGAGCCGGACCCTGTATCCATGTGGCCCAGTGCAGGTAGTGGAGCCTTGCAGGGCAAATGGCAAGAGACAAATGGCGAAAGGCAACAATGGACGTACGCTGGAGGGCATCGCGGTCACCTCCGACGGCGCGCGTTCCACGCGGTGAAGACATCTCGGGCGACCGGCGCCGCGTCGGCTCCACCCTGCCCGCGCTCGAGGAACACCACGACGACGATCTCCGGGCTCTCCGCCGGCGCAAAGCCTGCAAACCACGCGTGGGTGTACTCACCGGTCTCTGACAGCGCCGTTCCCGTCTTGCCAGCCACTTCGAGTCCGCCCGCCTGTGCAAGCTGGCCGGTCCCGTGCGTCACGCATCCGCGGAGGCCGTCGAGAACCGGACGCAGGCTCCGTCCGCCGGCCAAACGCACGGCCAGTCGCCGGTAGGCAGTGGCCAGCTCGAGTGGCGTCACGAGGATATTTCCTTCCCCGAGCGCCTGGAGCCGCAGGTCATCCTGGTCTTGCGCGACACTGACGCTGCCGAAAGACCGGAGCTGGTAGGCGAGCGCGGGCCCCGTCAGCAATCGCGCGAGGCTCGCGAAGTAGCAGTTGCAGGAGTAAGCGAGCGCATCGGCGGCGCGCATCGCTTGCCCGGTGCGCGCGTGGCTACAGTCGAGCACGCGCGAGCGGACGCGAACGCGGCGCTCGCAAGGCACGGGCGCGTCCGGATCGATACCGGCCGACTCCAGCAGGGCGGCCAGGGTGAACGGCTTGATTGCGGAACCGGGCCGCGCAGGTCTTCCACGCGCGAAGTCGTCCCGGTAGACGGCGATCGTCCGGCCCGAACGAAACTCCATTACGATCACGGCGCCGGCGCGTCCGGCCATCGCTCGCGCAACTGGCTCGTCGAGCGGCGACTGGTACAACAGCAATAGGGGGACCAACGCGCCGGTCACCGCGTGGCAATCACTTCCCGGAGGTTGTCGCGCGCCAGAAAGAACTTCACGCCGGAGAACTGTTGAAAGAGCCGCTCGATGCTCCGGTTGTTGAACAGTTGCGCGGGCCGGCGGAGTCCCCGAGGACTGAGAAGCAGCGTTTTGGAGTCGGAGATGCGGTAGGAGTATGCCGGCACGGCCTGTGCCCTTTCGTCCGCATGGAAGAAGGCAAGCAGATAGCAGCGTGGCTTCAGAATGCGGTGGAGACGGTTGACCGTCTTCTTGAGAAGCGGCGGCGAGAGGTACTCGAGACAGTCCCAGACCAGCACGCCATCCAGAGATCCTTCGGGGAAGTCGAGGTTCTGCTCAAGGAACGCTTCAACTTGGCCCAGGTCTTCCTGGCCGGAGAGCATGTCACCGCTCTCTCCCGCAAATGTTTCGCTCAAGGCGCGGAAGAGATCCACCGAGTGGAGCCGGTGACCGAGGTTGGTGATGAAGGCGACGTTCGTCTGCGTGGCGCCGGCGAGGTCGAGGATGGAGAGTCCTTGCCGATCCTGGACATTGCCGAAAAACTGCTCCAGCCCGTGGCTGTGACGAGAATAGACCTGGAGTTCCGGCGCCCGCCCCAGGGGTGACTCGGTGGCGGTCGGGCCGGCGATACCCGCGGAGACCGGCTGCGGGCGACGACTCTCACCCCAAAGCAAGGATTTCAGCCGTTTTCTCAGCAAGAGGAGCAACTCCTCTGCTAGAGATTATCGCTTGGGATCGGCAGGAGTGGCTGCCGGCGTCTGTGGATGCTGGGCGTGAGCAGGCCCGGTCGAGGGCGCGACCGCCGACGGCGCCGGGGCGGCCGGCTTCGGCGGCGCAGCGGCCCTGGTGATCTCAGGCTTGGAGATGTCGATGCTTCCCTTGAAGTAGGCGCCATCCTCGATGACAATGCGGGCGGTGCGAATATCGCCGACGAGCTTGGCGTCCTTTCGGATGTCGATCTTGTCGGCGGCTTCGATGTTGCCGTGCACGGTACCGATGATGACCACCTCCCTGGCCTTGATCCCCGCCTGTACCCTCCCGTGCGGCCCGACGGTCAGCCGGTGCTCCTGAAGCTCGAGCGTTCCGTCCACCTCGCCGTCCAGATAAAGGTCCTCCCGGCTGAAGATCTGACCTTTGACAACGACCGACTTGCCGATAGCGGCCGCTCCTTTTGGCGTTTCCGGTTCCATGCTTCTTGAAGGCAGCGTAGACATTGGAATTCCCTCCCGGGCTAATTGCGCGGATGTGGGCGGAGCCGCCGACGGCTTCGGCGCGAATTCCTCTTCCTTCCGTTTCCACATAATTCCCCTCCACCCGTCCAAGGACGGGACACGGCTGGCTGACCAGACCGGAAGTCCTATCGTATGACGCAAGGCGACAAAAGGCAAACGGGCTTCGCGGTGGGGCGGTTGTTCGGTTGGCTGGTTGACTGACTTGGTGGTTCCATCAATTCAGGAGCCTGCTAGGATGTGGGACGGGAGAGCACACCGAACATGCCACTGACGCGGCGGAGCTGGGCCGAGCCTTTCAAGATCAAGGTCGTCGAGCCGGTTCGCCTGACCACCCAGGAGCAACGGCACAAGGCGATTCTGGAAGCAGGCTACAACACCTTCCTGTTGCGGTCCGAGGACGTGTACATCGATCTTCTGACGGACTCGGGAACGTCGGCGATGAGCGACTGGCAATGGGCGGGGATGATGCTTGGCGATGAGGCGTACGCCGGCAGCCGCAACTTCTACCACCTCGAGGAGAAGGTCCGGCATTACTACGGATACAAGTACCTGATCCCAACACACCAGGGCCGCGGTGCGGAGCACATCCTTTCGCGGATTCTCATCAAGCCCGGCGATGTGATTCCCGGCAACATGTACTTCACCACGACCCGGCTGCACCAGGAACTCGCCGGCGGCCGCTTTGTGGACGTGATTATCGACGAGGCGCACGACCCGGCGAGCGAACACCCGTTCAAGGGCAACGTGGATCTTGACAAGCTGGCGTCCCTGATCCGGGAGGTAGGAGCCGGCCGCATCCCCTACGTGAGCATCGCCGGCACGGTAAACATGGCCGGCGGGCAGCCGATCTCGCTCGAGAACCTGCGGGCGGTGCGCGAGCTCACCTCGCGGCATCGGATCCGCGTCATCCTCGACGCCACCCGGCTGGCCGAGAACGCTTACTTCGTCCAGCAGCGAGAGCCGGGCCAGCACGGCCGGACGATCGCGGCGATCGTCAAGGAGATGTGTTCGCTGTCCGACGGCTGCACCATGAGCGCCAAAAAGGACTCGCTGGTAAACATCGGCGGATTCCTGGCGGTGAACGAGTGGGACGTGTTCGAAGAAGCGCGAAACATAGTGGTGGTCTTCGAGGGATTGCACACTTACGGCGGCATGGCGGGCCGCGACATGGAGGCGGTGGCCCGAGGGATCGAGGAGTCGCTCGACGACCATCACATCCGCGCGCGGGTGGGGCAGGTTCTGTACCTCGGCGACAAGCTGCGGGCGTGGGGCATCCCGATCGTGCTGCCGATCGGAGGGCACGGCGTGTTCATCGACGCGAAAAGCTTCCTGCCACACCTGCCGCAGGAGCAGTACCCGGCGCAGGCGCTGGCGGCTGCCCTCTACCTCGACTCCGGCGTGCGCACGATGGAGCGGGGCGCCGTATCGGCGGGCCGGGATAAGGAGACCGGCGAGGAGCACAAGCCGAAGCTGGAGCTGGTGCGGATCACCATCCCGCGCCGCGTCTACACCCAGGCGCACATGGACGTGGTGGCCGAGTCGGTGTACTCGGTCTACGAGGAGCGCGGCGAGGTGCGCGGGCTGCGGATGGTGTACGAGCCGAAGTATCTGCGCTTCTTCCAGGCGCGGTTCGAGCCGCTGGCGTAACCCGGTTCCCACCTGACTCTTAACTCGATGCCAGCAGACGGAAGTATTCCTCGCGACTGAGATTGGCTGTCTTCAGGTTGCTCTGATTTGAAACCTCCTATCACACGAATGCGAAACCGCCATGGATGCCTTTCCCAGACGCCTTCAGGGATGGGGGCAATGCACCGCTCCCCGCTGATACGCGGCGCAGATCGGCCCATGCCATCCACCACACAGGCCGCCGCTGGCGCGCCTATAATCGAAGTAGCCACTCGGGCACAGCCCCCAGGAGAGAACGTATGAGAGCCGAATGGGTAGCCAAGCGTGTCAGCGATCCGGCGCCGACGCAGATGTACTATGCGCGGCAGGGCGTCGTCACCGAGGAGATGCTCTACGTGGCCCGGCGCGAGGCGCTGGCGCCGGAGCTTGTCCGCGGCGAAGTGGCCCGCGGCCGGATGATCATCCCGGCCAACATCCGGCACACCAACCTGGAGCCGATGTGCATCGGCGTCGCGTCGAAGTGCAAGATCAACGCCAACATCGGCAACTCGGCGGTGACCTCGCACATCGACGAGGAGCTGGAAAAGCTGCGCTACTCGATCAAGTACGGCGCCGACACGGTGATGGATCTCTCGACCGGCGGCGACATTCCGCGCATCCGAAAGGCGATCATCGAGAACTCGCCCGTTCCGGTGGGCACGGTGCCGATCTACGAGGCGCTGAGCAGGGTCCGCCGGGTCGAGGATCTCACCGGCGACCTGATGCTGGAGGTGATCGAGGAGCAGGCCGAGCAGGGCGTGGACTACATGACCATCCACGCCGGCGTGCTGGTCCAGTACATCCCGCTCACCACGAAACGCATCACCGGAATCGTCAGCCGCGGCGGCTCGATCCTCGCCGAGTGGATGGTGAAGAACCACCGCCAGAACATGCTGTACGAACGGTTCGAGGACATTTGCAAGATTCTCCGGAAATACGACGTCAGCTTCTCGCTGGGCGACGGGTTGCGGCCGGGGAGTCTGGCCGACGCGAGCGACGAAGCGCAGTTCGCCGAACTGGAGACGCTAGGCGAACTGACGAAGAAGGCCTGGGAATACGACGTGCAGGTGATGATCGAAGGCCCGGGGCACATCCCGATGGACCAGATCCAGTTGCAGGTCGAGAAGGAAGTCGAGATCTGCCACGAGGCGCCGTTCTACACGCTTGGGCCGCTGGTGACGGACATCGCTCCGGGCTACGACCACATCACGTCGGCAATCGGGGCGGCGATGATCGGCTGGCACGGCGCGTCGATGCTTTGTTACGTCACACCGAAAGAGCATCTTGGGCTGCCGAACCGCGAGGACGTGAAGGCTGGCATCATCGCCTACAAGATCGCGGCGCACGCGGCGGACGTGGCGCGGGGCCGCCCGGGCGCGCGCGACCGCGACGACGAGCTGTCCCGCGCCCGCTACCGCTTCGACTGGAACCGGCAGTTCGAGCTGTCGCTCGACCCCGAGACAGCGCGAGCCATGCATGACGAAACCCTTCCCGAGGAAGGCTTCAAGGACGCGCACTTTTGCTCGATGTGCGGGCCGAAATTCTGCTCGATGAATATTTCGGCGAAGGTGGAGACGTTCACCGCCGCCGACGCGCGCGCCGTCCTCGACGGTTCGTCAGGACAGCCGCCCGAACTGGTCCGGCTCTCGGCGGCGAATGATTGAGCGCCTCGACATCCGGCCGAACGACCGGGTGCTGCTGCTGTCAATACCGGAGCCGGCGGGTGTCAGGCGGCTGGCGGCGAGACTCTCCAACGGTCTCTTGGTCGGATTGGGCAATGAGGACGAGGTGCGAGCCGCGCGCCGCGCCGCCGGCGAGCTTGACAACTGCATGTTTGTCCTCGCCGGGCCGGATGACATCCCGTGGAGCGACGGCTTCTTCACTGTCGCCATCGACCTTGCGCCGCGATGGACGAATCCGGAGAGCGCTGCCCGCGAACTGGCGCGCGTACTCTCACCGGGTGGAACCGTTTGCATCGGAGGGGATTGGGCCGCCGGATCCATCTTTTCGACTGCCGGCTTCGAACAAGTTCGCTGTGAGCCGAGTCTTTTGATCGTCCGGAAGACGGCCTAGCCGGTCTCTGTCGCCTGCTCGGCGGGCGCCCCCGCCTCGGCTTGCTGCGCGATGATCAGCCGGCGGGCCTCGATGCGGAGTTTCCGCCAGCGAAGCCAGAACACGGCCGAGCCGAGCAGGCAGACGCTTCCGCCGATTGAAACGGTCGCGGGCGCGCCCAGCCACTCAGCGACGGCCCCCGCCAGGAAGCCCCCGAACGGGGCCATGCCCAGAAAAACCATGGAGTACATCGACATCACGCGGCCTCGCAGGCTGTCGGGAACCATCGTCTGGATCAGCGTGTTGGAGGCAGCCATCTGCACCATGACCGAGAAGCCCACGGGGACCAGAAGCGCCGCGGAAAGCCAGAGGGTTCGCGACAGACTGAAAACCAGCAATGCGCAGCCGAACGCCGATGAGGCGAGGACGACATAGCGACCCAGTCCTTTGACGCCGCGCCGCGCCGCGAGGCTCAGCGCTCCGGCCAGGGCGCCGGCGCCCGATGCGCCGGTGAGGAATCCCAGCGCCTGTGGTCCCCCTCCCAAGACCCGGTCCGCGAACACGGGGAGCAAGACCGAATACGGCATGCCGGCTACACTCGAAAGGCCCAGCAACAGGAGCAAGGCCAGCACCGGCCCAGTTCGCCGGACCCAGCCGAAGCCCTGAAGGATAGCGGCTATGGGAGATTCCAGCGCAGCGTCGGCCCGCGCCGTATCGACGCGCATGCGAAGAAGGCTCGACAGAACAGCCACAAAGCTCAGGCCGTTGAGAAAGAAGCACCATCCTTCTCCGACCGCGGCCACCAGCACGCCGGCGATGGCGGGCCCGACGATGCGCGCGCTGTTGAACATGGAGGAGTTCAGTGCAATGGCGTTCATCAGGTCGGCCTTGCCTACCATCGCCACCAGGAAGGACTGCCGGCCGGGCACATCGAATGCGTTGGCTACGCCGGAAAGCGCGGCCAATGCCACGATCTGCCACACACGCACGTGTCCGGACAGTGTCAGTCCCGCGAGCGCGAACGCCAGGAGCATCATGGCTGATTGCGCGGCGATGATGATCCGGCGCCGGTCATGCCGGTCCGCCGCCGCGCCGCCGACGGGAGAAAGCAGGAAGACGGGGATCAGGCTCGCGAAGCTCACCGCGCCAAGCATCGTCGAGGAACCGGTGAGCCGGTAGACGAGCCACGACTGCGCCACCGACTGCATCCAGGTCCCGATCAGCGAAAGGAACTGGCCGGCGATGAACAGGCGATAGTTCCTGTGCCTGAGGGCGCGAAGGATGGCGGAGAGCCGGAAGCCGGATTCGAGGAGGATGTGAGGAACCTGGGGAGGCGCGTCCACCGGAGTCGTCCTCAACCATTCTCCGGCATTCGCGGGGCCCGGCGCCGCGCCACTAGTGGTGAAACGGCCGGACTACCTGTGAAGGCTCGGCCAGTGGTGATTGCCTCGCTGAATCCAGTTGCGGGCGTCCTTGAGCCACTCGGCCCTCACACTTCGGTCATAGTTCAGATAGAGCTTGCCGTCGATGATCTCCCAGGCTTCGGGATCGGAGGGCGCCGTGTAGCCGTGCCCTACGGCCCAGGCGCAGTATCCGCCGAACTGTGGCGCGAACCGTTCGGGAGCGGCAATGAACTGGTCGCGGTTTTCGACGGAGGAGAAGCGCCAGGTCGCGCCCATCCACCGGTGTGAGAACTCGGCCCTTCCTTGGGCTGGCCTGCCGCTCTCATAGTAGGCCACCGCATCGTAGCCTCTCAGGGCGAGGCCATTGCGATCTTTGCTGATCGGGTCAACACGGTCCTTTCCGAAGCCGAGCTGGAATGCGGCCACGAATAGACCGCAGATGGTCACGATACGTCGATTCATTGTGCTCCTGTGGGTGGATCCCATCAGCCGCCCGAATTATTCCGTTGCCGGCGGAGCCGCCCTGAGCGCAGAGCGATCAACGCTCCCGGCTGGCTTACGGCGTCTCCGATTTGCAGGGAGACAGTCACGATGTTGCCGGGCGTCACGTCCGCAGGGACACGGGCGTTAATCTGCATGACTCCGGCTATGAGCGGCGCCGGGCCGCGAAAGATGACTTCGGTGGGCATCCCACCGAACAGGTACAGGCTGCTGCTTTCCGGGTTGTAGACGATAGCCACGTCCACTCTTGGCGAGGGTGCCGGAGCCTGAGACCGCACGCGGCTGAAGGACAAGGGTTGCGCTCCGACTAGCTCCGACTGAGCCAAAAGTGCTCATGATAGCTAATGACATGAAAACAAAAGGGATTACTGAAATTCGCGTCGTGGCCATGGAGTCAGAGCCTCGATGAGGAGCAAACTTGGACCAGGCCCGTCTATTCCGCTCAAGAAAAAGCTCGTCTTTCCGGAATAAGGCTGCTCCGATGGCGGATACAAGGG
>CAZACK010000094.1:0-20585 GCA_964483455.1 uncultured Solibacteraceae bacterium
CATCCTGGGTGGTAGCGATCTGCTTCTCGGAAGACTTCACCCCACCATACCTATGTGGGATGTCCATGCATGCCCAAGCCGATCGCGTGTGGGATGTCCCACCGGTCCCCTAAGCACTCCTTCCAAGCCAATCCGCTCCCTGGAATCCAACAGATTTGAAGCAGCGCGATCGAGCAAGTTGTTTGGCCGCCAACCGTACCCGCCGTATTCTTGTCTGAGATCGACGGGAGTATTGACGTGACCGTTGAGCCGACCGCGAACTGGGCGCCGTTGGAAGGCAGGCTGCCGCCCAAGTTCTGCGCGGAGTTCATGTGGATGTTCCGCGACAACGGCGTCGAGCACTACAAGCACATCGTGACGCGCCGGTATCTCCGGCTTGATCAAGATGGGCGTTGTTTGGCTTGGACGAACGACGGACTGAAGGAGGTGCCGTTTGAACAGGAATGGAAGCGCGTCAGTGGACGCGCAAGAGGAAGCGAGGACAATGGCGCTGGCAACTGACGGGCCGGTTGGCGCGAAACCAAAGGCTGTGAGGCCCGGCGGAGCCGGAAAGGCGTCAAGGCGCCGCGGCGGGAGGCGCGCCCGCGGCCAGTCAGCCGATGGAGTGCGCTACTTCGTCGGCCGGGCCGCGGACGCAGACGGCAAGCCGACGCTGGAACAGGAAGTGGCAAGCGAGCCCGAGGCTCTCGTCATCGCCTTCAAGAATGATAGCCGCGTGTACTTCGTCAGCGAATATCGCGTCACGCAGAAGATCGAGGGCGGCCAGGTCCGGCTCGAAAAGGAGCCCGCCGCCGCATCACAACGGGTTTCTACCATCAACGCAAGTTGAGTAGAAGGCGCCCAGGCCTCACGTGGGAATGCGCTTCTCGGCTCTGAGCAAGCCTGGAAGCAACCTGTTCAGCCTCGGCTGGGCGGGCAACGCAACGGAATAAGGGCGGTTCCTCGTTGACGGAAGCGGCCGGGCCGACGCCGGCGATCACTTCTGCTCGAACGTCAAGCCGATACCGGTCGTGAGCAGGATGTCGTTGCTCTTTTTCCCCGCGATGGGGTTCGACAGGAAACGGTCCGTCAAGGTGATATTCCAGGCCAGAAACCGGGTCAGCTTGATGCTGGCGCCGCCGTCGAAGTTGAGCCGGTACTCGCCGGTTTCGTTCAGGTTGGGGTAGAAGGACGCGCGCTGGAACACCCTGAGGATCGCGGTGAGCTGGTGTCCGGACTCCTCGTTCAGCACCAGTTCGCCGGAATTCCGCACCAGCCCGTCGGAAAAGTTCTCACGGTTCCACGCGCCGCCGGCCCCGAAGTCCCACGTGTGCCCGTCACGTTTCAAGATGTGATAACCGAGACCGCCGCCGAGAACGCTTCGGAGGTCGAGACTCTGGAACTCGTCGAAGTCGAAGTCTGAGAAGCCGAAGGCGAAGGCCTTCGAGTTCACGTCCCGGTCATAGCGGGCGCCGCCGCTCACCCGGTTGGCCGTTGCGCCGAACGGCTCGGTCGTGCTTTGGGTGGAGTAGATCTGGGCGAAGGTCAGCCCGATCTTGTCCTTGCCGGTGGTGCGGCGGGCCGAGGCGCCGGCGCCGAGCGTGCTGGTCCTGGCGTTGCCGCGGGCGGTGGCCAGGCTGAGGTCGATGTTGCCGGTCCAGAAATCCGTGAGCGGCGGATGCTCCAACCGGACCTTCTCCCGCTCCCACGCCTTCTGCATCGCGTCGTTTCGAACGGCTTCCACGGCGTCCAGGCTGGTGGTCAGCACCGTGTTGTCCGCTTGGCGGACCCGCACGGTCTTCTGCTCCGTTACGATCGTGCCGACGGCCTTCTCGCCTCCCTTCAGCGTCACGTGGAGCGCCTCGTCCGAGGAAATGGACACGATCGCCGAGCGATCCACCTTCACCTCGCCCATGAACTCGGTCTTGATGGTCACTGTCTTGTCGTCGGAAGTGACGATCTTGCCCGTCGCCTTATCACCGTTCTTCAGCACGATCTGGTCGGCGCGGGCATGAAAGCCGGCGGTACAGAGAAGAAGCGCCGCAGTTGTCCTCCGCAGAGCCACAGAAATCCTCCGAGTTCGTAAGATGTTCGCTGCTACACTAAGCTCTCAGTGTCTCTCAAGATTCTGGTGTCGGCGGGGGAGGCGTCGGGGGACCTGTACGCCGCTCGCCTGGTGGAGGCGCTGCGGAGACGGGAGCCGGCGGCGGAGTTCTTCGGGTGCGCCGGCCACCACATGCAGCGCGCCGGCGTCCGCCCGATCGTCGACGCCTCCCGCCTTGCCGTCGTGGGCCTGGTGGAGGTAGCCGCGCACATCCCGCGTATTTACGGCGATTACCGGCGGCTGTTGGAGGCGGCCGGGCGGGAACGTCCCGACGTCGCCATTCTCACCGACAGCCCCGATTTCCATCTCCGCCTCGCGCCGCGTCTGCGGCGCCTGGGAATCCCCGTCGTGTACCTGGTGGCGCCCCAGGTCTGGGCCTGGCGAAAGCGCAGAATTCACGCAATTCGGCGCAACATCAACCGGTTGCTGTGCATCTTTCCTTTTGAGGAATCATTCTTTCGCCGCCATGGTGTGGCGGCGGACTATATCGGGCATCCGCTGGCGCTTCTGGTGAGGCCAGGGCTGTCCAGAGCCGAGTTTTTCAGGAAGCACCGCCTGCCGGATGACCGGCCGCTGGTGACGCTGCTTCCCGGCAGCCGGCGCGGGGAGATCCTGCGGCACCTGCCTCCGCTGCTGGAGGCGGCGGGCGCGCTGTATGGGCAACAGGCCATCAGTTTCGTGCTCGCGTTGCCGGCGGGTCTTCCGGCGGGGCCGGAGATTCGGGAACAAGCCGCCAGCGCACCCGTGCTGACGATGGAGGGAGAGACGTGGGACGCGATCGCACATGCCGACCTGGCTCTGGCCGCCAGCGGCACGGTCACCGTAGAGGCGGCGCTGCTCGGCACGCCGATGATCACGTTCTACAAGGTGACCGGCCTGAGCTGGCTGATGGGAAGATTTCTCGTCGATGTGCCCTTCTATTCGATGGTCAATCTCATTGCGGGCCGGCCGGTGGTTCCCGAACTGATGCAGAATGAAATGACGGGGGTTCGCCTGGCGGCCGAGGCGGGACGACTGCTGGCCGATTCCGAGGCCCGCTGGCGCATGGCGCTGGACCTCCGCGACGCCGCCGCCGGTCTTGTCACCGGCGCTGACCCCATGGAACGGGCTGCTGGCATCGTCCAACAAGTACTCGCATCTCGGAGCGTTACATGAGTCGCACCGCCGTACTGGTTCTCGCCGCGCTGGCCGTGGCCACAGCCGCCTTTCCCCAGGAACGCCGCAACCGCATCGACGTGGAACATTACGCGATCGCCGCGGAGATCAACCCCGCCGATCACTCGTTGACCGCCGAGGCCAAGGTTCGCTTTGTACCGCTCGACGAGGACATCTTTTCGGTGAGCTTCGAGCTGAACAACGCCCTCAACGTCTCGAAAGTCATCGATGATAGCGGCCGGGAGGTGCAAACCAGCCGCAATCGCGACGACTTCAGCGTCCGCCTCAGTTTTGGGCAGGCTCTGGTCAAGGGCAAGGCGGTGACGCTGACCTTCCTGTACGGCGGCGTGTTCGCCGGCCGAGAGGAATCGCCCGTCTACGGCATCTGCTTCGCCGCCATTCATTCCGACTACTCGTATCTGCTCTATCCGGCTCGTTGGTTTCCGGTCAGCGGATACACCACCGACCGGTACGCGGCGGATCTCCGGATCACCGTGCCGGAAGGCCACCGGGTGGTGTCCAGTGGTCTCGAGAAAGTCGAGCCGCTGGCCGGAAAGAGCCGCTATATCTTCGAAATTGCAAGAGACGGTTTCCCTGGAAGCGTCGGCGTAGTGAGCGGCGAGCCGGCCCGCATCAGTTTCGAAGGTGTCACGACGTTGCTCTACTTCCGTGGGCCGGAGCAGGCGATGGCCGGCGCTTACGGCCAGGAGATCGGCAAGGTCATGACGCATTTCACCGGCGTCTTCGGCCTGCCGCCCCAGGCCAATCTGACCGTGGTGGAGACCGGGGAAGGGGCGCCCAACGGCTACGCCGCCGAAGGCATCCTCTTCCTGTCGCCGCGTGGGATCGGCGAACAGGTCAACTCGCGCCTCCTCGCCAATCAGATCACACGCCAGTGGTTCGGCCACCTTGTGTCCCCGTCGAGCCGGAATCACTTGTGGATTGTGAACGGGATGGCCCGCTACGCCGAGCTGCTGTACCTGGAGCATCTCAACGGGCCGGGCGCGATGGAAAAGGAAGTGCGCGACACGTACATTGAAGCCCTGACGGTGGACAATCCGCCGCTGATCCAGTCGGCGCGGCTCGAGGATTACTCGCCGGAGTATTGGGCGCTAACCGGCGCGAAGGGCGCCGCCGTCTACAACATGCTGAGGACCGTGGTCGGCGACGAGAAGTTCTTCAAGATCCTCAAGGAATTCCCTGACCGCTTCGCCGGCAAGCCCGCCTCGACCGACGATTTGCGCAAGACGGCGGAGGATGCCGCCGGCACGGGCCTCCAGTACTTCTTCATCCAGTGGATCGAGTCGGGCGGAGCGCCCGAGTTCAAGATGGACTACACCATCTTCCGGACGCAGAAGGGCTTCCGCGTGATGGGCAAGGTTGCCCAGGACCTCGACACTTTCCGAATGCCGGTGGACCTCCAGATCGAAACTGAAGGGAATCCCGAGTCGAAGCGCATCGAGGTTGCCGGCACCTCGTCGGAATTCGTGGTGGAAACGTTCGGCAAGCCGAAGAATGTAACCCTCGATCCGAACAGCAAGGTGCTGCGCCTCAGCGACCCCGTCCGCGTGGCCGTCGCCATCCGCCGCGGCGAGCAGTTCACCGAAATCAGCGAATTCGGCGAGGCGCTCAAGGAATACCAGCGGGCTCTGGAGGTGGATCGAAACAACTCGCTGGCCCACTACCGCATCGGCGAGGTGTTCTTTCTCCAGAACAACTTTCAGTCGGCCGCCAACCAGTTCCGCGAGGCGCTGAACGGCGACCTGGAGCCGAAGTGGGTCGAGGTGTGGTCGCACATCAACCTCGGCAAGATCTTCGACATCACCGGCCAGCGTGAGCGCGCGCTGAATGAATATCGCCTCGCCGTCCGCACCAAGGACAACACGCAGAACGCGCAGGAACTGGTGGCGCAATATCTGAAGGCGCCCTACGAGCGCCCCGCGCGGCCGGATTAGCGGACCAACGCGGCCCATGGAGCCTTAATTTTTGATTTTTGACTTTTGATTTTGCCTTCCGTGGAGCAAAGCTCCGCGCCCTCCCCCATGCGATACTGTTGGGAAACGGAAATGCCTGCCGCTCCGTATGAGCCACACGGACAGAATCCAGCAGCTTCTCTCTGAAAAACCGGGACTGAAAGCGCAGCAGATTGCGAACGAACTGCGGCTCGACAGGTCGCAGGTGACTGCCGCGCTTCATGGCCTTCTGGGCGGCGAGGTCACGCAGGATAGCGCATACCGCTGGTGGCCAAGGATGCGCGAACCACCGGTGTCGGGCGCCGCTGTCGCTCCACAAACGCTCCTGGCAAGTCTTTGCCGGTACTACCTCGATTGCCTCGCCCGGGAAAGCGGACCTGCAATCAGCATTCCGGCCTCGGCGTGCGGCGCCGACTACGCGGTTCTGAACGAGCTTCCGTTCACTCGTGGGTGCGAATTTCCGGGTGCTGATCGAGCGTTGAAGCGCATCGTCCAGAAGGCTCGCCGGGAACGTGGCCAGCTTGCGCTCTACCTTGGCTACGCGATTCGTCTTCGACCGGTGCGCGCGGGAAACGAGGAAGAGACGCGGATCGAGCCCGTCCTGCTCTATCCCATTGAGGAAGCCCCCGACGATCGCGCCGGGCCGCTCCGTCCGGCCAGCGGCATCCCACTCTTCAACCTCGAGGTCCTTAAGAACCTGCCCGCGGCCGACAGCGGGAATGTGATGGACGAAGCGATCCAGCTTTCGGAAGAACTCGGGCTGGCGAACGCCGAGGAGGACCTGCCGCAATGGGACGAGGTCATTCTTCGCCTCCAGCATTGCCGGCCCGAATGGGACTGGCGAGAGGAGCTGAACCCCTACGCGCTCTCCCAAGGAGCCTCGCTCGCCGAGCTGAGTTCGCCGGGCATCTACAACCGTGCTGTGTTGTTCGCCGGAACGCGCTCGCCATTTACTTACGGACTGGAGATCGAGCTTCGCAAGTTATCGCTGCTTGACGACGAGGCAGTCCGGGAAACGGCGTTGGGACTGTGGCTGCGGGAGGCAAGTATCGAGGCGGCGCCTCCCGAGGATCGACCCATTCTGGAACTCGTCCCGCTGAACGGCGAGCAACGGCAGGCGGTGCTTCAGGGCCTGAGCGCGCCGCTGACGGTGGTGACCGGTCCGCCGGGCACGGGCAAGTCGCAAGTCGTCATCTCACTGCTCGCCAACCTCGCCTGGCAAGGCGGCAGCGTGCTGTTCGCCAGCAAGAACAACCACGCCGTGGATGTGGTCGAGTCCCGCACGAATGACCTGGGTCCGTATCCGCTGCTGCTGCGCCTCGGCAAAGAGGACCATCACGTCCGGCTGGCGCAGCATCTCACCTCGGGCCTGGCGGAGTCGTCCAGCCCGGATGATTCCGCCGGATACGACTGGCTGGCTCGGGCGCACGAGGAAAGCCGCGCCCGGTTCACGTCCGTGCAAAGTGAAATCGCCGCGGTAGTAAATCTGCGCAATGCGGTGGATGAATGGGAACGGGCCTCGGAACCGGCCCGGGCGATGTTCGGCGCGGAACGTTTTGCCGGATTGCGGTCGTTCGATGCGGACGGCGTTCGCCGTCGACTCCAGTCGCTCGCCGCGGCGCTCGAGGAAGCCGGAAAATCCCGGCCGGCGGTGCTCCGATTGCTCCGCAAATCCGTGAAACGCGCCAGCGCATCGGCGGGTGGGTTTCCGGCGGACCGCCGTTTCCGGCGCGTAGCGGAGGCCGCCGGCAAGTTGCTCCAGGACGCCGAACGGCTGGGCGTCGCGCGTCCCGCGGCCAGGCCCGGCGAGGAGAGTCTTGGGGCCTGGGTGGAGTTTCACCGCACGCTGGCGGATCGGCTGAAGTGGGCGGTCCGCGTCCGGGCCTATTGGCAAGGGTTCGAGCGGCTGCGCCTCGCGAGGCCGCTGGAACACCTGACTCGTGAGCTCATCCGGATCACGGAGGAATCCGCGCAGGATTCGCTGGAATTGTGGCAACGCTGGCTCCGCCTCTGGCCCAGCCGCTGGAATCCGGAACAGCGCAAGCTGCTCGGTGAATACGCCTCCCTGCTGCAA
The DNA here is from genome assembly GCA_964483455.1 of uncultured Solibacteraceae bacterium. Classification (GTDB taxonomy): domain Bacteria; phylum Acidobacteriota; class Terriglobia; order Bryobacterales; family Bryobacteraceae; genus CAYZJD01. Next base: position 7,286 of record CAZACK010000094.1, read on the forward strand.
ATGATCGCCGGCGGTGACCGCTGGGATGAAGGAGCGGGCAAGAAGGTATTTCGCCGCTACTACAGCCTGTTTCCGAAGGTGACGAAGATACTCCCCTGCTGGGCAGTAACTTCGTTGTCCGCGCGGGGGCGCCTGCCGTTCCAGCCGGGTATCTTCGACTTAGTCGTAATCGATGAGGCCAGCCAGTGCGACATCGCTTCGGCGCTGCCTCTTCTGTATCGTGCCAAGCGAGCGGTGATCATCGGCGACCCGCTGCAACTGAAGCACGTCAGCTCGGTCGCTCCGCAACAGGACCGGCTGCTCGTGGCGGCTCACGGATTGGCCGAGGGACGCGCGGCGTGGGGGTATTCGGTGAACTCGCTGTTCGACCTTGCCCGCAGCCTGTGCCGCCACGAGGACATCGTGAACCTCCGGGACCATCATCGGTCGCACCGCGACATCATCGCGTTTTCCAACCGGCACTTCTACCGCGGCGGTCTCCGCGTGGCGACTGATCCGGGGAAGCTCAAGCGCCCGCACACCAGCGGACCGGCGGTGCGGTGGGTGGACGTACGAGGCAAGGTCGTGCGGCCTTCCAGAGGCGGCGCTCTCAACACGATGGAAGCGGAGGCTGTCGTGGCCGAGGTACGGAAGCTGATCCTGGGTCAGCCGTACGACGGGGCAGTCGGCGTGGTCACGCCGTTTCGGGCCCACGCCAACCGCATCCGGACGCTGGTGCATCAGGACAATGAGCTCTCCCGGCAGCTTGCGTCGATGCAATTCGTCGTGGATACGGTCCACGGATTCCAGGGGGACGAGCGCGATGTGGTCTTTTTTTCGCCGGTCGTGTCCGCGGGAGTTGGCGAGAGTACGCTGCGATTCCTGAAGAATCACGGGAACCTGTTTAACGTGGCCATCACCAGGGCCCGCTCGGAGCTGGTGGTGGTGGGGGACCGGAAGGCGGCGCTGGACTCGGGCGTGAGCTACCTCGCGGGCTTCGCCCAATACTGGAGCGACCTCGCGACCCACGAGACGATCGTCCCGGCGGCCGAAGCGCCGGGTCCGGAATATCCGGTGGTGGCGCATCCCGAACTCGTCTCCGAATGGGAGCGGATCTTCTACAGAGCCATGTACAACGCGGGTCTGCGTCCCGTCCCGCAGTATGAGGAACCGCCCTACACGCTCGATTTCGCCTTGTTCGACGGCGAGCGAAAGCTGGACATCGAGGTCGACGGCGAGCACTACCACCGCAACTGGGACGGCGAGCTATGCCGCCGGGACCAGATCCGCTCCCGCCGCCTGAGCGATATCGGCTGGGACATCCTGCGGTTCTGGGTGTATGAGCTGCGGGATGATCCGGAAGGCTCACTGGGGCGGGTCAAGGCGTGGATGGCCGCGGCCGGCGACTGAACCTCGCGAATTCGGCCGCGCTGTGCCGCCGGAGGCTAGCCCGCGCCGACGAACTGGCGGCCTTCATTCAACGTCGCGGCAGGGGCCCTTCGAGCGCTCGGACGATGTCGGGATAGCGCAACTCCCGCGCCAGCCTCAGCGCCGTTTTGCCGGTCTTGCCGCGCGCACGCGGGTCGGCGCCGGCGCGGAGAAGCAACTCCACCATTTCCGTGTCACCGAAATCGATGTTGGCCGCGTAGTGCAGCGGGGTGTACCCGTGGCGGTCGGCGGCGTTGACCTTGGCGCCGGATTCGATCAAGAGGCGTGCGACGTCGACCCGGCTGCCGACAGCGGCCAATTGGCGGCTGCCGCCGAGATGAACTGGTTTCTCCCGGGCGGAAAGCCGCTCTGGAAATACGGAGGACTCGACGGCGCGGGCGAAACCATGCGCGTCGAGACGAGCGACTGTCCCTCTTCCTTCTGGGTGTCGAGCAGAAAGCGCAGCACGCGCCGCCAGGCTGGATGGGAGACAGGAATCCCGCCGGCCTGGTGCAGGGCCGCGAGAACTTGGAGACTGGGCCGAGAGCGCCAACAAGAGCAGACAGGTTCTCCCCACCAGGACCCCCTGCCAGCAAACATACACGGCGCGCCACAGTGCCGGCAATCCAGCCGCCGCCCGCGGCGCGCGCGAAGGAGCCCGGAGGCCGTAGCGCAAGTGTCGTCCTCGTCGCCGGTCTTCCGAGGAGACGACCGGGCGTCAGCGGGCCGAACCTCGGAGTCGCCGCAGTTGGTCCATCAGGTCGGGATCGCGCTTGAGCTCCGAAAATTGGGCGAGCTGTGTTTCGGCGTAGACCCAATCGAGTCGGTCTTGTCCTTGGCGCACGATGATCGAGCGAGCGTCGCGGATGTCGGTTTCGCGGCCGGCAAACAGCTTCATGATGATCAGATCCTCCGGCGAACACAGACGGAGGCTGATGCCCGGCAGAAGCTCGACCAGCCGGGCCCTGTCGATCACAAGCTGCTCGTAGGGGAGAGCTGCCAAGGAAACATCGATGCCGATTCCGCCAGGGCTGCGCAGTAGCAGAACGCGGTAGGTCAGGGCAAATCGGCGTGCGTCGTGGATGCGCGGCTCGTAGGCGCCGAGGAGCAGGTCAACATGGCGCTCCTCGCCGCCAAAGCCTGTCAGCAGGCTGATATCGATGTCCCGAGTAAGCCGTGGCTCGCCCCAGTTCTGAACCGCCACTCCGCCAATGAAGCAGAAGCGGCATTGGCGGTGCTCAAGGAACGTCTGGAGGCGAAAGGCCTCTTCGATCAGGTCAACCACGCTGCCGCCAAAGCCGCATGTAGCGTTGCCACTCCACCAAGCCGGAGGATTGGCGAGGAGGCAAGTCGCGGAGCGCAATCCGAAACGCTTGTCGCATCGAGAGGATGGAGTTCGGCGTGTCCGCCTCGCGAGTTTCCCGGTCCCGGATCTCCTCCAGGATGGGGCCCAACCTTTGCCATCGGCGGACTTCCTCGATCCACTGGTCGCGCGTTTGAGGCCGGCCCACATACCCATTGTAGGCCGCGTCATGCCGTCTCGTGCCCGGCCAGGCGGGCAGGCACTACCCGCCGCCGGCGTGGAGATGGAGTCGCGCCTGCCCCGAGCGATTCTTGGCGGCAAGGCCGACCCACCCTCGACATTTCGCCCGACCGAACTGTCGATGCCCGGGCGACGGGCGTCTGGCGGTCGGCGGACTGGGAAGAACGCGAGGTGTTCGACCTGTTCGGGATTTCCGGGGCCATCCCGATCTTCGCTGGTTGTTGATGCCCGAGGATTGGGACGGGCATCCGCTGTGAAAGGATTATCCGGTGCAGGGGCCGGGGTATCTATACAGCGGTTAGGCGGTTGGGCGGTTGTTAGGGTGATTGGTTGATCGGTTGTTCGGTCGCGTGGTTTGATTCGTGGGGGAGAGACCCTGCACATGGGCCCGCGTTCCCCGGCGGCAGGACGTCGTCAAGCGAGTTGACGCCTGGACCGTTCCTGGCATACTGGAAGGGCGAGGATACACGGACTGTGGTGACGGTCAGCGCACATTTCGATAGTGGCCGCCTGCTTCGCAGACACCTCCTCTGAATCGCAATCTGTAGACGGGACCAATACCACTCCGAAGCCGTCGCCTGGCAAAAGGAGGCGGAGCACGCCGGCAGCAGGATCGTGACCACCGAAGGCCGTGCTTTGGCTCTCAGACGAAAGTACGCCAGCGATCGCGACGGATGGTTATCGCCGCGCCCACGCAGATCGGCGGTCCAGGTCGTTTCATTTCAGCCCGAACTCAGCGAAGCCGCGGTCGAACTCTACAAGAGCCGCGCCGACAAGAATTGGAGCCTGACGGACTGCCACTCCTTCGTTTCATGGAGCGGCTGGGTCTCACGGAAGCACTGACCACGGGTCGGGACTTGAGCAGGCTGGCTCCAAGGCAGTGATGCTCGATCATCCAGGCGTCGGAGCACCGGCTGAGCTGGCATTTCAGGAGGGCGTCCTGCGTATCGGGGTTCTGCAACGACACCGGCCCGAGCCGGCGAGTATCCTTTATCGTTTGGACCGCCGGCTGGAACTCATCGACATGGATCTCTCCAATTCGCTGCGCGCAATGCACCGGCAGTTGGAGTCCACCGGCCAACTCGATCACCCACTGACTGAGGCCGAGGTGGCCCAGTTGCGGCAGATCGAAGTCCTCAAGCCGTTCCGGCCAACGGCGCGGTAGGCGGGCGTTCGGGCCCTGCCGTTCCGCGCAGAATCCTTACCCGCCGCCGACGAACTGCACGATCTCCAGGCGGGCGCCGTCGCGGAGCATTGTTGATGGCCAGAGCTCTCGCTTGAGAATGGCGAGATCCAGCTCGATGGCCAGCCGGGACGGGTCCAGCGCGAGCGACTCGACCAAGGCCAGCACGGTAGTCCCTGCCGGGACGACGCGCGGCTCGCCGTTGACGCGGACGTCGATGGTCGTGATTTCCGTCATGCCGGTCTGATTTGACACCCCGTTTCGACCATCATTATAGTTGAGACTTCGGGCTTGCCCATGCCGACGTCCTATTCGGAACAATACTTCCCCGTTCTCGTTCAGGCTTTCCTGGCAATGGTGGTGGCCGGAGGCATGGTGGCCGCCTCCTACCTGCTGGGCAAGCGGGTGCGGAACAAGGTCAAGGACACCGCCTACGAGTGCGGCATCGTGCCGACGGGCACGGCCCGCGAGCGGTTCAGCGTCAAGTTCTATCTGGTTGCGATGGTCTTCATCCTGTTCGACATCGAGGCAATCTTCCTCTACCCCTGGGCCGTGGTTTATCGGGAGCTGAAGCTGTTCGCCTTCTTCGAGATGTTCGTGTTCATCGTCCTGATTCTCTGCGGCTTTTTCTACATCTGGAAGAAGGGGGCCCTGGACTGGTCCTATCCGGTCGAGGAAGAACACAGCGAGCCGCCCGCCGAGCGCCATGCTGCCTGACGCGCTCAAGGATTGTGCCGCCGGCGTGGAGATAGACTCGCGTCTGCCCGGAGCGATTCTTGGCGGCAAGGCCGACCGCGGCGAGACCACCCTCGACATTGCGCCGGACCGGATCGTCGAGGCTTGCCGGCTTCTCAAAGCGGATTTGCAATTCAACCGCCTGAGCGCCGTGACCGCTGTCGATTGGTTTCCGCAGGAGCCGCGCTTCGAAGTCGTCTACCATCTACATTCCATCAGCCGGAACGAAAGGCTCCGGTTGAAGTGCAGGCTGCCGGGCGAGTCTCCGGAGATTGACTCGGTGACGGGTGTCTGGCGGTCGGCGGACTGGTACGAGCGCGAGGTGTTCGACCTGTTCGGGATCCGATTCCGGAGCCATCCCGATCTTCGCCGGTTGTTGATGCCCGAGGATTGGGAGGGACATCCGCTGCGGAAGGACTATCCGGTGCAGGGGCCGCGGTATGGCTACGCCGGTTAGCCGGTTGGGCGGTGGGCGGTTATCCGGTTGTTCGGTTAGGCGGTTGTTAGGTTATTCGGTTGGGCGGTTGTTTGGTTGGTGATTTGTGGGTGAGAGTGAGCTAGACGCGGTTGCGGAGGCGGCGCCGGCTGAAGTCGTTGCGCCGCGGCGGATGACCCTCAACATGGGTCCGCAGCACCCGTCCACCCACGGCGTGCTGCGAATCATCCTGGAACTCGAAGGCGAAACGATCCGCAAGGCCGACCTCGACATCGGCTACCTGCACACCGGGATCGAGAAACAGTTCGAGACTCTGTTTTACCAGCAGGCGGTCACCCTCACGGACCGCGTCGATTATCTCGCCAATCTCTCCAACAATCTCTGCTACTGCCTGGCCGTGGAGAAGCTGCTGGGCCTGGAAGTCCCGCCGATGGCGCAGTGGATGCGGGTGCTGCTGACCGAGCTGACGCGGATCAACAGCCACCTGGTCTGGCTGGGCACCCACGCCATCGACATCGGCGCGATGAGCGTGTTCCTCTACTGCTTCCGCGAGCGCGAGGACCTGCTCCGCATCTTCGAGATGTTCTCCGGCCAGCGGATGATGACCAGCTACTTTCGCATCGGCGGACTGGCGCTGGAGCCGCCGCGCGGCTGGCATCACCCGATCCGGGCCTTCCTGGACGCCTTCCCGGACAACCTGAACGAGTACGAAGACCTGCTGACGAAGAACCCGATCTGGCTTCGCCGCACGAGGGGTGTTGGCCGGATGACGGTCGAGGACATGCTCGACCTCGGCGTCACCGGCCCGATGATCCGTGCGGCCGGCCTGGCGTGGGACATCCGCAAGTCGGAGCCGTATTCAAGCTACGAGAAGTTCGATTTCGAGATCCCGACCCGGACCGAGAGCGACGTCTACGCGCGCTACCAGGTGCGGCTCGAGGAGATGCGCCAGAGCCACCGGATCGCGATGCAGGCGCTGGAGGGAATGCCGCCAGGCCCCTGGCAGGCCGACGCTCCCAAGGTCGTGCTTCCCGACCGGGAGAAGATGAAGACGCAGATGGAGGCGCTCATCCACCACTTCAAGATCGTCACCGAAGGGTTCCGGGTGCCCGCCGGAGAGGTGTACCAGGCGGTGGAATCGCCGCGCGGCGAACTCGGCTACTACATTGTCAGCGACGACACGGCGAAACCCTACCGGGTGCACATGCGGACGCCGAGTTTCGGCAACCTGCAAGCGACCCCGAAGATGATCGAGGGATCGCTGATCGCCGACGTGATCGCCTCCCTCGGGAGCATGGATTTCGTGTTGGGAGACGTGGACCGGTGACATTCTCTCCGCAACTGGAAGCGAAGTTCGAGGACCTAGTGCGGCACTATCCGCCGGGGCGGCAGCGGGCGGCGCTGATCCCGATGCTGCTCTACGCGCAGGACGAAACCGGGTCGATCACGCCGGAGCTGGTGGAGGAGATCTCGCGCCGCCTCGGCGTCAAGCCGGTGGAGATCGAGGAAGTCGTCAGCTACTACACGATGCTCCGGCGCAAGCCCGCGGGCAAGCACCATATCCAGATCTGCACCAACATCAGTTGCATGCTGCTCGGGGCCGAGGAGCTTTGGGAGCACGCCTGCAAGAAGCTTGGGATCGGCGACCACCAGGTGACGCCGGACGGGCAATTCTCGCTGGAGGAAGTGGAGTGCCTGGGGGCGTGCTCGTGGGCGCCGGCGCTGCTGGTTAATTACGACTATCACCATTTCGTGACGCCGGAGAAACTGGATCAACTGATCGAGAGCATGCGGAAGCCGCAGTGAGAACGATGCCGTACAACGAACCCAGCCCGCTGGAAGTGAAGGTGCTGACGCGCCGCTTCGGGCTGCCCAACTCCGCCTCCATCGACACCTATCTCGCCACCGACGGTTATGCGGCCTTCCGCAAAGCGCTGGGGATGAAGCCGGAGGAAATCATCGAGCAGGTGAAGATCTCGAACCTGCGGGGCCGGGGCGGGGCGGGATTTCCGGCGGGCCTGAAATGGGGGTTCGTGCCGCGATCCTCGCCAAAGCCCAAGTACGTGGTGGTGAACGCCGACGAAGGCGAACCGGGGACGTGCAAAGACCGGGTGCTGATGGAGTACGATCCGCACCAGCTTCTGGAAGGAATGTTGATCGCGGGCCTGGCGGTCGGAGCGAACACCGGCTACATTTACATCCGGGGCGAGTATCGCTACCTGATCGAGATCATGGACCGGGCGATCGCGGAAGCGCGCGAGCGGGGCTACTTGGGCGAGAACATTCTCGGCAGCGGCTTCCGCTTTCAGGCGTACACACACACGGGGGCGGGCTCGTACGAGTGCGGGGAGGAATCGGCGCTGCTGGAGTCGCTGGAGGGCAAGCGCGGGCAGCCGAGAATCCGGCCGCCGTTTCCGGCGGTGTCGGGGGCGTTCCAGTGCCCGACGGTGTTGAACAACGTCGAGACGTTTTGCGCGGTTCCGGCGATCATTCGCGACGGCGGGGCGGCGTTCGCGGCGCTCGGCACGCCGAAGAACGGCGGCACGCGCCTGTTCGCCATTTCCGGCCACGTGAACAAGCCGGGCGTCTACGAGCTGCCGATGGGGTTCAACCTGCGGCGCATGATCGACGAAGTCGCCGGCGGGGTGCGTGGCGGCAAGAAGCTCAAGGCGGTGATCCCCGGCGGCTCGTCCTGCCCGGTGCTCAAGGCCGAGGAGTGCGACATCGCGATGGACTTCGACTCGCTGGCGAAGGCCAGGAGCATGCTCGGGTCGGGCGGCGTGGTGGTGATCGACGAGGACACCTGCATGGTGAGGGCGGCCATGCGGATCATGAAGTTCTACGCGCACGAGAGCTGCGGCTGGTGCGTCCCATGCCGGGAAGGTACGCTGTGGCTCAAGAAGATGCTCGTGCGTTTTCACGATGGGATGGGGCGGCGAAGCGATATCGACCTGATCAACGAGGTGGCGCGGAACATGCTCGGCCGCACGTTCTGCCCGCTCGGCGACGCGGCGGCGATGCCGACGATTTCTTTCGTCGAGAAATTCCGCGACGAGTTCGAAGCGCACCTCGACGGGCACCCCTGCCCGTTTGAACGTGCCGGCCGGCCGGCGGTGGCGTAATGGCGGACATGGTCAAGCTTCAGATCGACGGCCGGCCGGTCGAGGCCCCGGCGGGGACGCTGGTCATCAACGCTGCCAAGCGCGCCGGCATCGAGATCCCGGCGTTCTGCTACTACGACGGGCTGAAGCTTCAGGCCGCCTGCCGGATGTGCCTGGTCGAAGTCGACAAGATGCCGAAGCTCCAGACCGCCTGCACGCTGCTGGTCGCCGAGGGAATGGTGGTCCAGACGGAAACCCCGACGGTGGTGCAGGCGCGGAAGTCGATGCTCGAGTTCCTGCTGGCCAACCATCCGCTCGACTGCCCGGTGTGCGACAAGGGCGGCGAGTGCGAGTTGCAGGACATGGTGTTCCGCTACGGGGCCGGCGAAAGCCGGTTCAGCGAGGTCAAGCACCATGTCGACGAGCAGGAATGGTCGCCGGTGGTGTTCTATGACGCGCCACGCTGCATCCTCTGCTACCGGTGCGTGCGAATCTGCGACGAGGGGATGGGCGTGGGTGCGCTCGGTGTGGTCAGCCGAGGAGCGGCCTCCGAAATCGCGCCGAACCGGGGCGACCGGCTCGAGTGCGACGAGTGCGGCATGTGCATCGACATCTGCCCGGTCGGCGCACTGACCAGCGGCATGTACCGCTACAAGACGCGGCCCTGGGAGATGGAGCACGTCGGAACCATCTGCGCCTTCTGCTCGAACGGCTGCAAGACGACGCTCGGCGTGCGCAACAACCAGATCATCCGGGGCAATAACCGCGACCGCTCGGGGATCAACGGCGAGTTTCTGTGCATCAAGGGCCGGTACGCATTCGACTTCAACAGCCACGCGGAGCGGTTGCAGTCGCCGCTCGTTCGCGTGAACGGGAAGTTCGAGGAAGTCTCGTGGTCCCGGGCGGTGGCGGAGATGGCCGGCAGGTTTCTTGAAGTGAAGGCCCGGAACGGCAAGTTCGGCGTCATCGGCTCGACGCACACCACGAACGAAGAGAATTACTATCTCCAGAAATTCGCGCGGCAGGCGCTGGGCACGAACAACATCGACCACCAGCGGACGGGCGATGTGGTTTCTCTCATCGACGCGCTCAGCGGCCGGAGAGGCGCGCTGGCCACAACCGAGGACTTGTACAACCGGAAGGCGATCCTCGTCGTGGCCAGCGATCTTGCGCAGCAGCATCCGTTCCTTGCCTTCCAGATCCGGGCCAACTGGCGGCACCACCAAAGCCGGACTTACGTGGTGACGCCGGGACCGGTGCGGGAGGATTCGTTCGCGACGCGGAGCGTGCGGGTTCCGGAGGAGGAATCACTCGCCGGCGTCGAATCGTTGCAGGAGCTTCTGAAGAGCGAGCCCGAACTGGTGATCCTGTTCGGCGACGCGATCAAGGGCGAAGACGTGCGGCGCCTGGTTGATTTCGGCGATTCGCTCGGGATCCCGGTGAAATACGTCTGCCTGGTCGACTATTCGAACTCGCGGGGCGCCATGGACATGGGCCTGCTGCCCGACCTTCAGCCGGGGTATCGCCCGGTGGGCGACTCCGGGCAGACGCCGGGCCTGGCGCTGCCGGACATGCTGGACGCGGAGGACCTTGATGCGCTGTGGGTCGTCGGCTCGAATCCGCTGCGGGGCAGGACACTGGCGGCGAGGGACGCGTTCGTGGTCGTTCAGGACCTGTTCCTCACGGAGACGGCAAGACGCGCCGATGTCGTGCTGCCGGCGGCGTCGGCGTACGAGAAATCCGGAACGGTAACCAACGTCTGCGGCGAAGTGCAGCGGTTGCGGAAGGCGCTGGAGACGATGGGGACGAAGCCCGACCTGGAGATCTTTGGCCTGCTGGCGAAGGCGATGGGGATCAACCTCGGGCCGCCGAAGCCGGAAGCCGTGTTCGAGGAAATCCGCGCGACGGTGCGCGGATATAATGTCCCGTTGCCCGTGCTGGCCGCCGGAGGCGCTTCGCCGGCCGATCCGGTCGATGGGCGGATCGCCGCCGATCCACGGCCGGAATGGATCCGGTCGAGCCGGGACACACTGTTTACTTCGGGAACGCTCGGGCGCTACTCAAAGACGCTAAGTTCGGTGAGCGAAGCGCCGGGGGAGCTGTACCGCGCTTGAACTTCATCGTCATCAGCCTCGTCAAGGCCGCCGTGGTCGCGCTCGTCATCCTGACGACGCTCGCCTACCTGCAATGGATCGAGCGGAAGGTGATCGCGCACATCCAATTGCGGCTGGGGCCGTCGCGCGTGGGGCCGCACGGCCTGCTGCAACCGGTGGCCGACGTCATCAAGCTGGTGACGAAGGAGGACCTGAATCCGCCGGAGGCGAACCGGTTCCTGTACCTGCTGGCGCCTTTCCTGGCGGTTTCGCTCGCGCTGCTGTCGTTCGCCGTGATCCCGTTCGGCCCCGAGGTTGAGATCTTCGGCATCCGGACCTCGCTGCAACTGGCCGATCTGAACATCGGGCTGTTGTTCCTGCTGGCGATCTCGTCGATGTCGGTGTACGGGGTGGCGCTGGCGGGCTGGTCGTCGAATAACAAGTACGCGCTGCTCGGCGGCCTGCGCAGCTCAGCGCAGATGATCAGCTACGAGCTGCCGATGGCCGTCGCGCTGGCCTCGGCGCTGCTCGTGTCGAACACGCTCAGCCTGCGGGAGCTGGTGGAGGCGCAGCAGGGATACTACTTCGGGATCATCCCGCGCTGGAACATTTTCCAGGCGCCGGTGCCGCAGTTGCTCGGCTTCCTCATCTTCCTGGTCTGCTCCTTCGCCGAGACCAACCGCGTGCCGTTCGACCTGCCCGAGGCGGAGAACGAGCTGGTGGCCGGGTTCCACACCGAATATAGCAGTCTGAAGTTCGCTTCGTTCTTCATGGCGGAGTACGCCAACATGATCACCGGCTGCTCGCTGGCGACGGTGCTGTTTCTCGGCGGCTGGAACCCGCTGTGGCCGGCGGAGTCAGGATCGAGCCTCGTGCCGGCGGGGGTATTTGCGCTCGGGGGAGCGGCGGCCTTCTACCACGGCCTGAACCCCGCCAGGCGCAAGGACCGCCTCACGCTGCCCGCGGCGGCGGTGGTGTTCTGGATTATCGCGATCCTGTTCCTGATTCCGGCGCTGCGCCCCGTGCTGCACCCGCTGTTCTGGTTCGCGGCCAAGGCCGGCTGCCTGCTGTTCACGTTTATCTGGGTGCGCGGCACCCTGCCCAGGTTCCGCTACGACCAGTTGATGCGGTTCACCTGGAAGGTCCTGTTTCCCGTGGCAATGCTGAATCTGCTGGTCACCGGCCTGGTGGTGGCTATTTACTCATAGACGATGGACGCCGTTCTGTTCCTGACCTTCGCAACGATCGCCGTGGCGTGCGCGGTGAACCTCGTGTTGCAGACGCACCCCATCTCGAGCGCGATCTCGCTGGTCGGGGTGATGGGGTCGCTCGGCGTGCTGTACCTGCTGCTTGGCGGGGAGTTCATCGCCGCCGTGCAGATCATTGTCTACGCCGGCGCGATCATGGTGCTGTTCGTGTTCGTCATCATGCTGTTGAACGCGGGGAAGGAGCAGCGCACCGGCGCGTCGCACGCGGCCCGCTTCCTCGGCGTCCCGCTGCTGGTGGCGCTGCTCGGAATCCTGAGCTTCGTCATCCAGCGGATGCTGCCGCCGACGGCGACGGTGTTCTTCGGTGGGTTCACGGGCGGGTCTCCGGGAGCGGTCGGCCGGGAGCTTTTTACGCGCTACCTGCTGCCGTTCGAGGTTACATCGGTTCTGATCCTGGTGGCCATCCTCGGCGCCATCGTGCTCGGCAGGAAGGAGATTGACTGATGCCCGCGGCCGTTCCGCTCTCCTGGTACCTGATCCTGAGCGCGATTCTGTTCGGCCTTGGCGCGGCCGGCTTCCTGATCCGGCGTAACATCATCACGGTGTTCATGTCGATCGAGTTGATGCTCAACGCGGTGAACCTGAGCTTCGTCGCCTTCTCCTATCAGCTCAAGCAAGTGGACGGACACATCTTCACGTTTTTCGTGATGGTAGTGGCTGCGGCGGAGGCGGCGGTCGGGCTGGCGATTATTCTGACGGTGTTCAAGAACCGGGCGACATTGCAGGTGGACGAAGTCAGCTCGCTGAAGAACTGAAACGATGCAACATCTCTGGCTCATCCCCGCCCTTCCGCTGGCCGGCTTCCTGCTGAACGGTCTGCTCGGGCGCCGGGCGTCGAAGACGTTCGTCAGCACCGTTGCCGTCGGCTCCGTGCTCCTGTCGTTCCTCTGGGCGGTGAAGGTGCTGCTCTCGCTGGGAGCGATGGAGGCGCCGCACGTCGAGCGATACTTCACCTGGATCGAAAGCGGCGAGCTTCGCATCGGCTTCGACCTGGCAGTGGACCGCCTCACCGCCGTGATGCTGATGGTGGTCACCGGCGTCGGCCTGCTCATCCACATCTATTCGATCGGCTACATGGCGCACGAAGGCGGCTACTACCGCTTCTTCGCCTACCTGAACCTGTTCATGTTCTTCATGCTGGTGCTGGTGATGGCCGCGAACTTCCTGCTGCTGTTCGTGGGCTGGGAGGGGGTGGGGCTGTGCAGCTACCTGCTGATCGGATTCTATTTTTTGAAGAAGAGCGCCAGCGACGCCGGCAAGAAGGCGTTCATCGTCAACCGCATCGGCGATTTCGGATTTTCCCTGGCGATCTTCCTGATCGTGGTGAATTTCCAGTCGCTCGATTTCGCCGAGGTGTTCGCCGGAGTGGCCCGCCGGCCGGTGGAGGCGAGCGCCGGGACGCTGACGGTCATTGGCCTGCTGCTGCTGGTCGGCGCAACCGGCAAGTCGGCGCAGGTGCCGCTGTACGTCTGGCTGCCGGACGCGATGGAAGGCCCGACGCCGGTCTCGGCGCTGATCCACGCGGCGACGATGG
>CAZACK010000095.1:0-20496 GCA_964483455.1 uncultured Solibacteraceae bacterium
TTTGACTTGACGTTCAGATGGCATGATGACTCCTTTGGCGGATGATCGCCGTGAGTATGATACGGGGCGGGTGGAAGGAATCGATGGCGGCCTGGGTGTAAGTGATTGAATGGAAGGAACATCGATTTCTGTCTGGCTTGTGACTGCCGGGACGATGACGAGGCCGGGCGGCACGCCGATTGTCGAGGCGACCGTTGAGGTGTTGCAGGGCGGTGTGGTCGGAAGCCAGTCCACGGGCGCCGGCGGGCGCATTCGATCGACGGGCTCGCGGAAGGCACTACGCCGTGATGTGCTCGGCGGGCGGGTTCAAGACGGAGATTCGGTCGCCGGTGGTGGTTGGCGCGGGTACGACGACACAGGACTTCCAACTCGGGGCATACGCGACCGGGCGCGCAGTGAAGGAGTACATTTACGCGTCGACGGCGAATCGTAGTAAGCCGTCACGGTTGGAGCCAATTTGCTGGGCCGAATCGTGACGGCTAACGAGGGCAAGCCGTTACGCCCCCTGGCCTTGGGACCCTCCCGGCGCTCCGTGGGGCAGGTGGACGGATGGCACGGTTGAGCCAGCGGGGGCTTCCGAAAACCGGTTGATAGGTTGATACGGGCGCGGCGTTACGCGGCATCGCGGACTTCGACGGTCATCTGTTTGCCGAGAACCGCGAGGGCGGCCTGGATCTTCTCGGCCTTGGTGGCGTGTTCGGGATCGAGCATGCGGCGGACTACCCGCTCGTGCAGCCCCAGGCGGCGCGCCAACTCGGAGTTGCTGACTCGCTGATCGCGCATGGCCAGGTAGAGTGCGAGCTTTGGCGCCAGCCAGAGCGGCACGGGCACCTGGCGCTGACCGCGCTTTACCGGCGAGGGCGTTGGGATCTCCTCCCGGCGGGAGAGGCGGATGGAGAGATCGGAACCGAGAGCATCCATGGCTTCTTCCATTGCCTCTCGCTCGTCCTTGCCGTCGGTGGCCACACGGGGCAGATCGATAAACTTAACCAGCACGCGGCCGTCGCTGCCGGGCGTGAATTCCGCGGGATAGCTAAACAGGGACATGCGTTGCCTCCTACAGCTCGTGTGGATCGATCTTCAGATCCGCGCACATCTTGGCCAACAGGTCGCGGCCAATCTCCTTCTTGCGATCCTTGAGGGTGGTGAATTCGTCGTCGAAGTAGAGACGGCCGTGGCTGCCCTTCCCCTTGTCGGCCACAAACTGACAGGTGACCTTCCGGCTTCGCGCCAGCTTCCGGACTCTCCGCTCGAACTCCGCACCCTTCACCACTCCAGTTTCGGACAGTTCTGTCCGAGTGTCAAATGCTTCCCGAAGAGGGCGCACTGTGGCGCGGGCGGCCTCGATATGCGGCTCTGCGAGGCTGAGCCGCACGGAGACATTCGGGCGCGGAAGCCATAGCCAGGCGGCATCCGGCGGCCGCCCGGCTGCGCGCTCGATGCCCGATGTGTTGCCCTCCGAGGTACTCGCATTCCATGATCCCTGGGTCGGCGCACGCGGTCAAGCATGCCGCCGAAACCTGTTGACTGCCGCTCCGTTTGCGGGTACGCTTTGTTAACTGCCTTGGGATGAGTGCACCGAAGCCAGACACGTCTCGCCGTGTGATCATCGTCGGAGCCGGCATGGCCGGTCTCGGGACCGCCGACGAGTTGACCCGCGCCGGCGTCGATGTTGTGGTCCTGGAGGGCCAGAATCGCCCCGGCGGCCGCGTCCATACCCTGCGGGAAGGTTTCACCGATGGGCTGTACGCCGAAGCCGGAGCGATGTTCATGCCCAAAGGCCACCCGCTGACCATGGGCTACATCCGGCGCTTCGGCCTGGGGCTCCAGGACATCTCGGACCGGGACGTCGGCGACTGGCTCTTCTACCTCCGCGGCCGGCGGATCCGCTGGAAACCCGGGGCGCTTGTCAAATGGCCGCTGCCGCTCACGCCGAGCGAGCAGAAGATGGGCCTGGACGGGATGCGCAAGGCCTACTGTGAAGCCGACCTTTGCCGCATCGGGAATCCCAACGCGCCCGGCTGGCCGCCGGACAATCTGCGTCGGCTGGATTCGATGACCTTCGCCGGGTACATGCGAAGCAAGGGGGCCTCGCCCGCCGCCGTGAAACTGCTGAGTCTCGGCTCCAACCGGATCTGGGGCAACGGCGCGAACAGTTACTCCGCTCTGGGCTTGCTGCGCGAAGAGGCGCTGGAGCGCCATCTCGGCGAGTCCTTCCTCCTCGAAGGCGGAAGCGACCGGCTGCCCGAGGCTATCGCCGCCAGCCTGCCGGGGAAGATCGTGTACGCGGCGCAGGTCGTCCGCATCGAACACGATGATCGTGGCGTCGCCGCGGTGTTTCTCAAGGACGGGGCCCAGCATCGCGTTTCCGGCAGTCATCTGGTTTGCGCGCTGCCGTTTTCGGTGCTGCGGAGGATCGAAGCGTCCCCGCCATTCTCCCCGGCGAAACAGCGGGTTATCGACAAACTGCGGTACTCCTCGATCACCCGCGTGTATCTCGAAATGCGGGAGCAATTCTGGATCGGGCAGAAGCTCGACGGCCGCTTCGTGACCGGGCTGCCCATCGGGACCGGCTGGAGCGGCTTCCGACCGGCGGCTCCGGATATCTTACAGTGCTACCTCGCCGGTCCCGACGCCCGCCGCATCGACGCCCTCAGCGAGTCCGAGCGGATCGAGACCACGCTCGACCAGTTGAGCCGGATCTTCCCGGAGGCCCGGCAGTACTTCGTCCGCGGGGTGTCGAAGTCCTGGGACCAGGACCCGTGGGCGCGGGGCGCCTACGCCTGGTTCGCGCCGGGCGAAATGACCGGGTTTATTCCAATCATCATGCGGCCCGAAGGCCGCGTGCACTTTGCGGGGGACCACACGTCTCCGCTGCTCGGCTGGATCCAGGGAGCGCTCGAGTCGGCCCAGCGCGTTGCCGGCGAGATACTCACCTCACGTTCCACCAACGAACCAATTCAACGAAGGAGACCTGAGATGGCAAAGAAACAAGCAGGCGAGGAACAACGCCAAGCAATGGCCAAGATCGTAGCGAGGGCCTGGGCCGACCCGGGCTACAAGAAGAAGCTCATGAGGCAGCCGAGAGCGGTACTGGCGGAAGCCGGGATCGCGGTTCCGAAAGGCCACAAAGTGGTCGTCCACGAATGCGACAAGAAGACGTCGCATTTTGTGATTCCGGCCAAGCCCGAAGGGCTGATCGGGGAGGACGTGGCGGCGGCGCACGGAGCGCTGGCGCCTTGCTGCGCGCTCGCTCCCGACCCGATCGATTGACCTCCGCGGATGGACGCCGGCGCCATCGCTGCCCGAGTGGCGGCGTTTCCGTTCTGGTACCACCGGATCGAGCTGCCGTGCGGAGTGGTGACGCCGGGATGGGCGCCGATCGACAAGAACGCCTATCGCGTTCCGGCGGATCTCACCGGCCGCCGGGTGCTGGACGTGGGCGCCTGGGACGGCTTCTGGAGCTTCGAGGCGCTCCGGCGCGGCGCCCGGGAGGTCGTCGCGATTGACGATTTCTCCGACCTGCTCGGCCGCTTGCAGCCCTCCGAGCGCGCCGGCTGGGGGACGTTCGACCTTTGCCGTGAACTGCTCGGCTACAACGAAGAACAGTGCCGGCGGCTCGAGATGAGCGTGTACGACGTCTCCGAGGCGATGCTCGGGCGGTTTGACGTGGTGTTCGCGTTCGGGGTTGTGTATCATCTGCGTCACCCGTTGCTGGCGCTCGACCGGCTGTCGGCAATCTGCGACGGGGAGATCTACCTCGAGTCGGCGATTTGCGACGACTACAGTCCGTACCGCGGCGGACTGGGCCACGGGTATCCCGGCGGGCAGATGGTCGCCGAGTTCTACCCCGACGCGCAGTATGCCGCCAACCCGACGAACTGGTGGATTCCGACGCTGCACTGCCTGACGCACATGGTACGGTCGGCGGGTTTCCCGACGGTAGAGGCGTGGCGGGCGAGCGACGAGAGTCCCGACCGGCTAGCGCCATATCGCGGCTATGTCCGGGGACGTAAGCATTGACCCGGGGCTGGGAGGAACAGGGTGGGACCGGCCTCCCGGCCGGTCCGGACAGCCCGGGAGGGCTGTCCCACGCGCGCCGCCATGCGCGGGCGGGCGCGATCCTGGTGAAACTCGGCCGGATCGCCGAGGGCATCGCCTCCTACGAAGAAGCGCTGGTCCATCAGGCTGACTTTCCGGAGGCCTGCAACAACCTGGCTCACGCCTGGCTGCGGCAGGGCGAGGTGGCGAAGGCAGTCGCCGCCTGCCGGCAGGCGCTGGCTCTTCGTCCGGTTTACCCCAAGGCTCATTCCAACCTCCTGTTCGCACTGCACTGCGAGGACTTCGATCCGCGAGAGCTGTTCGCGGAGCACAAGCGATGGGCCGAGCGGAACGAGCCGCGCCGGGCTCATCGCCACTTCAACGATCCATCTCCCGAGCGGCGGCTTCGGATCGGCTACGTCTCGGCGGCATTCGGGCGAGGCCATCCGGTGTCAGCATTCCTCGAGCCGGTGCTGCGCCACCACGACGGCCGCGCGTTCGAGGTCACATGTTACTCGTGCGCGCCCGACCGCGACGGGAGGCTGCGAAGTCTCGGGCCGCGCTGGCGCAACATCCACGGGAAGCCGGACAGCGAGGCGGCGCAGCGGGTCCGGCGGGACCGCATCGACATCCTGGTGGACCTCGACGGGCATAGCGCGGGCAACCGGCTCACCCTGTTGGCGCGAAAGCCCGCGCCCGTGCAGGTGACGTGGCTTGGCTACGCCGACACCACCGGACTCAAGTCGATGGACTATCGGATCACCGATCGACACGCCGACCCTCCAGGAATGACCGAACATCTGCACACGGAACGGCTCGTGCGTCTGCCCGGTGGATTCCTGTGCTACCAGCCGCCGGAGGAGGCTCCACAAGTCACGGAACTTCCGGCGCGGCGCGCGGGCGCGTTCACGTTCGGCTCTTTCAACCACCCGGTGAAGCTCTCGCGCCGGGTGGTGGAGACATGGGCGGCGATCCTGTGGCGCGTTCCCCGCTCGCGCCTTCTGCTCCACCACTGCGACTGGGACATCGGCGACATCCGGGCACGAGCCATCGAGCAATTCCGCGGGGCCGGCATTGGAGCGGACCGGCTGGAGTTCGCAGGGCGCATTCCCGATCTCCGGGCTCACCTCGAGGTGTTCGGCCGGGCCGACATCGGTCTGGACACATTCCCGTACAACGGCACGAGCACCACTTGCGAAGCCCTGTGGATGGGCCTGCCGGTGGTGACGCTGGCCGGCGCGACGCACGTGTCTCGGGCCGGCGCCTCGTTGCTCTGCGGGCTGGGCCTCGAGTGTTTCGTGGCGGCCACTGCGGACCGGTACGCGGACCTGGCGGTTCGCGCCGCTTCCGACCTAGGGGGGCTTCAGTCGCTGCGCGCCGGGTTGCGTTCGCGGATGGCGTCCGCTACGCTGACGGACGCTGCCGGATTCACGAGGCGCCTCGAGAACGCCTACCGCCGGATGTGGCGCCGCTGGTCGGCTAAGCGGACATGACTCACTTCCGCGAGGTCCAGAAGTTCCGCCAGCCCTGGCTGTGGCTGATCCTCCTGGCCCCGATGGGTTTCATCGGCTGGGGGGCCTACCAGCAGTTCGTGCTGTGCCGCCCGTGGGGCGACCGGCCGATGCCCGACACCGGCCTGCTGGTGTCTTGCGGGGCGATGACACTGTTCCTGATGTGGTTCTTCGTCCTTCGCCTCGTCACCGAAGTTCGGGACAACGAGGTGACGGTGCAGTTCGTACCGATGTGGCGGAAGAGGACCATCGCGCTCGCCCAGGTCCGCGGCGCCGAAGCCATCCAGTACAGGCCGATCCGCGACTACGGAGGCTGGGGCATCCGGCGCGGACTGACCGGCTGGGCGTACAACGTCAGCGGCAACCGCGGGGTGCTTCTCCGGTTCTGGAACGGCACGGACGTCCTGATCGGCTCCCAGCGCCCGGAGGAACTGGCGGCGGTGATCGAGGAACGCCGCAAGGTTGCGCCGTCGAGCCGCTGAGCCTTGTCACCCACCCGCAGCGCTATAGTTTCCATTGGAGGAATTCCGCATGACCCGCCGCGATCTCATCCGCATGGCCGTAGCACTGCCTTCCGCCGGGCTGTTTGCCCGATTGCGGGCGATGGCCGCTCCCGAACTGAAGAAAGTCAAGATCACGAATGTTCGAGCGATGGCGATCCAGAACATCGCCGGCAATTGCCTGATTCGCATTGACACCGACGCCGGGCTGACAGGCTACGGAGAAGCGGGAGCGACAGGACCGATGGCGCGCGCCCGCGTCGCCACCATGCGAAATCTCCTGGTTGGCAAGGACCCGTTGACGATCGAGGTCCACTTCCACAACCTGACGTCGCTGATGCATACCTACATGGCTCACATCCCGACCATCAGCGGCATCGATATCGCGCTGTGGGACCTTGCGGGCAAGATCCTGAATGCGCCGGTGAGCACGCTGCTCGGCGGGCCGTTCCGCGAGTCGATTCCGATGTACTCGCACGGGATCGGCCTGAACATGGCAGACAAGGCGTCGTGCCGCGACTGGGCGCAGCGCATCAAAGAAATGCCGGAAGGATTCACGGCATTCAAGAACAACATCGATCCGCTGCTTGGCGTCCCCCCGGCGCGGTTCGCGAACACCTTGACTACCCGGCAGCTTCGGAACGTGGCGCGCGGATTTGCAAACTGCCGGGAGGCGGCCGGGGACGAGATCGATATTGCGGTGCATTGCCACAACGAGCTGGATTCGCCAAGCGCCGCCGCCGTAGCGAAGGTGGTGGAGCCGATGGATCCCCTGTTTCTCGAAGATGCGCTGGCCCCGCCGTTTTCGGAGGCCTGGATGGCATTACGCCGCTCGACGCGGCTTCCGCTCCTGACCGGGGAGAAGCTCGAAATGGTGCGGGGGTTCAAGCCGTTCATCGATAACCAGGCAGTGGACATCATCCACCCCGACCTGGCGTTCGCCGGCGGCATCACCGGGACGAGAAGGATCGCAGATTACGCCTATCTGTACCGCACGCCGGTGGCGCTGCACAATGTCGGGTCGCTCGTGCTGACTTACGCCAACGCACACTTTGGCGCGTCAATCCATAACTTCTACAGGTCGGAGAGCCAACTGGGGCGGCCTGGGCATTACATCGAACGGATGGCGGCCAACGGGGCGCCGGAAGTGCGGAACGGCATGCTCAAGGTCCCGACGGGTCCGGGGCTTGGGCTGGAGATGAATCCCGACTTCCTGAAGGAAAATCTTGTTCCGGGCGAGGAGTATTGGGCATAGCGGCCTTGCGCAGGCCTTCGGCCTGCGCAAGGCAAAAATCAAAAGGCAAAGATCAAAAATGAAGGCGCGCCTTCGGCGGTCTTCCTTTTTCAATTGCCGGGAGGTCCCGCCAATCAGGGGCTGAGCTGAAAAAAAGGCCAATGTCCAGGGCACGGAGCGTTGCTCCGCGCAAGGTAAAAGCCTGTCCTCTTTCATCATCCCGCCAGGCGATTCGGTTTCCGGCGCCGCGAGCCGTTTGTTATGCGGGTATTCAGGGCGGCAATGGCTATGCGGATGTTGACCGGTAGCCGATCACGCCCGCGTCGTGGTAGATGGCGCGAACACGATCGAGCGAAGCCTCGGCTTCGGGCACACCGATGGATTTCGCCATTTCCGAAACCGGCAGAGTCGGATCGTTCGACCAGAAGATGCCGCAGTCCTCGTCCTCGTAATAGCGAAACCCGACCTTATCACCGTACCTGGCGCGCAGCGCTTCACCGTTCTTCAGGTTCGGGTGCCACGGCAGGATCGCATAGCTGAGATCCATCTCATGAACGAGGGTGCGCCCGGGCGGGAGCACCTGCGCGGCGATCTTGCCGGTTGGCTCAAAAACAGAGGCGTTGGATCGCCATGTACTGGAGACGATATAGCAGCGGTTGTGCATCGCCCGGCATGCGGGATGGCTTGTCTGCGGGGATTGCGTGGGGAACACGATCAATTCCGCGCCTTTGCGCGCCAACTCGCTCCAGCCGTAATCGAATTCGATGTCATAACAGATCTGTATGCCGACTTTCCCGAAATCGCACTCGAACACCGGAACGTCGCCTCCCGGCACGCAGCCGTTTTCGAAATCGCGCCCGGCAGGTGAAACCACCAAATGAACCTTGCGGTAAATGCCGGCGATGTCGCCCTTCCGCCCAAACAGGACCGCGGCGTTTGACACCGCGTCGCCGGCCTCCTGAAGGTAAGTAGGGGCCACGATGTAGCAGCCATGCTGGCGCGCTTTGGCGGCAAACGCTTCACCGAACTCACCCCGCAGGGGGACTGCCCGTAAGCGGCTCTTCCGATCCGCCTCACCGGTCACCGCACATTCCGGCAAGACAGCAATGTCCATGCCGCGGCCATACTTCCGTCGCGCCTCCGCCTGCATGTCATCGATGATCGTGGCCAATTCCGAAAGCCGCTTCGCCAGCCCCGGATGATCAACCCAGAACGGTTGCATCACCGTGCCTGCGACGACTTTGCGCGGCGCCCGCGATGCTGAGCTGGGGACGCGCGCCGCCGCCAGCGCGGGAACGGCGCCGAGGCTGGTCAGGAAAGATCTTCGTTTCATAGGATCCGACATCGGCGTGAAGCACCGATCATATCCTGCGGGCGGGGCGCGAACAAGCGCCGGCGCGACGCCGCGCCCGGCGGACGCACACGCCACCGCACACGGCAGCAGGGGCAACCTGCGCCGACAGGATGAGAGATGATGCGAGGGTGATGATCAGCTACCGCCTGAGGATGGATGGAATCCTACGTCTGCTTTCGGCCACGCTTCTCGCCGGCGCCCTGGGCGCGGAGAGCCTGACTCTCCAGCAGTCCACGACCCGCACCATTGTGGAAACCCGCCCGGTTGCGGAGCCGGACGACGGCTTGTTCCACCTGCGCGGCGCGCGGAACAGCCTGCACGTCCGCTTCGAGATCCCCGAGCGCGAAGGCGCGCTCGCCCGAGCGCGCCTTCTGATCTTTCTCCCCTCCGCTCGCAATCCGAACAGGTTCACCGAGATCTTCTGTCACGAGGCGATCACCGGCGGGCGGCAGATCTCGCACGATGAAACCACGGACTACAACAACGGCCGGCGGAAGGGGGCGGTGGACTCGGTGGAGCTGTTCGCGCCGCCGCACGAGGGCTGGCCACACTTCCCGTTCCTGCCGCTGGGAGTGCCGGAGGGCGGCCGCTGGATCGAATTCAACGTCACGCCGCTGGCCGAGCGCTGGCTGCGCGGCGAGCCGAACCACGGCGTGCTGCTGATCCCGGCCAATCCTCCGGACGGAACGGCCAGCACCTGGGAAATCGATATTCCGGCAGCCACCCACACCGATGCGGGCCTGCGTCCGAAGCTGGTCCTCGAGTTCACCGGCGAGGCGGCGCTGGTCGCGATGACGGACTCGCTCGTGCGGATCTGCGACCGTTCGACGCGCTTCGGATACCGCGGGCCGTACCGCACGACGTACGCAATGTCGATGGCGGCGGACGAGTTCGAGGGCGTCCAGATCGTCGTGTACCCGATGCCCGGAGACCTGCGCGGCTTCCGGATGGACATCTCGGACCTCGTCTCGGAGACGGGCGCGCGCATCCCGGCGTCCGACATCCGCTACTTCCTCGAAGACAGCTACCCACTGCGACGCAACTGGATGACCCGCGAGCTGATGTTCGCCGGGAAGATCTACGACGTCGCCGACCCGCTGGTTCCCGCGAGCCCGGCGGAGGTCCGCCGGCACGTACACACGCCGTTCTACGTTACCATCCGCACGAGGCCGGAGACGCCGGCGGGCGTGTATCGCGGCAAGATCCGCCTGTCGGCCGAAAACGCGGCCCGCTTGCCCGAGCTGAGCCTCGAGGTGAAGGTCTGGCCGTACGCTATTCCAAAGCGCTGGAATTTCCACACGATGGGCCACTTCATCTGGTCGAAAGTCGAGCGCTTTCACGGCGCCGAGGCGGACGAGGGGCTGTTCCGCCGGTACTACGATTTCCTGCTCGAACACCGGTTCAGCCCGACCGAGCAATACCGGCCGGTTTTGTCTCCGCGGATGAACCTCGCGGAGTGCCTTCAGCGCGGCATGAACACCGTCTATCTCAATGGCAACTTCGACGGCTCGCCGGCGCACATGGCACAGCTCAAGGAGGCCTATGAAACGGTGAAGCGGACCAGCGCGCTCGACTATGCGCTGGTCTACATCGGCGACGAGACCGACAAGTGGGACGAAATGCGGCGGCGCGCCGACCTGATCCACGCCCAGCTTCCCGGGGCGATGGTGATGATCGGCGGCAGCGTGCCGCGCGAAGAGCTGCTGGGCTATATCGACATCTACGATCCGCACTTGAGCGGCGGCAGCAAGGTCTACAGCCTGGAGCAGGAGGCCACACACCTGGTGGGGGAATCGCAGCAGCGCGGCGAGGAATTTTACTGGTACGTGGCAGCCGGGCCCGCGTACCCCTATCCGAACGTGCAGCTCGAGAACCCGCTGATCGCCTCGCGCGTGCTGTTCTGGATGACCTGGAAGTACGGCATCACCGGCTTCGAGTACTACTGCTACAACCTGTGGGAGCGAAACTACGCGGCCGGCACGGCGAGGCGTTATCCGAATGTCCCGTGGAAGGCCGACGGCTGGAGCGAAGGCTGGCCGACGAACGGCGACGGCATCCTGTTCTATCCGGGTCCGATTTCGTCACTGCGGTTCGAGGCGATCCGAGACGGCATCGAGGACTGGGAGAGCCTGATGGTGTTGCGGGACCACGTCGAAGCGCTGGGGCGGAGCCAGGCGGTCGAGCGCCACCGCGAGCTGATCGCCAGGGCCGAGGCGATGCTGCGAGTGAACCCCGAAGTCGTCGCCGGCTTCAAGGACTACACGCAGGACCCGGCCCGCCTGCTGGCCGAGCGGGAGGCGCTGGGCGAGCTGATCGCCGAGTTTGTCCGGGCGGTTCCGGCGGGCGCGGCGGAGGAGGCGGCGCGGGCGCGAGTAGCGCGGCAGACGGGGCTGCGGCGCCAGATGCTCCGCGACCGGCACGTGGCGGCCTGCCGGCGGCTGGGGGTTCAGCCGGCATCCGGAGCGGAGTGGGAGGCGCTGTGGAAGTAGCGGGGCTTCGGCAGTTGGCTCCCCTCTCGCGTCCTCCTCGGCTCTGCGGTTGAATGAACGGCTCACTCGATGGCCAGCGGCCGCAGGGCGAAGCCGGCCACGGCGCCTTTGATCCGGTTCGTCGTGGCCACGAGAGTGAAGCGCCAGACCTTGTCCTTGGCCAGGCCCTCGAGGTAGAAGAACTCGCCGATGTGCACTCCCTGCTCGATCAGCAGGTAGTGGTGCACGGGGATGGTGCGCCCGGGCAGCGCCGGGTCCTGACCCACCTCCAGGCCGCTGGTATCGCCGCCGATCATCACCGCGCCCTTCTGCTCGACCAGCCACCTGGCGCCGTCGAGGGACAGTCCGGCGGAATCGTGCTCGGCGATCTTCGCGTGATCGGCGCCGGCCTCGCCCCAGTAGCGGAGGGTGCCGGTGCGGATGAGCACCACGTCGCCCGGCTCGACGTCGACGCCCTGCTTCGCCAGCGCGGCCTGAAGCTCCTTGGAGCCGATGGCGAAGTTGCCGGGCAGCGCATCGACGCCCTTCCAGCCGGCGACGTCGATCAGCACGCCGCGGGCAATGATCGGCGGGATCGAATCGGCGTCGGCTTTGCGGATACCGAAGTCCGTGCCGTGGTCGGCTTCGCGGAAACCGTTGTACCAATGGTTGTCGGCGCCCTCGGTGATGTGGCCGAGGCCGTCGATCTGGGTGCCCACGTTGTCGGAGATGAACAGCGCGCAACTGTGCCAGCCGAGCAGCTTGGGGTCGGTGAGGAACGACGGTGTATCCTTGCCGCGCTTGACGCCTTCCGGGCTGCGGAACGACATCACTTCGGTGGGGGAGTGCCCCGGCCATTTGTAGGACCGCCGGTCGAGCGGCACGCCAAGGTCGTACACCTTGCCGGTCTTCACCGCGCGCAGCGCCTTCAGCACGAGCGCGGAATCGGTGACGTCGTTGAGCGCGCCGACCTCGTCCTGAGGTCCGTACACCGGGCCGTAACCCCGGCCCTTGCTCCAGCCCTTGGGCGCTTGCGCCGCCAGGACGAGCGATGATGCGAGGAAGATGACCACCAACCGTCTGAGCATTGCTGACCCCTTTTCTATCTCACATATTTCTCCACCCAGTCCAGGTGCCGCTGCATCACGTCGAGCATGAACTTCGGCTCGCGCGGGCCGTGCGGCATCCGCGGGTAGACCACCATCTTGGCCGTCACGCCCTGCCGCTTCAGCGCGTTGTACAGCTCGTAGCCCTGGGAGATGGGCACCCGGTCGTCCGCTTCGCCGTGCAGGATGAGGGTCGGCGTGGCCGCGCCCTTGACATGAGACATCGGCGAGTGCTTGCGATACGCCTCGAAGTTGTCCCACGGCTCGCCGGCGAAGTAGTCGGGCAGAAAACCAGGGATGTCGGAGGTTCCGGTGAAGCTCCAGAGGTTCGTCACCGGCGCTCCGATCACGGCGGCCTTGAATCGCCGGGTCTGGCCGATGATCCAGCTTGTCATGTAGCCGCCGTAGCTCCAGCCCATGACGGCGAGCCGGTCCGGATCGGCCACGCCCAGGCCGATGACGTGATCCACGCCGGCCATCAGGTCCTCGTAGTCCTTGCCTCCCCAGTCGTTGAGGTTGGCGAAGCGGAACTTCTTGCCGTATCCGCCCGAGCCGCGGATGTTCGGCCTCAAGACCGCGTAGCCTTTGGCGGCGAAGGCCGCCAGCGGGTAGATGGCCGGCTGGCCGAGAAACCGTTCGGAGAAGACACCGGCCGGGCCGCCGTGGATGTTCAAGATCAGCGGGACCTTCTTGCCGGCCTCGTACCCCACCGGGTACGTCAGCAGCCCTTCGATCTCGAGGCCGTCTTTGGCCTTCCAGCGAACCACCTTCGTTTCCCCAACCGGCAGCTTCGGCAGGCTCGCGTTGGCGGCGCTGACTCGCGTGGGCTGCGTCGCCGATAGCGCCAGCACGTAAGCCTCCGGGGCCTCCTCGGGACTTTCCATCGCGAATCCTGCATGCGTTCCGGCGGGGTTGATCCGGAAGGCGCCGAGGACTCCTTTGGGCGGCTCGAAGATTTTGACATGCGGGCCATCCAAGGGCGCGGCATAGAGCGCATAGCGAGTGTTCCGGGCTTCGGCGAAGAGGATGCGCGTGGAGTCGGCGGACCATCCCAGGAGGCTCGGGCGCTCGTCGTAGGTGGCCGGCAGAAGGCGCGGTGGGCCGCCCTTGCGCGCGAGCAGCGCGATCCTTTCCTCGCCCGCCCAGCGCGGCGGATCGGAGGTAACGGTGTAAGCCAGCCAGCGGCCGTCGGGCGAGTACAAGGGCTCGCGTTCCGCCGCGACGGTCGCCGCCAGCGGCCGCACGGCGCCGCTTTCCACTTCGACCTCGGAGACGTCCGACTTCGTCCAGAAGTCCGCCTTGGGCTCGGGCTGATGAGAGAAGGCGATGGCGCGCCCGTCGCGCGCCCAGTCGATGCCGGTGATGTGGTAGGGCGCCTCGAACAGTCTGCGCCCGGCGCGTTTGCCCTTCTCGTCAGGCTCGGACGGAATCAGCCAGAGCGCGTGGTTCTCCGGCTTCTCGTCGACGACGCGCAAGTCCCGCTTCTCTTTCTTGGCCTTTTCCTTCTCCTCATCCTCCTCGCGACCGCTGAATGCCACCCACTTGCCGTCCGGGGAGACCTGGTACGAGCCGATGGAGCCTTTCCAATCCGTGAGCCGCTCGGCCTCGCCGCCGTTGACCGCGATCCGCCAGAGGTTCGGTTTACCGGACCTCTCGGACTGGAAGTAGACGAAACGGCCGTCGGGAGAGAACGAGGGAGAGGTCGCGCTCTTCTCTCCGCGCGTCAACTGGAGGCGGTTGGAACCGTCGGAGGAGGCGAGCCAGATCTGCGAGACGTTCTCGCTCTTCTCGGCTTCCATCACGGCTCGCGTCTCGGTCCAGGCAACCAGCTTCCCGTCGGGCGAGGGGATGACTCCGCCGACGGACCGAACCTGCATGGAAAGCTCCGGGGTCCAGGTGGTGGGCGCCTGGGGCCAGGCGGAGATGCACAGCACGAGCAGGAGAGAGGCTGGTTTCATGGTCTCTATCTTACCCGCTTGGGAATGGCGCGGAGCTTCGGTCCGCGCCTTACCGGTTCAGGTCAGCCGTGACCTTCGTGACCTTCGCCAGCTCTTTCCGGATGAGGTGGTTCTCCGGGTAGTCCCGGGCCAGTTCCGCCAGCAACCGTTGCGTCTCCTCGGGGCGCTTTTCCCGGAAGTGGATGATCGCCAGCAGGATCTTCGCGAACGGGCCGAAGTAGCGGCCCTGCCGCGCCACCAGATCCAGCTTCACCACCGCCAGCGACTTGCTGCCCTCCACCTGGTCGAAGCGCACAAACCACCGCACGAAGAACGGCAGGCTGCCGACCAGGTACTCCGTCAGCCCGGTGGTCAGGTGGGCGTCGATGAACGACGGGTGGCGTTGAAGCAGCTCCAGCGCAAACCGGTGCGACTGGCGGGCGTAGGAGAGGCTGGCCAGCTTCCGCTTCTCGACGAAGCCGGTGTAGTCGGTCAGGATACCGGTGGCCATGGTCAGGGCGAACAGAGCATTCCGGTCGCCGGGATGCTTCGCCACTATCGCGCGCGCGCGGCTCTGGGCCTCTCCCGCCGCCGCGTACAGGCGTTTCCGAACCTCGGGGTCCGCCGATAACTTGTTCTTCTCCCGGATGCGCCGGTCGTCGGTGAAGAACTCACCTTCGAGAATCTTCAGCCGGTCCAACTCGGAAAACAGGTAGACGGCGGCCCGCATCGAGTAACCGAGCGGGTCGTCGGGATTGTGCCCGATATACTCGTCGAGGATTGCCTGGGCCGCGCGGAAATCGAAGTTGTACATCCGCGACAGCGCGTGATCGACGGCTGGGGCGGAGGGCGGGGGATCGCCCGCTCGCGCAATCAGTGGCAGAATTCCCGCCAGAAAAATCAGAAGGAGCGATCGCACTCTCTCTTTAGGACCCGAAAAGCCTCTCGAAATATTCCCTCGTCCTCGCCTGGATCTGCGCCAGTTCGACGGCCAGAGGCTGGTCGTGCAAATGGGCCGGGGTCCACCTGCCCACCAGCTCGGTGAGGTTCTCTAATTGTAGCTGGGAATTGGGCAGGTTGCCTTCGGCATGGCCGGTAGAGACCCGAAGCCCATGGTCAACGGCCCGGTAGAAGGTGGCCGCATCCCGCAGGAACTCGGCGTCCGCCCTCTCGAGATGTCCCATCTTTTCGATGACATCGATGCGGGCCGGGGTGTTCAGGACCTTGTAGAAGATCCCGGCGCCCTTCAACCGCAGGTACATGAGCGCGAAGTCGATGTCGTAGTAACCGCCGCGGCTGGCCTTGAGCGGGTTGGCCGATCCCTGCTCCTTCTCGAGGCGCATCCTCATCTGCGACAACTCCTTCCGGGACCGTCCGCTCTGCCCATAACGCCGCCAATCCACGTCCTGAAGCTGGTGCAGGAACTCGGTGCCGTGATCGATATTGCCGGCCACGGCGCGGGACTTCATATAAGTGATCCCCTCCCAAGCTTCGGCGTTCTTGGCGAAGTAATCCCGATAGCTCCCTTCCAGTTGCAGCAGCGCGCCCGACCGGCCGTTCGGCCGCAGCCGGGTGTCGACGGCGAACATCACGCCGTAGCCGGTGTAGGAAGTAATCAGCTCGATGGTGCGCTCGGCTGCCCGGGTCCAAAAGCGCTGCTCGCCGCTCTCGGAGTCCGGAAGCACAAACACCAGGTCGGCGTCGGAGGCCAGGTCGAACTCGCGCATGCCGAGGCGGCCAAGCGCGATCACTGTCATCTGGTCTTTCGGCTCGTAGCGCGCGGCGAGCGGCGGATGGGAGGCGGCGGTATGTTCGATCGCCATCCGGTAAGCGGCGCGGATCACGGCGTCGGCGAGATCGGATGTGCGCTCCAGGGTGGTGAAAATGGGGGCCTGCAAGCAGATGCTTTCCGCCTGGATACGAAACATCTCGCGCCGGAAGGACCGCCGCAGGTCGTGGATGTCGGTCGCCATCGAGGCGATCTCGTCGTAGCGCACTTCGGCGGCGTTCTTCTCGCGCAACTGCCGGAGCGGCTCGAGCAAGTCCACGTCGCGAATCAGTTCCTCCGAAAAATAGGGGCTGTGCGAGAAAAGGTCGATGGTATAGCCGGCCAGAACCGGGTCGGAATCGAGCCAGCCGAGCCACTCGGCGTTGGGCAGGATGCGCTCGAGAAATAACTCAAAGTACCGCTGCCCGCGGCGGAGGGCGGTCTTCGCGAGCAGCGCCGCCAGGCGAGGAGCCTTCTGGTCGAGGAACCGGACGAGATTGCTGGCAACAGGCTCGGCGGAGAGCGCCGGCGTCTCCTCCGCGGCCGGGGGGAGGCTCGAACCAGGCTCCGGCGGCATGGTGTAGTACATCGGTTTCTGCGCGTGGATCACCCGCTCGTACATCTCGCGCACCTCGCGCAGGTGCTGGCGGACTTTCTCCGTGAGCACGGTTTCCGAGGGCACGCCGCCGATCAGCGCCGGGGGCATCTTCCTCGCCAGCACCTCCAGTTCCAGGGGATCGGTGGGAAGCAGGTGCGTTTGCCGGTCTTCGTCGAACTGGAGGCGGTGTTCCAGCGCCCGCAGGAACTGATACGCGGAGGCCAGCCGCCAGTACTCGAAATCGGAAAGCAGGTCTTTGTCGCGCAGCCGTCCGAGCGCCAGCAGCGTGCCGCCGTGCCGCACCCACGGCTCGCGCCCCCCGTGCAATCGCTGCAAGCACTGCACCAGGAACTCGATTTCCCGGATGCCGCCGGGCGCCAGCTTGATGTCCAGCGACGACGAACCGACGCGCCGGGCCGACAGCTTCTCGCCGATTCTCGCTCTGGTCTCCGACACCGCCTCCAGCGCGCGAAAGTCCAGGGTGCTCGAGTAGATAAGCGGCTCGACGAATTCGAGGAATTCCCGGCCCAGGCGGCGGTCGCCCGCGGACACCCGGGCCTTAATCAGCATTTGCAACTCCCAGTCGCGCGCCCGCTTCCGGTAGTACTCTCGCGCGCCGTCCAGCGAGATGCAGATTTCTCCCAGCCTGCCATCCGGCCGCAGCCTCAAGTCCACACGATAGGCGATGCCCTCCGCCGTGTAGGTGGAAAGAAGATCCGTGAGCTGGTTGGCGGCCTTCTTGAAGAACTCCTTGTTGACGATCCGCTCAGCACCGTCGGTCTCGCCGTTGCCCGCGTAGAGAAACAGCAGATCGATGTCGGAGCTGTAATTCAGCCCCTTGCCGCCCAGCTTGCCGAGCGAGATCACGGTGAAGCCGCACTCCACCGGGGCGCCGTCGGGGCCGACATATTGCGGGGCGCCGTGGCGCCGGACCAGGTCGTTGTAGATTCGCCGGTAGGTGACTTCGAGCACCGCGTCGGCGAGGTTCGAGAGTTCCTCGGTGGCGTCGGAAAGCGTGCCGAGGGCGAGAACATCCCGCAGGAGGATGCGCAGGATCTGCCTCCGCCGGAAAACGGCGAGGGTCAGGGCCGCCGGCGCCCGCTCCTGGTCCCCGATCGCCTCCTCCAGCCGTTTCTCGAATTCCTCCGCCGCCAGCACCCGGTGCATCGACGGATTCTCCACCAGCTCTTCGATCCAGTCCGGGCTTCGTAGCAGGGCCTCGGAGAGGAACCGGCTGTACGAGAAAACGGCAGTCAAATAGGAGAGACCCTCGGGGGAGGCGGCGAGGCGGTCAAAGGATTGCCGCTGCTCCTGATAGAAGCGGGTCAGCAGGTGCAGGACTTCGTCGGGATCCGGGGAAGCCGCGAGCAGAGAGTGCAGTACGTTCTCGACCGGTGCTGGAACACGATCGGCGAGCAGCGCGCCGTTTCGATCGGCGCGCGACAGGTCACGGAACGGAATGTCCTCGAGCAGGCGCTGCATTCAGCCTGGCGGGCGCAGCCCAGATTCCGGCGGTGTCGCAGGATGCCGGTCAGGCCAGCTCATCCAACAGGGTGATTATATCGCCCTGCCGGACAACTCCCGGGTACACGACGGCGGCGTAAAAACCGCTCATGCCCCATCTTGGGGAGGAGGTGTCGCCGGCCTTTACCGCCTGGTCGAAGATCTCCTGCTGAATTCCCGGGCCATGGACCTCGAGGGTGGCGCAAGGCGCCCGGATCCTGGTGAGTTCGATGACCGTCTGACCGGCACGATAGCGCTGGCCAGGCCGCATCGCGCGGCGGTTGAGGCCTCGCGTGGTGAGGTTCTCTCCGAGAGCGCCGAAGTAGACGGGATAGCCGCGCGCCGCCAGTTCCTCGATGGCTTCGGCGCACATCACCAGCACTGCTTTGTCCGCGCCGCCATGGATGTTGGGGTGGGCGTGGCCGTCGCCTTCGACTCCCAGGGGGGTCAGCATAGCCTCGGGGACTGGGTACTTCGGAACGCCTCCGGGGGAGATGTTGATCTGCAAAACAGTACCAAGCGTGGGCCTGTTACACACCGCTCGTCTCCTCAGAAAGTATACGCCGAATAAATGGGCGGGACCCGGCGAACCGGTGGCCGGCGGTCTAACTGATTGCTGCAGAAGAGGCGGGCCGTGGGACTTGCTTCGGGGAACACACCCGGGCGCCACCAGTCGACCCTCCTCGGCGGCTGGCGGAGGTGCCGATCCGCTCCCAACTCATTGATACCATTCGCGCAAACCCACCCGACGTCTCCTTTGTGCAACACTCTGCCGAATTGCGCCTCGCGAACTTACCCAAATGGCGCTCCGGGATCGGCAGTTTCAGTCTGGCTCATCTTGCGTCCGCCGTGCGTTCCCTATCCAGCCTGACGCTCCGCATCCTCCGGTCCACCGACGCCAGAACCCACGTAGCGAAAGGGCTTAAGGTCCAGTTATACATTGGGGACACAAAGCTGGAAAGATTACTGTTGACCAGCAAAAAAAGAAGCGTTACCATAACGATGCGGAGGATGTGATGAATGCAGTATCAGGCAGAACATTTCTTCCACTCGGCGCGGTAGCCATCGCGCTGGTTCTCGGCGTTTCGATGGGTCTCAGAAGTAACGTGGGAGACGGCGGCTCGTCCGCCTTGATCCCAGCCCACGTCTTCGACCTTCGATCACTTCTCCCTTCGACCCATGCCGGCGGCTTGTTGACGATTCATGACTTCGCCGTGCGAGGTGATGGCCTCTACTTCTTGATAAGAACGGGCACAGATCAGGACTGGAGGATCTTGCAGACGGATGCGCACGGTGAAAGCTCGAATCTTGTCAACTTGTTGCCGGGTTACTACGACACAATTGCCGTTCGCGAAAGCGGGGAAATCGCCGTCTACCGTCCAAGCGAACACGGCCACACCGTGTCCGTCCTTAGCCGGGCTGGCAGCGAGGTTGCGACCTATGATCTCAAGGGACCTGTTCATTCGATGTGTTTCGTCAACGATCATCTGGTCGCGCTCTTCCGCGACGGCACGTTCCAGGAAGTCGCTTCCGCTGATGAGGGCCGTCTTGGGGGACTCTCGACGCTGCGGGTCACTCTCGCTGAGGCTCCAATCGGCCTTCTGGCTCTGCCTGACGGAAGGCTGGCAGCCTGGAATCGGGCTAACGCCGGCCTTACCTTGTTGGACCCCTCAAGCGGAACGACGGCGCAGTACAGGCTAAGTGCGCCGGAGATCGATTCCGGGATCGCTGCATATGCCTTGCAGCGCGAGGATTTCGCGAAACAGTCTCAGCCCGGTCAAGAGATGATGACGGGCCTCGCAGTTCCTGGCTGTGCGGCCGGCGAGAACGGCAACATCTTCGCGCTCGTCAGCCCGTACAACTTCAGCGAGGGGGCTCGAGTCCTTGAGCTTACTGCAACTGGCCAACTGGTACGAAGCCTGCGTTGCAAGCTTCCGCCCTTGAATGCGGACACAAGCCGCACACTTTCGCCAGCTTCTCTCGGGCTAGTCCGAGGGAAACTCGTGCTTGTGGATCGGCGAGGATCCTTGGCAGTCTATTCACTCTAACCAGCGAGGATGGTGCGTCATGCTGATCACCAAGTTACTAGTCGTGTGTCTGGTCGCGTTATCGCTTCTCTTGCCTCCAGAGGCGCTGGCTGTGTGCTACTACCATTATTTCCTTTGCAACAACTGTGGTGGCATGGGCATCGGCACATGTTGGGCCAATCAACGTCAGATCAACTATTACGGCGACCTCGTCTCGTGGAGATGCAGATTGATGTGGATGGCATGCTTTTCCGGAATGCAGTGTCAGTGGACCGAAACCGAGGTGCACTCCACTTGTGACGGTACGGGCTACCACTACTGGGGATACCTTTGTTGTATCAGGGAGTACTAGGCGCTCGAAGCTGGCAGTACGATCTCGCGCAGACTTGACGAGATAATGGTCTGGCAGGTTGTGGTCCGCTGCCGAGAGGCCAGCGGGCCACGACCTG
>CAZACK010000096.1:0-20364 GCA_964483455.1 uncultured Solibacteraceae bacterium
GCTTGCGGTTCGCGATCCGCGAAGGCGGCCGGACGGTGGGCGCCGGCACGGTGACGGAGGTAATCGAGTAGGGGCGAGGCGCTCCTTGCTCTTGCCGGGTGCAACATGTTGCGAGAACGGATTCGAATACGACTGAAGGCCTACGATCACCGGGTGCTCGACGAGTCCACCAAGGCGATTGTGAAGACAGCCGGGGAGACGGGGGCCGAGGTCGCCGGGCCGATCCCGCTGCCGACGGTGAAGAACCGGTACACAGTGTTGCGGTCGCCGCACGTGGACAAGAAATCGCGGGAGCAGTTCGAGATCCGGACACACAAGCGGCTGTTGGACATCCTCGAGCCGACCCAGGACACGGTGGACGCGCTGATGAAGCTGGATCTGCCAGCCGGCGTCGACGTGGAGATTAAGGCCTTTGGGAAGAAGTGAGCCGGTTATTCGGTTAGGCGGTTATTCGGTTGTTAGGTTGTTCGGTTGGGCGCCAACCGGCCAACCGGCCAACCGGCCAACCGGATAAGCGAGCAACCGACTAACCGGCTAAGCGAACAACCAGGAACTGTCTTATGAGCCCAGGAATTTTAGGCAAGAAGATTGGCATGACGCAGGTCTTTCGGCCGGACGGGCAGGTGGTGCCCGTCACGCTGCTGAAGGCGGGCCCCTGCGTGGTCGTGCAGCGAAAGACGCCTTCGCGGGACGGCTACGACGCGGTGCAACTGGGATTGATGGAGTATGTCAAGCCGCGGCGGATCACAAAACCGGTGACGCATCACCTGAAGAAGGCGGGCGCCGAGGGCGTGAAATTTCTGCGCGAGTTCAAGCTGCGGCCGGGCGACGACGACCTGAAAGCCGGGGACCGCGTGCTGGTGGACCAGTTTCGGCCGGCCGACAAGGTGGATGTGATCGGCGTCAGCAAGGGCCGGGGATTCGCCGGGCTGGTGCGGCGGCATCATTTCCGGGGCGGCGACGCGACGCACGGATCGATGTTCCACCGCGCGCCGGGTTCGATCGGCGCTTCCAGTTACCCTTCGCGGGTGTGGCCCGGGCAGCTCATGGCCGGGCACATGGGCGTGCAGCGGGTGACGATCCGCAACCTGGAAGTGATTGACGTCGACGCCGAGGACAACGTGCTGGTGGTGAAGGGTGCGGTTCCGGGACCGAACGGCGGCTACGTGGTTGTGCGCCGGGCGAAGAGGTAAAGCCATGCCGAAGGTGGACGTTGTCGATCTGAACAACCAGAAAGTGAGTGAAATTGAGCTGGCGGACGAGGTCTTCGCGGCGCCGGTGAACCAGTCGCTGCTGTATGAATCCGTGCGGCATTTTCGCGCCGGCCAACGGCGCGGCACGGCCAAAACGAAAGTCCGCTGGGAGGTTTCCGGATCCGGCAAGAAGCTTTGGAAGCAGAAGGGGACCGGGCGGGCGCGGATGGGCTCGATCCGGTCGCCGCTGTGGCGGCACGGGGGGACGGTGCACGGGCCGGTGGTGCGCGACTACAGTTACCGGCTGCCGCGGAAGATGCTGCTCGGGGCGCTGCGGTCGGCGCTCTCGGCCAAGCTGGCCGACGGGGAGATGAAGGTTGTGCGGGATTTCTCGCTTGACAGCCACAAGACGAAATCAATGCGGGCGGTGCTGGCGGCGCTCGAGGCGCGCCGGACAGTTCTGGTGATCGACAACGACGAGAACCGCAACCTGGCGCTCGGCTCGCGCAACCTGCCGGGCGTCACGCTTCTGGCGAGCCGCGAAGTCAATCCCTATCACCTGCTGGGGCACGAGAAGGTTCTGATCTCGGAAGCCGCGGCAAGGAAGCTCTCGGAGGCGCTGGCGCGATGAACATCCACGACGTCATTCGGCGGCCCATCGTAACGGAAAAGGGCGTACAGAAGAAGGACAGCGAGCGGACGCTCTGTTTCGAGGTGGACGGCGCCGCCAACAAGATCCAGATCAAGGCCGCGGTGGAGAAGTTTCTAAGGGTGAAGGTGGAGGCGGTCAGAACGGTGAGCCAGCGGGGGAAATTGCGCCGCCGGGGCCGTTTTGCGGGCTACCGTCCGGATTGGAAGAAGGCCTACGTCCGGATCAAGGCCGGCGAGAAGATGCCGGAATACGCGGAGATTTAGAGGGGGGGTCGGTAACAAGATGCCAATCAAGACCTATCGCCCGACGACGCCGACGCGACGGTTTCAGACCGTGATCTCGCGGGAGGACGTGGCGAAGAAGAAGCCCGAGAAGAGGCTGACCGCGGGCAAGAAGCGGACGGGCGGGCGGAACTCGCGCGGCGAAATCACCGTCTGGTTCCGCGGCGGCGGTCACAAGCGAGCCTACCGCGTCATCGACTTCAAGCGGGACAAGTCCGGGGTGCCGGCCACAGTGGCGGCGATCGAGTACGATCCGAACCGCTCGTCACGCATTGCCTTGCTGAACTACGCCGACGGCGAAAAGAGGTACATTCTGGCGCCCCTGGGCTTGCAGGTGGGGCAGACGGTGGTCTCCGGCCCGAGCGCAGACATTCTGGTGGGGAACGCCCTGCCGCTGAGCAACATTCCGGCCGGAACGGTGGTTCACAACATCGAATTGAAGCCGGGCAAGGGCGGACAGATGGCCCGGTCGGCGGGAGCCCAGGCGCAGTTGATTTCCAAGGAAGGCGGATACGCACTGCTGAAACTGCCTTCGGGAGAAACGCGGCGGGTTCAGGTCGAGTGCATGGCGACAGTGGGCCAGGTTGGAAACGCCGACCACGAGAACATCTCGCTCGGCAAGGCGGGGCGCCGCCGCTGGTTGGGGCGGAGGCCTCATAACCGCGGTGTTGCGATGAATCCGGTCGACCATCCCCACGGCGGAGGAGAGGGCAAGACCTCCGGCGGGCGGAATCCGGTCACACCGTGGGGCCAGCCGACCCGGGGCTTCAAGACGCGCAACAACAAGCGCACCGAGAAGTGGATTGTGAGTCACAGGGCGAAGAAACGATAGAGGAGGTGGGTGGCGGAAGGCCGGGGGCAGGGAGTCCGCCGGTGCTGCCGCCCGTCAAATATGGCACGTTCGCTGAGAAAAGGGCCGTTTACCGACGATCATCTGATGAAGCGGATGACCGCGCTGAACGAAGCCAACGAAAAGAAGGTGGTACGGACCTGGTCGCGGCGGTCGACGATCCTGCCGGAGTTTGTGGGCCACACCATTGCCGTGCATAACGGCAAGAAGTTCATCCCGGTGTACATCACCGAGAACATGGTGGGGCACAAGCTGGGGGAGTTCTCGCCGACGCGGACGTTTCGCGGACATTCGGCGAAGGCGGCCACGGAGAAGACGGCCAAGCCGGCGTAGAAGGAGAGCTGCCGGCAAGCCCAGAGCGGGAACCTGAGAGCTATGGAAGCCAGAGCGGAAGCAAGATACATCCGGACGTCGGCGCAGAAGGCGCGGCTGGTAGTGGACCTGATCCGGGGGCGGAAAGCGGGCGATGCACTGACATTGTTGCGGTCGACCAACAAGCGGGTGGCGCCGCAGGTGGAGAAGGTGCTGCGCTCGGCGATCGCCAACGCCCAGAACCGGTCGGCGGACGTGGATGTCGACAAGCTGGTGGTGCGCTCGGCGTACGTCAACGAGGGCCCGCGGATGAAGCGCATCCGGCCCGCTCCGCAGGGCCGCGCTTACCGATACCAAAGGCGCATGGCCCACATCGCAGTCACGGTGGCCGAGGAGTAGACGATGGGACAGAAAGTACACCCGTACGGATTTCGGCTTGGGTTCACCAAGAACTGGCGGTCGCGCTGGTTTGCCAAGCAGGATTACGCCAAGCTGCTGCGCGAGGACCTGGATCTGAAGGAATCGCTTCGGGGGCGGCTGAAAGCGGCAGGCGTGAGCGCGGTGGAAGTGGACCGGCCGGGGAACAAGTTGCGGGTGACAATCCGGACCTCGCGGCCGGGGATCATCATCGGGCGGAAGGGCGCCGAGATCGAGAAGCTGAAGCAGGAGCTGGCTCGGAAGACCAAGCGCGAGGTGTTCATCGACATCCAGGAAGTGCACAAGCCGGAGCTGGACGCTCAGCTTGTGTCCGAGTCCATCGCGTTGCAGCTTGAGAAGCGTGTGGCCTTTCGCCGGGCGATGCGCAAGGCGGTGGATTCGGCGCAGCGGTTTGGCTGCAAGGGGATCAAGGTTCGGGTGTCGGGGCGGCTGAACGGCGCGGAAATCGCCCGCAGCGAGTGGTATCTGCAAGGGCAGCTTCCGCTGCACACGCTGCGAGCCGACATCGACTACGGCTTCAGCGAGGCGTACACAACCTACGGCGTCATCGGAATCAAGTGCTGGACGTATCGCGGCGAGATCCTCGACACGCAGCCGCGCGGCCTGTTCGGCGAGCCGGAGCCGCGGCGGATGCCGCCGCGGGAGCGAAGGGAACGCCGCGCGGCCCAGGAAGCGACCGGCCCGGCTGTCCAGCCTCCGCCGGCGGAGATGCCGCATCCGGGCCGGACGGCCGCACCGATGATGCCTCCGCTGAGCGCGCCGCAGCCCGCCTGGAAGCAGGAGATCAAGCAGGAGGAGGCGGCGCCCAAGGCGGGCGCGAGCGCTCCCCCGCCGGTGGAACCCGCCGGTTCGGAAGGCCAGCAGTAAGGGGAGAACGACGTCATGTTGATGCCCAAGAAGGTCAAGTACCGGAAACAGCAGCGCGGCCGGATGGCCGGCAAGGCATGGCGCGGCTCGGCTCTGTCGTTCGGCGACTTCGGATTGAAGGCGATGCGGTGCGGCTGGATCACGGACCGCCAGATTGAGGCGGCGCGGGTGGCGATGACGCGCTTCATCAAGCGTGGAGGCAAGGTCTGGATCCGGCTGTTTCCGGACAAACCGATCACCAAGAAGCCGGCGGAAACCCGAATGGGGAAGGGCAAGGGCGCGCCCGAGCAATGGGTGGCGGTGATCCGGCCCGGGAAGGTGCTGTTTGAAATGGAGGGAGTGAGCAGGGAGACCGCTGAACAGGCGATGCGGCTGGCGGCGCACAAGCTGCCGGTTCCGTGCAAGCTGGTTGCCCGCGCCCACGCCGAATAAGAGGGACCACTCATGAAAGCGGACAAGATCCGGCAGCTCGACACGACCGAGCTGAACACGCAGCTCCGGGACATGAACGAACAGATCGGCCGGCTGCGGTTCCAGATGACCATGGGGCAGATGGAAGGACTGAAGAAATACCGAGGGTTGCGAAAGGACCGGGCGCGGATCGCGACGATCCTTCGCGAACGGGCCCTGGCGCCGCAAGTCCAGGGCAAAGGGTGACGAGCGATGGCCGACGAGAAGCAGGCAAGCGGCAAGAACGAGAAGACCGGCCAGGTGGTTTCGACCAAGATGGCCAAGACGATCGTGGTCGAGGTCACCCGCCGGGTGCCCCACCCAATCTATAAGCGGATCGTGACCAAGCGGAAGAAGTTCTATGCGCACGACGAGAAAGGCTCGGCGCGGCTGGGCGACGTGGTGCGGATCATCGAGTGCCGGCCGCTGAGCCGACTGAAGCGGTGGCGGCTCGGGGAGATCGTGCGGCGCGCGGTGCAAGTCGGCGTCGAGCCGGAAAGCCTGGACTCGATGAACGCGGGCACGGCGGGGCAGCCGGCCAAGCCGTAAGCGAGCGAGGAGGACGCCATGATCGGAATGCGAACGATTCTGGAGGTGGCCGACAACAGCGGCGCCCGCAGGCTGCAATGCATCCTGCCGCGTGGCGGCGACCTCGGATTGCGGGCCGGCCTCGGCGACGTGGTGACGGCGAGCGTGAAGGAAGCCTCGCCGGAGTCGGCGATCAAGAAGGGCAAAGTGGTCCGATGCGTGATCGTGAGGATGCGGAAAGAGACGCGGCGTAAGGACGGCACGTACATCCGCTTCGATTCGAACGCGGCGGTGCTGATCAACGAGGCGGGCGAGCCGGTCGGGACCCGCGTGTTCGGTCCGGTGGCGCGCGAGCTGCGCGACAAGAAGTTCATGAAGATCGTTTCGCTGGCGCCGGAGGTGCTGTGATGGCGGTCGTTGCCAGGAAGAGGGAGCCGGTGCGGATCGATATCCGCAAGAACGACATTGTCAAGGTGATTGCCGGCCGGGACCGGGGAAAGACGGGACGGGTGCTCGACGTGGATCGCAAGAGCGGCAAGCTGCTGGTGGAGCACGTGATGATGATCAGGCGGCACACCCGGCCGAACCCGGCCAAGCAGATCAAGGGGGGGATTGCCGAGAGGGAAAGCCCGATCGCGGTTTCCAACGTGCAGATCGTCTGCCCCGCCTGCGGCCCGGTGCGGATTGGCCACAAGGTTGACATGGCCGGCGGGAAGGCCCGCCGCACGCGGGTCTGCCGGAAGTGCGGGGCGACGCTGGAGGCGAAGAGGTAGAACGACGGTTGTTCGGTTATGCGGTTATTCGGTTATGTGGTTGGGCGGTGGTCCGGGGCTCGCGGCCTAACCGAACAACCGAATAACCGAATAACCGGCTAACAGGAATTCGTATGGCTCGACTGAAAGATCATTACAAGAAGCAAGTGGTGACGGCTCTGACCA
Source organism: uncultured Solibacteraceae bacterium (assembly GCA_964483455.1). Taxonomy (GTDB): domain Bacteria; phylum Acidobacteriota; class Terriglobia; order Bryobacterales; family Bryobacteraceae; genus CAYZJD01. The sequence goes on from CAZACK010000096.1 coordinate 6,510, forward strand.
AGGAGTTCGGCTACACGAACGTGATGGCGGTGCCGAAGCTGGAGAAGATTTCCGTCAACATCGGCCTGGGCGAGGCGACCCAGAATCCGAAGCTTATGGATGGCGCGGTGCAGGAACTGGCGCAGATCACCGGGCAGCGGCCGGTGGTGACCAAGGCGAAGAAGTCGATCGCGGCGTTCAAGCTGCGCACCGGCATGTCGATCGGCTGCACGGTGACGCTTCGCGGCGACCGGATGTACGAGTTTCTGGATCGCCTGGTGAACGTAACGCTGCCTCGCGTCCGCGACTTTCGCGGGGTTTCGACGAAATCGTTCGACGGGCGAGGCAACTACACGCTGGGGCTTCGCGACCAGTTGATTTTTCCCGAGATCGACTACAACAAGGTCGAGAAGGTGAAGGGAATGAACATATGTATCACGACCACGGCCAGGACGGACGCCGAGGGTCTGGCGCTCCTGCGGCATTTGGGGATGCCGTTCCGGGCGGCATAGGGACGGTTTAAACGGTTATGCGGTTGGGCGGTTGATCGGTTGGTGGGCTGCGGAGCGCCAACCGCCTAACCGAACAAGCGAATAACCGAGCAACCGAGAAACTGGAGTAGTTGATGGCAACGACAGCCAAGATTGCAAAAGACGAGAAGCTGCAAAAGGCCAAGCTGGCCAAGACGCCGAAGCTTCGCTGCCGGCAGCGAAACCGGTGCTTCCGCTGCGGGCGCCCGCGGGGGTACATGAGGAAGTTCAACCTATGCCGGATTTGCTTCCGCAAGCTGGCGCTTGCGGGGGAGATTCCCGGGGTTGTCAAGGCGAGCTGGTAACGGCAGAGGAGAGAGAGGATGACAACAGATCCCATTGCCGACATGCTGACTCGCATCCGGAACGCACTGACGTCGCGGCACCCGAAGGTCGACGTCCCGGCCTCCCGCCTGAAGGCGGACATCGCCAAGATCCTGAAGGAAGAAGGCTACATCGCCAATTACAAGCTGGCCGAGGAAGGATCGAGAAAGACGATCAAGATCTACCTGAAGTACACGGCGGACAACGCGCCGGTAATCGCGAGCCTGGAGAGGGTATCGCGGCCGGGCTGCCGGGTGTATGTGGGGAGGAAGGAGATCCCGAGAGTGCTGGGGGGTCTCGGCATCAACATTCTGACCACGCCGCGCGGCGTGATGACAGGGAAGAGGGCGCACAAGGAGGGCCTGGGCGGAGAGATCCTCTGCCAGGTCTGGTAGTGGTGCGCGCCGGGAAATCGCATCATGTCTAGAGTCGGATTTAAGCCAATCACGCTGCCGAAAACGGTGAAGGTGCAGATCGGCGAGCAGCTCAGCGTCGAGGGCCCGAAAGGGATGCTGTCCGTCCCGGTTCCGGCCGGCGTCCGGGCCAAGCAGACCGACGGAACGCTGGAGTTCAGCCGGGACGGCGATCAGTATGCCGCCCTGCACGGGCTGACGCGGGCGCTGGCGGCGAACGCGATCCAGGGGGTGTCGGCCGGCTTCCAGCGGGAGTTGGACATCGTCGGGATCGGCTACCGCGCCGATATCAAGGGGCGGATCATCACGCTGACGCTGGGCTACTCGCATCCGATCGAGTTTCTGCTGCCGCCGGGCGTGGACGGGAAGGTGGACAAGCAGACGCACATCGTGCTGAGCGGGGCGGACAAGCAACTGGTCGGGCAGGTGGCGGCGAAGATCCGCGCGTTGCGTCCGCCCGAGCCGTATAAGAACAAAGGCATCCGGTACACCGGCGAAGTGTTGCGCAAGAAGGTCGGCAAGACGGGAGCGGGCGCAAAGTGAACACCAAGCAGAGGCTAAGGCAATGATCAGGAAAGCATCCAGGAATGAAACCCGCCTCCGGGTTCATCAGCGGATCCGCACGCGGGTCCAGGGGAGCGGCGAGCGTCCCCGGCTGTGCGTGTTCCGCAGCCTGGGCCACATTTACGCTCAGGTGATCGACGACTCGAAGGGCCACACCCTGGCGGCAGCCTCTTCGCTCGACCGCTCCGCCGGCATTGGCGGAGGGGGCAACCTCGCGGGCGCGAAGTCCGTCGGCAAGCTGATTGCCGAGCGTGCCAGGGAAAGAGGGATTCGCCAGGTAGTGTTCGACCGCGGCGGCTATCTGTACCACGGCCGGGTGAAGGCGCTCGCGGAAGCGGCCCGTGAAGCGGGATTGGAGTTCTAGGCGAATGGCAGCGACAGCGATCAAGCGGATCAGCCCGCAGAATCTGAACCTGAAGGAGCAGGTGGTCTCGATCAACCGTGTCACCAAGGTGGTCAAAGGCGGCAAGAACCTCAGTTTTTCCGCCCTGGTGGTGGTTGGCGATCCGGAGGCCAAAGTGGTTGGCTTCGGCACCGGCAAAGCCAAGGAAGTGCCGGCGGCCATCAAGAAAGGGATCGAGGCGGCGAAGAAGAATCTGCGGAAGATTCATGTGCTGCCGACCACGATCGGGCATCCGGTGCTCGGCCGTTTCGGCAGCGGACAGGTGCTGCTCAAGCCGGCCCCGGAAGGAACCGGCGTCATCGCGGGCGGGCCGGTGCGGGCGGTCATCCAGGCGGTCGGGATTCCCAACGTGCTGACGAAGTCGATCGGGTCGCATAACCCGCACAACGTGGTGAAGGCGACGATTGTGGCGCTGGAGCGGCTGCGGGACCGGGGCGAGGTTGCGGACCTGCGGGGCATCCCGCTGGAGAAGCTCTAAGGGCGGAGAATTTCCGCCGGGAATTTGGCATATGGCACATGGCAAAATCAGGATCAAACTGGTGCGGAGCCCGATCTGTACGCCGGAAAAGCACAAACGGATCGTGCGGGCGCTGGGCTTGCGAAAACTAAACCAGGTGGTGGAGAAGCCGGATATTCCGGCCTTCCGAGGGATGGTGGCCAAGGCGCCGCACCTGCTGTCGGTGGTCGATTAGGAACGGACGTCATGAACTTGAGCGAACTGAAACCCCCGGCGGGCCAGAAGCGAGCCAGACGGCGAGTCGGGCGGGGCATGGGAAGCGGACGGGGGAAGACCGCGGGCCGGGGGCAGAAGGGCCAGCGCTCCGTCAGCGGCTTCAGCCTGATGCGCGGCTTCGAGGGCGGGCAGATGCCGCTTCACCGGCGCCTGCCGAAGCGAGGATTCACCAACATCTTCCGCAAGGAATACGCGGTGGTGAACATCGGACGGCTGGAGAAGCTTGAAGGCGACTCGTTCGACCCGAACCGGCTGCGAGAACTCGGGGTGGTCAAGAGGCTCCAGGACGGCTTGAAAATCCTGGGGGCGGGAGAGTTGACCCGACGAATCACGGTGAAAGCGCACGTGTTTTCCAAGTCGGCGGAGCAGAAGATCCAGGCTGCCGGCGGCAGTGCGGAAAAGATCGGCGCCCCATCAGCCTGAGGGCGCCAAGGCGGGCACGTCTATGAAGAAGTTTTTCGACGCGGTAGCGAATGTCTTCCGCATCCCGGACCTTCGCAGGCGCGTGCTGTTCACGCTGGCGCTGCTGGCGGTGTACCGGATCGGCGGGCACATCCCGACGCCGGGGATCGACGCCGCCAAGCTGGAGGATTTCTTCGAGCAGAACCAGGGAACGCTGTTCGGCTTCATCGACCTGTTCTCCGGGCGGATGTTCCGCCGGCTCACCGTCTTCGCGCTCGGGATCATGCCCTACATCACGGCGTCGATCATCTTGCAATTGATGACGGTGGTCATCCCGACGCTCGAGAAACTCCAGAAGGAAGGCGAGCTGGGCCGCCGCAAAATCACCCAGTGGACGCGCTACCTGACGGTGGGCCTGTCGCTGATGCAGTCCTTCGGCATCGCCACCGCGCTCCAGAGCAGCCAGGGGAATTTCGTGCTGAATCCGGGCTGGGGCTTCGTGCTGATGACGATGCTGACGCTCACAACCGGCACGGCGTTCATCATGTGGCTGGGCGAGCAAATCACCGAGCGCGGAATCGGCAACGGGATGTCGCTGATCATCTTCGCCGGCATCGTGGTGAGCCTGCCGCAGGCTATTGCGGAGATTTATACGAACGTCTTCGTGACCCGGCAATGGAACGCGCTGCAATTGATCATCATTCTGCTGGTGATGATCGCGGTGGTGGCGTTCATCGTGCTGGTCGAGCGCGGCGAGCGGCGCATTCCGGTGCAGTACGCCAAGCGCGTGGTGGGACGGCGGATGATGGGCGGCCAGTCCACGCACTTGCCGCTCAAGGTGAACGCCGGCGGCGTGATCCCGGTGATCTTCGCCTCGTCGATTCTGGCTTTTCCGCAGACCTTGGCGCTGGTGCCGTGGGTGAAGAACAATCCCTGGCTGAGCGGGATGCTCAACGCGCTGGGAACGCGGGAGCCGTTGTACGCGCTCCTGTTCGTCGCCGGGATCATCTTTTTCTGCTTCTTCTACGTCTCGATCATTTTCAACCCGAACGAAGCGGCGGACAACATGCGCAAGTACGGCGGGTTCATTCCCGGCATCCGGCCGGGGAAGAACACCGCCGAGTACATGAACAGGATCCTGACGAAGATCACGGTGGTAGGCGGATTGTACCTGTCGGTGCTGTCGCTGATCCCGCAAATCATGATTTCCGGCATCGCTCTCCAGCACCTGCCGCTGCTCGGCAACTGGATTGACAACTATTTTCCCCGGTGGCTGCTGGATGGCCTGGGGGTGACCTTCTATTTCGGCGGCACCTCACTGCTGATTGTGGTCGGCGTCGCCATGGATACGGTGAACCAGATCGAAGCGCAGTTGATCATGCGCCATTACGAGGGATTCACCCCGCGCGCGGGGAGGATCCGGGGGCGGCGCAGCGTCTTTTAGCGGCCAGCTAACAAAGAATACGTTTTCATGCAGCGGGCTGAGAGGTGTGAAAGGAACGATGGGCCGCCGACGGAACGCCGATAGACGCCGATGACCAGAAAGGATCGATCCGAGTTCATCGGCGTTCATCGGCGGCCAAGGACGATTTGTCCACCCGGAGGAAGCGCTCCTGTGTTGCGCCTATTCGTGCAACGAAGCGCGAGCGGGGTGAGGAATCGGACATGGACGGCTGGCGGAGGTCGGATCGGGAACCCACCCCGCGCTGAGCGATTGCGAACATGGCGGCAAGCAATGGTGGACGGGTGGCGGTGATCCTGTTCGGACCGCCGGGCTCGGGAAAGGGCACGCAAGCGAAGGCATTGCAGAAGTGCACCGGGTTTGCGCACATTTCCACGGGAGACATCTTGCGCGAGCACATCGCGGCCAAAGACGCCGTCGGCGGGGAAGTGCAGTCGCTGATGGAGGCCGGCAAGCTGGTGCCGGACGAGCTGGTGAATTCGCTGGTGGAGGAGCGTTTGCAGCGTCCGGACTGTGCCCAGGGATTCATCCTCGATGGATATCCCAGGACCCTTCCACAGGCCGAGAAGCTGCACGGCTTGCTGTCGGCGCTGGAGGTAGCCGAGGTGGTGATCCACCTGAGCGTGGATTACAATGAAGTGATCGCCCGTCTCGCCTCACGCCGTCAGTGTGCCCGTTGCGGCGCCGTGTACAACCTGGACCTGAGACCGCCGAAGGTGGCTGGGATCTGCGATTTGGACGGGACGCCGCTGGTCGAACGCGAGGACGACCGCGAGGAAGTGGTGCGCCGGCGGTTGGAGGCGTACGACCGGGAAACAGGTCCTTTACTGGACTACCTGGCGCGGGTGGGCCGGGTCTACCGGGAAGTGGACGGAAACAGCGGCTCGCCGGAGGATGTGACGGCCGAGATCTGCAGGCTGGCCGGCGTCGCATGATTATTCGGAAGACCGCCTCGGAGCTGGAGAAGATGCGCAGCAGCGGGCTGCTGGTATCGCGGATTCTTCAGGAACTGGCGGAGATGGTCGAGGAAGGAGTCAGCACGTACGTTCTGGAGAAAGCGGCGGAGAAGATGATTCGCGACGCGGGCGCCCGGCCGGCCTTCAAGGGGTACTTCGTGCCGGCGGCCGGTTCGCATTATCCCTATGTGCTGTGCACATCCGTCAACGACGAGATTGTCCACGGCATGCCGTCGCCGAAGCGGGTACTGAAGAAGGGCGACGTGGTGTCCATTGACACCGGGGTGGAGCTGAACGGGTATTTCGGAGATTCGGCGGTGACCGTGCCCGTGGGCGAAGTCAGCGAATCGACCCGGAAGCTGCTGAAGGTGACCCAGGAAGCGCTGGAACTGGCGATCGACAAGGTGCGGCCGGGGAACCGGTTGTTTGACATTTGTGGGACCGTGGAACGCCATGTGGTCAACAACGGGTTCTCCATCGTGCGGGAATACGTTGGCCACGGCATCGGGACGCATCTCCACGAGGAGCCGCAGATTCCGAACTACGTGGACAGGAAGAACGAGAACCCGCGGCTGAAGGAGGGCATGGTGCTGGCGATTGAGCCGATGGTGAACGCCGGGCGGCCGGAGACGCGGGTGCTCGGGGACGGATGGACGGCGGCCACGAAGGATGGGTCGTATTCGGCCCATTTCGAGCACTGCGTGGCGGTGACTTCGAACGGCCCGTGGGTGCTGACACGGCTGTGAGGGCGGCAGGGGTCGTCGAAGACCGGACCGGAACGGCGAATGGTGAATTTCGCTTCGGAAGAGAAGAAACCGGGGGCCGTGGAGGCTACGGTGCTGGAGCTGCTGCCGAATGCGGCCTACCGGCTGGAATTGGATAACCGGTCGCGGGTGATAGCGCACGCGGCCGGGGCGCCGGCGAGGAATTTTGTTCGCCTGCGCCCAAAGGATAAGGTTTTGGTGGAACTGTCTCCGCATGACGGGACGCGGGGGCGGATCATCCGCCTGTTGAACAAGGGATAGGAGGCTTCGGGAATGAAGGTGCGGGCGTCAGTCAAGAAGATGTGCGACAAGTGCAAGGTGGTTCACCGCCGCGGGGTGGTCAGGGTCATCTGCACCAACCCGAAGCACAAACAGAGGCAGGGTTAGCCAGGAGGAAGGCATGGCGCGAATAGCGGGCGTCGATCTGCCGGCCAAGAAGAGATCGTTGATTGGACTTACCTACATTTATGGGATCGGGCGGACGCGGTCCAGCTCGATCCTGCACCGGGCCGGGGTGGATCCGAACAAGAAGGTCGCGGACCTGAACGAGGAAGAGGTCACCCGGATCCGCCAGATCATCGAGGAAGAGGGCGCGGTCGAGGGCGACCTGCGCAAGGAACTCTCGATGAACATCAAGCGGCTCATCGAGATGGGCTCGTATCGCGGGCTGCGGCACCGGCGCGGGTTGCCGGTTCGCGGCCAGCGGACACACACCAACGCGAGGACCAGGAAAGGGCCGCGCCGCGGCACGATCGCCAACAAGAAGAAGTCGACGGCAAAAACCTAAAGACGGTTGTTCGGTTGTCTGGTTGTTCGGTTGTTCGGTTGGGGCAACCGGCCAGCCGACCAACCGGGTCACCGAATAACCGAATAACCGAGCATATGGCCAAGGCACCAGCAAGAGCAGGAAAGAAGAAGGTCTTCAAGAAGAAGGAAAAGAAGGTAGTGCCGGTGGGCGTGGTTCACATCCAGGCGACCTTCAACAACACGATTGTGAGCGTGGCGGATCCGGCGGGCAGCGTGGTGGCTTGGTCGAGCGCCGGCTCGCTGGGTTTCCGCGGCTCGCGGAAGGGCACGCCGTTCGCGGCCCAGCAGGCTTCCCTCACGGCGGCGAACAAGGCCCGCGAGAGTGGCGTGCGCACGGTGGAAGTGCGGGTGAGCGGTCCCGGGGCCGGGCGGGAGTCCGCGGTCCGGGCGCTGGCGACGGCCGGGATCGAAGTCCGGTCCATCAAGGACGTCACCCCGATTCCCCATAACGGCTGCCGGCCGCCGAAGCGAAGGCGGGTGTAGGCGATGGCCGGAGAACACCAGCAGGAGGAAGGCCCTGGCCAAGGGCTGTAAACTGCACTTTACAGGGAAGGTAGAGTAGGAGGAAATCTTGGCGCGATACATTGGGCCCGTTTGCCGCCTATGCCGGCGGGAGGGCATGAAGCTGTTTCTGAAGGGCGAGCGCTGCCACAGCGAGAAGTGCGCGGTCGAAAAGCGCGCGTTCGCGCCCGGGCAGCATGGCAAGGACCGGCGGCCGAAGATCGTCGGCTACGGGCTCCAGTTGCGGGAGAAGCAGAAGGCGCGGCGGATTTACGGCCTGCTGGAGCGGCAGTTCCGCAACCAGTTCGAAAAGGCCAGCCAAGCCAAAGGCATCACCGGCGAAATGCTGCTGGCGAACCTGGAGAGGCGCCTCGACAACGTGATCTACCGGATGGGGTTCGGAACGAGCCGCGCCCAATGCCGGCAGATCGTGCGCCACGGGCACGTCCAGGTGAACGGCCGGAAGGTGAACATTCCTTCATTCCAGGTCAAGACGAACGACATTGTGGAAGTGCGGGAGAAGAGCAAGAAGAATCCCACCATCCTCGCGGCGTGCGACGCCACGGCGCATGCGCCCACTCCCAACTGGCTGGAAGTCGACCGGGAGGCGTTGAAGGGACGCGTGGTCGGGGCGCCCAAGCGCGACGAGTTGGTGCAGATCCAGTTGAACGAACAGCTTATCGTCGAGCTGTACTCGAAGTGATTTGCGCAGGCCGGCGCCTGCGCGGGGCGAAGCGGGCGGAGCCCAGCGGCCGCCCGAGAGGCAATTTTTTCGACAGTCAAGGTTAGGAACAATGTTCAAAGGCTTTCAGAAACCCAAGCGGCTGGTGGCGAACATCGAAACGCTCAGCGACCGCTATGGCATGTTCACGGCGCAGCCCTTCGAGCGGGGCTTCGGCACCACCATCGGCAACGGCTTGCGCCGCGTCCTGCTGAGCTCGATCGAGGGGGCGGCGATTTCGGCCGTCCGCATCGAGGGGGTGGCCCACGAATTCAGCCCGATTCCGGGCGTGGTCGAGGACGCCACCGACATCATCCTCAACCTGAAGCAGATTCCGTTCAAGATGTCCGGGGAAGGCGTGCGGACGGCAAGGCTGCGCGTGGATCATCCGTGCGAGGTGCTGAGCGGCATGATCGAGACCGACGCCGACGTCGAGGTGCTGGACCGCAACATGCACGTCGCCACGGTCGGCGAGAACGGGCGGCTGAACATCGAACTGCGCCTGAAGAAGGGCCGCGGCTACGTGGCCGCCGATCGCAACTTCGACGAGGACCTGCCGCTCGGCTATATCCCGATCGACTCCGTGCATTCTCCGGTGCGGAAGGTGAATTTCGGCGTCGAAGGGGCCCGACTCGGCCAGATGACGGATTACGACAAGCTGACCCTCGAGGTCTGGACCAACGGCGCCGTCTCGCCCCAGGATGCCATCGGCCAGGCGGCCAAGCTGGTCAAGGACCACATGGCGATCTTCATCAACTTCGAGGAACCGTCGGAGGAAATGGAAGAGCCATCCGAGCACGGGGTGACCCAGATGAACGAAGTGCTGGGCCGGTCCGTCGAGGAGCTGGAGCTGAGCGTTCGCTCGTACAACTGCTTGAAGAACGCCAATATCCAGACCATCGGCGACTTGATCCAGAAGACCGAAGCGGAGATGCTCCGAACCAAGAACTTCGGCCGCAAGTCGCTCAATGAGATCAAAGAGATTCTTGCCGGCCTGGGTCTGTCCTTCGGGATGAAGTTTGACAGCCAGGGACGTTTCATCATGCCAGCGGCTGTGCCGATGTCGCCCCGAGACGAGGAGCCGGAGCCTGAAGCCGAAGCGCAAGAGGAAGGAAATGACGACGGAGGAGGAGACCAATGAGACATAAACGAGGCGGGTACAAGCTGAAGCGGGACGCCTCCGCCCGAAAGTCGTTGCTGCGGGGGTTGGTGACCAGCGTCATTGAGCAGGAACGAGTCATCACCACCGTACCCAAGGCCAAGGCGGCCAAGCCGCTGGTCGACAACATGATTACCCTGGCGAAGCGGGACACGCTGCACGCCCGGCGGCAGGCGGCCGCTTTTTTGGAAACGCCGAACGCGGTGAAGAAGCTGTTCGACAAGCTGGGAACCCGGTTCGGGCCGCGGAACGGGGGCTATACGCGGGTGGTCAAGCTCGGCTGGCGCAAGGGGGATGGCGCCGAGCAGGCCATGCTCGAGCTGGTGGGCTCGGAGCTGGTCAAGCGCGCCGCCGAGCGCGCCAAGCGCAAAGAGGAACGGCTCAAGGCGATGCAGGAAGGCAAGGAGCCGGGCGGGGACGAAGGGAAGTCCTGATCCGATCCGAGAGGACGTGGGAAGGCCGGGCAGTTTGCCCGGCCTTTTGTGTTTCTGGGGATTCTTGTGACCTGAGCCGGCGAGCCGGCGGCTCCCCGCCTACCTAACCTAACGTCCGACGGGGGCCTGTCTGGTTTAAGCCACGCGCCGGCCAGTTCCCGCAGACGGACTTCATTCCACTAATTGATTGAAAAAAAACAAAATATTTTCTCTGCCAAGACTTGACAATAGTAGGCGCATATTTTATGATTTAATTGAAGTCAGATATGAAGGAGGAAATCAGAACAAATGGCTCTCACCAAGTATGACCCGTTCCATGATTGGCCGGACTTTCCGAGCGGCCTCAGGCTGTTCCAGGACACGGTCAACCGCATGCTGAGCGAACCCCGTTCCCAGCGGCCGTGGACCCCTGCGGTGGACATCTTCGAGACCGAGAACGAACTCGTGCTGAAGGCCGACGTGCCGGAGGTGGACATGAAGGACATCGACATCCAGATCGAGAACGGCACGCTCAGCCTGAAGGGCGAGCGCAAGTTCGAGAAGGAAGAGCACGGCAAGGGCTACCACCGCATCGAGCGGAGCTTCGGCTCGTTTGCGCGCTACTTCAGCATTCCTGACACGGTGGACACCGAGAAGGTCCAGGCGGACTACAAGAGCGGCGTGCTGACGGTCACGTTGCCCAAGAAGGAAGTCGCCAAGCCGAAGACGGTGAAGGTCCAGGTTCACAAGGACTGACCGGGCCCATCCGCCAAGGGGCCGGGCCGTGCCCGGCCCCTGCCTCTGTGCAAGAATGAGATTGTATGAACGGGATTAAGACTGTCCTGCTGCTCGGTCTGCTGAGCGGGCTGCTGCTCGTCGGAGGCGAAGCCATCGCCGGCCGCCAGGGCCTTTACATCGGCCTGATGATCGCCGTGCTGATGAACTTCGTCAGCTACTTCTTCTCGGACAAGATTGCGCTGAGCATGTACCACGCCCAGCCGGTCAGCGCCACGGAGAATCCGCACGTCTACCGGCGGGTCGGCCCGATGGTCCAGAATCTGACCATGCAAATGGGCCTGCCCATGCCGAGACTCTGGGTGATTCCGGAGGCATCGCCGAACGCTTTCGCCACCGGGCGGAACCCCTCGAAGGCGTCGGTGGCGTTCACGGCCGGGCTGCTCGACCTGATGGATGACCGCGAACTGGAGGGGGTCGTCGCCCACGAACTGGCTCACGTGAAGCATCGGGACATCCTGATCAGCTCGGTGGCGGCGACGATCGCCGCGGCGATCACGATGCTGGCCCGGATGGCGTTCTTTTTCGGCGGCTCACGCGATGACGAAGAGCGGGGCAGCAGCCCGTTCGCGATGATCTTCATGCTGATTCTGGCGCCGATTGCGGCGCTGCTGATCCAGATGGCGATCTCGCGCACGCGGGAGTACTCGGCGGACGCGGCGGCGGCCCGCTACACGGGGAGTCCCTTCGGCCTGATCAACGGGCTGCGCAAGCTGGAAGGCTACTCGAAGCGGATCCCGATGGACGCTTCGCCGGCCACCGCGCACATGTTCATCATCAAGCCGTTCACCGGACAGGCCCTGATGCAGCTCTTCTCCACGCACCCCTCGACCGAGAAGCGGATCGCGAGGCTGCAAGCGCTGGCGCGTTGAGCCGTCCGGCGTCCACCGTCCGTGTCAGCAAGAAGGCCGCCGCCCGGCTGGCCTCCGGGCATCCCTGGATCTTCGCGAGCGATGTCCTGGATCATGGCGGCGCCGCGGGCGGCGACGCCGTCATCGTGACGGACCCCCGGGGGCGTCCGCTCGGCACGGCGCACTATTCGTCATCCTCCCAAATCTGCCTGCGGCTGTTGAGCGACCGGATCGAGCCGGTCGGCCAGGATTTCCTGCGAGTCCGGATCGAGGCGGCCGCCGCCCACCGCCGCCGCTTGGTATCCAACACCGAAGCCTACCGGCTCGTTTACAGCGAAGCCGACCGTCTTCCGGGCCTCGTCGTGGACCGTTACGGCGCCTACCTGGTGGTGCAGGCGCTCGACCAGGGCATGGACCGGCAACTGCCGGAGATCGTCGCCTGCCTCGACTCGCTGTTCGCGCCGAAGGGAATCGTCGCCCGCAATGACGCATCCGTGAGGAGGAAAGAAGGACTGCCGGCGGAAGTGCGTGTGCTCTCGGGCGACGTTCCGGAAGCCGTCGCCGTGAAGATGAACGGCCTAGTGTTTCATGCCGATCTGCTTCGCGGGCAGAAGACGGGGATCTTCCTTGACCAGCGCGAGAATTACCTGGCGGCGGTGCGGCATGCCCGCGGGCGGGCGCTGGACTGCTTCACTTCGTCAGGGGGCTTCGCGCTGCACCTCGCCGCGCGCTGCGAGAGCGTCGAAGCCGTTGACAGCTCCGCCGCCGCCCTTCAGCTTGTCGAACGAAACCGGTCCGCCAACGGCATCGCCAACGTCGAATTCCGCGAGGCGGACGTTTTCGAACTCCTGGCCGGCTATGCGGCCTCCGGACGCCGATACGACATGATCGTTCTGGACCCGCCCGCCTTCGCCAAGTCCAGGGGCAGCCTTGAAGGCGCCCTGCGCGGCTACAAGGAGATCAATCTGCGGGCGCTGAAGATGCTCGACTCGGGAGGGGTGCTGGTGACCTGCTCCTGTTCCCACCATGTGAGCGAGGCGATGCTGCTGGAGGCGGTGGCCGAAGCTTCCCTCGACGCCGGCCGCGCGCTCCGCGTGCTCGAGCGCCGCACACAATCGGCGGACCATCCGATCCTGCTGACGGTGCCCGAGACGCACTACCTGAAGTGCCTGGTACTCGAAGTCCTGTGACGGTCCCGCAATTCGTTATACTCAAGCCTTGCCCCCGTCGAGCCGCCCGGTCGCGCGGGGAGTTCCAAGCTCAAATCATCAGGAGGTCTCAACGAATGCATAGCGGCAAGGTTCTGCCCGCCGTCTTATGGACTGTTCTTGTTGTGCTGGCCTTTGCAGTTCTGCCGGCTCCCGTGCTCGCCCAACCGGCTCACCAGGGCGGCGGAGAGGCGAGCCTCGTTCTGCCCGACCTGAACCGGGCGACGTTCCTGTTCGGCCTTGGCGGCCGCAACCTGCTCATGGTCGGGCTTCTGGTCAGCGCCCTGGGTTTCCTGTTCGGCCTGATCATCTTCATTCGGCTGCGGAACATGCCGGTCCACAGCGCGATGCGCGAGGTCTCGGAGCTGATCTTCGAGACCTGCAAGACGTACCTGATAACGCAGGGGAAGTTCCTGTTGATCCTGGAGTGCTTCATCGGCGTCATCATAGTTTTCTACTTCGGACTTCTCCAGGGCTTTTCGGCGTTCCGGGTGGTGATCATCTTGCTGTTCAGCCTGGTTGGCATTTCGGGCAGCTACCTGGTGGCGGCGTTCGGCATGCGGGTGAACACGTTTGCGAACTCGCGCACCGCCTTTGCCAGCCTCCGCGGCAAGCCGTACCCCTGCTACGACATCCCGTTGCAGGCGGGGATGAGCATCGGCATGCTGCTGATCTCGGTCGAGCTGCTGATCATGCTGTTCATCCTGCTGTTCGTTCCGGGAGACCTGGCCGGGCCGTGCTTTATCGGATTCGCCATCGGCGAGTCGCTCGGCGCGGCGGCGCTGCGCGTGGCCGGCGGCATCTTCACCAAGATCGCCGACATCGGCTCGGACCTGATGAAGATCGTCTTCAAGATCAAGGAAGACGACG
>CAZACK010000097.1:0-20040 GCA_964483455.1 uncultured Solibacteraceae bacterium
GGGTGGCCGGCCTTGCCGGCCATGAGTGGTTTATCGGCGTTCATCGGCGGCTGAGTCACTTCGTTTCGATGCGTGGATGTTTCGACGCTTAGAATGAAAGAGTAGCGCTTCGTGAACGTCCTTCTGGTGTCGACCTACGAGCTGGGGCGGCAGCCCTTCGGTGTAGCGTCGCCCGCCGCCTGGCTGAAGGCCGCCGGGCACTCCGTGGGCTGCGCGGATCTTGCCTGCGGTCCGTTGCCGGAGAATGCCGTCCGGAGCGCGGGTCTGGTGGCGTTCCATCTGCCGATGCACACCGCCACCCGGCTGGCGGTCCGGGCGATCGAGAAGGTCAGGCAACTGAACCCGGAAGCGCACCTCTGCTGCTACGGTCTCTACGCCGCGATGAACGAGGCGCACCTGCGACGGCTGGGGGCGGGCAGCATCATTGCCGGCGAGTTCGAGCCCGGCCTGGCGCAGCTCGCCGATTCTTTGGAGCTCGATTCCGGCGGATCGCCGCGGCAGAGGCTGGTGGCAATGGACCGCCTGCGGTTCCTGACACCCGATCGCTCCGGCCTGCCGCCGTTCGATCACTATGCCGCCTTGCGCATCAACGGAGAGCGCCGGCTCGCCGGGTACACCGAGGCCAGCCGCGGCTGCAAGCACCTCTGCCGGCACTGCCCGGTGGTGCCGGTCTACGGCGGGCGATTTCGCGTGGTGCAGCCGGAAGTGGTGCTGGAAGACATCCGGCGACAGGTGGCGGCGGGTGCGCGGCACATCACCTTCGGCGACCCGGATTTCTTCAACGGTCCGGCACACGCCGCGAAGATTGTGGAGCTCCTGCACCGCGAGTTCCCGGCGCTGACCTACGACGTCACCATCAAGATTGAACACTTGCTCCGCCACCGGGCCATGCTGCCGTTGCTACAGCGCACGGGATGCCTGTTCGTGACAAGCGCCGCGGAGTCCGTGGAGGATCTGGTCCTCACGAAGCTCGACAAGGGACACACCCGCGCGGATTTCGTCAGAGTGGTGGGCGAGTGCCGCGCGGCGGGGCTGGCTCTCGCGCCGACCTTCGTGCCGTTCACTCCGTGGACCACCTGGACCGGCTATCGGAATCTCCTGAAGCTGATTGCCGAGCTGGATCTGGTGGAAAGCGTCGCACCCGTGCAACTCGGGCTGCGGCTGCTCATCCCCGCGGGGTCGAAGCTGCTCGAGTTGCCGGACATCCGGGAGTCGGCCGAGCCGTTCGACGATGCGGCCTTGGTCTACCGCTGGCGGCATGCCGATCCGAAGCTCGACCAACTCAGCGCCCGGATTCTCACCCTCGTGGAATTCGAAGAGCGGCAGCGACGGCCCCGCCGGGAGATCTTCGCCAAGATCTGGTCGCTGGCCTCCGACGAGCCATTGCCGGAGAATTACGACCTCCTGCCGCGGGCGGCGATTCCTTACATGGACGAGCCCTGGTACTGTTGAGCCGAACCCACGGCGGAGCAGGTGGCTCTGGTGTAGCGTGACGGACGATCTCCAAGGCAAGCGGATCCTGCTGGTGGCGGCCACGACCGGCTACCAGACTCGCGTGTTCGCGGAAGCAGCCCAGAGACTGGGGATGCACGTCGTCCTGGGCACGGACCGCTGCCGCCACATGGAAGACCCGTGGGGCGACGGCGCGTTGCCGGTGCGCTTCGATCGGCCGGAGGAATCACTCGCGCTGATCGAGGAGGAGGCAGCCGAGCGATCCTTCGACGGCATTGTAGCCGTCGGAGACCGGCCCGTGTTTCTGGCCGCCCTGGCTGCCGAGCGCCTGGGCATTCCTTACAACCCGCCGGCGGCGGTGGCGGCCAGCCGGGACAAGTTCCTCATGCGCCAGTGCTTCCAAGTTGCCGGCCTGCGACTGCCCTCGTTCTTCCGGCTCGGCATCGACGATGGCGTCGCGAGGGGCGCCGAGCGGGCGCCGTACCCTTGTGTCCTCAAGCCTCTTGGGCTGTCCGGCAGCCGCGGCGTAATTCGCGCGAACTCTCCGGCGGAGTTCGAAACGGCCTTCGTGCGGATCAAAGCGATCCTCGAGACCCGCGAGATCCGGCGGCTGCGCGAGCCGATGCACCGCTTCGTGCAAGTGGAAAGCTATATCCCGGGGCGCGAGTACGCGCTGGAGGGGATCGTCACCGATGGGCGGCTGCAAGTGCTTGCGCTGTTCGACAAGCCGGACCCGCTGGAGGGACCGTTCTTCGAGGAGACCATCTACGTCAGCCCCTCCCGCGAGCCCGCCGAGCGGCAGGTCGAGTTGGCGCGAGTCGCGCAAGAGGCGGTCCGGGCGTTGGGCTTGCAGCGAGGACCGGTGCACATCGAGATGCGCGCCAACGAGACAGGAGTCTGGGTACTGGAGGCAGCGGCCCGCCCGATCGGAGGATTGTGCGCCAAGGCGCTTCGATTTGACGGCGGCATGTCTCTGGAAGAGCTGATCCTCCGGCACGCCGTGGGCATGGATGTGTCGCGCCTGCGGCTCTCGGATCGGGCGAGCGGAGTCATGATGATCCCGATTCCAACGGAAGGCATCTACGAGGATGTGTCGGGCGTGGAAGCTGCGATGCGCGTTCCCGGAATCGAAGAGGTGATCATCACGGCCAAGCAAGGGCAACAGCTCGTACCCTTGCCGGAAGGATCGAGCTACCTGGGTTTCCTCTTCGCCCGCGCCGCCTCGCCGGCCGCGGTTGAGTCAGCGCTCCGCGGAGCGCATCGGCGACTCCAGTTCCGAATCACCGCCGCCCTGCCTGTGGTCACATCTTAGAACGCGGAGGAACGAAGTTAGGCGGAAAAGCGGCGCCTTCGCCAAAGAAGTAGTCTTCCATCTGTCGGAGCAGGAACTCCTGGGCCTCGCGAGTGCCAAGGTTCAGGCGGTACTCGTTCATGATCATCTTCATCTGCTCGAGCCAGAGCTGCCAGGCCTGCTTGGACACGTTCTCGTAGATGCGCTGCCCCAGCGGGTGATTGTCGAAGGGCGGCTCGTCGAGGCCCTCCATCTCCCTCTGAAACTTCACGCAGAAGACTCTCCTGGCGCCCGCCTTCAGTTCCTCGCCGAGCGGGGGCACACTGCCGCATCCCATGGCTCACTCCTGTCTGTGAATTGCTGCTTCTTCCTCAGGATAGCAGTCCGCGGCCGAGATTCGGTGGGTGGAAAGCCTGGAAGACATCGTAGGGGCCGGGCATGTCCAACCCCTACACCCGATGCGTTCGCCTATTCTTGCCGCCTATCGGCGGCGGGCCAGAAATTCGGAGAGCTTCATCGGCATCGTCTCGCCCTTCTCCATCTGGCGCTGAACCGCTTTCTGGTAGCGCAGTAGGACGTTGTCGCGCGCCGACTCGCGCAAATGGCAGTTCTCGATGTCGAGCAGCAGTTGGATTTCCCACGGGCGGAAGGTGTTGCGGCTTATCTTGCCGCGCACCAGCTCGCGGATCAGCCGGTTGAACTGGGGGAGGATGTCTTCTTCCTCTTGAGTCTGCCCGTTGGTCATTCGCCTGTCCTGCCGCCCCGCTTCACTGGCGGAACATCACTTACTATCTACAGCTTCTATAATGACCTCGCCCGCCCGTATGATTCAATAGGAAGCCTGGAAAGCGGGTCTTGGAGCGAAGGTACCGCCCGGCGGCGGAACTTCCGTACTGCCGGGCTCCCCGAACGCGCCGGTGGAACGGGAACAGGCGGGCAGTGGGCGCGAGCCGCTATAATCGGCTGCTATGCGCGCCCTCGGATGCGGATTCCTGATCGGCGCCGCCGTTGTCTGGCAGGCGCTGGCGCAGGATCGTCGCAACACCAACATTCCCAACACCGACACCCATTTCGTGATGCCGGATTATGCGACCCTTCCACAATGGGAAGGACGCCGGGAGCAATTGCGGAAGCAGATCCTGTCGGCCGCCGGCCTGCTGCCGTTGCCGGAGAAGACACCTCTCAACCCGCAGGTATTCGGACGGATCGAGAGGAAGGAGTACTCGATCGAGAGAGTCCTGCTGGAGACTCTTCCCGGCTATTTCCTCGCCGGGAACCTCTACCGTCCGTTGGGCAGGCCGGGCAAGCATCCGGCCGTGCTGACGCCGCACGGTCACTGGACCTACGGCCGGCTGGAACACACGCCCGAATTCTCCGGGCCGCTGCTCGGGATCAACCTGGCGCGGCAGGGCTATGTCGCGTTTGCCTACGACATGGTCGGATGGAACGACACCGTCCAGACTCCCCATGCCATCGGCGGACCCAGGGAGCAACAGTGGTCCATCGGGCCGCACGGGTTTCAGTTGTGGAACTCGATCCGGGCCGTGGATTTCGTCGAAAGCCTCGAGGACGTGGATGGATCCAGGATCGCCGTGACCGGAGCTTCCGGAGGCGGCACGCAGACTTTCCTGCTGGCGGCGGTAGACGGCAGGATCGGGGCCGCGGCGCCAGTGAATATGGTGTCGGCGATCATGCAGGGCGGATGTCCGTGCGAGAACGCTCCCGGCTTGCGCGTGGGCGCCTTCAATGTGGAGGTCGCCAGCCTGTTTGCGCCGAAGCCGTTGCTGCTGGTGGCGGCTACCGGCGACTGGACGAGACACGTGCCGAAGGAGGAGTATCCCGCCATCCGCCGGATCTACGGTCTTCATGGCAACGCGGACCGCGTCGAGACCATCCAGTTCGAGGCCGATCACAACTACCACCGTGGCAGCCGGGAGGCCGTCTACAGGTTTTTCGGCAAGCATTTCCTTGGCGAGAGTGACGCGTCGAAGCTCGCCGAGAGGGACGCTCACGTCGAGAAGTTGCAGGACATGCTGGCGCTGCACAATCGCCGGCTTCCGGGCAGCGCGGCGACCTACGACGGGCTGTTTGAGCACTGGCGCACGGCCTCGCGCCGGCAGATCGAGGCCATCACCGACCTCGGGCGGCTGCGCGAGCTGCTCGCGGCCTCCCTTGGAACGGAATGGCCCGAGCAGGTCACCAGCGAGCGCGACGGCGAGCGCGTCGTGTTGAGCCGGCCCGGCAAGGGCGACCGCGTGCCTGCCCTGTGGATCCCCGGGGAAGGTCCGGCGGCGCTTGTGGTTCACGAAGAAGGCGCCGAGGCCGCGCGGAAGACCTGGGACGTACGCCGGCTGGTGACCGCCAAACGGGCGGTCCTGGCCATCGACGCGTTCCAGACCGGAGCGGCGGTGGAGCCGCGCGACCGTTCCCACGAGTTCTTTCTGACATTCAACCGCAGCGACGATGCCAACCGCGTACAGGACATCCTGACCGCGCTGGCATACCTGCGATCCAGGCGGCTCGGAAAGATCGAGCTGTTCGGCCTTGGAAAGGCCGCGGTGTGGAGCCTCTTTGCCGCCGCAGTCGCGCCCCAGCACGATCTCAAGCTGGTGGCCGATTTCAAGGATTTCGCCGGCAGCGACGAGGACTTCGCCGCCCGGTTCTTCGTGCCCGGCATCCAGCGGGCCGGAGGAATGAAGACGGCGCTGCTGCTGACGGATGCGGTGAGGTGAGCGTGCGTCGCGGCGTTCTCCCGCTGCTGCTCTTATTCCAGGCCTTCGCCGCACAGCGTGAAGGCATCGATATCAGAACCGCGACCATCGCCGTCCACTATGACCAGCCGTTGCACCGGCGGATCCGCTGGCTCGGAGACCAGGGGCGGAACATTGTGGCATTCGATCCCGCAGCCCAGCCCGCGATCGAAGCGAATGGCCGGGCGTACCGCGATTTTCCCGTCGACCCCGGCAAGACGGTCAGCGGAAGGGTGAATGATCCGGAGTTCGGACCAGCGATGGAAGCCATTGTCGTCGGAGTGGCACAGGACGCCACGGCCCGCGTTGGCCTGGAGCGTCGGGTGCGAGTGCTGCTGCCGGACAAGTTCCCAGACGTGGCGATCTTCGAGACATCATTCCGGAACCTGGGCGCCGGCCCGGTGCGGATTGGGCAGGTGGAGAGCCAGCGGCTGCTGCTCGATCGCAAGCAGGCCGAACTGGACCAGCCACCTCACAGGTTTGCTTCGTTCCAGGGCGGCGCCTACCGGTGGGGTCGCGACTACAGTCTCATCTGGCTGGAGCCCGGTTTCCGGCAGAGCAATTTTCAAGGGCTTGACGATCGCACCGGGCCGGAAGGGGAGGGCGGCGGGATGCCGTTCATCGATGTCTGGGTGCCGTCGATGGGCGTTGCGCTCGCTCATATCGAGAAGACGCCGCAGTGGGTGTGGCTTCCGGTGGAAGTGCGAGCCGATGGCAAGACTGAGATCGCTGTCTTTGAAAGACCGCTCGAGAAGTATAGCCAGCAGGAGCGGCTGACGCCCGGCGAGACCTACCAGACAGTAAAGACGGCGGTGATCTTCCATCGCGGGGATTACCACGATGCGCTGCGCAATTACGGCGAACTGCTCCGCGCGCGTGGCATCGCCATTCCGCGAACATCGCCGCCCTCGGCCTACGAGCCGTACTGGAAGAGCTGGGGATTCGAGTTCGGCTTCACCACTTCGCAGATCCTGGATCTCGTGCCGGAGCTGAAGCTCTTGGAAATCCGCATCGCCAACCTCGACGATGGGTGGTTCGACTGGTACGGGGACTGGAATGTGAACCGTGCGCCGGGGAAATTCCCGAGAGGAGTGCTCGACATACAGCGCTTTGTCGCCGACATTCACCAGCGAGGGCTGAAGACGAACCTGTGGTGGTATCCGCTCGGCGTCAGCCCGGAGAGCCGGCTCAAGCGCGAACGCCCTGACTTGCTCGTCCAGGAGGAGAAGGGCGGCTTCCCGATCGACGACCGCAAGGTACACCAGCTCTGCCCGGCCTACCCGCCGGCGATCCGGCACATCGAGGCGACCCTGGAGCGGTTCGTTGCCGGATGGGGCTTCGACGGCGTCTATGTGGATTGCTCGGGCTTGTCAGCGGTGCCGCCGTGCTTCAACCCGGCGCACAAGCACGCCTCGCCGCTCGATTCGTTCCGCTCGCTGCCGAAAGCCTACCAGGCGATCCACGACACGCTTCGGCGCTTGCGCGCCGATCCGTGGATCGAGGTGTGCATCTGCGGGCTGCCCCACTCGCCGTACTACATGCCGTACTACTTCATTGCGAACGCGTCGGATCCGGTGAGTCTCGCCCAGGTGCGCCGGCGGGTCAAGCTGGAAAAGGCGATCCGCGGGCCGAGCTTCTGCGTCGGCGACTGCTACCAGGTGCCGCTGGACGAGTGGAAAGGATCGTCGGTCCCGCAATCGTTCGAGACGGCGATGGGAGTCGGTGCCCAGGTGACCACATTCTACGCGGACCTCACCGGCGAGCAGCGGCGGGAATGGCAACGCTGGTTCCGGCGCTATCGCGAGCTGGGACTGAGCAGCGGCGAATACCTGAATCTCTACGACATCGCCTTCGACAAGCCGGAGACGCACGTCGTGAGGAAGGGTGCGGACCTGTTCTACGGAATTTTCGCCGATTACTGGCCGGTGTCCCGTCGCATCGAGTTGCGAGGACTGGACCCGGCCGTCGAGTACGAGGTGGAGGACTACGCCAACGAGCAAGTCCTCGGCAAGATTTCCGGACGAGCGCCGTACCTGAACAAGGCTTTCAAGGATCATTTGCTGCTTCGCGTCCGTCCGGCGCGGTAGACGTGGTGCGGACGAGGTGAAGAGTCCGGTTAAGGCAAGAATGAGGGTGCGCCTTCGGCGGTCTTCTTTCCCGGTTGGCCGCGTCCCAGCGCCGCGCTACATTGTTTCTTTCGGAGGTTTCGACCTATGCCACCCAAACCGCTTTCCAGGCGCGGATTCCTGACCGCCGCCGGCGCCGCTTCGATCGGCTCCGCGGTTGCTTTGCCGCCGGCCAAAGACAAGCTCCACCTGGCCACCAACGAGTATCCGTGGGGCACGTTCTACGGCCGCGAGAAGCGGAGCCTCGCCGACTCGCTGGACACCGTTCTGGGAGAGGTCGCGGCCGCCGGGCTCAATGGCTACGAGCCGCTGGCCCGGTCGCCCGAGGATGTGAAGCGGCTCGCGCCGCTGCTTCAAAAGCACGGGCTGGAGATGCGCTCGTTATACGTGAACAGCACGCTGCATTTACAGGACAAGGCGGCGGAGAGCATCGAGCAGGTGCTGGCCATCGCCGAGGCGGCGCGCGCGGCCGGGACGCGGATCATCGTCACCAACCCGAGCCCGCTCCGCTGGGGCGGGCCGGAAAACAAGGACGACACGCAGATCCGGTTCCAGGCGCAGGCCCTGGACAAGCTCGGCGCCGCGCTGTCCGCCAAGGGGCTGACACTCGCCTACCACAACCACGACATGGAGCTGCGCAACGCCGCCCGCGAGTTCCACCACATGCTGGTGGCCACGGACCCGAAGCACGTCCGGTTCTGCCTCGACGCCCACTGGATCTTCCGAGGCTCCGGCAACTCGATGGTCGCGCTGTTCGACGTACTGGAGTTGCATGGCAGCCGCGTGGTGGAACTGCACCTCCGGCAGTCAAAGGACGGGATCTGGACGGAAGTCTTCGGAGAGGGCGATATCGACTACCCGGCGCTCGCCGCGCGGCTCCGCGCGATGGGCAGGAAGCCGCACTGCGTCCTCGAGCAGGCGGTGGAGAAAGGCTCGCCGAATACGATGGACGCGCTCGAAGCCCATCGCCGCGGGCAGGAATACGCGCGCGCCGTCTTCGCGGCGTTTGCGGGATAGGCAGCGTCCGTCAACCGGCCAGGGCCGCGCCCTTTCGGTCCACCGCCTTCGGCCCCCAGGCTCCCGGAACGAAGAAGTCGCGCCAGGACAGGTTCAGCTCCCGCGTCGCATCCAGACCGTACTCGCAACGGCCGAGGTCGTCCGGCCCTCCGTTGTTCGAACCGAAGGTAAACTTGCAGCCTTCCTCCTTCGCCATTCGCAGGAACTCGAGGGATGGCAGCCGGTAGCGATTGTTGATCTCGATGGCCACGCCGTTCCGCGCGGCGGCGCGGACGACTTTCTTCATTCGCGCCTCCGTCCACAACTGCGGGGTCAGCGGCGCGATCGAATCCGGCAGGAACGTCGGGTTGACGTAGATGTCGACCGGCTCGCGCTCCAGGATCTCGACGGTGCGCGACACCAGCAGCTCAATGAACTCCTCCGCGTCGGCGATGGTCCCCACTTCCTCCGGAATCCACAGGCGCATGCGCCGCCCGCGATGGTCGGTCCAGGTCATCGAATCGGTGAAGACATAGTCGAACAGCGCCACCGTCCGGCGCGAGAACATCCGTGTCCATTCGCGTCCCTCGGCCTGCATCCCGACGAACACCGGCTGCCCCGCCAGGCTCTCCACAAAACGGCGCGCTCCTTCATCGTCGTGGATGGGGAAGCCCTGCCCGCAGTTGGCGGCGATGCCGTACTGAATGCCGTCGCGGCGAGACTTGGCGAGCGCCTGCTCCAGCGTGAAGCCTGCCTTGAGGTGAACGTGAAGATCCAGCATGGGGATGTTCTGCGCGCCCAGCGTGACGATCCGCCGGAACACTTCGTCCGCCACGGGCGCCGCGCCGGCTGCGGCCGCATCGTCGGGCAACGGGCGCACGCGAACGCGCCGGAAACGCACCTTCGATCCCGGATCGTGGCACTGGAGCGCGAACGTGCCCCGGTCGAGGAATCGCTCGCGTTCGCCGCCCGGGGCGATAAACGGCGGGTCCGGCTCGGTATAATCCACCAGCAGCGTGCCGTTGAGCCGCACCTGGACGCTCTTGCCGCGCACGGCGACGTGGATCGTGAACCACTCCGAGTCGGCCACAAGCTGCTTGTAGATGTTGCGGACGCCGTACAGCGAGCCGGTCTTCTTCCGCTCGCGGTAGTCTCCCTCGCCGGTGGCCGTGTTGTTGATCTGCACCTCGAAACCCCTCTGCGGCCATCCGCTTTCCTGGTAGGCGGTGTGGAAATAGACGCCGGAGTTGCAACCCGCGCCTGCGAGCGCCTCAATCTCCAGCTCGAAGTTCCGGAAGCTGGCGCCGCGCACCGGCCCGGCGTAAAACAGGTGCGAGCGGGGCCCGTCGCCGGCGAGCTGACCATCCACCACTTTCCACGAGCGCGTGTTCTCGCTCGGCCGCCAGCCGTCGAGGCTGCGCCCGTCGAACAGGTCCACCCAGCCGTCCTTGGCCCGCGCGAATCCCGCCGCCGCCACCGAGCCGACAAACGCCCGGCGCGTGACTTCCGATGTGTGCATCGCAAATCTCCCTGCCCAGTATAGGGGTTTGCCGGTGTCCTTCAGCAACCGAAGACAATCGTGGATCTTCGCGCACACGCACCAGCCCGCTTGACCCGCATCCCCGACTTGGTATTCGCTACGGGTGGTAGGGGTCAATGCCACGTCGGTCCCGCCGAACCTCCAGATACTGTGTGCCAGGCCGAGTCCTGCTTCGACTTTCTAGTCGATCTCGATACTCGGCGAGCACCGCGGTTTCGCCGGGCGGCTACAATCGGATCTATGAGCAGACTGCTGCTGTCCGCCGCCGCCATCGCCGTGCTGGGCGCCGTCCTTTCGACCCCGGCCGCCGCGCAAGGCGGCCGAGTTTACGAACTCCGCACTTACACCACTCACGAGGGCAGGCTCGACGCGCTGCTGGCCCGCTTCCGCAATCACACCCTCAGGCTCTTCGAGAGGCACGGGATGAAGAACATCGGCTACTGGATCCCTGCCGACCCGGAGAACTCGAAGAACACCTTGATCTACGTGCTCGAGCACAAGAGCATGGAGGCGGCGAAGAAATCCTGGGACGCTTTCCGCTCGGATCCGGAGTGGGTCAGCGTTCGGAACGAGTCCGAGGCGGGCGGGAAGATCGTCCAGAAGGTCGAGGCGGTCTACATGACGGCGACGGATTTCTCGCCGATGAAGTGATCAGCGCCCCACCACGCCGGACCGCAGCATCTCCAGCACGAACCGGTCGCGGCGGGCGATCACCTCGTCGATGCTCTTCTTCGACCAGTCGTAGAAGCCCTTGCCGGCGCGCACGCCCGTCTCCCCTCGCTCGATCATCTCCTTGAGCAGCGGGGGCGCTTTCGGCTCGCTATAGAGGTCACCGGCGGTGTAATCCATCACCGCGTGGGCAAGGTGGAGCCCGACCGCGTCGGCGTGCTCGAAGATGCCATACACCGGCAGGCGCAATCCAAAGCCGGCCTTGGCGGCCTTGTCGACGTCTTCGGCGTCGGCGATCCCCTCCTGGACGATGTGCACCGCCTCGCGCCAGAGCGCCATTTGCAGCCGGTTGCCGAGTTGCCCCGGCCGGTCTTTCTTCACCATCACCGCCACTTTTCCACACGATGTGAGCAGGTCCCGCACTGCGGCCGCCACGGCGCCGGACGTTCTCTCGCCTTTGACGATTTCGACCAGCGGCATCAGGTGCGGCGGGTTCCAGAAGTGCGCCGTGAGCACGCGCTCGGGCCGCGAGCATTTCGCCGCGATCGCCGTGATGCTCAGGCCAGATGTGTTCGTGGCGAGAACGGCGTCGCCTTTGGCCAGCGCATCCAGGCGGGCGAAGAGATCCTGCTTGAAGCCGAGATCCTCAGGGACCGATTCGATGATGATGTCGGCGGTGGAGGCCGCCTCGTCGAGATTCGCCGAGGAGCGGAGCGAGTCGCGCGCGGCGGACGCCCTTTCCGCGCTAGCCAGAGCGTTCTCCTCCAGCAGACGCACCTGCGCCCGCGCCTTTTCCAGCCCCTTCCAGGCGCCATCCGTGGAGCGGCTGAGAATGGTGGTCCTCACCCCGCCGAGTGCGAGCGTGGCGGCGATTCCCGGTCCCATCATGCCGGTGCCGATCACGGCGGCGTTCGAGAAGGTGATCTGCGACATGAGGGAATTATAGCGGCCAGGGCCCGGCTCAGAACGGGAACATCCGCTTCAGCTCATCCGGCGACGGCTGCCGCCCGTACTCGCACACCTCGAAGGCCTGCGCGTAGCGGACTTTCCCTCCACGCTCTTCGCCGTAGAACTTGACCAGCGCGCCGCGGTAGGTATCGGCGAAGCCCGAGTAGCGCCTGGCGAGATCCCGGCGAACCTCTTCGCGCCGCCGCTGCCGCACGGCCTCGTCACTTGGATAGAGGCCGGCGTGGCCGTTGGCGCCTCCCTCGTGGATCTGCGACTCCATCACCAGCAGCGCGTCCAGCGTGGGTTCGATGACGTCGTCGATGGCCACGGCGACATCCGCCGCAAAAGCGTTCGGGCGCCGGAAGCGGTCCGAGGTGTACAGAAACACCGGGTTCTTCTTAAGCGGCGGGACGTCCGGGCAGAAGAACGGCACCGTCACCATGTACGCCGAGTCTTGCACCAGGATCGACGTGTAGCGGTGATCGGGATGATAGTCGTTCGGCCGGTTGGTGATCACGATGTCCGCGTTCCATTGGCGGATCAGCCGTGTAATGATGCGCCGGTTCTCGAGCGTCGGCATGATTTCCCCGTCGTGTATGTCCAGCACCTCGGTCGTGACGCCGAGCCGACGGGCCACTTCCATCACCTCCTTGGTTCTCCGGGCCGCTAGCGGACCCCCCGCCATCTGCCAGTGACCGATATCGCCGTTGGTGGTGGAGACCAGCTTGACGTGATGCCCCAGTTTGGCCCACTTCATCGCCACGCCCGCTCCGCGGTATTCCGCATCGTCCGGATGCGCGCCGAAGATGATGATCCGCAACTTGCCGTCGTCCGGAGGCTGCACCGCCACCGCCGCCTTGGCCGATGCGAGCAGCGGGCGCTTCTCGCTTAGCATTGTCCCGAGCACAGCTCCCAGGCAGCAGGCCAGGAGCAGAATCAAAGCCGAGAATCCGATTCGCGTTTTCATGGTGCTTGTTCCTCTCAGGCCGGTTCTTCAGTGTGGCAGTGCAGAACCGGGAACAGTAACAATCTACACCGTTTCGGGGCGCGTGAACCGTGTTGCGCGCCGGCCTGGGACGGCGAGGGCGGTACACTCTCCGGCGTACTGCCGTACCTGCGACTTTCATCGCCGTCGGTGGGCGATCCGCCCATGCCCAACAGCCTACTTCAGCTCGATCAGCAGGGTCCGGTAGGGTTTGGTGCCGGCGTTCACCAGCACCGGCGCGTCTTCGCCGCGGTCGTGCCAGATGACGTCGCCTGATTTCCGCTCGCGGATCGTCTTCCCGCCGGTCTTCGAATCGGTCCGCTCGTAGCGACAATCGTCGAGGAACACGATGACCTGGTCGGTGGCGCGGATGTGGCGCGGACGAGGCACACCTGGCTCGTGGGTTATCTCAGTAACGCGCACGCGGACATTCTCGATCTTGACTCTCCGCCCATTCATGATTCGTCTCCTTTCGGCGCGTACTTCTCCCGCACCAGGAAGATGTAGGATGCCACGCCGGCCAGCAAAAAAATCCAGATGGCCTGCATCGGCGCGTCGTATCCGCCGGTGGCCTGCTTGAGCCATCCGGTCAGGAGAGGCGCGGCGATTCCCGGCAGGTTGGCCGCGCAGTTCTGGATACCGACGATGCGCCCGACCGCCGCGCCCGGAATCAAGGTCTGCGTCAGCGCCCAGTAGTTCGCCGTCGTCAGCCCAAGGCCGCTGAGCGAGAAGACCGCGAAGAACAGCGCCACGGACGAGGAGTCGGACAGCGCACCAATGACCTCGGTCGAGGCAGCCAGGAAACCGGCGATCGCGAATCCCTTCCGGACACGCACGGGGTTGCCACCGCGTTCGATCATCCGGTCCGCCGCCCAGCCGGCCAGGGTCGCCACCGCGGCCATGCCGAGGAAGCTGAACATGGTATACAGGCCCATCGAGTTGAGCGACAGCCCGCGCCGCTCGACGAAATAGGCGGGCATCCACGTCATGCAGAAGTAGACGAAGTACTGATAGCAGAACGTGCCGATCACCGTTCCCCAAATGACCGGGCTCGCCAGCACGCGGGTGAAGGGCACCGCCGGGGCGCGCGCCGCGCCGGCCCGCTCGAGCCTGCGGTCATCGTCGGAGACCGCGGCCAGCCACGGGACCAGCCAGACTAGGCACCCGAGTCCGAGAACGACGAACATCGGACGCCAGCCGTAACGGACCAGCAACAGGGTGGCGACCGGCGCGCCGACCGCCGGGCCCACCTTCGCCGCCGCCATATACAGGCCGACGGCCAGCCCCCGCTGGCTTTCTGCGCAATGGAAGCGGATCCAGCGCATGCCCGCCGGCGTGACAATCGACTCGCCAACGCCGAGCAGCACTCGCAGCGCGAACAGTTCCCAGAAGGAGCCGGCCAGCGCGGCGGCGGCGGAGAATACGCTCCACAACACAAAACCGGCGGCATAGGGGCGCTTCACCCCGAACCGGTCCACCAGCCAGCCGGCCGGGATCTGCAACAGCGCGTAGGACCAGAAGAATGCCGCGTTCAGCGCCCCACGGTCCGTGTCGCTGAGTCGAAAGTAACTCTTGAAGTCATCCGCGGCCAGCGCGATCGACAGGTTCACCCGGTCGAAGTAGGCGATCATCATCCCGAGGCAGAGCAGGCCCACGATCGTCCAGCGTCGTGAAGGGGTGATCGAGTCCAGGACTGTCGTCGCGGCGGCCACCGGGTCCCTCACCATATCACATTCGTGTTTGCGTCCAAGAGGACCCGTTGAGACAATTGAGGCGATGTGGGAGTACAGTACAGGTCGAGGAAGCGCCGCCGATGGAACATCGAGTTCTCGCTTTCGTGCTCGCGGGAGGAAAAGGAACCCGCCTGTACCCTTTGACCAAGGAACGCGCCAAACCGGCGGTTCCGTTCGGAGGCAAATACCGGATCGTTGACTTCGTCCTCAGCAACCTCATCAACTCCGGCGTCTATTCGATCTACGTTCTCATCCAGTTCAAGAGCCAGTCCTTGCTCCAGCACCTCCGGGACGGCTGGCAATTCAGCGGTTTGCTGAATGACTATTTCATCATTCCAGTCCCGGCGCAGATGCGAACCAGCGACGAAACGTGGTATCGCGGAACCGCCGATGCGATCTTCCAGAACCTGAACCTGATCGAGCAGGCCAGCCCCGACACCGTGGCCATCTTCGGCGCCGATCACATTTATCGGATGAACATCCGGTCGATGATCGAGTTTCACGAGCGGAAAGGCGCGGAAGTGACGGTTGCCGCGATTCCGGTCGACCGGCGATTCGCGGCCGAATTCGGCGTCATCGAGACCGATGAAGACGGGCGGATCGTCGGCTTTCACGAAAAGAAGGCCGGCGCGCCGACGATTCCCGGCGACCCGGAACGGGTCTATGCGTCGATGGGCAACTACGTGTTCTCCGCCCCGCGGCTGCTCGAGGAGTTGGGGGACGACGCGGAAAACGAAGGGAGCACGCACGATTTCGGCCGCGACATTCTCCCGTCGCTGGTCGGCCGCGTGCCGATGTACGCCTACGACTTCCAGACGAATCGCATTCCCGGCGATCCGCCGTCCGTGGCCCCCTACTGGCGTGACGTGGGGACGATTGACGCCTACTACGAGGCGGCCATGGATCTCCGGGAGGTCGTGCCGGACCTGAATCTGTACAACCCGCAATGGCCGCTGCGAACCGCGGGCTATCCGGATCCTCCCGCCAAGTTCACCTTTGACGAAGACGGGCGCCGCGGAGAGGCCATCGACTCGATCGTCAGCGCCGGCTGCATTCTCTCGGGCGGGATGGTGAGGCGATGCGTGCTGCACCGGGGGGTGAGGGTCCACACGGGCGCGATCGTCGAGGACTCCGTCATCTTCGACAACTGCGACATCGGCCGCCACTGCCGCATCCGGCGCGCCATCCTGGACAAGAACATCCACATCCAGCCCGGGACGAAGATTGGTTACAACCGGAGCGATGACGAGCGACTGTACCACGTGAGCGATTCCGGAATCGTCGTCGTGGAGGGCCTGCGGTCGAACGTGCCAATCGCCCGAGTGGTCGTATAACCGAGCTTGCCAGCCTACCGGCCGGCGCCGGGCGCGGTGGATTTCGCGGGAACTGCCGGCGGCGACTTCCGGATTTCCTCGTAATACTGCTGCACATAGTGCTGGAAGATCAGCGGGATCTCGTCGCGGTGGATCTCGCCGCCGGAGTCGGAGTGCAGGGCCTTCCTCTGGGAATAGGGGGTTCGCAACTGCTGGTTCTGGCTGGCGGTGACTTCGACCATCACGTCGCCGGTCAGATTCTGCGCGCGCTTGCCGAGGATCTCGCTGATCTTGCCCATGGCGGCGAGCTGCTCGGCTTCCTTGACGTCCTTGCCGCCCTCTTCCTTGCCCATTCCGCTTCGCTCGCGGGCCCGCGGGTCCGGGCGTCCGGAACCCTGCTCGCCGGACTGCCCCTGGGCGGCCTGGGCCGTATCGCCGCTCTCTCCCTGCTCGCCCGGCTGGGGCGAACCCTGTGCCTCAGAGGATTGCCGGCCTCCCGGTCCCTCCGCCTGCCGGCTCGTGGACTGCGCGGAGCGGCCGGACTGGGAGCCTCTGGACTTCGACGCGACTTCGCGCGATTCCGTGAGCGGAGGCTGAATCTTCAGCTTCGCCAGCAGATCGGCCATGGCGTCGCGCAGCTTATTCAGCAGATCGGAGTCCTCGTTCGAAGAGGACGGCTTTGCCGGAGGATTCTGAGCGGATTCCGCTTCCGAAGCGCGATCATCCGGTGAATCGCCGGACGCGGGTGGATGATTCCGGTCCGCCGGCGGCTCCTCGCCGGTTTGTCCCGCGGACTGCCGTGCATTCGGCGATGCCTTGGATTCCGAGCCCGGGGCGCCGGAACTGCTGGGCGCAGGTGTCGCCATTTCGGCTCCTGGCGCCGAACCCAAGGCCGGGTCTAGCATGGCGAGTCCGCCCGCGTCCAGGCGATTCGGGTCTTTGGCGGCGGCCGTCCGCTTGTCCAGGGCTATCGCCTCGGGCTGCGCGCCGTAGAATCCTTCGAACACGATCCTCGCAATCGGAGGACGCAGATCGAGGGATCCCCTCACTCCATATCGCAGGGCCAACAAGCCCAGGGCAGCCAGGCAAAGCGCCGCGGCGACGCGCAAGGCCGCGGGCCGGCAGAACGGCACGGCCAGGCGCGGATCGAGACCCCGGCTTTCCGCCTCGGCCTCCAGCCGCTGCGCATCCCGGATTTCCGGCGACACTCGACCGGCGCCGTTGCGAAAGAAAAGCGCGGTCGAAAGGGTGTCCTGGAGACTCATCCGCCGGTCGATCCGCTGGGCCAGCCCGTAATCGGAGACCCTCTCCTTCCGGGCGCGATTCAGCCGCCATGCCAGCCCCGCGACAAAGACGGCCGCGAGCCAGTGCCAGCTCAGCATCGACGTGCCCGCGACCAACAGCAGCACAACCCCGCCCATTGTGAAGGCAGCCACCCAGACACCGCCTGCCACCACCGCGTTGGCGAGGTGGCGCCGGCGAGCCTGGCGGAGCAGGACTTCAAGCGGGGACTGCGGGGGCATCGCTCTCACTGATTATCCCAGAACGCGAGCACTGGCACCGGTGTCAGTTATCATCTGTCTCATGAAGACAACCCGACGGGCGGTGCTCGTGCAAGGCGCCGCCTTGTGCGCCCCGTTGCCGGCACTGCCGGCCGCTCCCTCCCCGAGGATCAGCCTCGCGGTCTCGACTTACTCCTACTGGCATTTCCGGGGCGACAAATACCCGGTCGAGAGGGTAATCGAAAACGCCGCCCGGCTCGGCTTCGACGGAGTCGAAATCCTGCACCGTCAGATGGCCGAGGAGTCTACCGGCTATCTCAACAAGCTGAAGCGGCTGGCGTTCGTCCACGGCCTCGATTTGGTCATGCTGTCGATCCACCAGGATTTCGTCTCGCCCGATCCGGCCGCGCGGCGGAAGGACATCGATCACACCCGGCACTGCATCGACCTGGCGGCTCAGATGGGCATCCCTTGTATCCGGCTCAACTCCGGACGGTGGAAGACCATCAAGTCCTTCGATGACCTCATGAAGGTGAAAGGAAGCGAGCCGCCGATTGCGGGCTACACCGACGACGACGCTTTCGGCTGGTGCATCGACTCGATCGAGAAATGCCTTCCGGCGGCGGAGAAGGCAGGCGTGGTGATGGCCCTCGAGAACCACTGGGGACTCACCACGCGTCCGGAGGCGGTCGTGCGGATCTACAAGGCCGTCAATTCGCCTTGGTTGGGGGTAAACCTGGACACGGGCAACTACGCGGGCGATCCCTACCCGCAGATCGAGTTGCTGGCGCCGCACGCCACGATCGTCCAAGCGAAGACCTACTACGGCGGCGGCGAATGGTACACGCTGGACCTGGACTATCCACGCATCGCGCGGATCCTGCGGAACGCGGGATTTCGCGGCTGGGTCTCGCTGGAGATGGAAGGCAAGGAAGACCCGGAGACGGCCGTGCCGAAGAGCCTCCGGGTTCTGCGAGCGGCGTTTGGCGCGTGAGTCCGAGCCTGTAGCAAACCGGACCGCGAGGCAGGCTCTGCGTCAAACCGGCGGGGTGCTGAAAGCGGCCCGGGCAGGCGATTTCGCCTGCCAAGAGTCGGAGGCCGAAGCCTGTGCCACAGCTACGGAAGGGAATCGAGGGTGCGTCTTTTCGCCTCCTGGTCCACCTCCAGCGCGACTGCGTACCGCACGCCGGCGCGCGCGCCCCGGACCCGGGCGAGCGCCTCGTAGTAGTCCAGGTACGGGAACGAAGAAACGCCGCCGCGAATGAATTCGTACTTCGTGACGGCCTGCTTCCAACGCTCCATGTCCGCTGTCACATCGATGAACAGATAAGGCTGGAAGCCCTCGTCGTCTTCCCAGTTTTCGGCGTAGTAGACGCCGCGAAGGCCGCGGTGCGGCGCGCTGGCGGCGGTGCCTTCGAGGGATGCCAGCAGCACCGCGTCGCGGACGATCGCATACGTGGCGGCGTGGTCCCGGTGGATGCTGTTCTTCCAGTGGGTGATGACGTGCGTGGGTTTGGTCTTCCGGACGACTTCAGCCACGTAGCGGCGCGCCGATTCGCCGTCCGGCAGTTCCGCGTCCCGATACGGCCCGAACAGGACCTCGGCGCCGATGACCTTCGCGGCCTCCTCCGCCTCGCGGCGTTTCTGGGCGCCGTAAGCCTCCGGCGAGAGCTTGGGATTACCACGCTCGCCGAGGGTGAGGTGCAGAATCACGACCCGGTCCCCCATGCGAACGTGCCTGGCAAGGATCGCGCCGGCAGTGATCTCCATGTCGCCGCAGTGCGCGCCGATGGCGAGGATGGTGCGCGGAGCCGAGTTGGCGGCGGCCATCGCAAACCACAGCGCGAGCGAGGCGATCATGCTTTGCCGATGATCTCCCGACCGGAGATTGCCGTCAAGCCGGCCGCACGATCAAGAGATTCCATCTGATGGTGGACGGCAGGCACGACGTCGTGCCGGAGCAGGACTCAGATACGGCTGGTCGATGGAGGATTGTGGGAACTGCGCCCAAGCAGGGAATGCAACGGCGTAGCGCGACATGACGGCTTCGGGACCGGAAATCACCACGCCCGACTGGTGGGCCCGTCAGAACTCGAATCTGCGACGTTACGGCCTTTTCGATGTCGTCTCGCGATTGTGGAGACGGAGACAAATTTGGTTTCCCTATACATGAGGATCAGCGCTGGCTGGCTTTCCGTTCCCGCGCCGGTTTGCCGGCCAGAGCATTTACAAACGCCCTTATATCGAGGGCCTCCATCCCCGGCGCCAGTCCCCGACTCGGCGGCGCTGTGGTGGACGCTCGATGCACGACCGCCAACCGGACTGGCTGACGATCGCCCATGGACCGATGCAGCGACTCCAACGGTCTTGCCATGGCGGGTTGGACGGTCTTGGATGCCTTGCACTCCACCATCCAGAGGCCGCCGTGCCCACTCGGAAACAGCAAATCGACCTCCAGTCCCCGTTGATCTCGGAAGTGGTACAGCTCCTTGCGGCGGCCGTGGTTGACCTGGTTCTTCAGGATTTCCGCGGCCACGTATCCCTCGAACAGGGCTCCGAGAAACGGCGACCGCTCCAACTCTGCCGGGGTGGTAATCCCCAACAGGTAGCAAGCCAGGTCCGAATCCCCCAAGTACACTTTGGGCGACTTGAGCAGGCGTTTGCCGAAGTTCTCGAAATAGGGCGGGACGAGGATCGCCTGTCCCGTGATCTCCAGGACGTGCAGCCAGTCGCCC
>CAZACK010000098.1:0-19416 GCA_964483455.1 uncultured Solibacteraceae bacterium
CTTTACGTTGCTGGTTACTTCGGCGGACGGCTGTTTTGATCGAGCCGGCTACACCCTCCACGTGGCGGGTCCCTCCTGCGCCGCGAACGTTACCGCTCAGGTGCAGGTGACGCTCGGCGGCTTCCGCCGCAATCTGGTGACGGGCCGCTGGATGCAGACCGTCGCGGTGCGCAATAAGGGTGCGGCTCCTTTGGACGGACCCATCGCCCTGGTTCTTGACAACCTCAGTGCGAACGCGGCGCTTTACAACGCCGCCGGCGCCACGGTTTGCGCCGAGCCCCTTGGCCGCCCGTACGTTGAGGTCAACCCCGGCGCCGATGGCGTGCTGTCACCAGGCGAGAACGCGGCCGTGGCGCTGGAATTCACCAACTCCAACCCGTCGTCCGCGATCACCTATACTCTGCGGGTCTTGGCGGGCGGGAACCAGAAGTAGGTTGCGAACATGCTTGTTCCGTCCACCATGGCACGCCTGTTGGCGATCCTGGCCCTGGCGGCGCCAGGCGCCCACGCGACGATCATCCTGATAGACAGCACAACCACGCTGCTGAACGGCGCCGACTTCCTGCCCGGAACCACCTACTACGCCGTGTTCCAGCTCACGGGCGCCGGCGCCACGGTCAACGCCGCGACGATCGGGAGTTTCGATCTGGGAGGGGGGAGCGGAATCCTCCGCGACGGCGGCGACCTCCTGGACCTGCCGTTCACGCTGGCGCCCGATGCCCTCGACCCCTTTGGCATCTGGCAACCGGACGCAACTTTGCTGCTGGAAGTTACGCCGTCGGATGCCTACAGCCTGTACACCCAGAAATTCATCTCCGGTTCCAGCTTCTCGTTTTCCGTGGTGCTCACCTCCGACCTGTCGCCCCCCTGGCCGCCCGACCAGTTCGCCTTTCAGCCTTGACGCAGACACGACCACGCTGCTTTATGAAGTCCCCCTGGATGTGACCGCAGATGCCGTACCGGAGCCGTCGAGCGCCGGCTTGACTCTTGCCGGCTGCCTTGTGCTGGCGGTCTGGCAGGGCCTCCGGCGGGCCGGCCGGAGCCGACGTGCGCGCTTCGGGCCGGGCTCGGCTCCGGGTGCGTCAGCGAACCCCTGAAGCCGGGCTGCCGGCGTACGACACTCGGTCCGCTTCTTACATCACGAGCAGCACCTTGCCGAACTGTTCCTTGTTTTCCAGCCGGCGGTGGGCGGCGGCGATCTCCCGCAGCGGGAAGACGCTGTCGACGACGGGCTTGACCTGCTTGCGAAAGACGAATTTCAGGACCCGGTGAAGCTCGCCAAGGGATCCCATGAAGGACCCGAGCAGCGACTGGTGGCGGCTGTAAAGAAACCGCAGGTCGACCATCACGTCGGCGCCGGTGGTGGCGCCGCAGGTGATCAGGCGGCCGCCCGGAGCAAGGCACTGAACGCTCTTCGGCCAGGTCGCCGCGCCGACGTGCTCGAAGACGACGTCCACGCCACGGCGGCCAGTGAGCCGTTTCACTTCGGCGGCGATGTCTTGCGCGTAGTGGTCAATCACCTCATCCGCCCCCAGTTCCCGGGCCTTGGCGAGCTTGGCTTCGCCGCCGGCGGTGGCGAGGACCCGGCAGTTCACGAGCTTCGCAAGCTGAACGGCGGCGGAGCCCACTCCGCTGGAGGCGCCCAGCACCAGCACCTCGTCGCCGGGCCGGAGTCCGGCGCGGGTGAACAGCATGTGCCAGGCGGTCAGAAACACCAGCGGAGCGGCACCCGCTTCCTCGAAGCCCAGCTCGTCGGGGATCGGGATGGCAGTGTATTCCGGGACAGCCATGTACTCGGCGTTCCCGCCGTCCACGCCGTAGCCGAAGATGGTGTAGCGGCGGCAATAGTTGTCGCGGCCGGCGAAGCACTCCTCGCACTGGCGGCAACTCAAGCCGGGGGAGAGCAACACGCGCTGCCCCGGCCGGATGCGTTCGCACAACTCGCCCGCCTCGGCGACCTCGCCGGCGATGTCGCTGCCCAGCACGTGCGGCATGGCGAACTGCATGCCGGGGATTCCCCGCCTCACCCAGAGGTCCAGATGGTTCAGCGCGCACGCCCGCACGCGCAGCAAAATCTGGTTCGCCTTGATCCGCGGCTCGTGCGCCTGTTCGCAGACCAGGACTTCCGGTCCGCCGTGACTATAAATCCGCGCCACATTCATCGCGTCCACCTCGCCTGACCATTTTCGCCCAGGAAGGCGGGCGATCGGTGGCGCGCCAAAAGGGGTCAGACCCCTTTCCACTGCTAGCCGTGGAGCCGCCGCAGACGCCGGGCGATCCACAATCCCAGCAGGCCGGTTCCGCCGAGCAGCAGCGTTTCGGCCTCCGGCGTCTCCTGTCCGTAGGTGAAATTGTCCATCAGGATGTAGCTGCCGCTCGCCTGGAACTGCACCGATTGAATCGGGAGGTCCGACGAGATCAGTCCCACAAACGTTGGCGTCGGCAGGCCGGACGTGCTGATCGTGAAGGATTCTCCGGTTGCGGGGATGGACACAATTACTTGCTGCGCGTACGGGGTGTGGGTCATGACGTGGGCGCTCACGGCCGTGTATCCGGCCGGGAGCGTCGCCTCAATGTAACCTGGGTTGCCGGGGATCCAGGTGGAATTCGGCCCTTCCAGCACGTCACCCGAGCCCCAGCCGTATTTGGCGGCGGTGCCCGGATCCTGCACGTATAGATAGTAGTTATTGGGCGGCGTCACGCCGATGAACTGGACACCGCCGAGCGTCAGCCCTCCGGCGGTACTGTAGTTGCCGGGAACACCCGGGGAAGCCAAGCCCTCGAAATTGATCACCGTGAGACCGGTCGTGGCCGCTGCCCAGGCCACGGGGTCCAAGTAAAGAAGTGTGGTCGCGCCTGCCGGAACGGCCAGCCACGCCGAGACGATCCAAACGATCAGAGTAACCGTGTACTTCCCCCGCACGGACATGAAGGGTCTTCTCCAACGAGAATCTGCACGTACTGGAAATCACTAAGGAAGTGGGGGGACGCGGCGATAGTTCTCAGAGAATCTTGGGCGCGAGAGTGAGGCGGACGTTCGTGGCGTGCCGGCGCGCCTCGGCGAGCACCTGCCGTTCGTTGAGGGTCTGCGTCCTCCCGGCGCGGACGATCAACCGGCCGTTGACCATGACGTTTTCGACGTCGGAGCTTTTCAGCGCGTACACCATCTGCGAGTAGAGATTGTGGAGGGGCACGGCATGGGCGCGGTCCAGCCGCACGTGGACCAGGTCGGCGCGCTTGCCGGGTTCGATGGAGCCGACTTCGCGGTCCAGGCCGAGTGCCCGGGCGCCGAGGATGGTCGCCATCTCCAGGGCCCGCCGGGCGGGCAGCGCCCGCGGGTCTCCGGTGGCCACCTTTTGCAGCTTGGCCGCGAGGTCCATCTCCTCGAACAGGCTGAAGTCGTTGTTGCTGCCGGCCGGCCCGTCGGTTCCCAGTCCCACGGCGATGCCCGCGTCCAACAGCTTCACCACGGGCGCCACGCCGCTGGCGAGCTTCATGTTGCTCGAGGGACAATGCGCCAGCCCCACGCCGCGCCGTTTCAGTATCCCGAAATCGGACTCATCGAGCCAGATGCCGTGGGCTCCGAGAGTGGGCCCGTCGAACACGCCGAGCGAATCCAGCGCCGCCACCGGAGTCATTCCTCGCGCGGCCTTCGCCTGCTCGTACTCAGTTTTCGTCTCGGAAAGATGAATGAGCAGCGGCGCGCCGTGGCGGTTCGCCAGCACGCGCGAGGCGCGCAGCGTCTCGTCCTTGTTGGTGAACAGCGCGTGAGGAGCCACCGCCGGGACAATCAATGGATGCCCGCGGAAGCGCTCGAGGAACCGCCCGGTGAACTCGAGGGCTTCTTCCGGAGTTTTCGCATCCGGCGCGGGATACCGGATGATGGTTTCACCGAGCACGGCGCGCAGGCCGGCCTCGGCGGTCGCTTCCGCGATGACGTCCTCGAAGTAGTACATGTCGGCGAAGGTCGTCGTGCCGGCGAGCGCCATCTCGAGGCAGGCGAGTCGCGTGCCGGCCCGCACAAACTCGGGAGAGACATGGTTCGCCTCGGCCGGGAAGATGTATTTCTCGAGCCACTCCTGGAGGCGGACATCGTCGGCGAGGCCGCGGAACAGGGACATCGGCGCGTGGGTGTGCGCATTGATGAGCCCCGGAGCAATCAGGCCTTCGGCCAGGTCGAGCCGTTTGTTGGTACGGAACTTCCGATCGATGTCCGTCCGCTTCCCGACGGCCGCAATCCGCTCGCCCTGGACCGCCACCGCGCCGTTGTCGATCACCCGGCGCTCCCCGTCCATGGTGACGACGTAGCGGGCGCTCCAGATCCAGTCGGCCTGTTCGGCGGCGGCGCAGGCGGACAGCAGCAGGACGCTACAAAAGAGTCGCATCGAAAGGTCTCGGCAGCAAGTCCTTCAGGCGGTGAATCTCCGTTGTACCGGCAGGATTCACGAGGGTTATTTCAACGTCCCGCACAGCTCCCAGAGAACCTGCCGGCAGGCGCCGCAAGGCGGAGTCAGGACCTGGGTGTCGGCGGCGACCACCATGCGCCGGAAGCCGCGAACGCCTTCGGAGACCGCCTTCCAGACGGCGATGCGCTTGGCGCAGGCGCTGAGGCCGTAGCTGGCGCTCTCGACGTTCGAGCCCGTGTGGATGCGTCCAGTCGAGTCCTCGATGGCCGCGCCCACCCGGAATTTGGAGAAGGGCGCGTGGGCATGGTCGCGCGCGCGAAGAGCGGCGTCAAGCAGAGGGTCCATTCACGGCTCCAGGCGCGGCAACAGCGCTTTGAGGAAGCGGACCAGCGTCTCGCGCACCATCTCACCCGTCTCGAGAACTTCTTCGTGACTCAGCTTTCGCGGGAGGATTCCCGCCGCCATGTTGGTGACGCAGGAAACGGCCAGGACCTTCAGGCCCATGTGATTGGCCGCGATCACTTCGGCGGCCGTGGACATTCCCACCAGGTCGGCGCCGATCGTCCGCAGATAACGGATCTCCGCGGCAGTCTCAAAGCTCGGGCCGACCACCGCGGCGTACACACCCTCGGTAAGGATGATTCCCAGGTCCTCGGCGACGGACCGGGCGATCTCGCGGTACTTCGCGGAGTAGGCCTCCGACATGTCGGGAAACCGCGGGCCGAGGGACTCGTCGTTCACGCCCGTGAGTGGATTCACGCCTTGCAGGTTGATGTGATCGGAAATAAGGACGAGCCCGCCGCGGCGATAGGCGGGATTGATGCCGCCGGCGGCGTTAGTGAACACAATGCCGCGCACTCCCAGTCTTCCCAGGACCCGCACGCCCAGAACCACTTGTTGCGCCGTGTAGCCTTCGTACAAGTGGGCGCGTCCGGACATCAGGACCGTTTCCAGCCCGTTGAGCCCTCCAAACACCAGCTTGCCTGCGTGCCCGGCGGCGGTGGAGAGCGGCCACCCGGGAATCTCGCCGTACGGGATCTCCACGCGCTGCTCCAGTTCTTCGGCGAAAGCGCCCAGGCCGCTGCCGAGCACCACCGCAATCCGCGGGCGGCGTCGCACGCGGGAGCGAACGAATTCGTACGCGGCTTCGATCAAAGCAGCATCCCCGCAATACAGGCCGACATGAAGTTGGCCATGGAGCCGGCGGCCACGGCCCGCAGGCCGAGCCGCGCCAGGTCCGATTTCCGGCTCGGGGCCAGCGCGCCGATGCCGCCGATCTGGATGGCGATGGAACTGAAGTTGGCGAATCCGCACAAGGCGTAGGTGGCGATCACGAACGAGCGCGGATCCAATTGATCCCGGATCGGTCCAAGCTGGAGAAACGCGACGAATTCATTGAGCACCAGCCGGGTACCGAGAAGGTTCCCGACGGTGGCGGCGTCGTTCCAGCTCACCCCGAGCAGCCACGCCAGCGGCGCGAACAGGAGGCCGAACAACTTCTCGAGCGAGGCCGGCAGCCAGCCCATCGCCGGCAGCCCGTGGGCCCATCCGAGGACGCCGTTCACCAGCGCGATCAGGGCGAGGAAGGCGATCAGCATGCCGGCGATGTTCAACGCCAGGTGCAGTCCTTCGCCGGCGCCGCGTGCCGCCGCGTCGATGAGGTTCACGCCCGGCTTCTCGATGTTGACGTCGACTTTGCCGGCGGTGGCGGGCTTTTCGGTTTCCGGGATGAGCATCTTCGCCAGCAGAATGGTGGCCGGCGCCGTCATGATCACCGCCGTCAGCAAGTGCTTGATATCGACCCCGGCCATTTTCACGTAGGCGGCCATCACCGCTCCGGAGACGTGCGCCATCCCGCTGGTCATGACGGTGAACAGCTCCGACCGCGTCATGCCGGCCAGGAAGGGGCGAACCGTGAGCGGCGCCTCGGTCTGTCCCATGAAGATGCTGGCGGCGACGTTGGTGGATTCGGCGCCACTCGCGCCCATGACGCGCTGCATGAGGATCGCCATGCCCTTCACGAAAACCTGCATGACGCCGAGGTAGTAGAGGATCGAGAAGAGCGAGGCGATGAAAATAACGATCGGCAGGACCTGGAAGGCAAACACCACGCCGAACGCGCCGGTCTTGGTCCCCAGCGGGCCGAAGACAAACTCGCTCCCCGTCTCGGCGTAGGCGAGCAGGGCCCTGACGCCGTTGCCAGCGGCCTGGAAGAGCAAGCCGAAGTCCGTTTTCAGGACGAGGAACGCGAAACCGAATTGCAGGCCGAGACCCCAGGCAAGCAGCGAAGGCCGGATCGCCTTGCGCCGGACGGAGAAGACGTACGCAGCGGCCAGGATCACCAGGATGCCGAGAAGTCCGGTGAACCGGCCCATAGTCGGTCGGGGTCAGCCGACGACTTCCAGAATCAGCTCGCGTTCTTCCGGCGCGTGCGCGGAAATCCGGAAGGCATCTTCAATGACCTGGGAGGCGTCGTCGAGCTTTTCCTCGTTGGTGTAGTAAAGGCGGCAGAGCACGGAGCCGGCCTCGACGCGCTCGCCGACCTTGACTTCCAAGATGACGCCGACCGCGGGGTCAATGACGTCGTCCTTCAGGTCGCGGCCGGCGCCGATCATCGCTGCCGCCCGGCCGATGTCCTCGGCGTCGATCTGGCTGACAAAGCCGGTTCTCGGGCACAGCACTTCACGGGCGCCGCTGGGATTGGGCAGCAGCTTGAACTCGTCAAGCACCCGGGGATCGCCGCCCTGCGCCCGGATGACATCCTTGAACTTACGGTAGCCGGACCCGTCGAGCAGCTTCTGCTGGGCGAGTTCCCGCGCGTCCTCGAGCGTGGGCGTTAGCTTGCCGAGGTAGATCATGCGCGCCGCCAGTTCCAGCGAAATCCGCGTGAGATCGGTGGGGCCGACGTTTTGCAGGGTCTGTGACGCCTCCATGATTTCCAGGGCGTTGCCGACGGCGTAACCGAGCGGCTGGTTCATGTCGGTCAAGAGCGCCTGGACGCGGACGTCGGCGCGGCGTCCGATGCCGACCATCATCTGGGCAAGTTCTCTGGCTTTCACCTGGCGCTTCATGAAGGCGCCGGCACCTACCTTGACGTCCAGGACGATGGCGTTCAGACCCATCGCCAGTTTCTTTGACATGATCGAGGACGCGATCAGCGGGATCGACTCGACGGTAGCGGTGGCATCCCGGAGCGAATACAGTTTCCTGTCCGCGGGGGCGACCTGGTCCGTCTGGCCGATGAAGCTCAATCCCAGTTCCTGCAACTGGGCGCGAAACTCGTCGAGGCCGAGGTTGGTTCGAAATCCGGGGATCGACTCGAGCTTGTCCAGTGTTCCGCCAGTGTGTCCCAGGGCGCGGCCCGAGACCATCGGGATGACAGCGCCGGCCGCCGCCGCCAGCGGCGCCGCAATCAGGCTGGTCTTGTCGCCTACGCCGCCGGTGGAGTGCTTGTCGACCTTCACGCCGGGAACGGAGGAAAGGTCCACCGTCTCTCCCGAGCGGAGCATGGAGTCAGTGAGCGCGGTGGCCTCTCGGTCGTTCATGCCCGAAAAATAGGTGGCCATCATAAAGGCTGCCATCTGGTAGTCGGGGATCTCGCCGCGAGTGAACCCTTCCACGAGGGTGCAAATCTCCTCGGCAGACAACTCTGCGCCGTCGCGTTTCCGCTGGATCAAGTCGATTGTACGCATTGCGAATAAGACCTTTCAGACTAGCATCTTACGGAGCAGGACGCAAAGCGCGGAGTGCGCGGCAAGAGGTTAAAGGCCAAAATCAAGGCAAACATGTTCGCCTTCCGGTCAGCACGCAAGGAATGGGGACGAAACGGACGTTGCAGGGGCCGGGCATGTGGGCGCAGCCCGAAAGCAAGAAGTCAAACCTGGGGGATGGGCACGCGGTACTTGCCGGCGAAGATTTCCTCGAACAAAGCCAGCATCTCGGGATGGATGGCCCCGTTGTCGGCCAGGATGTGGGGGCCGCGCAGATTCACCGGGCCGCCTTTCATGTCGGACACGGCGCCGCCCGCCTCGGAGACGATCAACGTCCCGGCAGCCACATCCCAAGGGTTCAGGCCGAACTCCCAAAACCCGTCCAGCCGCCCGCAGGCCACATAAGCCAGGTCGAGAGCGGCCGAACCCGCGCGGCGGACGCCGTGGGTCGCCATCGCAAGCTGATGGTAGAAGTGAACGTTGATGTTCAGATGCCGCCGGCGGCTGGGAAAGCCGGTGGCCACCAGCGAGTCATCGAGCCGCTTCACGCCGGATACGCGCACCCGGTGGTTGTTCAGGTACGCTCCTCCACCGGACTCGGCGGAGAACATCTCGTCGCGCACGGGATCGTAAATGGCGCCGGCAATCAACTGGCCCACTCGTTCCAGCGCCAGCGTCACGTTGAACATCGGGAAGCCGTGCGCGAAATTGGTCGTGCCGTCGAGCGGGTCCACATACCAGCGGTACTCCGAGCGGCCGGCGTGCTGGCTGCCTTCCTCGGCCACAATGCTGTGCGAGGGGAAGTGGGCGCGCAGGCGTTCGACGACCAGCTTTTCCGAAGCGTGGTCGGCCTCGGTGACCAAGTCGAACTCGCCTTTCAGTTCGAAGCCGATCCTGCGTTCGAGGTAGGTCCTCAACAAGGCGCCCGCTTCGCGCGCGATCTCAACGCAGGTTTCCAGGTATCGGTTCATATGGCCCACCGGCTCGTTGGCTCATTGCCGTTCCATCGGAGGGCGCGGCGATGGAATGGATCCATGGGCAATGGTCAATGAGGCAATTCTTGCAGGTACTTGATCTGGTGCTTATAGATGAACAGGTTTGGTCCGTCAGATCGGGTCAGGCGGATAAAGCTGGCGTCGTAGAACTCGATCACGCCGGTGACTTCTTCGTTGTTCTCGAGCTTCACCATGACCGGGACCTCAAGCTCGATCAGGCGGCGCAGGTACTTCGCCTCTTCAAATGTCTGCTCAGGTGGTTTGCTCTTCGCCTTCTTCTGGTGATTCTCCGGCATCAGGACCCCAGGTGTGGTTTGACTCAGTTTTTTGGAGCGGGCCTCCAGCCTTGAGATTCGGCGCTTCGTTCCGGCCCGGAATCTCCATAGTATCCACTCCGGGCCAGAACCCGCAAACGGGGGTCCTTCAATTTCACCACGAGGCGATGAAAACGGTCCGGCGAGGGCGGCGCATTCTTGGGGTAGTAGGCAAGGAAGTATTGCGTGCGAAGTTCCTTGAGGATGTCGAGGAAAGCGCTGTCCAGCGTGGGGCCGACGCTCGGTGTAAAGACGCGTCCACCGGTGCCCGAAGTCAAGACGGCGAGGGCGTTCTCGCCGCCGATGTTCCGCCCGGCGTCACTGGTGATCGGCATTACCAGGATGGCATAAAGGACCGCGTCCGCCAGTTGCGCCGCCTGGAGAGCGTCGTGAAACTTCTTCGTGCTGGTGGTGTCGCCGCCGTCGGTCACCACCACGATCACACGTCTGCCTTCCCGTACGGCGAGATCCCGCGAAGTCAGGTAGATCGCGTCGTAGAGCGAGGTGCCCCCCTCCGGCCGGAGACGCTTCAGCGCGTCTTCCAGGCGCGCCCGGCGGCTGGTGAAGTCGCTCACCAACGCCACTTCGTAGTTGAAGCTGTAGAGCGCGACCGCATCCTGGGGGTTTCCCTCGGCGAACATGGCCTGGAAGAACCCCGTCACCGATTCGAGTTCGTACTCCAGTTCCTTAGCCGTTGACAGGCTGGTGTCCACAAGCAGCGCCACCGAGAGGGGCTGCTCGGTCCGGCGCTCGAAGACGGCCAGCTCCTGCTTCACCCCGTTGTCGTAAACCTCGAAGTCTTCTTTGT
Organism: uncultured Solibacteraceae bacterium; assembly: GCA_964483455.1. Taxonomy (GTDB): domain Bacteria; phylum Acidobacteriota; class Terriglobia; order Bryobacterales; family Bryobacteraceae; genus CAYZJD01. The sequence continues at coordinate 10,234 of CAZACK010000098.1, forward strand.
TAAGCGCGCCAACCAACTCGCCGGCGGCATCCTTGACGACCGCCAGGATGCGCACCAGCTTGACGTCGACCCGGAAGACGGTCTCCTGCCCGAGCGCCAGGGCGCAAGAAAACACCAGCGCCAGGAACAGCCCGCGTATCGTCCAATCGGCGAAGGAGACCTTCTTCATGACTGCCCGGACAGGGTGGAATCCCACTCTCCCTCCACCCAGATCTCTCCGTCGGCAAAGTGCTCCTTCTTCCAGATAGGAACGGTTCGTTTCAGGCGGTTGATCCCTTCCAGAGCCGCTTCAAACGCCGGCTTGCGGTGCGGGGCCGTGACGACGATGGCGACGCTCGTCTCGCCGATCTCCATCCGCCCCAGCCGGTGGACCATCGCGATCCGCGAGATGGCATGTGCGCCGGCGATCTCCCGGCCGAGCCCCGCCATCACCTGGATCGCCATCGGCTCGTAGCATTCGTAGTCCAGGCGCCGGGTGGCGCGTCCCTTGGTGTTGTTGCGGGCGACTCCCTGAAACGTGACGACCGCGCCGTCCTCGCCGCGGAGAAGGCTCCGCTCGATACCCGCAACATCGATGGGATCGCGCGTCAGGGCGAAGAAGTGACCAGCCTCTTCGTCATGGATCGCGTGCGTGAATGACGCCGAGCCGCCGCTCACCGGAGGCAGCAACGCCACTTCGTCGCCGTCGGCCAACTCCGCCGAGACTGATGAGAACTGCTGATTGCGCGCCAGGACAATACTCGAGCGCAGCTCGTTGAGCCGGGGATGCAGGCCGGCAAAGTGCTCAAAGACGGAATCCAGCCGGCTCCCCTCGGCAAGCTCGAGGAGGTGCTCCGGCTTGCCCACAATGTCCTTGAGCATGCCGAAAAACAGGACGCGGACGCGCACGCTTACTCCATCCTAGCAGACGCTCTTCCGGCGGTGCCTCCGCGGGCTGAAATGCATCGTTCGCCTTTCCTCAGGCGGTTCCAGCTTTTCCTTGTCTCGCGCTCTGGGCATCTGGCCACGCTATACTTTTCTTCTTGTGTTCCACCTCCTCGAACAGCGGCTGGCGGATCGTGTCTCCGGGCACCTGAAGGACCGCTACGGCATTCAAACGCGGGTTTCCGTCGAGCAACCCAAAGAATCTGATTTCGGCGAGATGGCCCTGCCGGCGGCGTTTCAGCTCGCCAAACAATTGCGCAAGCCGCCCAAGACGATCGCAGCCGAACTGGCGTCGGAGCTGCCGCCCGTGGAGGGAGTGGCGCGGCTCGAAGTCGCCGGCAGCGGCTACATCAATGTTCGTCTCGATCGCGGCTGGTACGGGCGTGCGTTGCTGGCGCCGCCGGCGCCGGCGGAGGCGGCGACGACCGGCGCGAAGATCATCGTCGAGCACACCAACATCAATCCGAACAAAGCCGCGCACATCGGGCACCTCCGGAACGCCGTCCTTGGCGACACGTTCGTCCGCATGCTGCGGGCCGCGGGACATTGCGTCGAGGTCCAGAACTACATCGACAACACCGGCGTCCAGGTCGCCGATGTCGTGGTCGGGTTCCATTTCCTCGAGCGCAAGAAGCCGGCCGAAGTGGAAGGCCTGATTCAGGACCCCTCGATCCGCTTCGACTACCTCTGCTGGGACCTGTACGCCAAGGTCTCGGCGCATTACCACGGCAATGCCGAGGCGCTCCTCTGGCGCCAGGAAACACTGCATGCCATCGAGGCCGGAGAGGGAGAACCGGCGGAACTGGCGCACCTGGTTGCCGATGCGATCGTCGAGTGTCATCTGCGCACGATGCTGCGGCTGGGCGTCGAGTACGATGTGCTGCCGCGGGAGAGCGAGATTCTGCACCTCCAGTTCTGGGCGACGGCGTTTGAATTGCTTCAGGAGCGCAAGGGCATTTACCTCGAAACCGAGGGCAAGAACGTCGGGTGCTGGGTGATGCCGGCCTCGGCTTTCGTGGAAAACTCGACAGCGGAAGAAGACAGCAAGGTGATCGTGAGGTCAAACGGGACGGTCACTTACGTGGGCAAAGACATCGCCTATCAGCTCTGGAAGTTCGGCCTGCTCGCGAGAGATTTCTACTACCGGCCGCACTCGACGTATCCCGATGGACGGACTCTGTGGGTCACCACCGACCGGCCTTGGGACGGAGCGGCGCCGCAGTTCGGCCACGGCTCGCGGGTGTACAACGTCATCGACTCGCGCCAGTCCTACCTTCAGGACGTGGTGGCCGCCGGCCTGCGCGCGCTCGGCTTCCACGAGCAGGCCGAACGGTCGATTCACTTCTCCTACGAGATGGTGGCGCTGTCACCCCGCACATGCGTCGAGCTTGGAATCGAGCTTTCCGAAGAAGATCGCCAGCGCCCCTACGTCGAGGTTTCCGGACGGAAAGGGCTCGGCGTCAAGGCCGACGATCTGATCGACAAGCTGATCGAGAAGGCCCGGGAGGAAGTGGATTCACGCCACCCCGAGGCGCCGCCGGAGCAGCGACAGGCGGTAGCGGAGCAGATCGCCGCTGGCGCGCTCCGGTACTTCATGCTGAAGTACACGAGGAACTCCGTGATCGCCTTCGACCTCCAGGAGGCGCTCAGCTTCGAGGGCGAGACCGGCCCGTACGTCCAATACGCAACAGTCCGCGCGAGGAACATTTTGCGAAAGCTCGGCGAGCGCGGAGAGACCTTGCCCGACTTCGCGGCCGTGCTGGATGCCGCCGCTATGGGCCGCCAGCTCGCCTCGGAGGATTTCTGGCAGTTGACGCTGGCCATCTCCAAGGCCGAGGCGGCGCGGGACCGGGCGCTCGCTTCGGGCGAGCCGGCTCACTTCGCCCGCTACGCCTTCCATCTCGCCCAGGCGTTCAACAACTTCTACCACGAATACCCGGTGCTTCACGAACCGGACCGGGAGCGCCGCACCTTCCTGTTGTGGATGACGGACTACTTCCGTTCCCAGCTCGAGCGCACGCTGGACGTGCTGGGGATCGCTGTGCCGGAGTACATGTAGAATCAAACCACAGAGGCACAGAGACAGACTCAATTGGCTCTGTGCTCTCTGCGCCTCTGTGGTGAAAGGTTACTCCGACTTTTTGGGAGTGCTCTCCGCCTTCGGTGGCTTGCTGTCGGAGCCTTCCTTCGCCGCCGGTTTCGAGGACTCGTCTTTCTTCGACGACCGCGCGTAGTCCGTGACGTACCAGCCGGAACCCTTGAACTGCAACGCGGGGGGCGAGAGCAGCCGCTCCACCCGGCCGCCGCAGTTGGCGTGCACGGTCAGCGGTTGATCGCAAATCCTCTGTTTCACTTCAAAGACGTCACCGCAGGCTTCGCACCTGTAGTCATAAAGTGGCATACGCAACTTCCTTCGAGTCCGGCGCCGGAACTCAGTTGGACTTGGCGGCCGCTGTCCGCGGCCCGGTCTTCGTCAGGACCTCGATCGCTTTCTTCAGCAGGTTGTCCTCTTCCGGCCGGCGCTCGGATTCCGGTTTCACTGCCTGTTCCGGGGTCTCCTCTTCCTCTTCCGCTTCCACGAAGGGTTCCGATTCGACGAACGGAACCGAAGGGATCACGCCCGTGTCCTGGATCGCCTTGCCGCTGGGCGAATAATACTTGGCCACCGAGAGAATGATGGCCCCGCCGTCGTCCATGTTGATCGGCCGCCGGAGGGCGGCGTCCCCGAAGGTCCGCTCGCCGACCACTTCGGCGCGCTTGTTCTCCAGCAGAGCGGCGGCGGTGATTTCCGCTCCATCGGCGGTGCCGCGATTGGTGGTCACCACCAGTGGCAGCCTGGTGACGGCCTTGCCGGACTCCGCCAGGAAGTCCTGGCGCTGCTGTTTCTGCCCTTGCAGATAGGTTACCAGCCCCTTTTCAAGGAACAGTCCGGCAACCGCGATGCCTTCCTCTGAATCGCCGACCGCGCACTGTCTGAGATCGAGCAAGAGGCCTTTGGCGCCCTGCTTGTCCAGCATGGAGATCGCCGCCGCGATTTCCTTGGCCTTGCCGGCGAGGAGTGTATGCGGCCGAATGTAGCCGATCTCATCGGGCAGCATGCGGAAGCTAACCGCGGGCACGGAAACGACCGCCCGCGTCAGCTCCGTCTTGTGAGGCTCGGCGTTGCGCATCCGCAACAGGGTAAGTTCGAGCTTGGTGCCGGGGTCCCCTTTCAGGAGGATTTCCGCGTAGGCCAGCGGCATGTCGCGAGTGGCGACGCCCTTGATGCTCTCGATGAGGTCGCCGGTTGTCAGGCCGGCCTTGGCGGCCGGCGAGCCCGGCAGCGCACTCACTACGGTCAGGTAGCCGTAGCGCTTGGCCAGCACCAGCCCGACGTCGCCCTTGTAGCCGTCCTTGTTCTTGAGGTAGAGTCTCCACTGCTCGGCGTTGAGGTAGCTGGCGAAAGGATCGATCGATTCGAGCAAGCCGTTGACCGCGCCCAGCGTCACGCTTTTCAAGTCCGGCTCCTCGACGTAGTCGCTCTTGACGCGGTGGAGCACCTCGGTGAAGACCTTCATCTGGCGGTAGGCGCCTTCCGAGGAAGGCTCGCGGCCAGCCAGAGCGCCGACGAGAATCAGGATCGCCAGGCAGGTGGAGAAGAGTACGACAAACAGCTTGAAGCGGCTTTTCATGCGTTTCCGGTCCAGGACAGGGCTACTCCAAGTATACCTTGAAGACGGCGCTGCTTACTTGGCGCCAAGTCTCGCCGCTCCCGCCCCGGCAGGCTGCGTCCGCTTGCTTGCCTGTCTGCGTGCATAAGATCGAAGCACCCTTTCCACATACCGCTGCGTTTCCGGGTAAGGCGGGATGCCGTCGTAGCGGTCGACCGAGCCCGGACCGGCGTTGTAGCCGGCCAGCGCTTTGCGCACCTGGAAAGGGTCGTCCTGGTACTTCACGAGCAAGTCCCGCAAGTACCGTGTGCCCGCGGCGACGTTCTGTGCCGGATCGCGTGGATCGGCGGAAAGCTCCTCGGCGGTGCCGGGCATGAGCTGCATGATGCCAACGGCGCCTTTGCTCGAGACGGCCTCCTGTCGCACGCCGGACTCCGCCTCGGCCACGCTTCGCACAAAGTCGACCGGAAGGCCGTGCCTGTCGGCTGCCTGCTCGATCAACGCGGCGGGGGAAGGAAGGGATGGCTGAGGCGCCGACGGACTGGCGGCCGCCGCCGGAGGAATGGAGTCTTCCGGTTCGAAACCGGTCACCTGATTTGCCGGCAGTTCAATCGATCCGGCCCCGGTGTGCAAGCGGACAACATCACCGGCCAGTTCATGCCGCTCGGCGTACACACGGAAGCCGCTGGCCAGAACGGCATACTCGCCGGCCATGGACGCAGCCGCCGCCACTAGCAACAGGAGCGCACACCTCATCCCAACTATTTTGACGCAGGGACGGGGCGCGGTGTGCAGCCGCCGTGGTGAGGCGGGTGCTGGACCGTCTTTGGGGATCACGCGCACCCTCGAGGCCCGCCGGCCACCGATGGGCCTGCCTTCGCGGGTAACCGGGAAGGCGCGTGCACCGTGGCCCGCCGCCGGCGCAGGTGGAGTTCCGTTCAGGGATCGTCTCCAGGAATCCCGCGCCAGCTTGGGGTCGTTGACGGGCGGGATCTCACCGCTGGCCGCGGCTCCGGCGCCGATCCGCCCTGTGATACCATCGACTTAGCTTCCCGACATGGTTCAGGTGATCCCCTCGATTTTGTCCGCCGATTTCGCGCGCCTGGGCGAGGAGATCGGCAAGGTGGAGGCGGCCGGGGCGACGATGCTTCACATCGATGTCATGGACGGGCACTTCGTTCCGAACATCACCATCGGGCCGCCGGTGGTGAAGTCGATCCGCAAGGTCACCCGGCTGACGCTCGACGTGCACCTGATGATTGCGAAGCCGGAGGAATACGTCGCCGAGTTCGTGGAGGCGGGCGCGGACGGGATCTCCGTCCACCAGGAGGTCTGTCCCCACCTGGACCGGACGCTGCGGCTCATCCAGGGCGAAGGGTGCCAGGCCGGCGTTGTCTTGAACCCCTCGACGCCGATTACAATGGTGGAAGACGTTTTGGACGTAGCAGACTACGTCCTGCTAATGAGCGTGAATCCCGGGTTTGGATCCCAGCGCCTCATTCCGAGGACGCTGGACAAGGTTCGGGCATTGGATCAGAAACGGCGGGACGCGGGGTTGCGATTCGCGATCGAAATCGACGGCGGGGTCAATCTGGAGAACGTCACCGAAGTGGTGCGGGCCGGAGTCGATTGGGTGGTGACCGGATCCACGATTTTTCACAACGCGGATCCAGGGGCCACGTTCGCCGAAATGCAGAAACGGGCGCGGGAGGCAACCGCCGTGCGCGCCTGAACGTCAGAGAGATTCGAACGATTGCCTGAGTATTTTATGTTCAGCAAACAACGCAAGATCGTCCACTGGCTGGTCGCGGGCGGCGGATCGGCGCTGCTCATCCTGTCGGGGTGCGGCGGCAAGAAGTACGAGAACCCCATCGCCAAGGACACGCTGCAACCGGACAAGGTTCTGTTCGACAAGGCGATCAAGGACGTGGAGAAGGGCCGTTACGAGATCGCCCGGCTGACGCTTCAGACCCTCATCAGCACGTACGACACCAGCGAATACCTAGCCAAATCGAAGCTGGCGATCGCCGATAGCTGGTTCCGCGAGGGCGGCTCGCACGGGCTCGCGCAGGCGGAGGCGGAATACAAGGACTTCATTCTGTTCTACCCGACGCTGGAAGAAGCCGCCGAGGCCCAGGAAAAAGTGTGCATGATCCACTACCGGCAGATGATGAAGCCGGACCGCGACACCACCCACGCGCTGCGCGCGGAGGACGAATGCCGCCAGTTGCTGGTGCAATTCCCGAACAGCCGGTTTGCGCCGCGTGCGCAGCAACTGCTTCGCGAAATCCAGGAGGTGCTCGCCGAGCACGAGTTCCGCGTGGGCCGTTTCTACCACAACAAGGGCAGTTACCCCTCGGCGGCCAACCGCCTGCAAGCCGTGACGGACCATTACCCGCTGTTCAGCCAGGCGGACGAGTCTCTCTGGCGCCTGGGCGATGCGTATACGCGGATGGGGCAGCGGTTCCGCGACAAGAGCATCAGCGCCTATCAGCGAATCGTGCGGGACTACCCGCTGAGCCCGTATGCCGATGAGGCCAAGAGAAAGCTGACCGGAATGGAAGCCCAGGTGCCGGAGCCGGACCCCGTGGCGCTGGCGCGGATGAAGTACGAACTGGAGAACACGAAAGAGCCGGGGATGATGAGTCATTTCTGGGGCATATTCCGGCAGCGTCCCGACGTGTCGCAGGCGGCCAAGTCCGGTGAGCCGTCGATGACCGCGTTGCGTCCGTCGGTCCCGGCCAGCGTACCGGCGGCGGGCGGAACCAGCGGCGCGCCGACCGCCGAGGTGACCCTCTCTCCGGTGACCGATTCCACCGCGCTCGACACCAGGCCGGAAGCCAGGCGAAGCACCGCAGGCGCGAAACCCGTCGCCGCCGGGGAGTCCGCAACGCAGCCAGGGGCCGCTTCGCAGGAGACGAAGGGGCAGAAGGATCAGAAAAAGAAGGAAGACAAGAAGAAGAAAGCTCCTAAATGAGCCGGATTCTGCTGGCTGATGACAGCCCTCATGCCCAGCGGATCGGAGAGACGATCCTCCGCGAGGAAGGCTTTGAAGTAGTGACGGTGACAGACGGGGACGCCGCACTGGCGAGTCTGATCGACGTCGATCCCGACCTGATCGTGGCGGACGTGTTGCTGCCGCTCAAGTCCGGCTACGAGATCTGCCGTCACGTCAAGAATCACCCGCGATTCACACACACCCGCGTCGTCCTCACAGCCGGCGCGCTCGAGGGTCTGGACGAGGAGGAGGCGCGGCGGGCCGGCGCGGACGCATGGGTCCGGAAGCCGTTTGAAGCCACGGCGGTGCTGGCGACGGTAAAGCCGCTAATCGACGCAGCGGGGCTGGCGCGCGCGGCCGGATTTTCGGCAGGGTCGGCGACCGGCGAGATCGACGCGGAACGGGTGCGCGCCGCCGTCACCGTCGCCCTCGACGCCGCCATGCCCGCCCTGATCGACGAAATCACCGAGAAGGTGCTGATCGCCCTCAACCGAACAACCGGCTAACCGTCCAACCACCCAACCGTCTTTATGCCCGACAACTCCTTCGACATCGTCTCCAAGATCGACCTGGCCGAGGTGAACAACGCGATCCAACAGGCCCGCAAAGAGATCGCGCAACGGTTCGACCTGAAGAACTCGCGTTCCCAAATCGAGCTGAACGAGAAGGACAAGCAGATCGTTCTCGCCAGCCAGGACGAGTTCAAGCTGAAGGCGGTGATCGAAGTGCTCGAGCAGAAGCTTGTCAAGCGCAAAGTCCCGCTGAAAGGGATCAGCTACGGGCCGGTGGCTCCCGCCGCCGGCACGACGGTCCGGCAGGAGGCGGCGCTTCAGCAGGGGATTCCCATCGAGAAGGCGCGCGAAATCGTCAAGCGGATCAAGGAGAGCAAGCTGAAAGTGCAGGCCTCGATCCAGGGCGACTTCGTTCGCGTCAGCGGGCGCGACCGGGACACCTTGCAGGAAGTCCTTCGCCTGCTCCGCGGGCAGGAGTTCGGAATCGACATGCAGTTCACCAACTACCGAACGAACTGAGAGTGGCCCGGCGCATCGAATGGCATTTCATCCCCGGCCCGGCGGGACGACTGGAGGCGCTGCTGGAGGAACCGGAGGGGGAGCGCCCCCGGCAAGCGGCGCTCATCTGCCCTCCTCATCCGCGACACGGCGGCACCCTGCATAACAAGGTAGTCTACCGGCTGGCGCGAGGACTGCTCGGCGCCGGCGCCGTGGCTCTGCGGTTCAATTTTCGGGGAGTGAACCTGAGCGAGGGAGTCTACGACCACGTGATCGGAGAAGTCGAGGATGCCCGAGCGGCTCTGGGATGGCTTCGGGAGCGCTACGGTGATCTGCCTTACACGCTGGCGGGATTCTCGTTCGGCTCGCGCATCGTCCTGAAGATCGGGTGCGTGCCACCGGGCGCCAGCCGCGTCATCGCCGCCGGGTTTCCTACCAGCCGGAAGTGCGATGTGTCGGTGGCGAACTGCCCCGCCCAGAAGGTGTTCATCCAGAGCACGCATGACGAGTACGGACCCCGCGAGCAACTCGAGGAAATGTTCCGGACTATGAGCGAACCGAAGCAGCTCATCTGGATCGAGGCGGCGGACCACTTCTTCGG
>CAZACK010000099.1:0-18777 GCA_964483455.1 uncultured Solibacteraceae bacterium
GGTGGCGATGATGACGGCGTCGATCTCCTTGTCGTCGAGGATGCGGCGGTAATCCTGGTACAGGCGCCAGTCGGCCTGCTTTTTCGCGGCGGCTTCCTCGCAGCGCGTCAGCCAGCAGTCGGCAACCGCGACGACCCGGGCCGCTTCCGGCAACTGGTCGATGAGCAGGCGCCCACGGCCTCCGACTCCGATCACGCCGACGATCAGCGTATCGCTCGGACTGGTCTTGCCTCGTCCACCGAGGATGCGAGACGGAACAACGAGCGGAGCCGCGGCCAGCGCACCGCGCTCCAGAACGCTGCGACGAGTAATCATGGGAACCGCCACTCCTGCTCAGGATTGTACACCGCCGGGACGGTTTGCCAGGGCGCCAAGTGCTTTGCCCGAACCGACGCGGCCCATGCGGCCGCGCCACTCAACCGCCGAAGGCCTGGCGGAGTTTGGCGTACGTGGTGGCCAGGTCCTCGGGTATGACCCGGGTTTCCCCGATGGTGGTCATGAAGCTGGCGTCGGCGGGCCAGCGCGGCAGAACGTGCATGTGGATGTGACCGGCCACGCCGGCTCCGGCGCATTCCCCGATGTTCATGCCGATATTGATCCCGTGCGGCCGGTAGATGGAGCGCAGACGGCGGCTTGTTTCCCGCGTCAGCAGCATCAAGTCGACTGCCGTCTCCTCCGAAAGTTCCTCCAGCGTGGCGGCATGCTGGTACGGCGCGATCATGACGTGGCCGGTCGTGTAAGGGTACAGGTTCAGCAGCACATATCCGGTCCGGCCGCGGTGGACAACCAGGTTTTCCTCGTCCTTCCCCTGGCGGGCTTTGTCACAGAAGATGCAACCGCCGGCGGGCTCGGCCTGACTCACGTAGCGATAGCGCCATGGACTCCAAAGGTGATCCATGCGGTTGGCGGCCCCGGGTGCGGTCAGAATGGCGTGGCGGTCTCCGGGGATGCGGCTTCGCTGACCACCGGCCCGGGGATCGCCTCTCCGTTCACCAGGTCCTTCAATTCCTTGCTCGGTTTGAAGTAGGGGATGCGCTTGGCGGGGACATCCACGCGGGCGCCTGTTTTCGGGTTGCGTCCGATGCGCGGGCGACGCTCCCGCGTTCGGAAACTGCCGAACCCGCGGATCTCGATTTTGTCGCCACCCTTCAGAGAGCGCACAATGCTCTCGAAGATCGCCTCGACGATCACCTCCGAATCCTTGCGGGTGATTTCCACGACCCGTGAGATCTCTTCAATCAGATCCGCCTTCGTCATTCCTGTGTTCTCCAACTCTGCTTTCTTCTTACCGGCCCTCTCGCCGCCGGTTGCCCGTTATCGTGCCCGGCGGCTCGGAGAGGCCGCCGCCCATCGGCCAAGTTGACGCGCTCAGCCCTGCCCTTTGAGATTGATCACTTCCTCAATGGTCATGGTAGCGGCCGCCGCCTGGCGCTGATAGTCCTCCAGGCGGGTGCGTTCCTCATCCTCCGCCACCGCTCTTACGCTCAATCCGATTCGCTTCTCGGCTTCGTTCAGCTTGATGATCTTGAACTCCATCTCATCGCCGACCGGCAAAGGCGGCTCCTCCTGATTCCGGTCCGGCGCTCCGGGTATCTCCGAGTTGTGGCAGAGCCCCTCGACTCCGGGCGCCAGCTCGACAAAGACTCCGAAGTTCGCCGTGCGACACGGCCGCCCGCGAACGATGTCACCCACCTGGTGGGTTCGGAAGAATGATTCCCATGAGTCCGGCTGGAGCTGCTTGATGCCGAGCGACAGTCGGCGGGCGGAGGCGTCGATGTTGAGGATCACCGCCTGCACCACCTGTCCCTTCTTCAACAACTCCGAGGGATGCTTGACGCGCTTCGTCCAGGAGAGATCGGAGACGTGAACCAGACCATCCACTCCCTCTTCGATCTCGACGAAAGCGCCGAAATCGGTCAGCTTCCGCACGCGTCCTTCGACCACCGAGCCGACGCTGTAGCGCGACTCCAGGGTGGTCCACGGGTCGGGCTCGAGCTGTTTGAGACCCAACGAAATGCGGCGCTCCTTGGACTGGACGCCGAGGACCACCGCCTCCACCTGGTCGCCGGCTTTCACCACCCGGGACGGGTGCTTCATGCGTCGCGACCACGTCATTTCCGACACGTGGATCAGGCCCTCGATGCCAGGTTCCAGCTCGACAAACGCCCCGTAGTCCGTAATGCTGACCACGCGCCCGATCACTCTGGAGTTAACCCGATAGCGGGTGGCAACGCTTTGCCAAGGATCGGGCAGCACCTGTTTGAGACCCAGAGAAATGCGCTCCTTTTCCTTGTCGAACTTCAACACCTTCACGGTAATCTGGTCGCCGACGTGAAGCACCTCGGAGGCATGGCCGATCCGCCCGTAAGACATATCGCTGACATGCAACAGTCCGTCGATTCCCCCCAGATCCACAAACGCGCCGTAGTCGGTGAGGTTCTTGACGATCCCGGTCACGACGGCGCCTTCGTGCAGGGCGTTCATGACCGCCGCCTTCCGGGCCGTCAATTCCTCCTCGATGGCCAGCTTTCGGCTGACGACAACATTGCCGCGGCGCCGGTTGAGCTTGACGATCTTGACCGGGATATCCTGGCCGAGGAAGGAGTCCAGATTGTGGACCAGACGCACGTCCACCTGGGATCCCGGCATGAACGCCTTGACACCGACATCCACCGTCAGGCCGCCCTTGATCTTGCCGACCACTCGCCCGGAAACCAGCAACCGCTCACGGTGCGCCTTCTCCAGGTTGTCCCAGGCGCGGATGCGGCTGGCCCGCTCGTGAGACAGGCGGACGTAGCCTTCGACTTCACCCCCGTGCCGGTCGATGACGACGTCGATCGTGTCGCCGGGGTGGACATGAATCGAACCGTCGGGTTGCTGGAACTGGGTGAGGGGGACCAGTCCTTCGGACTTGTAGCCGAAGTCGACAATCACTTCCTTGTCGGTGACCTTGAGAACGTGGCCTTGGAGGACTTCGCCTTCCGCCGGAGGCGCAAAATGGCTGTAGTCGTCGAGGAGCTGCTCGTATTCGGTCATCTCGGCGGAAGCCTGATCTCCCCTACGCTCCTCATCGGGTTTGCTAGCCATGGCCACGTCTCCGGATCCGTCAGGACGGAGTCGGCCGGGCTGGCGAGTTCGGTGGAACCGCCGTAATCCGGGCAGGAAACCAGGGACGCAACGCGGACCGTTACCCGGCGCCCATGAAGCTGTTTCTGTCCCGCCGACCCACCGACAAACCGTTGACAGATCAATACGTTAGAACTATAGCGGAGGGACCGGAGAAAGTCAACCGAGGCGGATGGCGGCGGACCCCACCTGGTTCGGAACACCAGCTTAGCCCAGAAGTTCCGGCGGCGGGACGGCGATCTCCGGGCCCCTGGTCCTCAGAAGTCCATCCCGGACCTTCTCGATGCCGGACAGGGTGTGGATTTCCGCCATCCGGCTACGGGGCTCCATGATCCAGACAGAGCGGGCGCCGAATCCGAGATAGTCCTGAATCTTCTCCAGCATTCGGCTCATTCGATCGTCCGGGGAGAGGATCTCCACACACAGGAAAGGGGGTGTAGGAAAACCTGTTCGTCTGGTTCCGAACCGAGGTAGGCGCAGCTGTCGGGAACCCGATACCGGGTGGGTGAAACCCGGATCCGCTGCACCACGAACACGCGAATGCCGAACTGTTTCGCCGCACGTTCAGCCACGTGGCCAGCTCGGTCTGCAACTTGGAATGGTCCTTATTCGCCCACGTTCCTCTCCTCGACGACCCCGTCCACATAATCGCAGCCCGGTTCGTAGGAGTTGGACAGCTACTCGCTCACCGGCGCCAGACTGCTTGCGGCCTCCAGCGAATGGTCCATACAATGAAGGGTCCAAGCGACAGCGTCTCCTGCCGCGATACTCCGGGGGGCCATCTTCAGCATGTCCACGACGACCGTCACTGCCGCGGGGCTGGAAGGCGTCATCGCCGCCGATTCCGAGATCTGTTACATCGACGGGCAGTCCGGAATCCTGAGCTACCGCGGCTACAACATCCACACGCTGGCGGAGAACGCGAGCTTCGAAGAGGTGGTGCACCTGCTGTGGTACGGACAACTGCCCGACCGCTCGGAGCTGAGGAAGCTCAGAGAGGCGCTGGTGGCCAACCGGCCGATTCCGGAGGCGGTCGTCGAATTCCTGCGGTCCGCGCCGCGCGGGCTGTCCATGGACGTGCTGCGCACGGCCGTCTCGATGCTGGCGCATCACGACCCGCTGGCGCCGGATAACTCACCGGAAGCCAACGCCCGCAAGGCCGCGAAACTGGTCGCGCAAACCGCCACCATCGTGACCACGTTTGACCGGCTTCGCAACGGCAAGGAGGTTCTGGCCGGCGACTCGGGCCTGGGGTTCGCGGCCAACTTCCTGTACACGCTCACCGGCCGGCGTCCCGATGAGGTGATGGAGCGGGCGTTCGACCTCGCCCTGATTCTCCACGCCGATCATGAATTCAACGCCTCCACGTTCGCCGCCCGGGTGGTGGCGGCGACCCTGTCCGACATTTACTCGGCGGTGACGGCGGCGATCGGGGCGCTGAAAGGGCCGCTCCACGGCGGAGCGAACCAGGACGTGATCCAGTTGCTGCTCGAAGCCGGCTCGCCCGAGAAGATGCTGAAACTCGTCAAGGATAAGCTGGCGGCGAAGATCAAGATCCCCGGCTTCGGCCATCGCGTGTATCGCACCGACGACCCGAGGGCATCGCACCTGCGCGCGCTCTCCGAGGAATTGGGCCGGCGAACCGGTCACCTCGACCTGTACAAGGCCTCCAAGGATGTCGAGCAGTACATGAAGGCCGCGAAGGGATTGAACGCCAACGTGGATTTCTATTCCGCCTCGGCGTACTACTCGCTCGGGATACCGGCGGATCTCTATACCCCGATCTTCGCCGTGAGCCGGATGGCGGGCTGGACGGCCCACGTGCTCGAGCAGTACCGCAACAACCGGCTGATCCGCCCGCGGGCAGAATACAGGGGCGAGCCGGACGGGCGGGCGTGGATTCCCATCGAGCGGCGGTGAACTTTTTCACCCCAGAGGCCCAGAGAACACAGAGTTCCTGTACCCTGTTGGCCTACTGGGGCTTCTTGTATGCCTCCTCCGGCACGCCGGGATTCACCTTCAGTTCTGTCACTTTCTGCGAGCCCCGCTTCTTGCCGTCCTGGTTGAGAGTCACGGCGTGGGGCATCTTCAGACCGCCGGCCTCGCGCCAATCCGAGTAAATCTCTTCGACTTCCCCGGGTGCTCCCATGAAAGCGCCGCTGTAAACCTTCTTGACGAGGAGGTTGGCTTCCGGGTCGATGTAGAGCTTCACTTGGAGATTCCGCTTCGGATCGCTGACTGCCACGACCTCCGCGGGCTTGCCTTGCTCCTCGGCCTGCCCCATCGACTGCACCGTGTAAGCCGGGTTGTCGATGTTTTGCAGGATGTGAATCGTGTCGCGGAACCGGCCGGCTTCGAATTCGCCGAGCTGCGCCGCCGGAATGTCGCGAACGCCTTGGGGCGTTCTGATCCACCCCGCGGCGCCGTCGTAGCCCTGCGCCATCTCGCCCATCGGCGTGATCATCTTGTTCAGCGTCTTGCCGGATAGGTTGGTAGTAACCTCGATCCTGAGGGCGAACTCGCCGTTCGGTGTGATGGCGGTAAAGTCTCCGTGGATGGAGTAATCCTTCACGCCCTGCAAGGTCGCTCCACCCATGGCGTCTCGCACGGCGGCCAGTAACTTCCTGCCCTTGGCGACGGCATCCGGAGTGGCGGCGGCGAGCGCTTCCTGTTTCGGCGGCGGGATCGTGATGTCAACAGGAGTCACTTTTCCGATTGAGGCCAGCGGCTGGTCGAAGTCTTTCTCTTTGCCGACGACGAGCACGGCGAACCGGTCGGGCTGGAAGTGCTTGCCGGCGACGCGCAGGAGATCAGCGGGAGTGACCTTCTCGATGCCGGCGCGGTATTGCAACAAATAATCCCTCGGATAGCCAAAATAGTCATACGTCATGAGACGTTCCACGATCTTTTGCGTGGAGTCGAACTCGAAGGCGAAGCCCTTGAGGATCGAATCTTTGGCTCGGGTGAACTCCTCGATGGAAGGCTCGGCCTGGCGCATCTTCTCGATCTCGCTCTTCACCGAACCGAGGAACTTCAGAGTGGATTCCGACTTGGTGCCGCCGCTGGCGGTGAACAGTCCGGGCCGGTCCCAGCCGGCGTTCCAGTTGGAGCCGACGGCGTAGGCCAGGCCCTGCTCGGAGCGGACGTTGACGAACAAACGCCACCTCAGCACGCCGTTGGCGACGGAGAGAGCGTAATAGTCGGGATCGCTGCGTTTCCCGGCGACGTGACCCATGGTGATCCAGGACTGGTTGACGTCTTCCTTGTTGATCGAGTACACGCCCGTGCGAGGCGTTTCATCGACGGCGGGAATCGGAGGTTTCGGCTTGCCGCCGCGCGGCCAGCCTCCGAAGACCCTCTCGACCTTGGCGCGCATTTCGACCGCCTGGAAATCGCCGTAGACGCCGAGGATGACATTCTCGGGCTGGAAGAACTGGCGGTGGAAGGCCGCCAGGTCGTCGCGGGTGATGGAGTTGACGGTGTCGTATTCGGTGATTCGCGCGTACGGGCTGTCCTTTCCCAAGACGGCTCGCGCGAACTCCCGCGACGCGATCTGGGCCGGCACTTCGTTGCGGCGCGCGATCTGGTCGCGCTCGGCGATCTTGGCCAGGTCGATCTTGTCCTCTGGAAACGCGGGGTTCCGGATGATATCGGCGAGGATCTCCAGGCCTTTGTCGATGTCTTCCTTCAGCACTTGGACGACGGCCCGGCCCGAGTCCTGGCCGATGGAGGTTTCGACGATCGCGCCGAGGCGGTCCAGCTCGTCGTCGAGCTGATCGCCGGAGCGTGCCGACGTGCCGCCGGTGCGCATCACCGAACCGGCAATTTCAGCGAGCCCTGTCTTTGCAGCGGGCTCCCAGCGCGATCCGGCGCGGATCATGGCCGAGACCCCGATGGTCGGCAGCTCGTGATCCTCGACCAGATAGACCGTCATGCCATTCGCCAGCTCGAAGCGGACCGGCTCGGGAGGCTTGATTTCATTGAGCGGCGGGTACTTCAGGTCCTTGTGGCTCTTGGGGATCTTCACCCTCGCCGGCTTCTGGGCCGGCGCCATAGGAGCGGAAGCGAAGGCCGCGATCAGGATCAGCAGCAATGTCGAGCGACGCATCGTTCTTTTCTCCTACTTCGCCGAAGCGGCTTCCAGGGGCTCGATCGTGCCCACGGTGCGGTTGGTTTGAGTGAATGTCGCCTTGGCCACGCGCTGGATCTCCTCGGGCGTGACGGCGTTGATCTTGTCGAGGTACCGGAAGAGGTTTCGCCAGTCGCCGGTGATCACCTTCCAGCTCGCGAGCTGGCGGCACATGGCGAAGTTGTCTCCGAGCTGCCGGATGAGTTCGGCGCGAGCGCGGCGCTTGACGCCCTCCAGTTCCGCCTTGTTGACCAACTGGGTCTTGAGCTTGTCGATTTCCTCCTCGAAGGCTTTCTCGACGTCGCCGTTGGTTTTGCCGGGCGCGGTGAAGGCGGCGAAGATGAACAGGCCGGGATACTTGTTGCCCGGGAGCCCGGAGAAGCCGCCGGCCTGCACCGCGACCTTGCGGTCGCGGACAAGACCGCGGTGGAGGCGCGAGGATCGTCCTTCGCTGAGGAGACTGCCGATGGCGTCGTAGACAGCCGCGTCCGGATGGTTCAAGCCCGGCTTGTGGTAGCCGACCACGACGACGCGCTGCGCCTGGAGGCGGAGCGAGACGCGCCGCTCACCGATCTGCGGCGGCTCGACGGTGCGGATCGGCTCCGGCTTCGGCCCGCTCGGAATCCGGCCGAAGTACCCTTCGGCAAGCTGGCGGACGCGCTTCGGATCGACGTCGCCGACGATCACGCTGGTGAGATTGCTCGGGCTGTAGTACCTGCGAAAAAACGCCTCGCCGTCGGCGCGGGTGACGTTCTCGAGGTCGCTCATGTGGCCGACCACCGGCTCCCCGTACGGGTGGGCTATGTAAGCGGCGGCGAGAAACTCCTCGAGCAGCTTGCCGATGGGCATGCTCTCCGTCCGCATCCGCCGTTCCTCCATGACGACGTCGCGCTCCTTGTAGAACTCGCGGAGGACGGGGTGGAGGAAGCGCTCCGATTCCAGGTAGAACCAGAGCTCCATCGAGTTCGACGGCAGGGCGAAGTAATAGATGGTCCAGTCCCAGGCGGTGCTGGCGTCGAGCCCGCGGCCGCCGGCCCGCGTGATCGTATCGCCGAATTCGTCCTTGACGACGAACTTGCCCGCGCCTTCCTGCGCGGCTTTGAAATCCGATTCGAGCTGCTTGAGCTTCTCCTTGTCCGCCTCGTCGCCCTTGCCCTTCTCGGCCTGAAGAGCTCGAAAAGCCTGGTCGACGCGGTCGAGGGCACGCTTCTCCTCGGCGTAGTTCTTCGTGCCGATGTTGGGCGACCCTTTGAAGGCCATGTGTTCGAAGATGTGTGCCAGCCCGGTGATGCCTTTCACCTCCTGGGCCGAGCCGACGTCAGCGTAAGTAAGGAAGGAGGCCACCGGGGCCTGGTGCCGCTCCAGCACGATGAAGTTCATGCCGTTGGGCAGGTTGAATTCGCTGATGCGCGACTGGATGCCGGCGAAGTCATCCTCGCCGGGGACCGCGGGGACGGCTGCCAGGCACAGCGCCAGAAGGATCGGGATGCGCCAGATCGCCATGTGAGGAAGCATAGCAGACGGATGGGAGGGGCCGGCCGTTTCTACTTCGCCCAGTTCTCCAAACGCAGTCCTTCCACCCGGCCGGCGGCTCGGAGGCGCGCGCATCAGCGAGCGCTGCCCGGACGAATTTCACCCCGTTTCCGGCTGAACCTTTGGCCCCCGGCTCTCGTATCTACACATCGGATGCCCGCCGTCATCGAGCTCGACAACCTGGAGGTGCGGTTCGGCCGGCGCACGATCCTCCGGAAGCTGTCCGGCGCCTTTTCCGGCCGCGCCATCGGACTGCTGGGGCCGAACGGCGCGGGCAAATCGACGCTGCTGAACGCGCTGCTGGGCTTCATTCCCGCCGCCTCCGGAACGGCCCGCCTCTTCGGCCGGGATACTCGAACGGAAGGGAAAGCGCTGCGGGGCCTCATCGGCTACATGCCGGAGAACGATTCCTTCATCGCCTCGATGACCGGCGTGCGCTTCGTGCGGCTGATGGCCGAGCTGGCGGGGCTGCCGCCGGACGCCGCCATCGAGCGCGCGCACGAAGCTTTCTTCTACGTGGGACTCGGCGAGGCCCGTTATCGCAAGCTCTCCGAGTACTCCCTCGGCATGAAGCAGATGGCCAAGCTCGCCCAGGCCATCGCCCACGGCCCGAGGCTGCTGTTCCTGGATGAGCCGACCAACGGCCTCGACCCATCGGCCCGCTGGCGCATGATCCAGCTCATCCAGGAAATCCGCGATCGCGGCGACCTGCACCTCATTCTCTCCTCGCACCTGCTGCGCGACGTCGAGGAGTGCTGCGACCAGGTGCTGATCCTCAAGGAAGGCGCGATCGCCGCCTTCTGCGACCTCGAAGCGGAGCGGCGGGCCAACGTGCGGCTGCTGGAACTGGAGACGCGCGGCGGTGAAGCCGGCTTCCTCGACGACCTCCGCCGGATGGGCTGGGAGCTGACGCCCTCCGGGAACGGAAAAGTGCGGCTCACCCTCCCGGACGGCGGCGAAATCCGCGGCCTCTACGAGCTCGCCGCCGCCCGGGGCGTGCAGATCCGCCGCCTCGCCCACAAGCGCGATTCGCTGGAGGAGATCTTCTTGAAGGCGATGGGGGGCGCGAATGGCCGTCTATAAGAAAACCTACTCCACGTACGCCGGCCCCGTTACGCCGCAGTGGTCCCGCTTCCTGGTGATCACCCGCTTCGCTTTCGACGACCTGCGCCGTTCCCGCTTCCTCACGATGTTCTTCCTCGGCAGCTTCCTCTGGCCGCTGATGAGCACCTTCGTCATCTACCTCCAGCACAACTTGCAGTCGCTCAAGGCGCTCGGCATCGAGCCGCCCAGCTTCCTCTCGATCAATGCCAGGTTCTTCCTCTTCTACCTGGGCCTCCAGAGCATGCTGGCGTTCTTCCTGAACGCGTTCGCGGGCCCCGGCCTCGTCTCGCCGGACCTGGCGCACAACGCGCTGCCCCTGTACCTGTCCCGTCCCTTCAGCCGGGCCGAATACGTGCTGGGGAAGGTCACGGTCCTTGTCGGGCTGTACTCGGTGATGACCTGGGTTCCGGGCCTGCTGCTGTACGGGCTTCAGTCGTATTTCGCCGGAGCGGACTGGGCGGCGCAGAACCTCCGCATCGCCGGAGCGTTGCTGGCCGGCTCATGGATCTGGATCCTGCTCCTGGCCCTGATGTCGCTGGCCGTCTCGGCCTGGGTGAAGTGGAAGCCGGTCGCCGGCGCGCTACTGTTCTGCTTGTTCTTCATCGGGCTGGGCTTCAGCGCCGCCATCAATAACCTGCTGCGGACGAAATGGGGGAACCTGATCAACCTGAGCCACCTCATCGGATCGGTGTGGGTCGCGCTGTTCGAGGAGCCTCTGAAACGCGGCTCCGGCGCCGTGTTCTTCCGCGTCGCGCGCGGGGAGGAGATTCCGCTTTGGTGCTGCTGGGCGGCGCTGCTCGGCTTCTGCGGCTTCTGCCTCTGGCTGCTGAACCGCAAGATCCGCGCCGTGGAGGTGGTCCGATGACGAACCCTGACAGCCCTCGAATCACCTTCGACAACGTCTCCCGGTTCTATGGCGACGTCCTCGGCGTCAACCGCGTGAACCTGTCGATTGCGCCGGGAGTCACCAGCCTGGTCGGACCGAACGGCTCGGGCAAGACCACGCTGATGAACCTGATGACCGGGCTCATCCGGCCCACGCGCGGCGAAGTCCAAATCCTCGGCATCCCGCCCGGCCGGCCCGAGGAGCTGTTCCGGCACGTCGGCTATTGCACGCAGTTCGATGCCTTTCCGCGCGGCCTCACGGGGCGGCAGTTCCTCTACGGTTTCCTGCGTGTCCACGGGAAGGATCACGCCGAGGCCGGCAGGCTTGCCTGGGAGGCGATCGAGCGTGTCGGCATGAAGGGCGCCGCAGACCGGCCGATCGCCGCCTACAGCAAAGGCATGCGGCAGCGGATCAAGCTCGCCCAGGCCATCTGCCACAAGCCGGCCGTCTTCGTCCTCGACGAGCCGCTAAACGGCCTCGACCCGATGGCTAGGGCCGAGACCATCGCCCTGTTTCGCGAGTGGGGCGAGCAGGGCTACCACGTCATTGTCTCCAGCCACATCCTCCACGAGGTGGACCGCATCTCGGACAGCGTCATTCTTCTGAGCCACGGTTACGTGGTCGCCGAGGGCCAGATCCAGGGCGTGCGCAGCGAGGTGAAGGAACACCCCATCCAGGTGCTGGTGCGCTGCGACCGGCCGGGCGCGCTCGCCGCGCGCCTGTTCGAGCACGACCACGTCGTCGAGGCCAGGATCGATCCCGATGCCAGGGGCGTCCTTGTACGGACGCGCGATGCGGACAAGCTGTACCTGCTCCTCAACCGCGTAGTGCCGGAAGCGGGGCTGGAGATCGAGTCCGTCGCACCCGCCGACGAGGACGTGCACTCCGTCTATCAGTACCTGATCGGCCCGGAAGGAGGCACGGCGTGAATTGGTTCGCATTCGCCCACCTGCCGTGGCGCTTCTACGCGTTGCAAGTGCTGGCCGTCATCCAGCTCGAATGGCGCAAGAACTTCTTCTCGCGGCGCGCGATCTGGCTCTACCTTCTGGCGCTGGCGCCGGTTCTGCTCACCGGCGCCCATTCACTGATCGCAGAGCGGGTCGGTTGGAGCCACAGCATGTACGAGGACCTGCGGATCTACGCGGGCATCTTCCACCTCGCCTATCTGCGCCTGGTGATCTTTTTCGGCTGCGTGGTGATTTTCGCCAACCAGTTCCGCGGCGAGATCCTGGAGCGCACGCTTCACTACTATCTGCTGGCGCCGGTCCGGCGCGAGGTTCTGGTCGCGGGCAAGTACTGCGCCGGGCTGATCGCGGCCATCGTCTTCTTCGCCGCGAGCGCCGGCCTGTCGTTCCTGTTGACGCCGGCTCATTTCGGCGCGCAATTCCGGGAATTCCTCTGGCGGCAGGACGGCCTGGAGCAGTTGGGCCGCTACCTGCTGGTGGCGGTGCTGGCGTGCGCCGGCTACGGTGCGGTCTTCCTGCTCGCCGGAATGCTGTTGCGCAACCCGATGATCCCCGCGGCCATCGTCATGGTTTGGGAAGGCATCAACCCGTTCCTGCCGTCTCTCCTGCGGAAATGCAGCATCATCTTCTACCTGAAGTCGCTGACCCCGATTGAGATTGCGCCCGGCGGTCCGCTGTCGCTCTTCGCGACCAACGTCGAGGCGCCGCCCGCATGGCTCGCGATCGCCGGCCTGTTGGCGGTGACCCTGCTCGTGTTGACTCTGGCCGCAATCCGCGCGCGCCGGCTAGAAGTCACGTATGCGGAGACGTGACAGCGAATGGTCCGCGCGCTGGCAATGTGAAGCGAATTTTCAGTCTCTCAAGTAGCAGAGCCCGGCGTTGTCCTCACCGAGATCCCCAGTTCCCGGAGCTGCCTCTCCGGCACCGGCGACGGGGCGTCGCACATCAGGTCGGTGCCCTTAGCCGTCTTCGGGAACGGGATCACATCGCGGATGGAAGTCTCTCCCGCGAGGATCATGACCAGGCGGTCCAGGCCGAGCGCGATGCCGCCGTGCGGCGGCGCGCCGTACTCCAGCGCCTCCAACAGGAAGCCGAACCGCCGCTTGGCTTCCTCCTCGCTGAATCCGAGGGCGGAGAACACCTTCGATTGCACGTCGCGGCGATGAATACGGATCGAGCCCGAGCCAAGCTCGACGCCGTTGAGCACGAGGTCGTAGGACTTGGCGCGGCAGTTGGCCGGGTCGGCGGTCAGCTCGTCGATGTCCTCGTCGTGCACCGACGTGAACGGATGATGCGCCGCGTCCCAGCGCTTCTCGTCTTCGTTCCACTCGAACATCGGGAAGTCGACCACCCAGAGCCAGCGGAACACTTTCGGGTCGAGCAGCTTGTGGCGCTCGTTGTACTTCTGGCCGGCGAACAGGCGCAGTTGGCCGCAAGCCTGGAAGACCGTCTCGGCGGGCCTGTGCCCTTTCGGCTCGCCGGGCCAGCCGGCCAGAAGCAACAGGTCGTTCTCCCCTGCGCCGGTTCGTTCCCGCACCGCCGCCATCGGACCCGGAAAGTCGCGCTCCAGGCGGTTGACGTCATCGTAGACACGAAGCCCGCGCTCGGCGCCGAACGCCTTCAGCTCGTCGCGTTCCTTGCGGCTCAGCGGTCCAGTGGCGGGAATGTGGATGGCCACCAGCGGCAGGCCTTCGGCAGTCAAGTTCGCGCCCGCGAACAGATCCTCCACCGCATGGAACGGCGGCAACCGCAGGTCCGGCTTGTCGATCCCGTACGACCGCATCGCTTCCCGGTAGGTGAGCCTTGGGAACGGGACCGGTACGTCAAAGCCGGCCACCGCGCACACCCGCTGTACCAGCGGCTCGATCACTTCGAAGATCCGCTCCTGCTGCGGGAACGACATCTCGAGGTCGATCTGGGTGAACTCCGGCTGGCGGTCGGCGCGCAGGTCCTCGTCCCGGAAACAGCGCACGATCTGGAAGTACTTCTCGAAACCGCTGACCATCAGGAGCTGCTTGAAGATCTGCGGCGATTGCGGCAGCGCGTAGAACGAGCCCGGCTGCACGCGGCTGGGAACGAGGTAATCGCGGGCGCCTTCCGGCGTGGACCGCGTCATGAACGGCGTCTCGATCTCGAGGAAACCCATCGACGTGAGCAGCTCGCGCGCCGCGAACGAAGCCTTCGAGCGCAGAATGATGTTGCGCTGCATGTGCGGGCGGCGCAGATCGACGTAGCGGTACTTGAGCCGGGCGTCCTCGCTCACATCGACCGTCTCTTCCATCGGGAACGGAGGCGTGCGCGAGTCGTTCAGGATCCAGAGCTTCTCGGCCACCAGTTCGACCTCGCCGGTCGCCAGGTTGGGGTTGATGGTGTCCGGCGACCGGCGCTCCACCAGTCCTTCCACCGCCACCACGTACTCCAAGCGGAGCATCTCCGCCTTCTGGTGGACACGGGGATCCGCGTCCGCATGGAAGACGACCTGGCTAACGCCGTCGCGGTCGCGAAGGTGGATGAAGATTACCCCGCCGAGGTCGCGGCGCCGGTGTACCCAGCCCATGAGCAAGGCTCGCGAGCCGGCGTCGGAGGCGCGCAGCTCGCCGCACGTGTGCGTTCGCCGCAGATCACCCAAGAAGTCAAGAGGCACGCTACCGTTCATGTTCCGGTTTGAGTCCTAGTTTGTCGCAAAGTTCGGCCTCGCTCACCGCAACCTGGTCGCCGGTGGCCATGTCGCGCAGAGTGTACGTTCCGGCTGCGATCTCATTGTCCCCGGCGATGAGCACCCGCGTCGCGCCCAGCTTGTCGGCCAGCTCGAGAGTCCGCTTGAGACGCCCTTCGGGAGCAAGCTCGACGGAACAGCCGGCGCGCCGCAGCTTTGCCGCCAGCACGGACGTCTTCCGCAGCGCCGCCTCGCCCAGGGGCGCGATGAACAGGTCAACCCGCGGCGCGTGAGCGCCAGGGTTTGTCTCTTCGATCGCCATCACCAGGCGGTCCTCACCGATGGAGAAGCCGATGCCCGGCGAATGGACTTTCGAGCCCAGCGCCTCCGCCAAGCCATCGTAGCGCCCGCCGCCGAGCACGGAGTTCTGTGCCCCCAGCGCGCCATGCGTGATCTCGAATGTCGTCCGCATGTAGTAGTCGAGGCCGCGCACAAGCCGCGCCCGGACTTCATAGCCGATGCCGCGATCGCCAAGATAACTTCGGACGGCCTGGAAATGCGCCCGGCAGTCCTCGCACAGATACTCCAGGATGACCGGCAGGTTGTGGATGATGGGCTGATCCGATTCGACCTTGCAGTCCAGAACGCGGAGGGGGTTCGTCTCGGCCCGGCGCCGGCAATCGGGACACATGCGGGGCGCGGCCTCCTTGAGCTTCTCACGCAGCGCCGAAACATACCTGGGGCGGCAATTCGGGCAGCCTACCGAATTCAGCAGCAGCGTCGTCCCGGCGGCGCCCGCGCTTCGCAGCAGCTCGACGGCCAGTTCGATCATCTCGGCGTCAACGGCGGGGGACTCCGAGCCGATCGCTTCGGCGCCGATCTGATAGAACTGGCGGAAGCGGCCCTTCTGCGGGCGTTCCCGCCGGAACATCGGTCCCATGTAATAAAGCTTCTGTAGCCCGGGAAGCTGGTCGAGCCGGTGCTCGATGTAGGCGCGGATCACCGAGGCGGTCGATTCCGGACGCAGCGTCAGCGAGGCGCCGTCGCGGTCGTCGAAGGTGTACATCTCCTTCGTGACGATGTCCGTGTCCTCCCCCACGCCGCGCGCGAACAGAAGCGTCTCCTCGAAGATCGGGGTGCGGATCTCCCGGTAGTTATACGCGCGGAACACCGACCTGGCTTGGTCCTCGACGAAGTTCCAGACGGAACTGGAAGGAGGCAAGATGTCCCGCGTCCCTTTCGGCGCGCGGATCATGCTGGATGCTGAATCCCTTATGCTAGCACAGGAACGCGGCGGGACTCCCTTCACTCCGCCGGCCGGTTGACCACGGCCCTCCGCTGGAACATCTGGTAGACATGATGCGCCTCGTGGTGCACCATATACTCGACCTGAAACTGCACATTGTAGTCGGCGAACTCCGGGTGCCTTCCGGACCTGGCCCAGTCCCCGGCAGATAGCGCTTCAAGCCGCCGCGCGAAGCGCTCCCGCTCGCTGGAGAAAGCAGCAAGGGCGGCCAGCCCCGGCCGCGCCGCCATTTTCTCGAACTCCGCGTCCGCCTCCGGCTCGTATGGCGCAATGAGCGGCGCGTCTTCCCTGAGCATCGCCTGCACGCGGCCTTCAAACACCTGTTGCACCCGATGCAAGTGGCACACCAGTTCCTTCAGAGACCACTTGTCCGGGGACAGCCGCCGCGAAAGCTGATCGTCGCGCAAGCCTGCGGCAAGCCGCCGGACGTCGTCCGCCTGTTCCCGCAGGCGCGCGAGAATTCGCCGCCGGTCTGTCAGCGAGTCTAGAATCGTTGGCTCGGACATGCGATCGAGACCTCATTTATACTGTTGCAGGAGTCTCACAGCGGTGGCAACCGGACTGTCGAATCAGCAGGCTCAGAAGCGTCTTCCTGTCGCTGCTCTGGCGATCATCGGCGTCTTGCTTGCCGCCGGCGGAGCGGGGTTCTGGTACCTGGAGCATCAATCCAAGCATGTGGTTCCTCCGAAGCCGGTCCTGACGCCGGAAGCCAAGGCCTACGTCAAGTTTCTGAACCTCAGCGACGTGGAGATGAAGGCGACGGAAAGCTACGCGAACCAGACCATCGTGGAGATCACCGGCAAGATCGCCAACCACGGCGAGCAGCCCTTGAAATCGGTTTCGATCCACTGCGTCTTCTACGATCCTTACGGGCAGGTGGTTCTGCGGGAGCGGGTCGAAATTGTCAAGAGCCGCCTGGGGGGATTGCAGCCCGGCGAGACGAAGAGCTTCCGGCTACCATTCGACAGCCTGCCCGGAAGCTGGAACCAGGGCCCGCCGCAGCTCGTGATCGCCGAGATCCGGTTCGGTTGACAGGGTCCATGGCACGCATCCTGCTGGTTGACGACGATTCCGAACAATTGCGTGTCCGCCGGCTGCTGCTCGAAAGGAAGGGCCACGAGGTGCGCACGGCTTCCACCGTGGTTGACGCCCTTGGCGCGGTTGCCGAAACCGGCCCGGAAGTGGTTGTGATGGACCTCAGGCTCCCTCGGCTGGAAGACGGCCAATCCCTGATCCGCAGTCTCCGCGCTCACTCCGCGGCAGTTCGGATCATCGTCCTTTCCGGCCTGAGGTCAGGCCTTTCGGGGTTGCCCGAAGCGGTGCTGGTCGATACGGTGCTTGCCAAGCCCTTTCCCGCCGGCAACCTTCTGGCGGAAGTCGAGCGATTGGCGAAACGCGTGTGACCGACGTCGACCGGCTCAACCGCCAACTGCGAGCGGAAGGCCGCCTGTCCCTGACGGTGAAGGTCGCGCCGAAGAGCGGGCGCTCGGAGATCGCCGGCGCTCTGTCCGACGGGACGCTGAAGGTGAGGCTCCGGGCGTCCCCGGAAAGAGGCCGGGCCAACGCGGAGCTGATCGAGCTGCTGGCGCGGGAGTTCGGCGTCCGCCGGGAGCAGGTCGCGCTGGTGAGCGGAGGGACCTCGCCGAAGAAGCATGTCCGCATCGTGGTCTGATGCTTTGGCCAGCGAAAGTTCTTACAGCCGCCGATGAACGCACATGAACGCCGATAGGGCAACCTCATCCGATACGATCGGCGTTTATCGGCATTCATCGGCGGCCCCAAATCATCGCACTCTATTTGCATCGGCTTCCCGCCGGGGATAGAGTTGTGCCTTCAGGAGGAGTCGATCATGCCACTACGCAATACTGAACCGCCGGCGACGCGGCGCTCGGTGCTGGCCGGCGCGTTCGCTGGCCTTGGATGGGGCGCTTTCCACAAGGCCGAGGGCGCGGCCCAGGCCTCCGCCCCGGTCTCACCGAAAGACAAACTCAAGATCACCAAGCTCGAGACGTTCCTGGTGAAACCCCGGTGGCTCTTCCTCAAGGTCCACACCAACGCCGGCATCGTCGGACTGGGAGAACCGATCACCGAAGGGCGCGCGCTGACGTGCGCCACCGCGGTCAAAGAAATCGAGCCGTACCTTGTCGGCAAGGACCCGCGCCAGGTGGTGCACCACTGGCAGGCCATCTACCGGCATGCGTTTTATCGCGGCGGTCCGATCCTCACCAGCGCCCTCAGCGGAATCGACATGGCGCTGTGGGACATCAAAGGCAAGGCGCTCGGAGTGCCCGTGTATGAGCTACTGGGAGGACCGACCCGGAACCGCGTGCGAGTCTACGCGCACGCCGGCACAGCGGAGAACCTCAAGCAAGCCAAGTCACGGGGCTTCACGGCGTTCAAGACAGGGCCGGCGACGAAACGCCCGGCGCGCTACGTCGAATCGCCCGCCGCCGTCGAGTACGCCGCCGAGAAGTTCGCCGAGTTGCGGCAAGCCGGGGGCCCCGACGTGGACATCGGCATCGACTTCCACGGCGCCATCAGCCCCGCGCTGGCCAAGCTGCTGATCAAGGCGCTCGAGCCCCACCAGCCGATGTTCGTCGAGGAACCCTGCCAGGCACAGAACCACGATGTCATGGCCGAGATTGCACGCGGCACACATCTGCCGATCGCCGCCGGCGAGCGTGTCTTCACCAAGTGGGGCTTCCGCGAAGTGCTGGAGAAGCGCGCCGCCACCATCCTTCAGCCCGACCTGTGCCATGCCGGCGGGATCACCGAGGTGCGCCTGATCGCGGGCATGGCCGAGGCTTACTACGCCTCAATCGCGCCGCACAACCCGCTCGGGCCGATCTCGCTGGCCGCCGGCGTCCAGATCGCCGCTTCCATCCCGAACTTCCTCTGCCAGGAGCAGGTGAGTCTCGGCGAAGGCTACCTGAAAAAACCGTTCACGATCCGCGACGGGTATCTCGACCTCCCGGCCGGCCCAGGACTCGGCATCGAACTCGACGACAACGCTCTGGCCGACAAGATCGGCCACGACTGGCGCAATCCGGAGAGCTACGACGCCGACGACGG
>CAZACK010000100.1:0-18600 GCA_964483455.1 uncultured Solibacteraceae bacterium
AGATCGAGGTGGCCGGCGGCGTGTACATGCCGGGTCCGGATCAGCTCCTGAAGATCCGCAATCACCTCGCCTCTCACCACGAGGAATTCCGCCGAATCACCAGCGGCAGAAGCTTTCGGGCTCTGATGGGCAAGCTGTGGGGCGAACAACTGTCGAGAGCGCCCAAGGGATTCCCGGCCGATCACCCGGCCGCCGACCTGTTGCGCTACAAGCAGTGGCTGGTTTACGTGCTGCTGGACCCTTCGCTGGCCTCCACTCCAAGATTGCTGCCCGAGCTGGCCAAACGCTTTCGGGTCATGACGCCGTTCATCGAATTCCTGAACCGGCCGCTGGCCGGCAAACCGAGGCCGGAAGTACTCACGCACTGTTTCTGAGGATGACGAATCTCCACGCTTCGCCAGTCGCCGGGCGATGTCGCCAGGCCCGGGCATCCCGCCTCCTGGGCGACCCATGAACCGTGGGTGTCACCGAATTGCCTGGATGGCGGTGAGGAGGGCGACGTTGTAAATGTCCTCGGCGGTGCAGCCTCGCGAGAGGTCGTTGCCCGGCTTGGCCAGTCCTTGCAGCAGGGGACCGATGGCGGTGGCGCCGGCGAGCCGCTCGACGAGCTTGTATCCGATGTTGCCCGAGTTTAGATCGGGGAAGATCAACGTGTTCGCGCGGCCGGCGACGGTGGAGCCGGGCGCCTTCGACTGCCCGATAGCCTCGACCAGTGCGGCGTCGGCCTGCATTTCGCCGTCCACGTGGAGATCAGGCGCGCGGGCGCGGATGATCTTCATGGCCTCGACGATCTTGTCCACCGCCTTGTGCTTCGCGCTGCCCTTGGTCGAGAACGACAGCAGCGCCACCACCGGCTCGACGCCGAGATACTTGCGGGTGCTGCCGGCGGTGGCGATGGCGATGTCGGCGAGCTGCACGGGCGTGGGCTCGACGATGATCGAGCAGTCGGCGAAGACGAGCAGCCCGTTCGAGCCGACCGCACGATCCGCGAGCGCCATGACGTAGAGGCTGGAGAGGGTACGAGTGCCGGCGGCAACCCCGATGCAATGCAGGGCAGCCCGTACCGCCTCAGCGGTTGAGGTGGAAGCGCCGCCGACGCTGCCGTCGGCGTCTCCGGCGGCGACCATCAGCTTGGCGAAATAGAGCGGGCGGGCGGCGATTTCCCGCGCTTCCAGTTCGGTAACGCCACGAGAGCGGCGGCGCTCAAAGTAGATCGAAGCATAGTTGCGGAGCTTGGGAGAGGTCTCCGGATCGACGAAGCTCACGCCTTCCGGAGACGTAGCCGGTTTCGGGCCGACCAGCATTGGCTCCAGCAAACCTTCGCGCGCCAGGCGGGCGGCGGCGGAGAGGACGCGCACGTCGCCGCCTTCGGGGAACACGATCCGCTTCTTTGCGCGGGACTGCCGGAGCCTCTCGACCTGGCGGGCCATGAAGTCGAGAGCCGACTGGGTGACGGGCATGAAAGGACTATTGTAGCCGCCTCACTTGCGCGGCGTTCGTGGCGAGATCCACCACGCCAGCCACAGGCCGAGCAGCAGACCCTGCCCCACGATCTCCGGCTGGGCGATGAGGTGAACACGCGGGGTGAATTCGGGCCGGAGGTAGACCAGGCCCTCGAGGTTTCCCGGCACGGCCCCGGCCGCCGCCCAGTAGCCAAAGACGAGATAGAGCGCCGAAATCGACAGGAACCGCTTGAGGAACGGCCAGGAAACCAGCGTGCCCAGAAACGGGTACAGCGCGGCTGCCATGAGCACGCCTCTCAGCAGATTCTCGGGCAGGAACCAGGTCATGACGTGAGACCATATTTCTGGCTGCGTCTCGGTGCGCATGAAAGAAGCAAACAGCGGGTCGGGTCCGGTGTAGAACTGCTTGGTGAGGAGTTGGTAGGCGATGCTGCCGGCGACGAGGTAGGTGGCCGCGTGAGCCACTGCGACCTTGGCGGCGAAACGCAAAAAGGACGTCATGCTCCGAAGGACGCAGTAACACGGGGAGAAGTTCGACGACTGGGACAGCCAGCGTCCCCTCCGCCGCCTCACTCCTTCCAGAGGAGCGGGGCCGCCGCTTCGGGCGTCAGGCACCGGATTGGAGGTGCGGGAAATCCCTTCGGATCTCTCGTCACGATGTAGTCACAGCCGGCGAAGTGCGCCGCGGCGGCCGAAACCGCGTCCTCGAAATCAGCGAACGGCAGGTCGAGGGCGAACTGAATCACTGAGCCGTCCACCGGCGCCACCTCGAAAACCCTCAACATGTCGGAAACGGTCCGCCTCGCTTTGGATGAGGAGAGGTTCTTTCGCACGAGGTAATGGATGGTTGTAACCGCGTGGGCCGGGAGCAGCCCGCGGCAGGAACCGGTTTCGATGGCGGCCCAGACAGCGGCGCTTGCCTCCGCATGGGGAGGCCGGTTCAGCAGAACGTCCAGGACGACATTCACGTCGACGAGGATCGTCTTCATCGATACTTGGCCGCCAGGTGCTTCCGGTATTCTTTGAGATCGGCCCTCTTGAGAACTCCACGAAGGGATCGCAAGATCGGCGGCGAGTCGTGCCGCGTTCGAGGCGACGGATCGGAAACCGCCGCCAGGTAAGCCTCCACGATTTGGGAAACGGAAACACCCCGCTCCCTGGCGTAGCGCTTGGCCCGGGAGACGACCTCACCGTCAACACTCAAGGTGAGCTTGGACATCTATACGTATATTATCACAGATCCGGTACGTACACCCCTCGGCAATACCTACAGCACCCAGCGCATCTCAAAGCCCACCGACGCGGCGAACGTGCGTTGCCGTCCGGTCGTGAGCCAGGCCTCAACCGTGTACTTGCCCGGTTGCAATGGGGTGCCGTCCTTCCCGGACAACGGCGCCAGAACCGTGTAGTTCCTTTCGCCGGGGCCGAAGTCCTCCTGGCCGACTACTTCCAGGAAAGGCTTGCCGTCGGACCAGCGGTAGACTACCTCGCCGGCTTCATTGCGGATTTCGAGGTCGTAGCGCTGGCTGGTTGGGAAATCGAGCCGGACTGGATCGGGCGTGGTGTTCCGAACGGTAAGGCGCGCCAGCAATTGCGGCGCGCCCGCATCGGGAATCGGCGGCATTAAGTTCGCCACGTAGGCGGAGCGATCGAGTGTCACGGAGAAAGTAAGATGTGGCTCTGTTACATAGGTTACTCCGCCGGTGCGCGAGTAGATAAGGTCGTAGCGGCGGGGCCCGGCGATGGTTTGCTCGGAACGGTGGACCAGGCCCACCCAGGGGAGGAAATACTCTTCGGTCAATCCCGAGTCGGCGCAGCTGCCGGGCACGAAGCCGACCCGCAGCGCCCAGGTGAACGATCCAACCGGTCCCTTGTATTCTGCGCTCCGCGAGATGACGGACGCCCGTGTCGAGCAGGGGTCCACCAGGGTGTCCCACGCCTCGCCCTCCGGTGCGAAGAACCGATACCACTGTAACTCGACGTTGGCGGCGGGATCGTACTGCCACAGCACGCCCTCTTTGTCCTGGCGAAGCCACGCTTCGCGGCCTCCGAACCCTTTCACCAGGGAGTACCAGCGTCCGTTAAACTGGCCATACCTGACGACTTCGAGCACGGGCGCCGGATCGGCGCAAACGCCGTTACAGCGGTAAACCCACTGGTTACCAGGATGGAGCGGGAAGTAGTCGGGTTGTTGGGCGAAGGCGGCGGAGAACAGAAGCAGGCTAATCGTAGTAATTCTTGTTCCAGGCATGGTGTTTCAACGCCTCCAGTAGAGTCGAGTCCAGGGGACCGCTGTCTGAGACGCGGCAGTTCATCTCCGCGTTTCGGACTCTCCGCATGCCGGGAATCACCGTGGAGACCGCCGGATGGGAGAGGCAGAAGCGGAGGGCGACTTCGGGCAGGCTGCCGGTGCCGGCCAGGTCCCGCTCGAGCGCCGCGACGTGCGCTACTACCTCCTTCTTGCGATCGTCGCGGAAGTACCAGGCTCGGAAATCCTCTGGATCGAAGACAGTGTCCTCGCGCACGGCGCCTGTGAGAGCCCCCTCATCGAATGGGCAGCGCGCGATCACCCCGATGTTATGTTCGGCGCAAAGGGGGAACAGGTTACGATTCGGTGTCGGATCGAAGATGTTGTAGATCACCTGGACGGTGTCAATCAGGCCGGTGCGGATGAGTTCGAGAGCCGAATCAGGCTGGTGATCGTTGATGGAGACGCCGACCGCCCTGACTTTCCCTGATTTCTTCAGGTCTTCGAAGGCGCGCCGCCATTCGTCGCGGCCGATCCATTCGGGGTTCCAGACATGAAGCTGCTGAAGGTCGATGGTGTCTAGCTTCAGATTGCGGAGGCTGGTCTCGGTGGACCGGAGGATGTACCGGTACGGGAACACCTTCTCGATGCCGATGCCGGGCAGAGCGGGCCACTGTTCGTTCTTCGGCGGCACTTTGGTCGCCACGAAGATCCTGTGGCCGACCTCGCGAATCACGCGGCCGACGAGTTGCTCGCTATGGCCATCGCCGTAGGCCAGGGCGGTGTCGATGAAGTTGAGACCGAGATCGATGGCGCGCCGGAGGGCCTCGAGTGACTCCTTGTCGGCGCCGCCGAGCCATTGGGTGCCGCCGATGCCCCAGGCGCCGTAGCCGACCTCGCTCACTTCCCATCCGGTTCTGCCGAGTTTCCGATACCGCACGACGGGAACATTATAGCTGCGGGTGAGGTGGAGCGTCGCAGGGCAAGCAGAGAAAGCGAATCAAAGGCAACTATCAAGATCAAGAATGATGCATGAACGTCCCAGCGGTCTGTACCGCAGCCGCCTGTCTCGGCGGACAATAGAAGCAGCATGCTTCGGCTGGCTATCGGCTTGTTGACAGTGGTGCTGGCGTTCGCTGCCGGTACGATCCGGCTGTACTTGAAAGACGGCGGCTACCACCTCGTCCGCGAATACCAAGTGGCGGGAGACAGAGTCCGCTACTACAGCGTCGAACGCGGTGATTGGGAGGAGATCCCGCTGTCCCTGGTCGATCTGAAGCGGACCGAAGGCGAAATCAAGGCGCGGGAGGAGGAACTCAAAGAGGAAGCCAAGGTGATCTCGCAAGAGGAGCGAGTGGAAAGAGAACAGATCGAGGAAGCCGCCCGGGTGCCGGGCGATCCCGGGGTCTACCGGGTCGCTGGGACGGAACTGAGGCCGATCCCGCAGGCCGAACCGAAAGTCGTCTCCAACAAGCGGCGCTCCGTGCTGAAAGTGATCACCCCTATCCCGATCCTATCCGGGAAGGCCACAGTGGAACTCGACGGCGAGACATCTCAGAACGCTGTCGCGACGGACCGGCCGGAGTTCTATCTGCGGCTGGCGGCGTTGGAACGGTTCGCGATGGTGCGCCTGACGCCACACAAGAAGAACAAATCTCGCATTGTCGAAAAGTGGGACATCGTCCCGGTGTCGAATGAGCTGATCGAAGAGCGCCAGGAAGTTTCCATTTTCCGGCAGCAAGCCGGGGAGGGCCTGTACAAGATCTGGCCCACCGAGCCCTTGAAGCCCGGCGAGTACGCAGTGGTGGAGTTCACCGATGGAAAAGGCAACGTCCAGGTTTGGGACTTTTCGTACCGGGTGGGCGGCAGCCCTGAGCCGGCGAAGTCCAAGGCGGGCCGCTAGTACCCGCGAATTCCCCGCGAAATCCCCGCAAAGTTCCGACTTGAAGCCCATGATTCTGCTGTACAATACGCTCATTGGGTGCGTAGTACGTGACCTGGGGAAAGGAGACGTGAGGACATGCCTATTCGTCGATGCGCTTTGGGCGGACTCGTATTGGCGTGCGTCGTCCTAGCTGCGGCGGCTGTGTGCCACGCACAGGGCGTGGCGGGAGCCGTCACCGGGATCATCAAGGACCCAACCGGGGCGCCGGTGCCTGGCGCCTCCGTGGTCGTAAGGAACGCCGACACGAAGGCCTCGTTTACCACCAAATCGGCAACAGACGGCTACTACCGTGTAGACAGCCTCGTGTCTGGGAATTACCAGGTGGAAGTGGAAGCGCAAGGCTTCCGGAAGACGACCGTCGCTCCGCAGCGGCTCAGCGTCAACGAGAACCTGAGGGTTGATGTGACGCTGGAGGTCGGCCTGGTAACCGAATCGGTGACCGTGGAAGCGGAAGCCACACGCGTGAATACCGAAGACGCGCAGCTCGGCAAGGCGGTCATCGACGTGTCCGGGCTTCCGGTGTTGTCCGGCGCGGGCGGCCGGAATCCTTTGTCGCTGGTGGCGACGCAGCCTGGCGTCGTCTTCGCCGGCCAGGTGGCCGACTTCTCGGTGAACGGGCAGCGGGCGCAGTCGAACAACTACATGTTCGACGGCGCGGATTCCAACGACCTGGCGATCAACGTTCCCGATTCGGTGAACGTCATCTCGCCGAATGCGCTGGCGGAATTCCGGATCGTAACCGGGGCGATGAAGGCCGAATACGGGCGCAACACCGGCTCCATTGTGCAGGTGGTGTCGCGGTCGGGCAGCAATGACTGGCACGGCGGAGCCTCGGAGACGTTCCGCAACACGCAACTGAACGCGGTGCCGTTTTTTCAGAAGACGACGCCCGGGGGCACGCCGGAGAAATTCTCGAACGGGTTGCCGAGGAAGCCGCAGTGGAACAGCAACGACTTTGACGCCCAGTTCGGCGGCCCCCTCATCAGCGACAAGAGTTTCTTCTTCTTGAATTACTTGGGGTTCCGGCGGCGGCAGGGGGTGTCGCGTTCGGCGACGGTGCCGAACGACGAGGAGCGGGCGATTATCCTTGCCAACGGCACGCCGGAGGCCAAGGCGCTGCTTGCATTGGTTCCGCCGGCGTCGAGCGGCAACACGCTGTTCAGTTCACCCTCGAACGCCCTGACCCGGGACCAGGGGCTTGCCAAGTGGGACCACTACTTCACCCAGGCGAACCGGCTCGCGGTAACCTACTTCATCGAGCAGCGCGCCGACAGAGATCCGTTTGCCTTCGCGGGCAGCAGCATTCCCGGCTTCGGGCAACAGGGAACGCTCCGCTTTCAAAACATCATCCTGCGCGACACGCACACCTTCTCTCCGAACCTGCTGAACGAATTTCGCGCGTCGTTCCACCGGCGGGCCACTCTGAGCGTCCTTCCCGAAAACAGGACCTCGCTGAGCAGCCTCAGCTTGGGCGAGATCATCCCGGACAATCCCAGCGCGGAAGGACCGCCATGGGTGATCCTCGCCGGCTACAGTTCGTTTGGCAACACGATCCAGGGGCCGCAGGGCCGCGCCGACAATACGTTTCAGTACATTGACAACGTGAGCTGGAACCGGGGCCGCCACTATTTGAAATTCGGCGGGGAGGGCCGCACCTATGCGCAGAACCAGGTCTTCACCTTCATCAACAATGGATACATTTTCATCGACGGCACCGGGACGTTGGAGGGTATTGTGCCGGAGATACCCGGACTCAACCCGGTCCTCAATGACTTTGCCAACGGGTTTTCCACGTTGTTCGTGCAAAACTCCGACGGCCGGCAGGGCTATCGTACCCGCGCGTTGAACCTGTTTTTCCAGGACGACTGGAAAGTGCGCTCCAGGTTCACGCTCAACTTCGGGTTGCGCTGGGAGTACAACACCGGGATGAAGGAGCTTCGGGACCGGGTGCTGACGTTCCGCAAAGGCCAGAAATCCACCGTCTTTCCGGACGCGCCGACGGGCGTGGTCTACCCCGGGGACTCGGGGATCACGCGCTCCACGTACAAGGAGGACCTGAACAACTTCGGCCCGCGTCTGGGTTTTGCCTGGGACCTGACGGGGAGCGGAAAGCTGAGCCTCCGCGGCGGCTACGGGCTGTTCTACGACATCCCGATCACGGAGCTGACGCTGCAATTCCTGACCTCGCCGCCGTACTCTATTCAGCCGTTCACGTATTACACCAACTATGCCAACCCGTGGGCGAGTTCGCTGATCAATCCGATCAATCAGCCGTTCCCGTTTACTCCTGTGGCGAAGGGCGGAAGCTTCGACTTCACGCAGATCGCCCCGATTGGGCTGACGATCATGGATCCGAACTTCGCCACGCCCTACGCGCAACAGTACAGCCTCCAGCTTCAGTATCAGCTTGGCAACGAGTGGCTGGCGGACGTGGGCTATGTCGGCAGCACGGGTGTGAAGCTGCTAAACCGGAGGGACCAGAACCCCGCGATCGCCGGCCCCGGCGCCACGACCGGGAACACCGATGCGCGGCGCATCCAGAACCAGGATCACCCGGAGGCGGATCTGTACGGAGGAGCGCCGCTGGCGGACATCACCAGCCAGCTCAGCGACGCCAACTCCAACTACAACAGCCTTCAGGTGAGCGTCACCAAGCGGATGGGCCGCGGCTTGCAGATGACCCACGCTTACACCTGGGCCCACACCATCGACAACGCTTCGGGCCTGCGCGTCAGTTCGAATCCTTTCGACAGCGGCTACGACCGGGGCAATTCGGAACAGGACGTCCGGCACCGGTATGTCTCGACGTTCATCTACGAGTTGCCGTGGATGAAGGAGCAGAAGGGCGCTCTCGGCCGCATCCTTGGGGGGTGGGGCGTTTCGGGCATCCTGACCTTCCAGACCGGACTCGTCTTCAACGTCTCCGAGCCGACCGACCGGTGCCTCTGCGGCCAGGGCAGCGGGAGCCAGCGGCCCGACTATGTCGGCGGAAACATCGTCTACTTCGACCCGCGGGCCACATCGGCGGTATCGGGAAGACCGAATTCCTGGTTCGACGGCACGGGTGGAGGGACTTCCACCGCTGCCGCGAGCCCGTTTTTCCGCCGGGTGGGCTCGAGCGCGAGCTGGGCGCGAGGCGCCGGACGGTTCGGGAACTTCGGACGCAACGTTCTGTTCGGGCCCGGCATCAACAACTGGGACCTGGCCGCGGTGAAGCGGATCAAGTTCAAGGAAACCCACGAGGTGACGTTCCGGGCCGAGTTCTTCAACTCGTTCAACCATACGCAGTTCCTGAACCCGGACGGCAGCATCGCGTCGGTGAACTTCGGCCGGGTTACCACCACGCGCGAGCCACGCATCGTGCAGATGGCGCTGCGGTACACCTTCTAGCAGGGACGTTCACGAAGGGCGGAATCGGAGGCAGGCAACGCTGTCCCGCGAGAGCCGTACGTCGTTGACAATGCGGGACGCGCGCTGGGGACAGCGTTGCCTGCCTCCGATTCCGGCGCGCCACCCATGCTAGACTGACATGTTCCCCGGGCGCCCACCCGCCCTGGGGCGCTTCCTGGATGCGCGCTCCCAACAACTACGGCTTTCTCCTCGCCAATCTCGTCCTGCGCGACTTCAAGATCCGCTACCGCAACATGTCGCTGGGCGTGTTCTGGTCGCTGCTGAACCCGCTGGTGATGATGGCCGTGCTGACCTTCATCTTCACCAAGGTCTTCCGGTCCACGGATCACCCGAACTTCCACGTGTTCGTGCTGTGCGGGATCATTCCTTACAACTTTTTCGCCCTCGGGTGGGTGAGCGGCACGACGTCGGTGGTGAGCAACTCGAGCCTCGTCAAGCGCGTGCTGTTTCCGCGCGAGATCGTGCCGGTCGCCACCGTGCTCGCCAATTGCATCCACTTCCTGATCCAGATCGCGCTGTTGATTGCGATGGCGCTGGCTTCCGGCCACAGCGTCGACCGGAACTGGCTGTTGCTGCCGGTCATCTTCGGGCTCGAGGTGGTGTTCGTGTGCGGGCTGTCGCTGGCGTCCTCGGCCTTCGACGTGTATTTCCGGGATGTCCGCTACGTGGTGGAGTCAGCCAACACGGTGCTGTTCTGGCTGGTCCCGATCTTCTATTCGTTCACGGTCATACCGCCCCGCTTCCACTTCATCTACCAGTACAATCCCGTGGCCGCCGTCGTCCTCGGCTGCCGCAACATTATTCTCGAGGGCAAGGCGCCGCCGGATTCGCTTCTGTCCAAGCTGGTGCTGGTGTCGTTCCTCGCGCTCGGGGCCGGATTCTGGATCTTCCACCGGTTGAAACGCAAGTTCGCCGACTACCTGTAGACAATGATCGCTGTCCGAATCGAGAATGTTTCGAAGATCTACTCGCGGAGCTCGCGGCAGTTCCTGCGGAGCGCTGTGGCCGGCCGGTTTCGAAAGACTCGGGTCGAGCATGACCGCTTTTATGCGCTGAGAGACGTCTCGGTTTCGCTGCGCGAAGGCGAGAGCCTTGCTTTGATCGGTCCCAACGGGGCCGGCAAGAGCACGCTGCTGAGCGTTGTGGCAGGACTCTCCTGGCCGGAGACCGGCACGGTGGAAGTGAACGGGCGAGTGGCCGCGCTGCTCGAGCTTGGATCGGGCTTTCATCCGGACCTGACGGGGGCGGAGAACATTCGCATGAACGCGGCCCTGCTCGGCCTGTCGCGGAGAAGAACCAGGGAGCGCTTCGACCAGATTGTCGACTTCGCCGGGCTGGCAGAGTTCATCGACGCTCCGCTGCGGACGTACTCCGCGGGCATGACCATGCGGCTGGCCTTCAGCGTCGCCATGCACGTGGAGCCCGAGATCCTGCTGATCGACGAGGTGCTGGCCGTCGGCGACCAGTCCTTCCAGACGAAATGCATCGACAAGATCCTCGAATTGAAGAACGGGGGCAGGGTGTTGATTTGCGCGTCGCACGTGGCCGAGACGCTGCGACTGCTGTGCAACCGCGCGCTCTGGCTCGATCACGGACATGTGGTTGAGGAGGGCGCGCTTGGCGCCGTTCTCGGAGCCTACGAGGCGTCGGCGGGGAAAGCGGCCAGGCACTCGTGACGGGCTGAGGTCGGCGCGTCGCCTCGCCTAGCCTCTAGGATTCCTCTATCGGGTTCCGCAGCATCCGCAGCCCCAGCCATCCGTAGTGAAGACCGCTCCACACCGTAGCCGCCGCTGTGGTCCACACGAGACCAGCGACCAGCCGATGGAATTGTGGGGGCGAGAAGACGCCCGCGGCGATCACAACGACGGCCGTCACCATCTGCAAGGTCGTACTGATCTTGCCCCAGACGGAAGGAGGGAACCGCCGGCGACCGCTGGCCAGCATGATGGCGGCGCTGGCCAGGAGGATCAGAACGTCGCGGCCGACGACGATCGCCGCCAGCCACCGCGGCACCCCCGCGACGACGCCCAGGGCCACATACACCGCGACCAACAGGACCTTGTCCGCGATCGGATCCAGCCAGGCGCCGATGGCGGTCCGCCAATCGTACTTGCGTGCCAGGTGACCGTCCAGCGCATCGGTGATGCCCGCGACAACAAACACGCCGAGCGCCTGATCGTAGTCGTAACGGAGGATGGTGGAGACCGCCAGCGGCGTCAATGCCACACGAACCAGGGACAGCAGGTTGGGAATAGTGAGCCAGGATGGGCTGCCGCGCACAGCCCACTACGATAGCAAAGGGTCGCCTGTCGAAAGCGATTCCGGCGCGCCCGCCGTTAAAGATACTTCCCGATCAACAGATCGAGCTTTCGCCGCGTCGCCTCGGGGATCAGCGCCCGGTCAGTGATGATGGCGTGGGAAAGAGCCGATCCGCACTTGCAGTCGCGCCCGTCGGGCATCGAACCCACCGCCGCCGAGACCACCTTGGCCGCGTTCTCGGCGTTCTTGGTGAGATGGGCGATGATGTCGTGGACGGTGACGGCGTCGTGGTCCGGGTGCCAGCAGTCGTAGTCGGTGACCATGGCGACCGTTACGTAGCAGATTTCGGCTTCCCGGGCGAGCTTTGCCTCCTGGAGGTTCGTCATCCCGATGACATCCATGCCCCAGGTTCGGTAGACATTCGACTCGGCGAGTGTGGAGAACGCCGGACCTTCCATGCAAAGGTACGTGCCGCCGCTCTTCGCGTTGACTCCAGCCGTGAGGCAGGCCCGATGAACAACAGCGGCAAGCTGCGGGCAGATGGGATGCGCGAAGCTGATGTGCGCCACCAGGCCGTCGCCGAAGAACGTGGAGGCGCGGCCGCGGGTGCGGTCGAAGAATTGATCCGGGATGATGAAGTCGAGAGGACGGTGCTCTTCCTTGAGGGACCCGACGGCGCTGAGCGAGATAATGCGCTCCACTCCAAGCTTTTTCATGCCGTAGATGTTGGCCCGGAAGTTCAGCTCCGAAGGTGAGAGGCGATGGCCCCGGCCGTGACGCGCCAGAAAGGCCACCTCCTTGCCGGCCAGCCGGCCGACCACGTAGCGGTCCGAGGGGCTGCCCCAAGGTGTGTCAATGGCGACTTCCTCGTGAGCCTCAAACCCAGGCATCGAGTAGAGCCCGCTGCCGCCGATGATGCCGATCGTAGAGTTCAAAGAGCCTCCTTTTATAAGCCGCAGAGGCGCAAAGAACGCAGAGTTGCTATGGCTTCCTCTGCGTACTCTGCGGCTCCGCGATTATTCCTTCCCCCTGAATCAGTTCCAGCAAGACTCCACCTGCTGACGACGGGTGGACAAAGACATAGAGATGTCCTCCCGCTCCGGGACGCGGCTCATTCAGCAGTCGAGCCCCAGCGGCCCGCAGCCGCGCCACCGCCGCCTCGAAGTCCGGGACGCGCAGCGCAATGTGATGCAGCCCGGGGCCTCGCTTCTCAATGAACCTCCCGATCGCGGAGTCCGGCGAGGAGGGCTCCAGCAACTCAATCCTGGAGTCGCCGGCGGGGAGCATCGCTAAAGTCACCTTTTCGACGGCCACCGTCTCGCGGCCGGCGGCGCGCAAGCCGACCAGCTCCTGCCAGAACATCAGCGCCTCGTCGAGCGAGCGGACGGCGATGCCGAGGTGATCCACGGCGAAGCCGGCGGCGGCCCGCTGTCGGGCAACGATCTTTTTTCCAGGAAAAGCCCGCATCGCGCTCAGCAGTTCGCCAACACCCATCCCCTCGGTCGCGATGGTCCGCACGATGGGCGGCGTCCAGCCATCGGGACGCACCCCTAGCGAGAGAAGGCCCTGGATCTCGTGTGCGGTGCGCTCGACGCCGGGCAAGTCGGATTTGTTGATGACGAACACGTCGGCGATTTCCATGATGCCGGCCTTGATCGTCTGGACGTCGTCGCCGAGTCCGGGGACGAGCACCACCACGGTGACGTCCGCGAGGCGCGCGATCTCGACTTCATCCTGCCCGACTCCGACGGTCTCGACGACGACCATGTCTCTGCCGGAGGCGTCGAGCAGGGTGACCAGGCCGGCGGTGGCGCGGGCGAGGCCGCCGAGCGAGCCGCGGGTGGCCATCGAACGGATATAGACGCCGGGGTCGTCGTGATGGCGCTGCATGCGAATGCGGTCGCCGAGGATGGCGCCGCCGGAGAACGGGCTGGTCGGGTCAACGGTGAGGATGCCGACCGTGCGGCCTTCCGCCCGCAACGCCTCCGTCACCCGGTCCACCAGCGTGCTCTTGCCGGCGCCCGGTGGGCCGGTGATCCCGATCACCGTGGCTCGTCCAGCGCGCGGACGAAG
Source organism: uncultured Solibacteraceae bacterium (assembly GCA_964483455.1). GTDB lineage: Bacteria > Acidobacteriota > Terriglobia > Bryobacterales > Bryobacteraceae > CAYZJD01. The sequence continues at coordinate 13,400 of CAZACK010000100.1, forward strand.
CTGCTCGAGCACGGCGCCGGCATCGGGCGCGTCGTTCTCCACCAGGGTGGCGGCGCGAGCCAGCGCCCGCAGGTCGCCGTTCACGATTCGCTCCGCGAGGCCGGTCATCAGGAATTGAGGAACTGCCGGGCGATGACCAGCCGCTGGATTTCGCTGGCGCGCCCGCCGATGGTGTTGAGCTTCACGGCGCGGTAGACGCGCCCGATGGGGTAGTCCTCGATGAAGCCGCAGCCGCCGTGGATTTGCAGCGCCTGCTCCGCCGCCGGCGCCGCCGCCCCGGAGGCGAACAGCTTGCCGATCGCGGACTCCTTCGTGACCCGCTGCCTCCGGGTGATGATGATGGTCGCCTCCATCAGTGTCTTGCCCATCGGGTTACTTCATCCTAGCATTGGGGCTTCCCTCGCCCGTCCCGATCCCGACTTCTTGACCCCAGGCCAACGGCACTCGCGGCTTCTCGGCAGACTCCAGAGACGGGAGAAGGATGCGTCTCCGACACCGCCGGGAACCGGCTGTCAGGAGTCCCGGTCATCCGGCTACCGAACAACACGCCGGCGCTCTGCGCTGAAAGCACGTTCACCTCAGCCTGCTCGCGCTCAGGACTCTCACCCAACGAGAGGGATGAGCACAAGGCGAATGCGGCTCCGACGAGACCCACCGGAGCCCCTACGTGTTGCCGCTTAAGCCGGATCGGCGGTTTGCCTTCCGGCCATTCCACCGGGGCGTGGAAACGGTAACCCGGCGGGCTAGCGTCTCGACAAACCGCGGGTTCAGACAACTTCTTCCTTCGACGGATCCCAACGCAACGTGCGGCCCTGCCGGTAGCTGTCCACCGCCATGCGGCAGGCGATCGAGACCCGGAAGCCGACGTCGAACGGGCAGTTCGGCTCCTTGCCCGACCGGACGCAGTCCAGGAAGTTCTGCATGTGGGCGCGGGGCGGCGTGGGCGTGCGGCCCACTATCTCCACCCCGTCCGGGCGGTTCACCTTCTGCGGCAGATACCGGATCTGCTGGCTGCTCGCAATGGTCCCGTCTGTGCCGAGGACGTATTCGCCATAACTCAGGTGGTTATTGCCGAAACCCGAATCCCACGTGAAGAGGATCTCTTCCGGGTGCTCGAGGGACACGTTCATCGTATCGGGGACCTCGCGCCCGTCCTTCCACAAGTACACCCCGCCGGTCATCGTTACGGCGGTCGGTATCTGGAGATTCATGACCTTATACCAGAAGGCCAACTGGTGGCACATGTTCTCGTACACATTGCCGCCGGAGTAGTCCCAGAAAAAGCGCCAGTTCACGTAACGGTTGGCGTCGAACTCCCTCGGCGGGGCCTCTCCCAAGAACGACTTCCAAATGATGCTCTCCGGCGTCATGTCGGGATAGACGGGCCGCGACCACTGCGGCTTGCCGTGCGGCGTGTTGCGGTACATGTGCGCGTGGATGGCGGTGACTTTGCCGACATGGCCGCTGGCGAGGAAACTTGCCGCGTCGGCGATCTCACCGGAGCTGCAATACTGGTGGCCGATCTGGACGACGCGGTTGCCTGCCCGCTTGTAAGCAGCTCGCATGCGCTTGGCGTGATCGACTGAGAACGCCATCGTCTTTTCCTGGTAGACGTGCTTGCCGGCATCCAGCGATGCCACGAAGTGCTCGCAGTGGAGGTGCTGCGGGCTGGCGATCAGAACCGCGTCGATCGTCTTGTCCTCGAGGAGGTAGCGGTAATCGAGGAAAGTCCTCGCTTCGGGGGCGAGCTTTCTGGCGTTCTCGAGCCGCCTGGTGTAAACATCCGCGAAGCCCACGACTTCGGTGTTCGGGCAAGCCAGGGCCTCGCGAGTGATCTCGGCGCCCCGGTCGCCCGGGCCGATCACGCCGATGCGGATGCGTTCATTGGCCCCCAGGACGCCAGAGGGAACAGCGATTGTGCCGGCCAGGCCGGTCGCCACCGTGCCGATGAACTCTCGGCGAGAATCCGTGCGGTTCTTGGGCATTTCATCCTGCTTTCGGTCATTTCATCTTAGCATTGCGATATCCGACGGCCCGGAACTACGGGGCTGCCGCGCTTTCCGCGCCCGGCTCGGCCGGCGCGCTCGATGACTGTGAGCGAGGAGCCACACCGCCTCCCGGCCTGGCCGTTGGAGTCCCTCCGGAGAGGACTTTCATCAGTCGCCGGAACGGCAGGTCAAGGCGCTGGAGGCTCAGGACATTATGTGAGCCCGCCGATGGGGACGCGAGGGGATACAACCAATCGGACCGTCGATACGTCGGACCTCGCCAGGCAAACCGGGGAAGCTCCCGGCGCCAAGCCACGGCCTTTCAAAACTTCCGCGACCACTCCTTCGGCCAGCGCTCGATGACTACCTTCTCCTGGGTGAAGAACTCCACGGCGTCGCGGCCCTGGCCGTGGAGGTCGCCGAAGAAGCTCTCCCGGGCGCCACTGAAGGGGAAAGCAGCGACGGGCGCTGCCACACCGATGTTGATGCCCACGTTGCCGACCTCGGCCTCGTTGCGGAACTTGCGCGCCGCCGCGCCGCTGGAGGTGAACAGGCAGGCCATGTTTCCATAGGCGCCCGTGTTCACGAGAGCGATGGCATCCTCGATGGTGTCTGCATGCAGCAGGCTGAGCACGGGGCCGAAGATTTCCGTCCTGGCGATCTCGCCTCCCGGATCGACGCCATCGAGAATGGTCGGGCGAACGAAGAAGCCGCTCTCGTAGCCGGGGATTCTTGGATTACGCCCATCCACCAGCAACTTTGCGCCCCCGTCCGCGCCCCTGGCGATCAGGCCGTCGATGCGGCTCTTGCTCTGGGCGGTGATCACGGGTCCCATTAGCACGTCCTCGTCAAGGCCGTAGCCCACTCTACGGTTTGCCGCTTCCGAGACGATGGCCTCGGTGAACGGCCGCCGCGCTTCGCCGACGGTGATGGCGAGCGACGCCGCCAGACACCTCTGTCCGGCGCAGCCGAAGGCGCTGTCGGCGGTGATCTGGCCGGTCATCTCCATGTCAGCGTCGGGCAAGACCACGATGGGATTCTTTGCCCCGCCCTGGCATTGAGCGCGCTTTCCGTTCGCCGCCGCTCGCGCGTAGACGTACTTCGCGGTAGGAGTCGAGCCGACGAAACTGACGGCCCGAATGGCGGGGTGATCGAGAATGCCGTCAACCGCTTCCTTGCCGCCGTTGACGAGGTTGACAACGCCTCGCGGCAAGCCAGTCCGCTCCAATAGTTGCATCGTTTTGTGCATCGTGAGCGGGACCTTCTCCGAGGGCTTCACGATAAACGTGTTGCCGCAGGCGATCGCATACGGCAGGAACCAGAACGGGATCATGCCGGGGAAATTGAACGGAGCGATGCAGGCGCACACGCCGACGGGCTGCCGGATCATGAACTCATCGACGCCAACGGCGATGTCCTCGGACAGGCAGCCCTGCATCAGTACGGGGATGCCGCAGGCGGTTTCGACATTCTCGATCGCCCGCCGCATTTCGCCACGCGATTCGCCGATGGTCTTGCCGCATTCCATGGTGATCGTGCGGGCGAGTTCCTCGAGGTTCTCTTCCAAAAGACCTTTCAGCTTGAAGAGGTACTGAACCCTTTCGAGCGCGGGAGTTCGCCGCCATGCTCGACCGGCTTCGGCGGCCGCACGCGCGGCTTCGTCTACTTCACTAGCCGGCGACAGCGGTACGCGGGCGAGGACGTTCGTGGTGGCCGGATTGAGCACGTTGAGATGTTCGCCGGCAGTCGAAGTCCGCCAGGCACCATGGATGTAGTTCGGAAGGACGGTTGCCACAGGGTCACCCCTTGGACATTGAATCATAGGGGGGAAATAGAAAGCACGCCGGCTATTTGCGCGACCGTCTGGCAGGCCAGCGGGGCACCGCCTCAGACGGGGGGAGATTCTTCAGCGGCCGATGACCGGGATGATCGTGAAGGCTTGGCGTGCATGGGGGAGCTAACGAGAGGAGGGAGCCTCAAATTCGGCCAGCTCCCGGGCTTTCAACCCGGTATTGTAGGCGACCGTGACTACCATGGTCTCCATGTACGGCTGACCATCAGTGCTGGTTACGATCCGAAACGGCGCCCGTAGTCCGTTCACGATGCGGTAGTCGTCATACACGTCCTCGACAATTTCTCCGAGGCCTTTCGGTTTGACCCGTGGATACTGGAGTCTTATCGGTAGCCCGGTCTTCGTATCCAGCCAGAGCATGACATCGCAATCCTCGTCCCGAAAGATCCTCACGACCGTGGCGTCCCGGCCAGCCGCCTTCTCCGGCATCAGGATCTCCAGCACGACGGCGGGATCCTCGTTGGCGAGAACCAGGGTTTCCAACTGGCGGAACAGGTCCTGCCGGGCGGCTCGAACCTGCCCATCGGGCAGAGGATCGTCCATGCCCCAGGGGGACTTCGCTCAACCGCGGGCGCCGTCGTAGAAGGCAATGATTTCGCTCGAAGCGATCCGGCTTGTCTGTCGGATTACATTCGGCAGCAGGATTTGCACCGTTTGGGTTGCCCGGACATTGTCCGATGACTTGGACATGTCGACAACCCGGGTGATGTCGCGGATTGCTCTGAGTCGTCCAGAGCCGCCGAGCGCCTGTTGACAACGAACAAGGATCGCAGCCGCTTTCTCCCTGGCAGACGGCGGAGTCTGCGGCGCCAGGAGCGCATCCACGCGGTTGCCATTACTTTGCGCGAATGCCGCGGCGGAGAGCAAGACCAAGCCAGCGCGGCTCAGGCGCACCACTAGTGGCCCGCAGAAGAAGTTGCTCATTGAAACTTGACTGGAAATAAAGCGGGCTTCATCCCATCGAAGCCCGCCCTTTCGTGATGGAGTGATACTTGAACGAGTCGGCTAAGGTACCACGAAGCGGTTCCCCGAATCGTCTGGTGCCTGACCGGCCCATCCTCCTCGCCCAGCGGCGCTGTTGTTGGGGTCGGCGCCGCTCGGCGTCGTGCGGCACGCCACGCCGAGCGATAGCGTGAACGCCCCAAACGGTCCGAATTCGTTGGACACATTCCCTGCGACTACCAGGCTGCCGAGCGGGTGCGAACCGGTCCAGTGGGTGCGGACACAAGTGGCACTGCTTTGCCAACTGGCAAGGACGGTCACTGATGAACGCGCTCCTCCGCTCTTAGCGCGGCCGTCCATTCCTCTAGCGAAGCTTGATCGCGCTCGCAGTGATGCCTTTGGCTTCGGTGCAGATGTAC
>CAZACK010000101.1:0-18256 GCA_964483455.1 uncultured Solibacteraceae bacterium
GCTCGATCGGCTCCGTCAGATCCGGCTTCGCCGGATCGTTGCGATCGACGCCAAACCAGCCGGTTCGAAAGACGGAATTCGCCGATGGTAAGCGGCTGCAACAGGGGGCTGATATCTTCGGTGAGGCCGAGATCGAGGTGAAGATCTTCGATCCGCCGGCGTAGATCGCCGAGCGAACGGAAATTGAAGAACTCGTGGGCGGACATTGGGGCGGTACCAGGATATCAGCCGTCGCATCGAGCCCGGCGCAGGTTGCGGTGGGCCGGGGATGAAGGGACGAAGGTTCGGGTCATCCGGATCGCCCAGCACGTACTATTACGCTTAGGACAATTAGAGTTTCGATCCTGCTTGACCTCATCATAAGAAGTGACACAAGATATGGATAGCCCAAGTGATCGAACAACGTAAGAGCAAGCGTTTCGACCTCAGACTGCCTGTGGAGGTGGTACGAAAGAGCTTCCAGCCGACCTCAAGCACCGGAGAAACCAAGAACATGAGCGCTGGCGGCGTCTTGTTTTCCGCTCACCTGGAAGTGGACGTCGGCGATCCGATCGAGTACGTCATCACGTTCCCCACCGGGTCCCTCGACGGCGGCGGCGTTCAGCTTCGCTGCCTCGGCAAGGTTGTTCGAAAGGAGTTCGCGCCTGGAAACGGCGAGAGTCGAAACCTGTCGCTCGTGGCGGCCACCCTGGAACGCTACGAATTCCATCGCGGCGGCCAATAGTCGCGGATCTTCGGTCCGCGGAAGAATCAAGAACAAGGCTTCACACCAGATTGCTGCTTCTTTTTTTTCGCCTCTTGTTCTCCATCTAAGACTGAGTTAGCATAGCAAAGAAAAGGCGAATATACCGATGAACCTCTCTTTCGGCTTCGCGGAGGCCTGGCACGCTCTCAGCCCGCCTGGAGGTCTTGAAGCGGCGGCTGCGCGTTTCGAGCAGTGGATGGCGGATGCGGACTCGCCAGTGCGCGCGGTCCGGCGGTTGCCGGCAAGATCCGGGGACTTCGCCGCGATTCCCGAGGGCGTCCCTCGGGAGCTGGCTCGCGTCTTGGAGGAACGTGGGATCCGGCAGCTCTACGCCCACCAAGCGGAGTCTTTTCTCTTGCTGGCCCAAGGTCTCCACGTGGTCGTCGTCACGCCGACGGCCAGCGGCAAGACGCTCTGTTACAACCTGCCGGTGTTGACCCGGCTGATGGAGGAGCCGGAAGCTCGCGCGATGTACCTGTTTCCGACGAAGGCGCTGGCCGAGGACCAGCTCCATGAATTTCAGTCGGTCGTGGACGCCATGGGTTCGACGATCCGAGCGTTCACCTACGACGGCGACACGCCCCAGGATGCCCGGCGCGCCATTCGCGAGCGGGCCAACCTGGTGCTCACCAACCCGGACATGCTGCACGCCGGCATCCTGCCGCACCACACGCGCTGGGCCAAGCTGTTCGAGAGCCTGCGGTACGTGGTCATCGACGAGTTGCACACCTGCCGCGGCGTGTACGGAAGCCACCTCGCCAACATCATCCGCCGGATGAAGCGCATCTGCGCCTTCTATGGCTCATCGCCGCAGTTCATCTGCTGTTCGGCGACGATTGCCAATCCCCTCGAACTGGCCCAGGGGATCACTGGTTTGCCGTTTGCGCTCGTCAGCCGGAACGGGGCGCCTTCGGGGGAGAAGTACTTCGTGTTCTACAATCCGCCGGTCGTCAGCCGGCAGCTTGGCATCCGCCGCAGCTACCTGCACGAAACCCGACGGCTGGCGCTGGATCTCATCGATCGTGACCATCAAACGCTGGTTTTTGCCAACAACCGGCTGGCCACCGAGGTGCTCGTCACCTACCTCAAAGACGCCGTCGAGAGAGGCCCGCTCGGGGCGGGCGCGGTCCGCGGATACCGCGGCGGGTATCTGCCGCGGGAGCGGCGCGAAATCGAGCGCAAGCTTCGGGACGGGGAGATCCGCGCCGTGGTCGCCACCAACGCGCTGGAACTCGGGGTGGACATCGGAACGCTGGACGCGGTGATCCTGGCGGGCTATCCGGGCGCGATCGCCGCGACATGGCAGCGCGCCGGCCGCGCCGGGCGCCGCCAGACCCCGTCGCTGGCGGTGCTGGTGGCTTCCAGCGCCCCGGTGGACCAGTTCATCATCGAGCATCCCGATTACTTCTTCGGCCGTTCCCCGGAGCACGCCTTCATCAACCCGGACAACCTGGAGATCCTGCTGAACCACGTGAAATGCGCCGCCTTCGAGCTGCCGATCCGCGACGGGGAGCGCTTCGGCCCGCACGACACCGCCGAACTGTGCCGGCTCCTGGAGGAAACGGGCGTGCTGCACCACTCCGCCGGCGCCTGGCACTGGACGTCCGACACCTACCCCGCCGACGCCATCAGCCTCCGCGCCGTGACCAGCGACAATTTCGTCGTCATCGACACCACCGGCGAGCCGGAGGTGATCGCCGAAGTGTCGTTCCCGGCCGCGCTGACCACTCTGCACGAGAAGGCGATCTACCTTCACGAAGCGCGCCAGTACCAGGTGGAGAAGTTCGACTATGAGGCCCGCAAGGCCTGGGTGCGGCGCACCGAATGCGACTACTTCACCGACGCGATCGACTATACCCAGGTCAAGATCCTCGAGGAACTTGAATCGGCGCCGGTGTCCGGCGCGCTCGCCGCCCACGGCGACGTTCGAGTCAACCGGCAAGTCGTCGGCTTCAAGAAGGTGAAGTTCTACACGCTGGAGAACGTCGGCGCCGGGAACCTTTCGATGCCCGAGCAGGAGATCCACACGACGGCGTTCTGGTTACATTTCCCGCGGTCGTTGCTGGAGAGATTCCCGGAACTCTCGCCAACGGAACGGCAGGGAGGGCTGACCGGCCTTGGCAACGCGCTGCGGGCGCTTGCTTCCTTGCTGCTGATGTGCGACCCGCGCGACCTCGGCGTGGCGCTGACCGAACAGATCGCGGGCGGGCTCAAAGCGTGGGAACCGAACCTGTATCTCTACGACAACTATCCCGGTGGAATCGGCCAGAGCGCCCCGCTGTTTCAGATGAGAAACCGACTGCTGGCTGGAGCCGCCGATCTGCTGGCACAATGCCCTTGCGAAGCCGGCTGCCCGAGCTGCGTCGGGCCGGTCGGGGAAGTCGGGGAGCGAGGCAAATACGCGGCCACGCGCATTTTGGAGGCGCTGCTGGAAGCGGCGCCCCGGTAGGGCCGGTCACGCCGCGGAGCGACGCTCCGCGCCAGCTACCGGCTCAACTCTTCGGGAAACACGGCGTAACCCTCGGGCGGCGGGTACAGGCTCGCCAGCAACTCCAGCCGCCTCCGCAAGTGACGGCTCGGCAGTTGTCTCGGCCCCGTCTCCACGTCGATGTCGCAGCAGATGCCATGCAGGTACAACGTCAACGTGTCAATGAAGGAATGCCGAGCGTATTCCCGAAACAGCTTGGTTTCACGCCGCACCTTGGTCTGCCGCCGCAACAGCGCCTGCTTCAACCGCCAGCCCTGTTCGTCCACCTCGCCATGGATTTCATTGCTCAACTCTTCGCGTAGGAGACTGAAGTACTGGTTGAGCGGATCGTCGCCGGCGTTATCCACGGCGAGGGTCGCCATTGCCCGATAGAATTGGTAATGGTAGTCGGCGACCTCACGGTCCTTGATGGCAAGAACGACACTGGTTCGATCACCGCCGATCGTTCGGAATGACCACGCCTGCCGGTGCTCCGGCGGGCGCTCGAAACTGACGAATTCCCCAAGCTCGCCATTCTTCTCTTTTCCGTTGGGCTTCTCGAGGTAGGGGACCAACAGGATCGAGACTCCCCGCACCGCCGCCGAGATGGCGGGCGGAAGGGCGGCGACCGGGTCTTCGAGATAATCCTTGACGTCCTCTTCGTTCAAGGGGATGGCCGGGAAATAGGAGAAGGTGTTGTTCAGCGGAACCATGGCTCCGCTGCAACGCTCGGAAAACTCCTCCACACTCAGTTTGTCAAGGTCGGCGGGAATCGACATCTAGTTTTGTTTTCATGTTAGCAGACCTGCCGCAACCGGCTCCGCGCACATTCGTGGATACAATGGTACGTTCCAAAGGCGAAATCATTATGGACACTCTCCGGCTCTTCTCCGTTGTTTGGATCGCTTCGCTGCCGCTCTGCGGCCAGCTCCCTGAGTTCTACAAGACCGTCGACCGCCTCACCTGGGTGGTCGAGGATCTCGACCGCTCCGTCGAGGGGTGGATGAAACTCGGCTTCCAGAACATCGAGGTCCGCGGCTCGGTCGAGCTCGACGTCGAATACCGGGGAAAGCCTGCCACCGCTGCCCTGCGCGTCGCCTCCGGACGCATCGGCGGCGTGGCGGTGGACTTCATTCAGCCGCTCGGCGGCGAGAACGCTTACGCCGACTTCCAGAAGAGAAGCGGCAGCGGGATCTTCAGCCTGTTGCACATGATCCCGACCGGCGAGGCATTCGACAAAGAGATGGAACGAATGAAAGGGCTCGGCGTCGGCGTACTGCAAAGCGGAACGATCGACAACGGCGTCTCTACCGTGCGTTACGCCTACCTGGACACGGCGACGCAAGGCAAGTACGTCCTGGGGCTGTTCACCGTGTCGGGTTCGGTGGACGAGTCGCCGTTGGCCGTGCCGCCGGGCGATCCTTCCGGTCTGACGATCAGCCAATATGCCTTCGTCGCCCGTGACTTCGACGAAGTGTCGAAGTATTGGGCGAGGCTGGGCCTGCCGGCGTTATCGGTGACCCACAGCCCAACGACAGACCGCCGGTATCGCGGGCGTCCGGCGGAGTTTGACATGAAGCTCGGCTGGCAGCGGCACGGGAAGGTCACCTACGAGTGGATCCTTTCGCTAGGGGGTCCGAACGTCTACCTGGACCACCTGGCCACGCACGGCGAGGGCGTGCACCACATCGCCTTCAACGTGGACGACATGGACAAGGCGGTCGCGCGGTGGACGGGACTCGGCTTTCCGGCCTCGCAGGACGGCGGGTGGGGCGAGAAGGGAAAGCCCGGATCGGGGCGTTTCAGCTACCACGACACCCAGCCGATCGGCGGCATCGACGTGGAGCTGCTTTGGAGCTTTCGATAAGCCGCCCGATGCGCTGCCGCCCGGACTGCCATCGGGGCGCCGCGTCGCTCGTGTCGGTGCCCTCCTACTTTCCCGGACGGAAATTCCAGGCGTAGACCGCCCCGAGTAAGACGAGCAGCGCGCCCCACCAGAGGCCCGCATGCAGCCTGCCAAGCACAATTTCCCTGTCCGGTGGCGAGAAAAGTCCGTAGATTCCAAGGGACGTGATAATCACGCCGTAGACCAGCAGCAGGAGTCCGATAAAGAACCAGATCGAAATGAAATGTCTTCCCATGGCCGCCTCCTACCAGAAGATCGCCTGAAGAACCATAAACACCGCCCCCACCACGACGGCCCAGAAGATGGGCCGCTTGTACACGGGGAGGTGCTGCTCGCTCGGCAGTTCGGTCACACCGTACACCAGCCCGGTCAATTCCTTGACGGGCCTGGGCTTCGTCATCAGGCTGACGATGACCGTCACCGCCACGCAGATCAGCCAGGACCACAGCGCCCGGTACATATTCTCCGCCATGTCCTTGGCGCGGGGCGAGAGGGCGATGTAAGACAGGGCGGCGGGATTCAGTTTCACCCAAGCCCACATCCCGATGGATGACAGGGTGCCCGCGAGCAGGCCCCAAAATCCGCCCGCCGGCGTCGCCCGGCGCCAGAGCATCCCGAGCAGAACGGTGCCGAACAGCGGCGCAATGAAGAAGCTGAACAGCGCCTGGACGTAATCCATGATGCTCTTGAACTGCATGACCAGGTACGCCGTTCCGATGCTCACCAGTACTCCGAGAATGGTGCACCAGCGTCCCATGCGCACGTAGTGCGCGTCGGGAGCTTCCTTCCGCATGAGGGCGCGATAGATGTCGTAGGTCCAGACGGTGGCGAACGCGCTGACGTTGCCCGCCATCCCCGACATGAAGCCGGCGATGAGCGCGGTAATGCCCAGGCCGAGCAGTCCCGGCCCGAGGTACCGCGCCAGCATCAGCGGCAGCACCTCGTTGTAGCTGTGCCCGCCGCTGGCGATGGCGGCATCCTCGCCCACCAGCTTCACCGGCAACACCGCCAGCCCGAGCAGGCCGGGCAGGATCACGATGAACGGCACCATCATCTTGAACGCCGCGCCGATGATCGGGGCAAGCTTGGCGGATCGCATATCCCTGGCCGCCAGCACCCTCTGCACCACCAGAAAGTCGGTGGTCCAGTAGCCGAAGGAAATCACCCACCCGAGGCCGAGGACGATTCCCGTCCAGTGGATGCCCATCGGGTTGTCGGTGAAGTTCCCCATGGTGCTCCACAGGTGCGTGTAGTCCTGTCCGGGGAATCTCTTCGAGATCTTCTCCACCATGCCGTTCCAGCCGCCCGCTTCGATCAAGCCGATCACGGGGATCAGCAGCGACCCCAGCCAGATGAGCACGAATTGCAGGACTTCGTTGAAAATGGCCGAGAGCAGCCCACCAAGGGCCACGTAGACGGCCACCGTCAGCGACGACGCCCAGATGCTGAAGTTGATGTCCCAGCCCAGCACGACTTTCATCACCAGCGCCATCGAGTACATATTGATGCCGCTCATCAGCACCGTCATGAACGCGAAGGAAACGGCGGACAGCGCCCGGCTGGGTTCGCCGAAGCGCAGCTTCAAGTAGCCCGGCACGGAGTGGGTCTTCGAGATGTAGTAGAAGGGCATCATCACCACGCCCAGGAACAACATGGCCGGGATGGCGCCGATCCAGTACCAATGCGTCGCCAGGATTCCGTACTGATAGGCGGCCGCTGCCCAGCCCATCAGCTCCAGCGATCCGAGGTTGGCCGCCAGGAAGCTCAAACCCGCGACCCAGGCGGTCATTTCGCGGCCGGCCAGGAAGAACTCCTCGCCGGTTCGGGTGTGCCGTTTCAGGTAGAATCCGATCGCCAGGACGGCGGCAAAATAGATCCCGATGATCAGCAGGTCGCCAAAGCTCAGCGTGATCAGGCGAGAGGGCGCCTGTTGAAGCAGTAGATTAAGAGCGGGCATCGCATTCACGATCACACGATTCTACAGGGACGGAGGCGAAGGTGTCGAGTTTTGGACAGTCATTATCTTCCGCCGATGAAGAGGAGGGATCTATCCGCGTTAATCGGCGTTCATCGGCGGCAGATAATGAAGAGCGATGAATGAGATCAGTGCGCGGATTTCGACCGGCTCGCTGCAAGGAAAGGTTGCGCTGGTGACCGGCGCCAGCCGCGGCATCGGCCGCGCGATTGCCGAGGCCTACGCGCGCGAAGGCGCTTCGGTGGTCATCTGCGGGCGCAAGCAGGAGACTCTGGACGAGGTGGCTCACGAACTGGGTTCGCTGCCGGGCCGGGTTCGTCCCGTGGCCTGCCACGTCGGCCGCCTTGAGGAACTGGAGCGTCTGGTGGAAGCCGCCCATAGTGAGTTCGGGCGGATCGACATTCTCGTCAACAACGCCGGCACCAACATCGCCTACGGCGACTGCCTGGAGATGACCGAGCCGCAGTTCGACAAGATGATCGACATCAACCTTAAAGCCGCGTTCCGGCTCACCCGGCTGGTCGCCCCGGGGATGTGCGAGAGAGGGAGCGGATCGATCATCAACATCTCCTCAGTCTCCGGATTGAGGCCGCAGCGGCAGGCGATGCTTTACAGCATGACCAAAGCGGCGCTGATCATGATGACGATGTCCTACGCACTCGAGCTTGGTCCCCGCGGGGTTCGCGTCAACGCTATCGCCCCCGGCCTGGTGGAGACCAGGCTCAGCGAGTTCTACTGGAAGGAGGAAGCGCGGCGCGAGGCGGCGCTGGGTGGCCAGCCGATTCACCGCGCCGGCAGGCCCGAGGAAATAGCGGGAGTAGCCCTGATGCTGGCGACGGGCGCCTCGTCCTACCTGACCGGGCAGGTGATCGTGGTGGACGGCGGCCGGCTGATATCCTCGTGGATATGAGCCCCGGCAAGTGGACAGCGTTCCTCGCGGCTGTCGTTCTGCTGCCTGCCACGGCTGCCGCGGATCTCGTCCGCGAAGTTCGCGCCGCTATCGCCCGAGACAACCTCGCCCTCGCCGAGAGCCTGGTCTCGCAACAGCGAGCGGCTCACGGCGTAACATCGGAGACTCTGGCCGCGCTCTCCTGGCTCGGGCGGGGCGCCCTGGCCGCCGGGCAATTGGACAAAGCCGAAACCTACGCGGTCGAAACCTACAAGCTGGCGCAAGAGCAATTGAAGAGCCGCGAACTGGACACGGACAGGTATCTGCCGGTCGCCGTCGGTGCCGCGATCGAAGTGCAAGGCCAGGTCATGACCGCCCGAGGAGAACGCGGTGCGGCGTGGGAATACCTCCGGCGCGAGCTCGCCAAGTATCGGGGAACCTCCATCCACGCGCGCATCCAGAAGAACATCCACCGCATCAGTCTGGAAGGCAAGCCGGCTCCTCCGCTGGAGGCCGGCCTGTGGCTTGGGCCGAAGCCGGCGCCTCTCAGGGCGTTCAGAGGTAAACCGGTCCTGCTCTACTTCTGGGCGCACTGGTGCGGAGACTGCCGGGCGATGGCGCCGGTCCTGGGCCGCATCAAGCAGGAATTCGCCGGCAAGGGCCTTGTCCTGCTCGGTCCGACGCAGAGGTACGGCTACAAGGCCCGCGGCGAGGAGGCTACCCCGGAGGAAGAACTCCGGTACATCGACGAGGTCCGCCAGACTCACTTCGCCGATTTGCTCGACGTGCCCGTCCCCGTGAGCGAGGAAAACTTCAGGGTGTATGGCGCCAGCTCGACGCCGACCCTGGTTCTGCTGGATCGCCGCGGGCTGGTGCGGCTCTACCATCCGGGAGAGATGGAACACGACATGCTGGCGGCGCGCGTGCGAGCGGTTGTCGAGGGGAGAGCCGGGGTGTCGAACTAGCCGCAAAGCTGATCGGTTAGGAGCCAGGGCCGCAAGGTGGGGCCGAGGATTCTAGCTCCGAGGCCGATACTCCAGAACCGGCGACATTTGCCCTCATCTCCGGACAAGAAGTGCCAGAACCGGAAGCCACGCCGGCGGGTCAACGATGCGCCGACAGCAATTCCCTGATCCGCGAGTTGACGAGTTGGGCGCCGCCGTCGTAGTTCGACATGACCGCCACGGTGTAGCCGGAATTCAAGTAGATGTCGAGTTGCGAGCTGATTCCCGGAAAGCCGCCACCGTGCCCAACGATGCGCTCTCCTTCAACAACCTCGTCGAAGAAGCCGTAGGCGTATTTGCCCTCTCCCATGCGGGTCTCGACCTTGCCGGCAAGCACCAGCTCCGTGTGCGTCCGGTCGAGCAGCCGGTGGCTTCGGAGCGCTTCCGCAAACCGGAGAAGATCCTCGACCGTCGAGTATCCGCCGCCGGCGGGGCCGCCTTTGACCACGTGGAGGAACAGGTTATTCCACCGGGCGCCCGCGCGCGGCTTGCCGTCCGGCCCCGTATTCGTGTAGCCGAAAGCCAGGTTGGGGATGTCGCGGTCCAATTCGTAACAGTCGCTGTTCACCATCCCGGCCGGCTTGTAGACATGCTCCCTGACGTAGTCGAAGTATTCCTGTCCGGAGACTCTCTCGACAATCGCCCCGAGCAGCATGAATCCCGAGTTGCTGTACTGGAACTTCTGTCCCGGCTCAAAGGAGAGCGGTTCGCCGGCGAACAGCGGGTAGTAGTCCTGGATCGCGCGGTAGAGCGTTTTGGAAGCCTCCTGATATTGCCGGTTGAAATACGTGCCCAGCCCTGAGGTGTGCGTAAGCAACTGGTGGATCGTTACCTTTTCGGCGACCGTCTTGTTCGGATAATCCGGAAGGTGCTTGCCGACCGTGTCGTCGAACGCCAGCTTGCCCTGCTGAGCAAGTTGCGCCACTGCCACCGCCGTGAACATCTTGTTCATCGAGCCGAGATTGAACTTCGTATCGATGCGATTGGGAACCTGGAAGCCCTGGTGCGCCAGGCCGTAGGCCTTCCGGAACAGCGGCAGGCCGTTCTTGGCCACCAGCACCGCGCCCGAGAACCGGTCCGCTGTTACGAGCTTCTCCAGGTGGGCCTCGAGTTCCCGTACGATTTCCTCGTCGCTCATCGGGACCCGCGGCCCGGCGCGGGAAGGTCCCGGGCCGGTCATGATCCCGACACCGCTGATCTTGTGCGGCGGCGCGGACTCGACCTGCATCATCACCCGGAAGAAGGCGCCGGTCTGCTTGGCTTCGCAGGTCACGGCGATCTCGTGGTCCTTTGAGTCCTCCACTTTCTTGAGCAAAAGACCCCCGGTATCCCCGCGCACTGACGCGTGGATGTCGACGTGCTCCTGAAGGGGGAAGTTCTCGAGGAAGGACGGAGCGAAGTTGTCCTGGATGAACCGCTTCATGTCGGCGGCGTCGCCGGCGTTCAGCGAGCGGAGCCACGCCTCGAATTGCCGCCCGGCGGGTGTGGCCGGCAGCGAGGGTGACTGGGCCTGGCCGGCTCCGAGGTGGCAGGCGAACAATAACAACGCCGCAACATCACAAAGTGTGTGTTTCATGATGACTTTGACGACGGATCCACCCCATGGTACCGCCGGCGAGGTTGCGGTCCGGCTTGTGATGCGAAGTTGAGGGAGAATGGAGAACATGCGGCCGGCCTTGCTGTTCCTCCTGCTCGTCGCCCAACAGGCGGCGCAGAATACATCGGAAGCTTACTCCACCGCGAACCGCCCGCGCGCGCTCGCCCTTCTCGGCGACCGGTACCACAGCCCGGTTCACGCCCGGGACGCCTTGAGCCGGGCGCTGGTGCTCGATAACATTCCGGTGACCTTCATCGAGGAAGTGACCGCCCTGAACAAGGAGTCCCTCGCGGCGCACCAGTTGCTGATCATCTTGCGCGACGGCATGAACTGGCCGAACGGCTACGACAAGCCGCACGTCCAGTGGATGACGCCCGAGCAGCAGCAGGCGATCTGGGATTTCGTGCACAACGGCGGCGGATTCCTGGCGCTTCACAACGCGCAGGGCATCTATCCGCCCGGCGGCCTTTACTACAAGCTGTTCGGCGGCGACTACGGCGGTCACCCTGAGCCGTACGTCTTCACCGTCCGCGTCGAGAACAAGGGCCACCCGGTGACGGCCGGCGTCGAGGACTTCGACATCTTCGACGAGCAGCACACGGTGAAGTATTTCCTTGACCGGGAACACCTGCTGCTGCGGTCCATCTCGCGCGCCAATCTCGAGGCGCCGGCCGGCTGGTGGCGGGAGATGGGCAAGGGCCGCTTCTGCTACCTCGCCCCCGGCCATACCCCCGAGGCGCTGAACCACCCGATGATGCAGCGCCTGATCCGCAACGCGGTCAACTGGCTGCTCCGGCTGAAGTAGCTGTCCTCTTTCACGACGAAGACCCGATAAACGGGCTCCACCGTAACCGAAGACAAGCGAAACAAAGTGGCTCCGACCCGATTCTGTCACTCTGATGGGAAGAGATCCGGCAAAGTGGCGGATCGACGTTGCCGGGAACTCCGGGGCTGGACTTGCAGGCGGCCATGAAGACCCACGCCCATCATTCCTCGGTTTCTTCACGCCGCCGCAGCCGTATTCCACCCTGGTCGGCGGTTTGCGGAACGTCTCCCTGGCGCGGCTCGCGGTGAGCCCTCAAGGCGAGGTGTATGTCGGGGGGACCGTCTCGCCTTCGAGCCCGGAATCGCCCAATCTGGGTGATTCCGACGCCTTCGTAACAAGACTCGACACCGCCGGGAAGCCTGTCTACACGATCATCTTCGGCGGCAGCGGTGGGGATCAGCTTCAGGACTTGGCGGTGGATTCCGTCGGTAATGTCTACCTGGCGGGCAGGACCAATTCGCTGGATTTCCCCATCGTGCACAGCCGGCAGGCCGAGTACGCGGGCGGCGGAGACGCGTTTGCGTGCAAGCTGGGCCCCACGGGAGGCTTTGTGTACTCGACGTACCTTGGCGGCAAGGGTTCGGACTCGGGAGTGAGCGTGGCCGTGGACGCCTCCGGCAACGCCTACGTGGCGGGATTCACCGAGTCCGACGACTTCCCCGTCACCGCCGGCGCTTTTCAGACCGCGATGCCTCCTCACAGCCCGTTCGGTTATTCCTCGGCCGGCTTCGTAGCAAAGCTCAGCCCGGACGGGCGGACGCTGTACTACTCGACGTTGCTGGCCGGAACTCAAGCCGCCTGCCCCGTCGCCGGCAGCATCTGCATCCCCATTGCCCCCCACAGCGGAGTCCACCTGGTCGCGGTGGATGCGGCCGGCAGCGCCTATGTGGCCGGCTTCACGAACACCTACGATTTCCCGCTCACGCCCGGCGCCTTCCAGCAGGAGTGCTTCTGCAACTTCTTCACGAGCACCACGTTCGTCGCCAAGCTGAACGCGGCGGGCAGCGATCTGGTTTTCTCGACATATTTCGGCGCGCCACCACCTAGGCGATACACGCCGGCCTCACGGTGTCAGGCCTGGCGGTCGACAAAGCCGGAAGCCCTTTCCTCACCGGTGTTACCGTCTCCCCCGATGGTTTCCCCACCACGCCGGGCGCCTTTCGGACCACTCCCGATCCTTTGGTCCGCTTTCTCGGGTGGCCGTTCGCCTTCGTTACCAAGATGAATGCCGGCGGAACGGGGTTGGTCTATTCGACACTGCTGAGCGGGTCGGCGCCGGAGCGGGCTAACAGCCTCGGCATTGACGGCCAGGGAAACGCTTACGTGACCGGCACAACCGAAGTCCCCGATTTTCCGCTGGCAAGCGGCGCCTTCGACCGTGGCGGCGACTTCCTGACCAAGCTGAACAGCGACGGCTCCGGGCTGTTATATTCCACGCTGCTTCCGTCCGGTTTCGGGGGACAGGACGTGGCGGCGGACTTCATGGGGAACATCTATCTGCTGGGCTCCGCCGGCTACGTGTCCCGCTTCCAGGGCAGTCCGGTGCGGCCGCCGGCGATATTCGGCGTTGCCAATGCGGCTCTCCGGAAAGTTGGGCGCTTCATCTCGCCGGGCGCTCTCATCAGCATTTACGGCAGCGGCATCGGCCCCGAGCAGCCCGCCGGCATGCAGGTGGACGCGGGTGGCAAGGCATCGATGTCGCTCGGCGGTGTCGAGGTGAGGTTTGGAGGCGCACCCGCGCCGCTAGCCTCCGCGCGACACGATCAGATCGACGCGGTGGTCCCGTCCAACCTCCCCTGGACCGACTTCGGCGTGGTCCCCATCGAGGTTCTGAAAGATGGCGTCCCGGCCGGGCGGTTCCAGTTGTGGAGAACAGACGCGGATCCGGAGGTATTCCCCGCTCCGCGTGAGCGGTTTTCCTTTCTGCACCCCTGGCCGTTGGCGGCCGCGCTGAATGAAGACGGCTCCCTCAATTCGATCCAGAATCCGGCCAGGTTCGGCACGGTGGTTACCGTGTTCGCCACGGGGCTGGGTCCGATGGAACCGTATCTCGACGACGGGCTGGTTTCGATGGATTTTCTGCCGTTCCCTCGCCTCCCCGTGCTTGTTGGAGTGGCCTATGAATCAACGACGCTGGATGTCCAGTACGCGGGACAGGCGCCGGGTCAGATCGCCGGTGTGATGCAGGTCAACTTCCGGCTGCCGCCGATTCACTCCCAGAACCCACTTCCTTTGTACCTGCAAGTGGGCGACTACTCCAGCGAGCTGTTCGCCATCCACGTGACGCCCTAGACCCGCCCAACCGCCCAACCGAACAACCGGGTTCTTGTACGATAGAAAGATCACCCCCTCATAGCACTCATGGCCCTGCGCTTCTACAACACGCTCACGCAGCGGGTGGAGGAGTTCTCACCGCTCGAAGGCAACACCGTCCGCATGTACACCTGCGGGCCGACCGTCTGGAATTACGCCCACATCGGCAACCTGCGGACGTTCACCTTCGAGGACATCTTGCGGCGGTGGCTGAAGTGCCGCGGCTACCGCCTGGACCACGTCATGAACATCACCGATGTGGACGACCGCATCATCCGCGAAGCGCAGGCGGCGGGCAAGCCGCTGGCCGAGCACACCGCCGTCTACACGCAGGCGTTTCTCGACGACTCCGCGGCGCTGCGGCTCGAACGCCCCGAGCGGCTGGTGAAGGCCACCGAGCACATCCCGGAGATGGTGGACCTCGTGAAGCGGCTCGCCGGGAAGGGTTGTACGTACGAAAGCGATGGCTCCGTCTATTTCCGCATCGCGTGCTTCCCGGAGTACGGCAAGCTCTCGCACGCGGACTTCGGCGGCATCCGCGCCGGCGCCCGCGTGGACACCGACAAGTACGACAAAGCCGACGCCCGCGACTTCGTGCTGTGGAAGGCCCGCAAGGAGGACGAGCCGTTCTGGGAGACGGAAGTGGGCGCGGGCCGTCCCGGCTGGCACCTGGAGTGCTCCGCCATGGCCATGCGATACCTCGGCGAGACGCTCGACATCCACGCCGGCGGCGTCGACCTCACCTTCCCGCACCACGAGAACGAAATCGCCCAGTCGGAGGCCGCCACCGGCAAGCCGTTCGCGCGCTTCTGGCTCCACTCCGAGCACCTGATGGTGGATGCGCAGACGATGTCGAAATCGCTGGGCAACTTCTTCACCCTGCGCGACCTCCTCGACCAGGGCTATCAGCCCGAGGCGGTGCGCTATCTGCTGGCCTCCGTGCCTTACCGCAAGCAGCTCAACTTCACCTTCGACGCCCTGAAATCCGCGGGCACGGCCATCGAGCGTCTTCGGAACTACAGGCTGCGGCTGGAGACCGGCAAGTATCCCGAGGGGCTCAACGAACAACTGGAAGGCCGCGCGAAGCAGGCGCGGGAGCGTTTCGCCGGGAGCCTCGATGACGACCTGAACACCGCCGAGGCGCTCGCCGCCGTTTTCGAGTACGTGCGCGACACCAACACGGCGATGGACTCGGGCGAGTTTCGCGACGCCAACAAAGCTGGGGCCTTCGAAGTGCTCTCGCAATTCGACCAGGTCTTCGACGTGCTGCGCCCTTCCGCGCGAGCAGGCGAGATCACCGAGGCCGAAATCGACGCACTCATCGCCGAGCGGCAGCAGGCGCGCCAGGCGAAGGACTTCCGCCGCGCCGATGAGATCCGCGCCGGGCTGCTCGACCGCGGAGTTATCCTGGAAGACACTAAGGACGGCGTCCGCTGGAAACGGAAGTAACTTGAAGATCCACACCAAGGCGGTTCATTCGGGCGACCGCAAGAAGGCGCCGGTGCAGGTCCCGGTCACCACGCCCATTTACACCGCCGCCAGCTTCTTCTCCGCCACCACCGAGGAACTCGACCGCATCTTCGAGCGCACCGAAGCGGGCTACTGTTACTCGCGCTACGACAACCCGTCGAGCGCGGCGCTCGAGGAGTTGGCGGCGTCGCTCGAAAACGGGCACGGCGCCCTCGCCTGCGCCTCGGGCATGTCGGCGGTGCAAATCGCGCTGCTGGCGGCGCTGGCCGACCGGCGGAAGTCAATCCTGGCCGCGCACGCGCTCTACGGCGCGACCATCAGCCTGCTGATGAAGGTGCTCGAGCCGCTGGGCGTGGAGGTCGCCTGGGTGGATATCTGCGACCTCGCCGCGGTGGAGCGGGCGGTCGCCGAGCGGAAGCCCGGCTGCGTGCTCATGGAGACCATCTCCAACCCGCTGCTGCGAGTGGGTGCGATGGACAGGATCGCGGCCGTGGCGAAGGGCGCCGGTGCGGCGCTGGTGGTGGACAACACGTTCGCCACGCCGCTGATGGTGCGTCCGCTGGAGCTCGGGGCCAGCCTGGTGGTGCACAGCCTGACGAAGTACCTGGCCGGCCACGGCGACGTGCTCGGCGGCATCGTCGTGTCGGACGCGGCGCATTACGAGACGATCCGCACGCTGTCGCGCGCGTACGGGCCGGTGCTCGGGCCGTTCGAATGTTACCTGACGATGCGGGGCATCAAGACGTTCCCGCTGCGCATGGAGCGGCAGTGCGCCAACGCCTGCCGCATCGCCGGCCGACTGGCGGGCCACGCGAAGATCGAGCGCGTTCACTTCCCGGCCGATCCGCAGCACCCTGACGCCGCGACCATCCGGCGTCTGTTCCCGGAAGGCCTCTACGGCGGCATCGTCAGCTTCGAGATTGCCGGCGCCGGCCGCGAGGAAGTCTTCGCCTTCCTCGACCGGCTGAAGCTGGTGGTGCGCGCCACCTCGCTCGGCGACGTGCACTCGATGATCCTCTACCCGGCCATGAGTTCCCACAGAGAAGTGGCGCCGGCGCAGCGGCGGCGCATGGGAATCCGGGACAATCTGGTGCGCCTGTCCGCCGGCATCGAGGATCCGGAGGACATCCTGGCGGACCTGGAGCAGGCGCTGGGACCGGCCTGTAAGTGATGGAATCCCTCCCGGCGGGACGGACGCTTTCGCCTGCCCGAAGCTGATGGCCGGGCCCAGACGCCTTCACGGAACCGAATATAGATAGTTGAACCTCCCCGGCGGCGCCGCATCCCCGTTCAACGTGAACTCGTCGATGCTGTCCTCGTTCTGGATGTTGTCGGCCCACTTGAACTCTAGCTGGAACGGCCCGTCGCCGATCCCGAGGGCCTCCCGCGAAATCGCCAGCGCCAGCTCGGAACCCCCATGGCAGAACTTCACCTCCGCCTTCGGCTGCCATTTCCAGCCGGCGCGCGTGTGTTCGAGAAAAGTTGTCTCGGCGTCCTTCACGCGCCGGTTCACGACGAAATCGTACCCCTGCCAGCCGGTGCGGTGATCGCGGTCGCGATCGATGAACAGCATCATCCAGTTGGGGTCAGTGTGCGGCGTGATGGCGTCGCCGGCTTTCGCATAGAAGTACACGAGCTTGCGGTCCCGGGCGACTTTCATCAGCACCAGGTCGTTTCGGCCGGTCGTGTTCACGAACCGCGTGGCCGTGTTGTAGCCGGGGTGGTTCCGCACGAACGTGTCGCCGATCGTGTCGCGGAATTCGGGTTCCACGCTCTTCCAGGCGGCCAGGGGGCCGTTGAGATCGATGGTGATTTCCGGACCGGCGACCGGAGGCTTCCTGGCGCCTTTGAAGCGGCGGATGCCGTTGACCGTTTGGTAGTAGTAATTGTCGCCGTGGCCGCCCTTCATGGGCTCGACGTCGCGGCTGTTCTCCTGATCGAACTCGTCCACGAAAATGACTGGCGCGCGCACGCCGAGGAACTCATCGAAGCGCCCGGCGATCCACTCGTTCCAGTTGGTGATGAAGATGAACTTCGGGTCTTCCTCGATCGCCCGTTTCCACTGCTCGGCGAAGTTGTATCCGTGGAGCACCGCATCGGGCGCGGTCTCGTGCCGCCCGCCGTGGTAGCTGCGGCCGTACGCGCCCGGCGCGCTCAGCGTGCCGAGCTTCCCATTCACCGCGTTCTGCGCCACCCCCACCGACATCTGCTCTTTCTCGCCGCGGTCGTTCTTGAATACGTGCTGCGGGTACACCTCGAGCCAGCTCCACATGTTCGGCCCCGTCGGGCCTTCGAAGTACGACGGCTGCGGCTTGCGGAACGTAAAGAACGAAAGCAGGTCGGGATTAACCTTCGCCGGGTCGGCCAGGATCAGCGGCTTGCCCTCCCATTGGAACCAAAGGTCTTTGTACAGGCCCTTGCTGTACAGATCGTTGTAAAGCTGCTGGACCGTCGATTTCGGATCCCAGAACGGAGTCAGGAACGCGACACCGGGCGCCTTGTTGCCAAGCCGGCGCTCCTCCCGGAAGGCTTTGAACAGCGCCAGGTACTGCCGCTCGTAGGTAATCTTGTTGCTGGTGTCGAAAATGATGACGTCGACGCCGGCGTCCGACAGCATCTGGGCGTGCTTCCGCAGCACCCATTCGTCGTCGGAGAGGTAATAGCCGAACAGGGGCTCGCCCCAGTGGTGCATGGAGTGGATTGGACCCCACAGTGGGCTGTCCTTCTTCTGCATGGCGTCCGGGTCGATGGATAGAATCTTGCCGACGTCCCACGGCCCGCCTTTGACGTGGGGGCCGAGCCAGAGGAAATAGAACATGCCGACGAAACGGTCCGGGCGAGCCTCGCGCTGCCCCTCGGTGACCTTCCGTCCGAGGGCGTCGGTCGCCACCCACGTGTCGCTGTAATTGTCCCATTGTGTTTGCGCGTTCAGCGTGACGGCCAGTGCGGCGAGTGCGATCAGGAGACAGACAGAAAAGCGCCGTTTGTGCATAGGTAGTCCCTCAATCTGCGAACAAGCGCAGCATAACCCATGAGCGTGTGGCGTACAATGCGAGGAACCATG
>CAZACK010000102.1:0-12736 GCA_964483455.1 uncultured Solibacteraceae bacterium
GTACGTGTCCTTGCGGTCGATCAGCACGGGCACGATTACCTGGCAGCCGTTTTCGGCCAGTCGCCAGGCGAATTGCCGGGCCGCCATCTCCGGAGGCTCGTCGGCATCGGGAATGGCCACGACGCGGGCCACCGGAGCGAGGTCCGGTTCCAGGAGCAGGCCCTCGGCGGTCACGCCCTCGAGAACGGGCCAGCGCACGGAGTGGATTGTGTAGCCGGCGCCACGTCCGACGACCGATTTCGGGGACGTGGTCGCATCAAACTGGAGCGCTTTGACTTCCACCCGCGGATCGACTGCGCCAATGATCTTGCGCAGCCGGTCGCGGTGCGGCGCGACCGATCGCTCGTACGCTTCCGCCGAGCTGTAGTCGCGCTTCCATAGCGAGTCGCGCTGGACGGCGACCGCCGCCGTCTCCTTGAGCAGGAATGCGTTGATGCCATCGACCATCTGCGCCGCGAGGTCGCCCTGCGTGGCCAGCGGCGCGGTGCCGGGCAGGTGTGACTGCGGGAACGCCAGACCACAGAAAAGAAGAGCGAGGCAGGCGCGACGCGGCATCAACCACCTCCGAATTCCCGCACCGCTTCGTATATTGCAACAATATTTTCCGTCGGCGTATTGGACTGGATGTTGTGACACGGAGCGACGATGTAGCCCTTCGCATGGCGGAAGATCTCGATGTTCTCGGCCACCTGGCGGCGCACGTCGTCCGTCGTGCCGAACGGGAGGGTCTGCTGGTTGTCCACGCCGCCGTGAAAGACCAGGGCCGCGCCGAAGTCGCGCGCCAGAGATTCCCGGTCCATGCCGGCGCACCGCCACTGGATCGGGTTCAACAGGTCGATGCCGATCTCGATCAGGTCCGGGATTAGCGGCCGGATGGCGCCGTCGTCATGGTGGAACACCCGGACGCCGTAAGAATGGGCCAGGTCGATCATCCCGGCCAGCCGCGGCTTGAGGAACCTCCGGAACAGGGCCGGGCTCAACAGCAACGAGCGCTGGGTGCCGAGGTCCTCGGCGACATAGACGAAGTCGATCAGGCCTGCGACCTCGTCGAGGATTCGCCGGATGAGCGGCACGTGCACCCGGTGAATCCCGTCCAGGATGGCATCGGCGATTTCCGGATTCGACGCGAGGTCTTCGAGCGCAAGCTCCATGCCGCGCAACCGGCAGTACAGGTAGAACGGCTCGTAGGTGCCGGCGAGAATCGGATAGTCCTTCCACTCCAGGCACTGCGCGCGCAGCCCGCTCACGTCCCATTCGCCGGGATTGGGCCAATCGAACCGCTCGATGTCGGCGACCGTCTCAGCGCCGGCCAGCGGCGGGGACACCGTCTCCTCATACACGCCGATACCCTCGCCGTACTCGATGTTCCTCACCCCGACATGCCAGATGCTGAACAGCGACTGCATGTGCCAGGTGTCCTCGGTGGCGCGGGGATGGACCGGCGCGAGGTGGATGCACTTATCAATGCCGAGCTTCTCCCAGAGGTTGCGCTCGGCGCCGCATCCCAGGTCGCGAAGCAGCCGCGCCGTGGTCTCGCCCGTGCCCCAGTAGTCGCAAGGCACGCGGTCGGGCTTCTTGCCGTCGAGCAACGCCCGCCATCGTTCACGCGGAGTCATGCCGTCGTCCTTTCAGTAGGAGCACCTCCGAAGTGCTGCGCCGCGGCACCACCACGGGGATGCCTTCGCTCATCAGACGCCGGCCGGTCAGGACCACGTCACTCTTCGCGTCCACCGAGGTCACACGATACGGTGCGCCGGCCACCAGTCCCTTCAGCTTCACCATTCTATGTGCTTCGGCGTGGTCGTTTCGGAACACGTAGACGATCCCCTCGCGCCGCCGGGGATCGTAGAACTCGAAAGCATCCCACGAGCGTGGATGCGGCCTGTCCAGGAGCCGGTAAACCCGGCCCGTGGAGAACAGGTGACGCCAGCGTTTCAGCAGCGCGATTTCTTCCGCCAGAATCCTGGTGTGCCCGGCGCTCAGCCGCCGCGGGTCGCTCAGCAGCGTCCAGGGGCCGCCGACCATGCCGCTCCGGACCTTGGTGCGGAAATCCACGTCCGACTCCTCCAGCCGCACGTAGCGCTGCTGGCGGTCTGGCGGGAAGATCTGCGTGTGTCCGTAGACCATCTGGCGCAGGAGGAAAGGCTGGTAGGCGTCGCCAATGAGCTGCATGTGGTGCCGTTGCAGCACGCCGTAGTCCGGCACGGCGCTGTTGTTCATCCAGTTCTCGCAGACGAGGTTGGGATAGCGGGACCGCACGAAGTCCATGATTTCGTAGAAACCCTCGCAGGCGGCGATCCGCCCGTCGCCGGGCGTGTGGGTGTGATCGCGGTCCTGGCAGATCGTGATCAGGTCGAAGTCGTGCTTCAGCCAGTCCAGCTCGAACTCGTCGATCACGCGGCTCAACTGCTGCTTGACCCACTCGCGGGCCGGGCGGTGGGCCAGGCACAGGATGCGCGTGTTCCACACCGAAGCGCCGGTGCGGGTGAAGAAGTCATCAGGGATGGGCTTGCCGCGATAGGTGGCGAGCCAGTCGGGATGGTCTCGCACCACCTGGGACTTCTCATCCGCGTTGCCGAAGCCGATCCACAGCCCGAGCTTCATGTTCAGGCTCTTCACCGCCCGGACCACTCGTTTCGGTCCCTCGGGGAATCGGTGCGGATCGCACCACCAGTCGCCGACGCGCGGGAACCAGCCGTAATCCCACAGGTACAGTTCGAAGCCGAGGCGGGCGGCGGCCTCGGCCTGCGAGATCAGGTTCTTCTCCGTTGGAAACCAGGGATGCGTGCCCTTCTCGTTGAACGGGCTGTCCTCGTCCAGCGAGCAGGCCCAGGTGCAGTAAGCGACCCACGGGTAGTCTTTGGCGGGCAGCGGAGGGCCGAGCGATTCCCGCACCAGCCGGTGGCTCACGTGGGCGGCCTCGTCGAGATCGCCCCGATAAAGGCCATACCAGCCGACGGGCGCTTCGAACATAGAGCCGGGCGGCAGCGGCTCGGCCATCCCTTCGGGATCGGGGCCGCCGTGGATCAGGCAAGGCTCCTTCAAGTCTCCGAATACGACCCTCATCGGCCCGGACCATTCCCAGCCGCCGATCAGCCCCTCCCGGCGGCCCGGAATCTCCAGCGAGAACCACGCGCAGTCCGGAGAATACGGCCCGGTGCGGATCTCGTGCTCGATGTTCTCGCCGATGGTGCGGCGGTGGATGGGATTGCCGGGATTCGGCTTCATGCCGCGGCCGAAGTTGTTCATCCAGGACAGCTCGAGCGGTTGCGGAACCGGGCTGACGCGGAGCCGGAATGAATCAATGCGGCGGACGACGAGCGGTTCGGCGCTGTCGTTGCGGACGACGATGCGCTGGCGGACGACGGGAAGCGTATCGTGCCACCAGTAGTGGCGGCGGATGGTGGCCGGCGAACCGGCGGATTGCAGTTCGATCCGCAGCTCGGTCCATCCCTTCTCGCGCGGCTCGATGGAGTGGCCGGCGTATCGCCATCGCCCGCCGCCGGTCAGCGTCACGGGCTGGTCGCCAATCTGGACGAGGAACTCGTCGGAGGTCTCCACCGGGTGGATCCACTCTCGCCCGGCGCAGACGAGCGACTCGCAGCAGAATCGACCGCCCTTAAGCGCAAGCCTTTGCCGCATGGAGTGGTTCCCGATCGTCCATTCGAGGTTGTCGCCGGCGCGGCGGAAGACAGTCTCCGGCACTGGGCGCTTCTGAGCGCCGAGCGCAAGTCCGGCGGAGGCGCCGGACAGAAGACGGGCAAGTTGCCTGCGGCTGAAGACCGGCGGACGTGTCATTCCAACGTGATCTCCCTGACGGGCCGGATACGGACCGGCCCGAGCAAGCCGGATTCCACCGGCTCCGCGATCCAGTCGCGAAGCGGAACATACGGCGCGGGCAGCGGCGCCGCCTCCAGCATCCGGTTGATCAGGCGATTGGTCACTTTGACCTCCAGTTCATTCCGTCCCACTTTCGCCTGCCGGGAGATATCGATCTCGTAGGGGTGCTTCCAGGCAACCCCGGCGGGCTCACCGTTCAACGCCGCCTCCGCGATGTCGCGCACTTCGCCGAGGTCCAGGATGAGCCGGGTACGGGAGCGTGTGTAGGTTTCCGGGAGGTCGAACGAGGTTCGGTACGAGGCCGTGCCTGAAAAGGATCGGAAGTGCGGGAAGGCTGTCCAACTCACCAGCGCGCCCAGCGGCAAGCCGGCAGATGAGTCTTTCGACAGCACCCACGGCCCGGCGATCGCCAGCGGCGCCGGGAGATCGCCGGCCGAGGCTTGAATCGTGCGCGCGGCTGTTTGGATGAAGAACTGACCATTTGATCCCACTTCCGCCTCGGCACTGTTGCCGTTCAGGCTGCGGATGGTTTCCACGTTTGCGGCAACGATAGTGTGTGCAGGGGCATCCCGAAGAACAACGAAGGAGGAGCCCCATGGACCGAGCGACAGTTCCACCTCGGTGCGAAGCGGATACAGCGGCCGGGTGGAAGCCGTTTCGGCATCGTACAACGTCGGCGCTCGCCCGGCGGCGCGAAACCGCGCCCGGAAGCGCTTCGCCTGGGGGCTGACATTCGCCAGGAAGTAGATGTCCTCCGATTCGGTTCGCCGGTGGACGAAGCCGACGTCGGGGTCCGGCGGGTGGAACACAACGTCCGGCGGAACACGCTTCGCCATCAGGGCCGGCAGCCGTTGCCGGCGCGGCGCCAGCGCGGCGGCTGGATCGGCCGGAAGGAAGAGGCAATCCCCCGCGGGTCCGAACATCCGCTCGGCCAGCGCTCGCACCTTGGCGTCGTCGACAGTCCTATTCTTCAGCCCGGACGATCGCGAAGGCAGGCGATCGGTGGCGATCACGGCGCCTCCTGCCTGGCACAAGCGATGAAGCGTCTCGAGGGCCTGCGGCTCGATCGTCTCGACACCGGGGACAACGACGGCCCGGTACTCCATGGGCCCCGCCTTCAGAATTCGCGGCTCGATCCGGGCTTCGGCGAGCCGGCGGGCGTTGATGAAGTCGAAATCGAAGCCCGCGTCTCGCAAGGCGGCTAACGCCGCGGACACGCTCCCCGCCCCGCCCGCCGAGAACCGCTTCTCGACCGCGCCGGCCAAGTCGTACCAGTCGCCATAGGCTTCCGACCAGACATCCTCGTACGGAAGATAAACGGCCACGTCCGTCACCGGCGTGCCTTGCTGGAGAAGGAAGTTCGCGCGGCGCAGGTAGTCGGAGAGGCGCCGCAAATAGGGCCACCAGGTGTTGCCGCGGCTCACGTTCGTCGCCGCGTAATAAAACCAACCCGGCAGCTCGGCCCAGTTGGGTGACAGCGGCACGCCGTGGTAGTTGATCTGGTTGACGCCGTCGAGATAGGCCGCGTCGGCCGCCGCCTTCATGTTCTCGACGGTGACCAGGAACATCGGATAGCGCAGCCACGTGAACGTTTCGCATGAGATCTGGTGCCGCCCGAACAGATGCCCGGCCGAGCTGGCCAGTTTCCGGTCGCGGATGTTGATAAGCCTGCGGTCCTGTTCCCCGTAGCTCTCGCCTTCGGGAAAGTCGTTCAAGCCGTAGGCTTCCAGGATGTCGGCCGGCGTACCGTGGGCTTCGACGCGCGTCTTGAACCCGTTGCCGTGCGCCCAATCGCGAAGCGGCGCGAAGAAGTTCTCAAGCGCAAGCTCGGAGATCGTGCGGCGGAAATCGTAGCGGACGCGGGCTCCGGTCTCGCCGGCGGGCAGGAAGATCGCGGACAGGTACGGCTGGAGCGCGTATCCGCGGCGGCGCTCGAATTCCTCGGGCAGCCTCGGGGTCCAGTTCGAGCCGAACACCTCCCAACTGTCCATCGACACCGCCAGCGCGCCTTTCAGGTGCGGCGCCTGCCGGTCGCCGTTGTGTTTGAGATGGAGGTCGAGGGCCGCCCGATTGAAATGGTCGAGGACCAGGCCTTCGCCGCCGAGGGAGGCTCGCTTGACCTTCATGCCGGTGTAGCCGCTCACGAACGTCATCAGGCGCCAGCGTCCGGGCGGCACGTTCCATCCGCGGAGTTCCCACGCCTCGATGCGCTCTGTGATGTCGATGATGGTCTGGAGGTCGACCCCGCCCTCCGCGCTGACCTGCGCCGCCTGAACCGCCAGCAGAGTCTCCGGCGGCTTCGCCTCACCCGGAACGCGGCCGGAGAACTCGCGCGGTCCTTCGATTTGTTCGGAGAAGAATTTCAGCCGGCCCGCGCCGAGTTCCGGAGGAATGTACGGGCCGCCGTACGGCCAGCCGGTTCCGAGCAGCGATTCGGGAACCAGCCCCAGTTTCGACCCGTGCTGCACCGCGGTCGAAACGAGATCGAGAAACTCCGGCGACAGGTACCGCGCATTGCGAATTCCGCGCGCCGGATCGTCCTTGGCCAAGGGATACACGGGGAAGATACGAAATCCTCCCAGCCCGGCCGACTTCAGCGCATCGAGGTTTTCGCGAATCTCCGCCGGCGTGTACACGCCGCCGAACCACCACCAATAGCAGGACGGGCCGTAGCGCGCCGGTGGATCGGCGAACTGCGTTTCGAGGTCGGATGCCGCGGCGGCGAAGGCGCACAGCAGCCAGGCTACCAGGACACGTGCCATGATTAGCCGCGGCGAGTTTCCAGCCCGGCGATCGACGCCAGGCACCGCTGCCCGTAGGCGAGCAAGGCGCCCACGGTCAGCGGCCGCGCCTGGTTCAGGAACTGGGGCGGACGTCCGGCCGTCCTGGCTTTCTCGGCGTTGTTCACCCCGAGTTGCGCCCAGGCTACGTCGCCGCGGGTGTAGAGGTTGTTCGAGAGATTCTGGACGCGCTGGAAATAGCCGAGGACATCACTCGCAAGTCTCGCGTAACGCGCCTCGCTCGTGGTCTCCGCCAGCACTGCCAGTGCGTGAAGCACGAACGGCGAGTCGAGTTCCCCGATGGGTTTGCCGGTTTGGACGCTGCGCATGTAGTCGAGGGCCTTGTCGACAGCCTGCCGGGCGCGGGCCTCTCCCGTGATCGCGAAGTAATCCGCCAGCGCCATGACGGCGTGATCGACGAACCCCGGCGTGCGCGACCGCTCCGTGTTCGCCATGTACGCCGGCCAGCTTCCATCGGTGTTCTGTAACTCCAGAAGCGCTCGGGCCGGCGCTTTCGCCGCTTCCAGGTAGTTCGCCTCCCCGGTGGCCAGGTGGAACTGACACATCATGTGCAGGTGAACGGAAACGGTGCGCGCGTCGGATAGCCGGAAGTCCCGGTTGAACCGAACGAGTTGCTCGCCGCAACGGATCACCCAGTCGCGCGCCACCGGATCGCCGGTGACACCCGACCAGAGCAGCAGCCCGAGCAGCCAGGAATGGTCCGGCTCGCCCGCCGGCGCCGTCTCGACGTAACAATGTCCATAGCTGTGCGTGTACATCCCCCAGTGCGGATAGTGGCGGATGTCGATGTCCAGCAGGTGCCGCGCGGCGATCGAGCAGCGCTCCCAGGCCCGCGGATCGCCGGTGCGCAGGTAATAAAGCAGCAAGCCCAGGAAGGTGTCGCCCTCGTTGTTGTGCCAGTAACCCTCGCGAGCCATCTCGCCGTGGTGGCCCCACTTGGTGCCGGGATGGGTCATATAATCCGTGGCGGCAGTGAAGTACTTGAAGTCGCCGTAGTCGAACTTGCCGTAGCACTTCAGGAGGTCGATGTGGCGGTGCAGCCACCCGAAGCACTCGTCGAACAGTGTCTCGAACTCGAGGAATCGACCGGGGGTTCGGGCGAGCATCGGCCCGGCGGGCGAGGCGACGGCGGCGGCGGGAGGATCGACATGCCCGCGAACGGGCTTCAACGACCGGCTCCACCATTTCTTCTCGAAGCTGGACTCGCCCCGCCCGGCCCAAACGCTGAGCACGATTTCCTGGGTCTTCGCCATGCCCTGCCTCGCATCGAGGGATTTCGTTTCCGGATCGAGGAAGGCGACATAGGGATGGGGCAGCACGGGCGAGTACTTCGTCTTCACGTACGGGCGCTCGCCGTCGGGATTCGCGGGCAGGCGCGGCTTGGACAGCAAGTGCGCCGCAGCCCGCTCCGGCCAGAGCCCCACGCTCAGCTCGCCGACTCGAACGGCAATCTCGTTCGGGTACTCCTCCCAGAAGCGCGGAACCCAGACGCCGAGACACTTGTCCTCGCGCTCGACGTACAGCCAGCCCGGGCAGCGTTCGCCGTTCGCGCCGCCGCTCGAGAGGTTTTGAAGGCGGCCGTCCGGATTGAGGGTCTTCGCCCAATACTGGTCGTGGTCCTCCTGGAGAATGTAGACGGGCCAGTCCTCCAGGAACGGCCCGTCATAGATGCCGCGCTCGCAGCCGAAGACGAGGCGGTCCGGCTCGAAGGCAAACGGCAGCCGAACCCGGATGTCACGCACCTGCTCGGAAGGGTTGTCCGTGGCGTTGACCCAGGTGACGGACAGAAGGACCTCGGGCCGTCCTTTGAACAGGGTGTAGCGGAGGATGTAGTCAAACAACCCCGCACCCGCTTCCGCACGGCACTTGCCTTCCGAGCGGATGCTTGCGCGCAGCGGACCGCGCTCCTCGACGATCACTCGGCCGGAATCGCCGGCAAGCGCCGCACGAACGGCCACTCCGTCGTGACGGGTGAGCACGAGGTCGCAGCCGGCGACAATCTTCGCGATCTTGCCGTCCGTTGTGTAGGCGGAGATCGCGGGCGGCCATCCCGCCGCCGGGAGATCGAGGACCGTGAGTCCGGTATCCGTGCGGACGACGCCGTCGCCGGTCACGAGATCGGGCGCGGCCGGCGGGCGCCCGTCCTGAAGCGAGTACCCGCCTGGGCCATCCTCGGCCTCGAAGACCAGGCTGAGCCAACGGATGCTGCCGTCCGGCCAGTGCATCGCCGGACGCGTCTGCGTCGCCACGGGCTTGCTCTTTGGCGAAACGACCACCAGCCCGTCCGCGCGGCGGAGAGCCCCGAGGACGAAGGGGACGCTGGTCTCAACCGGCGCGCCCAGCGGGGCCGCGCCGGCGCCGGGGCCGACCTGGATGGTGACCCCGGTTTTCGTCGCACCAGGAGCTTGCCCTCTGAGCGCGGAGCCGGCTCCGGCGGCAATCGTGGTGGCGAGAAGCCGGCGGCGGGAGAAACGAGCTCGATTCTGGACCCTCATGACACACAGTCTGACAGTTACCGGGGAAGGACGCGAATAGGGACAAAAGAAGGGAGCGGCGCTCCGCCGCCGCTCCCAGGTACCGGGAATCGCCTCAAGTCCGGGATATTCTCCGGATTGTCACCAGGCGATCCGGCCAACAAGGGAAATGACGCGGCTTCCGAACACCCACCCGGAGAACTGGCCGAACGTCGATGGGTTGTTCACATCCATATACCAGGCGTAGGACCGGTGCCAGTAGTAGCCGTGGTTGAAGGCGTTTTGCATCCGGCAGCTCAGCTCCAGCCGGAGGCGCTCATAGATCGGAACTTCCTTGTGGAAGCCCATGTCAAAGGCCCACCAGGTCGGTTCCTGGAGATAGGTGAAGCCGGAGTTGCCGAAGCGCCCGATGTTGTCGGGGGGCAATACGAACGCGTCCGGATTCAGGAACAGCTCATACGGCTTGACGTCGTTTCGGAAATTGACCGGCCCGACCACGTCGGGCGATCCGAGATAGTAGTTCGTCCCGGAGGGATCGGTGCCGCCCCAATAGTAAGGGGAAATCCACCATCCCGTCTCGATGTTCAGATTCCCCGTGATGGCCCAGCCGCCGAGGATGGAATCGATCGCCCGGTGCCAGTTCCTGCCCAGCCACCGGCCGCGGCCAAACGGCAGTTCCGCGAGGAACAGGGTCGTGAACCGGAACTTCGGCGTTTCCGGCTGGTTGCCCCGCATTCCGCTGCGGTTCCACACCGAGTTGCCCAAACCGAACTCGTAGCGAAGATCGTTCAGATCCGAGCCGCCGTCGTAGGTGTCGGTCATGTTCCGCGCCCAGGTGAACTGCGAGTTGAACGAAACGCCTTTCGCGAGACGCCGTTCGGCGGCGATGTTCAAGGCATGGTACACCGCGTTGCCGCCGTTTTCCAAGTAGCTGATGGAGCCGTACAGCGGGTAGGGACGGCGGCTCGGGTCGTAGGGGGTTGTGCTGGGCGGCGGGGTGTTATAGTCGCCCATCGTCCAGCCGTTACCGCGCTGCCACAGCAGATGCGTGGACTTCGTCCCGATGTATTGGAGGCGGAACAGCGTCGCCTCGATCTGCCGCTCGATGGTGAAGTTCCACTGCTGCGTGTAAGGGTTCTTCAGGTTCGGCACGAAGCCGCCGGCCGAGTAAGTGCCGCCGAAGGAAGAATCGCCGATCACATTGGTCGGGTAGGCCCTCGGCCATGTCCACATGAACTGGCCGTTGTCGTACGTGTTGGTGAATGTCTCGGAGCCGCCCCACGGGCTGCTCCAGGAAAGCATCAGGAGGTGGCTGAGGCTAAGCTCGTTGGTGTAGATGCCGTACGCGGTCCGGATGACGGTCTTGTCGCCAAAGGGGCGCCAGGCGATGCCGAGGCGAGGCGCGAGGTTCCTCCACTGTGTCTTCCTCAGCCGGGCGGGGTAGCCCGCCGACTGCGCCGTGACCACCGGGATCGTGTCCGGAAAGACAGGAACAATGCTGTTGATCGCCTGCTGTGACGGGAGGACCAGGCTGCCTGTCTTCGGGTCGAAGTTGTAGTACGTGTCGCCCGCGGCGCGGCCGGGGAAGTTCACATCCCAGCGGAGGCCCAGGTTCAACGTCAGCCGAGGCGAGACCTTGAAGTCCTCCTGGAGCCACCACCCCATGTACCAGGCGTCCTTCCGGTCGTTGCCCAGCAGCGCCCGCGGATAATTGCGAACGGCCGTGTGCGGCAGGCCGAGTAGAAAGTCCGCCAGACCATAGCCGGTAAACGTGCCATCGAAGTTCCAGCTTCCGGGAATGCCGTAGTAGAGAGACTCGTTGACGTCGTTCCGGAAGTTCCCGCCGAATTTCAGCGTGTGGCGTCCGCGAATCAGTGTGGCATTGTCATAGAAGTCCCATAAATGGTTGCCGCCCGTGCCGTCGTTTGTCCACGGGTAGAAGTACTCCATCCCGACAACGTAGATGTCCGGCATCGAGCGGCGCTCGGGATTCGTGAAAAGCGGGTCGACGCCCGTGACGCCGAGAAGATCGAAGATCTCTCCCGAGTTCCGTCCCGTGAACTGCTTGTTGCGGACCCTGGAGATGCCGGCCCGGAAGTCATTGAGCAGGTTCGGACTGAACATGTGGGAGTCGTTGGCCACGAACGAGTCGATCGTAAACTGGGAGGCATTGAACCCGAAGCCGAATTCCCGGTAGCCGGCGTCGCTGGGCATCCAGTAGCGACTGTAGCGGACAAAGAAGTTGTTCTTGGAAGACAGATGTTGATCCAACCGGATATCCGTCCGGACGGACTTTATGTTTCCGTACCACCACTCGGGCAGGAACAGGTTCCGGTCGTAGCCCTCCCGGTTCGGCAGTGGATACAGGGCGTCGATGTAGTTCTTCGCGCCGGTATAGAGACGGCTCGTCGGAATGATGTTGCCGTCAAACGGCAGCCCGGTCGTCGGGTCGATGATCGGGATCAATTCGCCCTGCGGATCGCGGAAGTTCGAGAAGTTCCCGGAACGCAGTTCGGCGTTGGGGCTCGTCACGTATCCGGACGGTCCGCCCGGGGTCTGATTCGCCGCCAGCGTGGTCATGAAGAACGTGCGGTTGCGCCCGTCGTATACCTTTGGAATGTAAACCGGGCCGGACAGAGAGTAGCCTTCGTAGTTTGTCCGGTAGAAGGACTTCGGGCTGCCCGCGTAGTTGTGGTCCTGCGCGTTGAACACGGAATGAACCGTGTCGAGGAAGACGTTCCCGTGAAACTCGTTCGTACCGCTGCGAGTGACAATGGAAACCTGCGCCGGCGCGCTGGACTCGGCGCCCGCGTTCACCAGCGTGAACTTCACCGCCGAAATCGAGTCCACGTTGATCGAATGTTCCTGCTGCATGTTGCCCGCCCAGGGGCTCCGGTTCGACAGGCCGTCATTGTCGTAAGCCACCTGGGAGGAGCGGGCGCCGTTGATCAGCATTCGGCCGCTAAAACCGTAGTTGGCGCCGGGCAGGTAGCTGAGGATGGTTCGAAAGTCCGAGCGGGCATTCACATCCAGGGGCGCCTGTGCGATGAGGGTGCCTTCGAAGGTCTGCGTCGATTTTGAGCTCTCGAGTTCCAGCAGCGGCGGAGCTCCGGTAACTTCGACGCTCTGGGCAACGTCGCCGACCTCCATGGTGATGTCCACGGTCAGCAGCCGGTTGCTCTCGACCAGCAGCGGCTCGCGGACGATCTTCTTGAACCCCGACAGCTCCGCTTCCAGCCGGTAAGTATCCGGGGTCATGTCGGGCGCACGGTAGACGCCTTCGTCGTTCGTCTGCACCGTGCTGACGACGTTCTTGTTGAGGTTGGTGAGCCGAATGGTGACTCCGCGAAGGACGGATCCCGACTGGTCGGTGACCATGCCGGTCAGCCCGCCGAAGTATCGCTGAGCCAACGCCGCCATGCCCGCCAGCAGGAGCATGACAATCGCGAGAGAGAATCCACGTCGCGCCAAGCGCGGGAAACCGCTACCGGTCATCGGATGCCTCCAAAGTGTCGATGATGAACTACCCCTGAACACGGCCACCTCCATCCTGGTGAGCCGTTACATGAAATGTTTCACCGGACCAAGCGTATCCCCAATCGCGGAAAAAGTCAAGGGTGT
>CAZACK010000102.1:12836-18246 GCA_964483455.1 uncultured Solibacteraceae bacterium
GAAGCCTGGCTGGAGCATTACGAGGGGGGCTGGCAGGTGATCTTCCCCAATGGCGGCGACGCCTGCGTATACAAGGGCCTCCACTTGAACTTCCACGGAGAGGCTTCCACGCTCCCGTGGGACTATGAGATCCAGAACGCGGACGGCGCCGCCTCCGTGCGGTTGTCGGTTTCACTCTACCGGAGCCCCTTCCGCCTCGAGCGACGGATGACGGTGGAACCGGGAAAACCGGTGTTGCGCATCGTCGAGCGGATCACCAGCCGGGCGGAAGAGCCGATGCACTACATGTGGGGCCATCATCCCGCCTTCGGCGCTCCGTTCCTGGGTGGCGATTGCGTCATTCAGTTGCCGGAGGCGACCTTCGAGGCTCATTCGGTGGAAATCGCTCCTACCTGCCGAATCCCGGCCGGCGCCGTCGCGCGTTGGCCTCGCATCCCGGGCAAACAAGGGATCGTAGATCTCAGCACGACGCCTCCGGCGGAGGAAAGGCATTGCGAATTTGGCTATTTGCGCGACCTGGCTGCGGGCTGGTACGCAATCACGAGCGCCCGGCACGATTTCAGTTTCGGCCTGGGGTGGCCGGTGGAAACGTTCCCATACCTTTGGTTCTGGCAGGAATTGCGAGGTTCCTTCGGCTACCCCTGGCACGGCGGATGCTATGTCATGGCCATCGAGCCGTTCACCAGCATCCCCGGCTCCGGCCTGGAGAACGCCATTCGGGCCGGAACGGCCCCGGTGCTCGAGCCCGGCCAATCCGTGGAAGTTCAACTTGCCGCCGTGTTCGTCCCGGGCCAAGAAAAGATCGGGGGCATATCGACGGACGGTAGAATGCATTCAGCCGCCGATGCACGCCGATGGAAATGAAGGGCCTATCGGCGTTCGTCGGCGGCCCAAGATGATTTGCTGCCCAGGAAGGCCGATTGACACGCCGCCTCCGCTCAGGTAGTGTTGACGTTTCATGAAGCATTTCAAAGCCTGGCTCCCGTTGCTGACCTGCTCCGTCCTGTTTTGTGACGACCGGGCGGGTCCCCGCGTGCTGGTCCGCGAGGCGCCGTTCCTCCGTTTTCCCGGGGTCACCCGGCTGGACAAGAAGAATGCCATTGACTGCAACAGTCCCGCCCATTGGGACGGAGACACGTTCTACCTCTTCAACTCCTACGGGCAGCCCTGGCGCATCGCAGCCACGAATCTCTTCAACCTCACGCCGGCGGTGGACATCCGGCTCGACGGCCAGGCTGATGGTAGGAACCTCGAGGACCTGTACATCTGGCTGGAAAGCACGTGGCAGGCGGAAGACGGCACGCTGTACGGCTGGTATCACTACGAGCCGGACGATGTCTGCAAGCCGAACAGCCATCTGCCGACCGCGCCCAAGATCGGCGCCCTGCGGTCGCGAGACAACGGCGCGAATTGGGAACACCTCGGCATCGTGCTGGAGGCTCCCCCGGACTCGCTGCGCTGCGACACGAAGAGCCCATGGGACTCCGGCGGTCATGGCGATTTTACCGTCATCCCGGACCGGAAACGGGAGTATTTCTACTTTCTGTTCAGCAGCTATGTGCGAGACCCGGCCGAGCAGGGGGTCGCTGTCGCGCGGATGCGATACGCCGACCGAGACCGGCCGGCGGGCCGGGTTGTCAAATGGCACAAGGGAACCTGGACCGAGCCCGGACTCGGCGGGAGGCTCACGCCGATCTTCCCGTCGAAGATCGACTGGCACCGGCAGGACGCCGACATCTTCTGGGGGCCCTCGGTCCACTGGAACACGCACCTGAAGACGTTCGTGATGCTGCTGAATCACGCCGTCGACACGGCGATGAAAGGCGACGGCACCTACGTGTCGTTCAACGACAGGCTGGAGGATCCGGGCGGCTGGACCGCGCCGCGGCAGTTCATCGACGCCGACCGGGTGAGGGCCGCTACCGAAGGATCCCATCCCGGCAACGCGAAGAACCACGGGTGGTACCCTCAGGTGATCGGCACCCGGAAGGGCGAGACGGACAAACGGGCCGGCCGCCAGGCGCGTCTGTTCATTGCCGGAGTGTCGCGCCTGGAGATTGTCTTTCTCAAGGCCGGGGAGAAAGGGAACTGACATGGAGCGGGTGGAAGCGGCGCCCAGGATCGCGAAGATCGAATGCCTCCAGCTCCGGTCGCCGAACCTGAAGCCGGAGGATTGCGACGGAGCGGTGGACACCGCGGTCATCCGGGTCACGGCCGACAACGGGCAGTGCGGGATCGGCGAGACGGACGCGCCGCCAAACGCCATCGCCGCCCTGCTCGAGACGCCGTCGGCGCACATCTGGAGCATGGGCATCCGCGATCTGCTGCTCGGCGAAAACCCGCTCGATGTCGAGCGCCTGTGGGACAAGGTCTACGAAGGCACCATCTACCACGGGCGCCGCGGCCTGGGCATCATGCTGATGTCGGCCATCGATAACGCGCTGCACGACCTTCGCGGCAAGCTCCTCGGCCTGCCAGCCTACCGGCTGCTCGGCGGCGCGGCGAGGCCCGCCATCACCCCGTACGCAACGCTGTTTCCGAGCATGCCGCTGAATCGCACTTGGGCCGAGATGAAGGCCTGCTGCGTCGAACTGATGGAGAAGGCTCTCTCGATCGGCTTCCGGGCCGTCAAGATGGAGATGCTCTTCTACGACCTGGTGGACGATCGCGAGCTGGTGAGGTTCATCCACGAGTGTCGGCGGATCGTCGGGGACGATTGCGAGTTCATGATCGACGTCGGCTACCGCTGGAAGAACTGGAACGACGCGCTCTGGGTTCACCGCCGGATCGAGGACCTGAAGCTGTTCTTCGTGGAGACGCCGGTGCACACGGACGACCTCGACGGGCTGGCGCGGCTGGCAGACGCGACGACGACGCCGGTGGCGGTGGGCGAGTTCCTGCAAACGCGCCACGAGTTCCGGGAGCTGATGGACGCCGGCCACTGCGACGTCATCCAGCCGGACATGGGGCGCGTGGGAGGTTTGACGGAAGCGGTGCGATGCGCGCGCATGGCTGTCGAGCGGGGCCGGTTCTGCGTGCCGCACGCCTGGAAGACGGGCCTGACCGTCGCCGCCACGCGTCATTTTGCGGCGGCCGTCGCGAATTGTCCGTATTGTGAGTACTTCCACCCGGGCCTGTTCCCTTCCTTCTTGCGGCCAAGGCTGGCGGGACCCGAACCGGCCATGCGGGACGGGAAGTGGAGCCTGCCGGATGCGCCGGGACTTGGGATCGAGCTGGACGACGAGACGATTCGGGCGGCGCTGGCGGCGCCGATCACGGTGATCGAGTGAAGTTGCCAGAATTCGGGAGAATGAAATGAACGAGCTGTCAGTGATCGCTGACTACGGGGACCTGTGCGGAGAGGGGCCGCTCTGGGATCCCGTCGCGGGTTATCTCTACTGGACCGATTGCGTGGGCCGGAAGTTCTACCGCTATCACTCGGCCTCGGGCCGCCACGAAGTGATGAAGGAAGGGCTCGAGATCAATGCCTGCGCAATGGACCGCTCGGGCGGGTTCGTCATCACCAACAACAGCGGCATCTGGGCCTGGGACGGCCGCGACGCCGTCACGCCGATTGCCGCGGAAGCGGATGGCTCCAGGTGCCAGGTGAATGACTCCATCGCCGACCCCGCCGGGCGGCTGTTCACCGGCTCCTGGTTCTACGATCCGCAAAACGAGTACCCGCTCGGCAAGCTCATTCGGGTGGACACCGATGGGACCGCCCGGGTGGTGGACGAGGGAATCCACCTGGCCAACGGCCTGGCTTTTTCTCCCGACGAGAGGACGCTGTACTTCGCCGACTCGGTGGGGCGCATCATCTACGCCTACGACTACGACAAGGCGAGCGGCGACGTTTGCAACCGTCGCGTGCTGGTCAAGGTCCCGGAGGAAGAGGGTCTGCCGGACGGACTGACCGTCGACGCTTCGGGCTTCCTCTGGTCGGCGCAGTGGTATGGAAGCTGTGTGGTGCGCTACGACCCGGATGGGAAGGTGGAGCGGAGGATTGCCGTGCCGGCCAAGCAGGTTTCCTCGGTGGCGTTCGGGGGGCCGGATCTGACCGATCTTTTCATCACCTCGGCGGCGAGGTCCGAGCCGATGCCGGTCATGCCTCCGGGTTACGATCCGGCATCGGGGAACTTCGGCGGGCAGTTGTACCGCATCCATCTTGAGATTCAAGGGAAACCGGAGTACAGGACGGCGATCCGGGCGCAGGGTCAGTAACCGAAGTAGCGGACGCTCAGCCCGCCATCCACCACCAGACTGGCGCCGGTGATCCACTCCGCATCGTCCGACAGCAGGAACCGCACTGCCCGCGCCACATCGTGCGGCAAACCGCGTCGCCGTAGCGGATGCCATTCCTTGGTCTGGCGGTCGAGTTCCTCGGGGTTGGGCTGCTGCGCGAGCCACGCATCCCACATGGCTGTGTCGATGTAGCCGGGGCAGATCACGTTGGCGCGAATCCGCCAGGGGCCGTTCTCGAGGGCGATGGTTCGGGTCAGCGACACCATTCCGCCCTTGCTGGCGTCGTACGCCGAGTAGCCGGCGAACGCGAAGCTCGCATGCACGGAGGCGATGTTCACAATACTGCCGGCGCCGTTCCGGCGCATGTGGGGCACGGCGGCGCGCGAGCAGAGGAACACGCTTCGCAAGTTGACCGCCAGCACCCGCTCCCAGTCGGCGGTGGACATCTCGGCCACGGGCGCCTCAATCTCGATACCGGCG
This sequence comes from uncultured Solibacteraceae bacterium, assembly GCA_964483455.1. Lineage (GTDB taxonomy): Bacteria > Acidobacteriota > Terriglobia > Bryobacterales > Bryobacteraceae > CAYZJD01. The sequence continues at coordinate 17,559 of CAZACK010000102.1, forward strand.
TTGTTGACCAGTCCGAACACGGGGCCCAACTCAGCGGCTGCCTGCACCATCGCCTCGACGCTTTCCTCGACGGCGACGTCGGTTTGGACGAAGCGGGCGGTCCCGCCCACGCGGCGGATGGTCTGCTCGGTGGCTTCGCCGGTCGCCGCGTTGATCTCGGCGACGACAATGCGAGCGCCTTCGGAGGCGAGCAGCTCAGCGGTGGCGCGGCCGATGCCCGAGCCGGCGCCGGTGACGATGACGACTTGTCCCTGCATTGGCATGTAGCAGCAGCTTAGCAGGCCGCACCCGCGCTACCGGGCGGCCCTCACTACAGCGCCGTGGCGGGCTCGCGAAGCGGGCGTCCTGACCGCTGCCTGCCTGGCGCCCGGCGGCCGGCAGGTGCCGCGCCGCACCAGCCGCGTCGGCACCACTACCTCAGGCAGCTTCTTGTCCGCAGCCTTGATCTTCTGCACTGCCATCTTCGCAAGCTGCCAGCCGACCTCCTCGCCGTCGACATACACCGTGGTCAGATGCGGCAGGTTTGACTCTTCGAACTGGCCGCCGAAGCCGATCAGGCTGATGTCCTTGGGCACCTCCAGGCCGTGCTGCCTCAGGCCTTCCAGGACACCGTACGCCATCTGGTCCTTGCCGGCGAAGATCGCGGTCGCCGGTTCGACCTTCTCCAGCAGCATCTCGACGGCCGCCT